>JADJPW010000001.1:0-600000 GCA_016713035.1 Verrucomicrobiaceae bacterium
CCATTTTTGGAGCACAATCACGCTCCTCACTGGCGTATAGTGGGCATGAACTCTCCTTTTGGCCTCTACCGCCGCGAGATGCTGCGCCAGTCCTGCGCTGGTTTTGGCATGCTTGCGCTCCAGGGTTTGCTAGCGGGCGAGGCAGCGGCCTCTGCCGTCCCTGTGGCCAATCCCATGGCAGCGAAGAGGCCCCACTTCACGCCTCGGGCGAAGCGGATCATCTTTCTCCTCATGAAAGGCGGCCCCTCACAGGTCGATACCTTTGACCCGAAGCCGCTGCTGGATCGCGACCATGGGAAGCCGCCGCCCTTTGCGCTACCGAGGGTGAAATTCGCCCAGACGGGCAATCTGCTACGCTCGCCGTGGAAATTCCGCCAACACGGTCAAAGCGGTCTGCCGGTGAGTGATCTCTTCCCTCATGTGGCGCAGTGCGTGGATGATCTGTGCATCATCCGCAGCATGCATGGGACCAATCCCGCTCACGGTGGAGCCTTGCTGAAGCTGCACACGGGCAGCGATACCTTTGTGAGGCCGAGCATGGGTGCATGGATCAGCTATGGTCTGGAAATACGGAGAATACGGATCTACCCGCCTTTATCACCATCTGCCCTACCCTGGCCCATGGTGGCGTGAATAACTGGGGCAGCGCCTTCCTGCCTGCGAGTACGCCAAGGCACGCCGCTGGGCAATGCCAGCGTCACCGCCGAGCAGGCAGTGGTGAAGCACATCACGAACAAGCGGCTCTCCCCTGCCCTACAACGCATGCAGCTCGATTTTGCCTCGGAAATGAATCGAGATCACCTAGCCGCTGTCGGTGCCAATCAGGCCCTGGAGGCGCGGATAGAGTCCTTCGAGCTCGCTTATCGCATGCAGACATCCATGCCACAGCTCCAGGACATCCGTGGCGAGAGTGAGGCCACCCGGAAGCTCTATGGCATGGATGATCCGCTGACGGAAAACTTTGGCCGTCAGTGCCTCATGGCGCGGCGATTTGCAGAGGCAGGCGTACGCTTCATCCAGGTCACGCATAGTGATGGTTTTGTGCAGTGGGACCAGCACAGTGATTTGCTCAAAGGGCACAGCGAAAATGCGTCCGAGGTGGACAAGCCTATCGCGGGCCTGCTGCGTGATCTGAAGGCGCGTGGACTGCCAGAGGACACTCTGGTGCTCTGGGGCGGTGAGTTCGGTCGCACGCCCGTGGCCCAGGGCAGTGATGGCCGTGATCATAATCCGCATGGCTTCACCATGTGGATGGCAGGTGGCGGGGTCAAGGCGGGCACCGCCTACGGTGCCACCGATGACTACGGTTACTATGCCGCAGAGGATAAAGTCCACATCCATGACCTGCATGCCACGATCCTGCATCTCATGGGCATGAATCACGAGAAGCTGACCTACCGCTTCGCGGGCCGTGACTTTCGCCTCACGGACATCGCCGGTGAGGTGGTGAAAGGTATCATGGCCTGATTGGGCGGACTTATTTCGCAGGCTCCGCTGGGGCGGGCTCTGGCGCGGCCTTCTCCGGCTCGGCAGGTGCGGCGTCTTTCTGCGGCTCTTCTTGAGCAATCAGGCGCAGACGCTCCAGGTCACTCTCCGCCCATTTGCTGCGCGAGCCACTCTGGAGGACTTCACGGGCCACTAGGCGGATATCTTCTGCATTGGGTGATCCTGGATAGACCAGCCGCTCCCATAGATTCAGCACAGCGCTGTCCTCACGCTCCAGCAGTAAGCGGGCTGTCTGCTGGCACATTTCGGCATTCTGGGGCGGATCGAGGTGCAGCCAGGTGAGGAAGATGCTGTACTTTTCATGCGAATAGGGCAGCTGATCGCTATGGCCGGAGAGCAGCATCTGCGTGTCCTTCCAGGTGCCATTTTGGCGGTGATGAATTGCTCTGCGATGTCGGTGTGCTTCGCAGCCATGCTCGCAGCTTGGTTTTCTCTCCAGCTACGTGCTTGTTCTGGCGTGAGCTTTTCTACAGCGTCCTGCGCGGGGAGCGGCGGCGTTCCTCCACCCAAAAACAGCCCACGGAAATCTTTTGCAAGGCGATACACGCCATCAGGAGCGAGCAGTATGGTGCCAGCCATCATCAGCACTCCGAAAGACCAGCCCAGGAAAATCCGCGCCATGCTGCTGGCCTGCGGCTGCACACCATAGACATCTTCATAGTTTGGGCGGCCCCGGTTGAGATAGTTTGCCGGTGGCGCTGTGGTTAGCTCCGGTGCTGGACTAGCACTGGGTGTCGTAGATGCTGCTGCGTCCGTAGTGGGGGGCACGGCTTCTTTGCGCCGCCGTAGCTCGGCCTCCACTTGGCCTTTTTGGAGCGCTAGGCTCCACCACGCGGCTGGGGCCACGCTGGAACACCTCAGCCCCTGGTGCATCCGCATCCAGGCACTCCGCCATCGCATTCAGCGCCTTCACTTCATCCGCAGATTCCCACTTCCAGGCCACGCGTGGGCGGCGGGCACGAGTATCCCATAAATCACGCACTTCTTGGGGCATGCTGGCCGTCATGCGACCTGCCTCGATCCACTTTTTCGCATCGGCCAGTGCCTCAGCATGCTCTTCACCCGCATTTGGAAAAGCTGCATTGAAAAGCTGCTCCGCACGGGCAGGACGGGTGACCGCCAGTGTGGCCGACAGCGCCAGCATGACCTCTGTGGCGGCGCTGTTTTTCATATTTCCCTGCGCAGCCAGGATCGACTCTGCCAGGCGTGCCAGCCGGTGCGTCTCGCCCCGTGTGGCCCACTTTGATGCCACGATGCATGAGATCGCCGCCTCTCCACAACCCAGCTCGATCACTAGGTCTGGCACGCGTGCGAGTTCGGCGAGTCGGTCCTCCTCGCCCTCGAATAGCTCACTGATGAAGGCACTAGCCGGCACGGCACGCTCTGGCTTGGAAAAGGCCTCCGTGCAAAAAGCATCAAAACGCACAGAAATGCCCGCCTGGTGCTTGAGCGAGTCCATCAGGTCGATCGCGGGCTTGCGCAGCTCTGGGGGCAGAGCGGACTCGATCAGCGTCTGCAAGACACCTTCCTTCTGCTCACGCTCGGCCACCGTTTCGAGCAACTGCCCCGGCGCATGTTCCATCACATGCGTGAGGTGTGGGGAGGCGGTCGTGACGGGAGATTCAGCAGACATGACTCTGCATATAAGTGGGGAAAACACGGATGCAAAACAAAGTCTCCCCACTTAGTCCCACCATCACTGCTCCTGCACCTTCAGGCGGAAGAAGCGCATCGGCTCGCCCGATGGTGCGAGCACTACCACAGCGCCACCCTCCGCGAGCGCCACTGCCACCGTTTTGAGTTCAAAAGCAACTACCAATTGATGATGGAGGAGAAAGGCATGCTCATCATCGAGCTGCCCTCGCAAACGTCTTCCGTGCCTTGCAGCACCTCAGCAGGCCGAACCACCCACATCCGCTCTTCCACGCGGTGCTGAAGCCGAGATGCGCGTGGGCCGGTGTACTCTTTGATGGAGACCAGTTGAGGACATGGAGTGAGGAGGCGCGAAGAAGCCTCAACCCACACCTCAGTGCCGTACTTCATATAGCTCTCCGCGTCCGCTACACCGCCTCCCGGCTCTCCCGCAGCAACTGCTGCGCCTCCGCTAACTCGCGGTCAGCGAGCTTCTCAAATATCTCCACCGCGCGATCGGCCAGCGGCAGGCCCTCCGCCGCCCGTCCCTGTCGCAGTAGGGCCAGGGCGAGGTGGTGAGAATGTGCACCGATCAAGTCCAGTCGGCCCAACTGCTCCGCCAAGGGTAAGGCCTGCCGCGCCAGCGCCTCCGCCTGCGTCCAGTCCCGCCGGTTCAGAGCCAGCAAGGCCAGATTCCCTATGTACATGGCCACGCCTTCGCGGTGGCCGACGGTCTGGGCGATGCGCAGGGCCTCCAGGTAGTCCGCCTCCGCAGCCTCCAGCTCTCCGGACCGGCGCTCGGCCTCCGCGATGTCGTTCAGGCAGATGGCTATGCCCTCGTTTTCCGGCTGTGCGCTCCGATGCAGCGCCATAGCCTCCCGGTAGGCGGTAATAGCAGCATGGTAGTCCTCAGTCAATTCATGCCCGATACCACGCAGGCGAATGGCGATTGCCTGCTCGCGTGCCCCGGCCTGGGCCTGGGTCCAGTGGCGGGCCGCGCGCTCTGCGCAGGCCAGCACTTCGGCGGCCTGCCCGCGTTGGTAATACACGAAGCCACTGTCGTAGGCGCGCCAGCCCGCCTTCCCGTGGTCTTGGGTGGCCAGTGCACGTGCCTCTGCCGACTGCACGAGGGCTTGCCACTCATCCCAGCGGCCTTGAAAGTGGAGCACATGTTGAAAGGCATTACACAACTCTTGCAGCCGGTCATTCGGCCCGCTGAGGAAACGCGGCAGGGCGGCAGCCAGGGCAGGCCAGGCGGCATCGATGAGCGGGAAGCGCTCGTGATTGTCCCAGCCGTTTTCCAGGGCCAGGGCGAAGGCGCGGTCCTCCAGGCGCTGGCCGGCCTCGCCGATCAGCTCCGGTTTGGCCACGCGCAGGAAGTCCGCCACCAGCGGCACGAGGGTGTAGTGCTGCTCCTCCGCGTCCGGCACTACTAGGGAACGGTTGATGAGGCTCTTGAGGGCGCGGGTGAGCCAAGGAACGGCGGTTTCCAACCGCTGATTCCCGGCGCTTGAAAAGCGCTTCTCCTTGTCATCGATGAGCAGGGCGATGTGCTCCACCTTCGCCGGAAGTGTGAAGTGGCTCAGGGCACAGAGGGCCTGCGTCTCCTCGGGGGTGAAGTCCTGCACCAGATCGCCAAAGATGAACTCCAGCGGATCATTACCCGGCGGGCAGGAGCGCAAGAAGTCGATGGCGTCCGTGAAAGTGCGGCAGTGGCCGCGGCCGATTTGCCCGGCGGTCCAGCGCAGCAGCAGCGGTTTGCCGCCCGTTTCGCGGTAAAGCACCATCCGCTCCGCCTCGCTGGTCTTGGCGAGATCTGGGTTGTGCCGCGCGAGGTCGGCCAGGGTGTCCAAAGCGGCCTGTTCATCAAGTTTTTCGAGAATCAGCTCCTCAGAGCCGGAGCCGATGCGTCCGCGGCTGGTGAGGATGGCCTTGCAGCCCTGCGGCAGTCGCTTCACGAAGGTGAAGATGTGATCGCGGTCGCCCCGCGCCAGGGATTCGAGATTATCGAGCACCAACAGCGTGCGCGTGGGCCGCAGCGCCTCCAGCACGAGCCGCGCACGCTCGTTTTCGGCGGACTTCGTGATGTCCGCATGCCCTAGCTCGCGGGCGATCTCATTGAGCATCTCCAGCACGCCGTCGATGCGCCCGAGCGAGAGATCGCGCACACCGTCATCATCCAGCTCACGCTGCTTGATGGAGACAAAGACGATGCGCTCAAACTGCTCCGGCGTGCATTCAAGCGCCGCACGCACCGCCAGCGAAGTCTTCCCCATGCCTCCAGGCCCGTCGATGAGCGCCCCCCACGTACGATTCTCCGGATCCAAGGCCTGACGGATGTGAGCCAGCTCTTTTTCGCGACCAAAAAACGGCTGGAGGCGCGGCAGATTGTGAGGGATCGCAGTGCGTGGAAGTACGGCGGGCACGCGCTCGATGTGATGAAGCAGCGCCTCGCTCACCAAACGGCGCAATTCCTCGACAGACGCGAAGGTTTTGCGCACTCGGCCGTCGCAGGCTCGGTTTTTGAAGGCCTTGAGCTTCTTTTGTGCCTCCGCGTCGGCCTCGATGTCTTTTGCCGTGAAGGCGTGATCGTCGGCGGCGATGAAGATGAGCAGTTCCTTTAGTTTGTCCTCGCTTTTGCGCTTCACCGCGTGGTCGAGCTCCATCTCGGTGATCGATTTATCTCCGCCTGCTGGCACCCAGCCGTAGCGCCACGCGTAGATGCCGATGTAAAGGTCTGCTTTATCCACCATGTCGAGCGAGACTTTCACGCCCGTCTGATCCTGCGCGGGCAGCGACTCCATGCCGATGGGAAACACCCCCGCGTCGATGCAGGCGTCCTTCACAGCTTTGCGATGCAACGGCAAATCAATGGCCGTGCTGCTAATCATGGCGGTGATTTGGCCGGGCTTGTGAGATGCGGAAGTGGGAGCGGTCATGCACGAGAGGAAACTCATCCGTATAGAACACCCGCCGAGGCAGCGCGCAAGGAACGGAGAAAAGTGTGCTGTGCATCTGTCTCCTTCTCGTTCCGAGCATCTCAGGCACTCCACCGACTCACTGCTCCTGCACCTTCAGGCGGAAGAAGCGCATCGGCTCGCCCGATGGTGCGGTGATGCTGCGTGTCGTGCCGGTGGGCAGAGGTAGGCCGTTGTTGCTCGGCACATTCCAGAGGGACCAGGTTTGCAGGTTTGTGCTCGTTTCGATCCAGCTTAGGCGGCCTTGTAGGTTCGGGAATTGCACGGTGTAATTGCTCGATCCACTGCCGATGGCTGCCTGGAGCATGCTCGCACCATTAAGCGGCTGCGTGAGGCCGAGAAATTCGTTGTAGTTCGTGATGCCATCTCCGTCGGCATCGGCACTGGGATCACCCGCAGGACTGCTGGAGCTACCGAACTGGGCTAGACGCCATTCTGCATAGGTTTGGCGGCCCGCGATGCTGTTGATCCAGTCCATCACGACCTGAGTGCCATCTGGATCGATGACAGCAGTGCCCAGAGGCGGCATGCGGGTGTAGCCGCCACTGGCGCTGAGGCGATTCCAGATGACAGATTTGTCTGCAAAGCCCCGCACCACGGCTTTATGATCGGGTGCCTGCACATTGCCGACGTGGGCGTCGATCATGGCGGTCTGTGTGAGGCTGAGTTCGGGTCGCAAATCAAAATTCCCGATTCCCGTGCCGCCCGCTTGATGGCAATACGAGCAATTCACCGCCAACCAGCTCCGCGCACGTGTCTCCAGCGTGGCACTGGTATCTGTGGGGGTGTGAAATTTCGGCAGCGTGTTGAACTGTGTCGGCGCATTGCTGAAATAGCCTGCATTGGCGAGGAGCTCCAGGTAGTTGCCAGTCTGGCCTCCCAGCGTGCCCGTGCGATTGAGCTGCGCAGTCTCAAAACTCAATCCATGGCCACCCTGTGGTGTGTGGCATGCTAAGCACTCACTGCGGCTGGGGATACGCCAGTGCACATTCGTGGGCGTGCCTCCGATGGTCACGTTCATGTCAAAATCCTCGCCTCCATCGGCCACGAGGAGGGCATCCGTGCCGGTTTCATTCCAGCGGTAGCTGACTCCATAGCTGCCGGTGGCATTGACCATGAGCAGGCGTGTCTCCAGGCGGATTCTACTCGCTGGATTGCCGCGTGTGACTCGTAGTCGAAGTGCTTGATGAACAGTGCCCCCTCAGGCAGTGACCAGTTTCCATCCTGCACATAGCCGAAGGTGTCCGTATCGTTCGGCAACATGAACCAGCGGCCCTTGATGGCATAATCGCTCCAAAACGGCAGATTGATGTCGTAGCGCTCGATGCCGGGATTGAAGCTCAAATCACTCAAATCGGCAAAAAGGCCCGTTTCGCTCAATTTCGCCGGGAATGTCGTATCGACCGTCTGCGACACGAGACGACGCACTTTGCCCTCACCGTAGTCGAGCATCAAAATGTCGCCATTGGCCGGATCGGGATCGAGCATGAACGCGACAATGCCAGATTCACCCGTGATGCGTTCCACTGTCGGCGGATTGCTGCCATTGCGTGTCAGCGACCAGATGTGTCCGCTGACGAAGTCACCAAAAATGTATTTCCCGGTTAGCGCAGGATATTTGGAGCCACGGTACATCAGCCCACCGGTGACACTACGGCCCTCCAGGGCACCACCACCATGAAAGTAGCTCCACAGCGGCGCGATGGGTGTGAAGCCACCGGGTGGATTGGTCTTCGGCCCTGGTGCTGCGGCCTCCAGATAGCTCCAACCGTAGTTGCCGCCTGGCGTGATGACATTGACCTCTTCCCAGCTATCCAATCCGACCTCCCCTGCCCACATCTCGCCATTCTGCGGGTCAAAGCTGAACTGCCATGGATTGCGCATGCCGATGGCGAAGATCTCCGTGCGCAGTGTGCCTGTCAGAGCCAGTCCATTGAAGCTGGTGGCACCGATGAAGGGATTGTCCGCTGGCACTTTGAAGTAGGCCTGGCTGCTACCATTGAGCACGATGCCAGAGTGCGCATTCGGCTCCAGATTCCCGGCGAGTCGATCCACGTCGATGCGGAAAATGCCGCCCCAGAAGTCCTTGTCGATGCGCTGGGCGTTGTTGTTGCCATCATTGAGCCCACCTGCATCACCTGCGGCCCAGTAGAAGTAACCATCCGGCCCGAATCGGCAGGAGTCGATGTTGTGAATGCTGGAGGGATTGGGGAATGAGATGAAGGGCTGCTCACTGGCGAGGTCTCCCAGATCGAGATTGCCACTCACCGCTGTGAAACGTGAGACGCGGGCATAATCGACACTGCTGATGCGCAGATTGTAGGTGACAAAGAATTGCCGATTCGTGGCGAACTGCGGATGCAGCGCGATGCCTTTGAGCCCCAGTTCATTGCCGTCGTCATACACCGGTAGCGTCATGAAGAGCGACTTCGTCGGCGTGGCACTATGGATGTCGTTGATGAGCCAGATCTGGCCGTTGCGCTGACCGACGAGCACTTTGTTCACACTCCCCGGCACCGCCGCCATGCAGCTCGGGGCATTGAAGTTCATCCCCGGCGTGGAATCGACGACCGCTAAGCCTGTTGTCGGTGGTAGCAGCGGCACGGTGCTGGTCGTATTGGCGATGCGTAGCGCAGAGGTGAAGCTGTAAGTCACCGTGACCGGCGCAGACTCTCCATTGGTGCCGACGAGCTTGTAAGTCAGCGAATCACTGGCTGGAGTGCCTGTGGTGTGCTGGTAAAAAATGCGACCTGCACTATCCACGCTGGCGGTGCCACTGCTCGGTGGTGTGACGATGACCACGCTGCCCACACCAGCGTCGTTTTTGCGCACGTCGAGCAGCGCTTTCTTCGTGTGGCGCATGGTGATGGTATCCGGGAAGGCCGTGGGAGCACCGAGAGCGCTCTGGAGTGACCGCCAGCTCGTGGTGACGGCGAGATTGTCCCACTGCGTATCGCCATCCGCACTGGAGGCAAGGCGCAGGCCGGTGATCCAGTTTGTGCCGGTGTAGGCACGCTCGGCGGCGATGGTGTTGCTGCCTTCCGACCGCGTGAGATCTGGATTCACCCAAAGCAGCAGTTTGTTGGCCACAAAGTCCAACTTGGCCACCACGGTGTAGTTCGTGCCCGCGACGGGCACGATGCCGGAGTAGGTGTGGCCGCTGGCGAGATCATGGATGGCGAACTCCTGCACGCCGCTGCTCGGATTCACCGCAAAAGGCACCCCAAAGAGAAAGCGCTCCGTGCCGAAGTCATACAGACTCATCCCGCCCCAGGTCACGCCGGCATCGCGCTGCATCTCGTAGCGCACGTAGATGGCCTTCGCGGCGGAGGTGTCGGCATCATTGATGGCCCCATCTGCCTCCACGCCATTGAAGCTGCGCATGGCACCAGCATTCCAGGTGCGCAGCTTCCCGGCTGCGATGTAGGGCGAGTTGAACTCATGGCTCCACGCCGCAGGATCACCGGTATAGGCTGGACCAAAGGCGTTCTGGAAATCCCAGTGCTCACCGCCTTGCCGCAGTGCCACAGGGCCATCTCCATATGTAAAGGTATCCGTGCCGATAACGAGATCGCTGCCGCTGGTAGGCGTAGCTGCCGGATACGTCGGCGTCACGACCGCAGTCCAGCTCGTGCCGATGAGGCATTTATCCCAATACGTCGGTGAGTCCCCACCAGAGCCGAAGCGGATGGCGCTGTGAGCATTGGTGAATGCCAATGTCGCATTCGGTGTCCCTGGCTCACCGCCTGTGAGGCTCGGATTCACATACAGCGAGGCAAAACCGGTGGTGTAATCGACTTTGGCGATGATTTGGTATTTCAGACCCGCTACCGGGGCGATACCACTGTAGTTCCACTGATTGGCCCCGAGATTATGGATGCCGAACTCACGGCGGTTGCTGCTCGGATTCTGCGCAAAGGGCACGCCGAACATCAGCCGCTCATTATTGCCCTCATACAGACTCAGGCCGCTCCAGGAGACATTGTCGGCGCTGCGTTGCATCTCGAAGCGGTAATACACCACCTTGTATTGCGAGCTCGTGGCATTGCTGAAGGCACCCTGCGCCTCGGTCCCGTGATACTCGCGTTTTGCGCTGCTATTCCATGTGGTGAGGCGTTTGGAAAAGATGTAGGGCCAGCCTTCGACGTTGTCCCAGTTGCTCGGCGTCTGCGTGTGGCCGATGAAGGCATCATTGGTGGTGCTGTTGTCAAAATCCCAGCCTATTCCGCCATCACTGCCCACGATGTTCCCATTCTCGCCATCGAAGTCCTCACGGGCGATGAGCACATCCGCGCCAGTCACTGCGGTGCTTTGTGGATAGGCCTTTTGCATCGCACCCCAGCTCGACCCCACGGCCACATCGTCCCAGGTCGTCGGCGCACTGCCACCACTACCGAGGCGCAGGGCACTCATCCAGTTATCACCCGTATAGGACCGTGTGGCGTTTGGTAGCCCCTCCGGCTGTGTCAGGTCAGGATTGATCCAGATCGAAAGCCGGTCGTTGAGGAAATCCAGCTTCCCCACAATGACATAGTCCACCCCATCCACCACCGGCACCCCAGTGTAGGTCACGCCACTCTCTCCGATGATGAACTCACGCACACCGCTAGCGGGATTCACCGCATCCTGCACGCCAAAGAAGATGCGCTCATTGTTGAAATCATACACACTCAGCCCACCCCAGGTCGCCCCCGCCGTACGGTTCATCTTCACCCGGTAGTAGGCCGTCCGGTAGCGAGTGCTGGCCAGCGGATTGACCACCCCATCCACCTCCGTCGCATTATGCTCACGCTTCGCCGCAGAGTCCTGGGTCACCAGCGCATTGCCAGTCACCGTCGGTGTGCCGAACACCGCATCCCAGTTCGCAGATGGCAGATGCGTGTAACCAATGAAGGCATTGTTATTCGTCGTGTTGTCGAAATCCCAGTACGTTCCCCCATTTTTGCCTGCGATGGCCCCATTTGCATAGGTGAAGTCATCCTGACCAAAGATCACATTCTGCCCCGCTACCGCGACGGGATTGGGGTCGATCATGGAGGCGAGTTGGAGGCGAAAGCTATCCAAAGCCACCCCATCCTCACGGGCCACCACACGCAGCGTGTAGATGCCGCTACTCGGGATGCTAAAGACCATCGCATTTTGTGCAGGTGTCACCACATTCACCTCCGCCTCGCCACTGCCATCCCAGTTCTGCTGGCCGAATTCCGCCGTCGTATGCGCATAATCCTCATGCCAATCCGCATGCGTGCCACCGACACCATCTGCTAGCTCCACGATCCCCGCATAGATCGAGTCCGAGGCCCCATCATGTCCATCCCAGCGCAAATACAGGCGGTAGGTGCCCGGCGTGGTGAACTGCACGTAGTAATCAATGCTCGGCCCACTGCCCGCACCACTGAAAGGCACCGACCCCGGCCCATTATCCGGCTGCGCCTGCATCAAGAGGCCCCCTGCCCCCGTCGCATTCTCAAAAGTCACGCCCGCTGGCACCACCGCATTTGTAGGTGCCTCTAGCCACTCATCCCCATTGCCTGCCGCCTTTGCATGATAATCCTCCGCCTGTCCCTCCACATAGCCATTGGCCACCACATAAGGCGAAGTAGGCGGCAGCAGTCCCGCATACGCGGAACCCACCAACACCAGTATCAATAGAGAGAAAAAACGAACAAACAGCATGGAGTAAGCCAGGGTAAGACAATGCAGAGTCAAAAAGACCTCAAAGACGATCCTGCCCCCTCTCTCGCTCCTGTCGCGTAGATGAATGAACAAAGCCTGCGCCCCTATTAGGCCTCCTTTCCCCATATTTTGCCCACTTCGTCTGTAAGGGAGCCAACCGAACCTAGTTCATCGCGGACTGCCTTTTTGCCAATGGGGTCGAAAACATCGCGGCGATCACGAAGGTCACTAGGGTGCCACAGGTGATGCGCCAGGGGAAGGACAGCACGAAGGGCGTCTTCACGCCGAGTTGGTTCTGGATGTTCAGCACATTGCTCAGATAGGCCACGGCAAAGATGCCGCAGCACATGGCGATCACATTGCCCACGTCATTGCCACGCGTTTTCGTCAGCACGGCGAGGAGAAAGACGGCCAAGAGCGAGCCGAAGGTGAATCCTAGGATGCCCAGCACCAGCGGCAGGATCTCCACCTTGGGATTATGCGCCATGTAGTAGGCGGTCCATACGCCTACGCCGATGATCAGCACGGCAAAGCCCACGGTGCTCCAGCGCAGCACGGCCATCTTTTCCGACTCTGCGGCATCGGCTCGCAGACGCGGGAGGATGAAGTCACGGCTGAAGCTCGTCGCCAGTGCATTGAGCGCGGTGCTGAGTGAACCCATCGCGGTGGCCAAAATCCCTGCTGTGACGAGCCCCCTCATGCCTGCGGGCATCTCATGCATGATGAAGAAGGGGAAAACCTCTCGTGATTCGGCTGGCAGCGCTACGGAGGGGTGCGCCGTGTAGTAAGCCTTCAACAAGACGCCGATCAAAATGAAGGCTGAGACGATCGGCAGATCGACGATGCCGCTCAAAATCGTGGCGAAGGCACTCTGGCGGCGGTTTTTGGCTGTGAGCATGCGCTGCACGGTGTCCTGGTCGATGCCGTGCGTGCTCATCGTGACAAAAGTGCTGCCGATGATGGCTGCCCAGATGGTGTACTCATTGGTGAGCACATTTTTGATCCAGGCCCACACACCAGGGTCATCCGCCGGTTTCGCGAAATCAAAGAACACAGGCGACTTGATTACGTCCGTCACTGCTCCCCAGCCGCCGGGGATTTTGGAGAGCAAAAAGGGAATCGTGAAGCCCAGTGAGGCCACCAGCACGCCCACCTGGATGAAATCGGTCCAGATCACCGCGCGGATGCCACCCACGGAGGTGTAGATCGCCGTCAGGATCGTCACCAGCACGACGGCGCCTGCGTAGAGCCAGAATTTCGTGTTCGCATCCACCGCACCGCCTTGCCACATCGAGACTGCGATCACCAGAATGATGGCGGAGACATACAGCCGCGTCCCCATCGCCAGCACACGCGTGAACATAAAGAGGAAAGAGGCGAATTTTCTCGTCACAGGGCCAAATCGGCCGCCCAGGAACTCATAGAGCGAGATGACGTTATGTTTGTAGAAAATGGGGATGAACAGAAAACTCACGATGATCCGCGCCATGACGGTCCCGATGGCAAACTGGGCATAACTCCAGTTTTGGCGGCTGTAGCCCGATTCGGGCGCTCCGAGGAAAGTGGCCGCGCTGATCTCAGCGGCCAAAATGGACGCCAAAACGGCCCACCACGCGATTTGCCGGTCTCCGAGCGTAAAACCCTCCACGCTGTCACTTTTGCTCCGCTGCGACAATCCAATGCCGAGGATGATGCCGAAGTAGGCGATGAGGACGATTGCGTCGATGAGGAATGGGGTCATGCAGCGGCGAGACTAGCGGTGTGATGGCCCTGCGGGCAACGAAGAATTTACGCGGCTTCAATTCCCCGCTTTCACCTCATCCCAGACCTTCGTGTATAAGGACAAAGCCTCGCCAACATCTTCGATGACCTCGCTTTTCGCCCGCACGGCCTCTGGCACGGCCACAGCAGGGTTCGCGAGGAATTCTGGGCTCACTTTTTTCATCCCTCCCACATTCGGGCAGACGTAGCCGGTCCACTCCATGTTTTCAGCCGCCACGGCAGGATCGAGCAGGAAATTGATGAACGCATGCGCCAGCGCGGGCTGCGGTGCGGTGGCGGGGATGACCATCTCATCACAGGCCATCACCAGGCCCTCACGCGGCAGGAGCACGCCGACATGGTCATTCTCTGCGACCACTTGGAAAAGATCCCCGCTGTATCCATGGACGAGCACGAACTCGCCGGAGTCGATGGCGCTTTTGTACTGCTCGTTGTCAAAGCGGGCGACCGATTGCTTCCAGCGCTTCACCACGGCAGCGGCGGCGGTGAGCTGCGTGGCATCGCGTGTGTTCACACTATGCCCGAGTGATTTCAGCGCTGCGCCCAGGGTCTCACGCATGTCATTGAGCAGGCAGGCTTTACGATTCACTCCCGGCATCTCCAGGGCTGCCCAGGAGTCCGGTGGTGAGGTCAGGCGGTCTTTGCGATAGGCCAGCACGCCGTAGCCGATGGCGTAGGGTACGCCGTGGCGCATGGTTTTGTCTTCCAGCTTGGCCAGCACCTGCGGATCGACTTGCGCAGCATTCGGCAGCAGCTTGGGATCGAGCTCGCGGAGCAGGTTCTTCTGCACCAGGAGGCCCAACATGTAGTTGCTCGGCACTAGAATGTCGTATCCAGCCGCTCCAGCGCGGACTTTGGCGAACATCGACTCATTGGAGTCAAACGTATCGATCACCACCTCGCAGTCCTGTTCATCCTGAAAGCGCTCGATGAGCTCCGGCTTGATGTAATCCGCCCAGATATAGACATGCAGCTTCTCCGCCGCCTGCGTGGCAGTGCTGAGCAGCGAACAGAGTGCAAACAGAGCGGTGCGCGGTGTGATGGGATTTTTCATGCGGATTTCGGCTTCAACATACGATGCCCCACCGTCGCCACGATCAAGGTGACGACGATCAGCAGGGTGGAGAGTGCATTGATGACGGGTAGCGAGCGGCTGGTCTTCGCCAGACCATACACGCGAGCAGGCAGCGTCGCATTCCCAGGCCCAGAGACGAAGAAGGTGATCACAAAGTCATCCACAGACAAAATAAAGGCCATCATGCCTGCCGCTAGCATTCCTGGCACTAGCAGTGGCAGCACCACACGCCAAGCCACCTGCCACGGCCCCGCTCCCAGATCCCGCGCGGCATCCAGCAGCGCTATATCAAAGCTCTGGAGCCGTCCCACCATCAGTGCGGTCACGTAGCACAGGCAAAAAGTGACATGCGCGGCCAGCACGGTGCCGAATCCCAGCTCCCAGCCCACTTGAACAAAAAACAACTGCAAGGCCACGCCGATCCAGATGTCTGGCACCGCCAGCGGCAGCTCCGTCACCACGAGATGCAGCGATTGCAGCCGGGAGCGATATCGATGCAGGCACCAGGCCGCCAGCGTGCCCAGCAGCGTCGATCCGAGCGTGGCCAAAGCGGCGATTTTCAGCGTGGTCCCCAGCGCAGTCAGCGTCGCACGGTCTTTCCACAGCTTTTCATACCAAGACCAGGTGAAGCCCTCCCAGCGTCCGCCGTATTTGGATGCGTTGAACGAATTCACCACCAGCACCACCAGTGGCAAGTAGAGGAACAGCACCACCAAGCCCAGCATCAGACTGGAGAACCAGGAGCGCTCACTTTTGCCAGTTCGCAGCACGCCTCGGTCACTCATGCGGAGTCCTCCTTCCCACGTCGCAGCGTCAGCCATACCAGCGGCACCGCCGCTAGCGCCAGCCCACAGGCCAGCGCCGCAGCCTGCGGTAGATTCCGATCTGAAAAGAGTCGCTGACCGATTTTGCTACCCAGCATCTCTGCATCCAGCCCACCCACCATCTCTGGTACCACGTAGGAGCCCAGACATGGTATCCCGACGAGCAGCGCGGCGGCAATGATGCCCTTTTTCACCGCAGGCAGCACCACATGCACAAAGGCACGCCACTGCCCTGCACCCAGATCCCGCGCAGCTTCATACTCGCTGAAGTTCAGCTTCTCCATCGCCGCATACAGCGGCAGCACGGCCAGTGGGAGTGAGGTGTAAACCATCACCAGCAACACCGCTGCTGGATGATAAAGCAGCATCGTCCCCTCATCGATCACGCCCAGTGCGCTCAACAATGAGGCCACCGGTCCGCCGGATTGCAGCAGGGATCGCCAAGAGAACACCCGCACCAAAAAACTCGTCCAAAAAGGCAACACCACGATCAGCAGCAGCCACGGTCTCCACGCCGCATCCGCCAGCCGCACACGCCAGGCCACAGGCAGCGCCAGCAGCACGCAGATCAGCGTCGTTGCTCCGCTCATCCAGAGCGTCCGCCATGCCGCTGCTGCATAGCCCGGCTGCGCAAACACCGACCATGCCTCCAGCGTCCAGCCCTTCCCCGCTTCCCCCGTCGTATCCACCGGATGAAAGGCCATGAGGAATAGATTCACCGCCGGTAGCGCAAAGAAAACGCCCATCCACGCCAGTGAGGGCAGCGTCATCCACCATTCATGCTGTCTTCCACGTCCACGCATGCACTTGAATCATCTTTTAGGCCGCGCAGAGCCCGCACCAGGCAGCGCACTGAGGAAAAAGTAACGCGGAGAGCGTAGCACGTCCCCCACCTCGCGAATCGCCATCACGCCCAGCAGCTCACGCAGCCGGTCATGCGCCTGCGGGTGCTTGGCGAGGTGCCGCTCCAAGAAATCCCGCAGCCGCCGATTCGCGGCGAACTCCACCGGCAGCGTCCCCACATTCAGCAGCACCAGCAGGCAAAAAACCGCCGCAAAGACCAAGATCGCAATCCGTGGCACCATCACACGCCCTACCATCAGCCCACCCACAGCGATCAGCGCCGCCACCGGCAGATAGCGCCCCATGCGGATGCAGCTCTGACGCCATTTGAACTCCGACAGGCCCTCCTCATCCGTATGCAGCGCATGCGCAGCCTCATGCAGCGCTGTTGCCCACGCAGTCAGCGTCGTGCCCTGCGCGATGTCACGGTGAAGAAAGAGCCGCCGCCGCGCTGGATCGAAGTAATCGGTCACCACCCCTCCGTGCTCCACGATTTGCACATCCGTCACGCCTTCACTTTGCAGGAAAAGCAGTGCGATCTCCCCACCTGTATGCGCTGTGGGACTGGTCACGCGGCTCCCCTTCCCCATCATGGTCATATACCGCCCCAATGCCCACTGACTGGCAGCAAAAGCGAGCCCTGCGATGACAACGATGAGGAGAAAAACCATGTCCCCACCTTTGGCGCGGTGGGATGAAAAAGAAAACCAAGAACTGTGAATCCACCACGCCCCCAGATTTCTCGAAAGTAAGGGCGAACTCACCGAGGCTACCTGTTGACGCTGCTCCCTCGCGGCTCATCCTGCGCTCACATGAGCGAAAACGCCGCCTCCCAACCGCCCACCGTGGGCATCATCATGGGCTCCAGCTCCGACTGGCCCACCATGCAAAATGCCGCCCAAGTGCTGGCAGATTTTGGCATTCCATTCGAGAAAAAAGTCGTCAGTGCCCACCGCACCCCCGGCCTGCTCTATGAATACGCCACCACCGCAGCCAAGCGCGGGCTAAAAATCATCATCGCAGGCGCTGGTGGAGCCGCTCACCTGCCCGGCATGACCGCGAGCATGACGACGCTGCCCGTTCTCGGCGTCCCGGTGCAAAGCCGCGCTCTCAGCGGCGTGGACAGCCTTTATTCCATCGTCCAGATGCCCGGCGGTGTGCCTGTCGCCACCTTTGCCATCGGCAATGCTGGAGCGCTCAATGCGGGGCTCTTCGCCGTATCCATGCTGGCCAATGAAAACGCCGATCTCGTCGCCAAATTGAAAGCCTTCCGTGATCGCCAGACTCAGAAGGTCCTGGAAAGCCAAGTGGAGCTAGAGAAATGAGTTCCTACTTCCCTCCTCCCACCACCATCGGCATGCTCGGCGGCGGACAGCTCGGGCGCATGTTTGCCCTAGAAGCAAGGCGTGCAGGCTACCGTGTGATCATTTTCACCGATGAGCCCAGCGGCTGTCCCGCAGGCCAATTCGCCGATTTGGAGATCAATGCCGCCTACGACGACGCAGCGGCCCTCCAGCGCTTTTTGAGCCAAGTGGACGTCGTCACCGCTGAGTTCGAAAACATCCCCGCAAGCTGCCTAGAGGCCGTGGAGGCCGTCAAACCGCTGCGTCCCGGTGCCAAGGCCATTTTCACCACCCAGCACCGTGAACGCGAAAAACTCTTCCTTCGTGAAAACGGCATCGCTTGCGCCGAATTCCGCGTGATCGAGGACTTGGCAGGCCTGGAAGCCGCCGTCACCGCTCTCGGTAGGCCCTGTGTGATCAAAACGGCCGCTTTCGGCTACGACGGCAAAGGCCAGTGCAAAGTCAACGCAGACACCGATCTGGCTACAGCCTGGCAGCCCTTCACCGGCCACCGCGCCGTCGTGGAGCAATGGGTGCCCTTTGTCTGCGAAGTCAGCGTCGTCGGTGTGCGCAGCGCAGATGGCAAAATGGCCGTCCATGGCTGTGTGGAGAATCAGCACACGCATCACATCCTCGATGTCAGCATCTCCCCCGCCCGCGTGGAGCCCGCCGTGAAGGAGCAGGCCATCGACCTCTGGGAAGCAGTGGCCGAAGGCCTCAACTACATCGGCACCATGGCTGTGGAAATGTTCGTCACAGCCGATGGTCGCGTGTTGGTGAATGAGATCGCCCCACGCCCGCATAACAGCGGCCACTACACCATCGACGCCTGCGTCACCAATCAGTTCCAGCAGCAGCAGCGTGCCGTCTGTGGCCTGCCGCCCGGTGATCCCACCCAGCACACTCCCGCCGTGATGATCAATCTCCTCGGCGACATCTGGCCCGCTCCCACCCAGCACCCAGACTGGTCCCCAGTGCTCAATCACCCACGGGCCAAGCTCCACCTCTACGGCAAAAAAGAAGCCCGTCCCCGCCGCAAAATGGGCCACTTCACCGTCCTCGGCGACACCATCGAGGAAGCCCTGGAGCACGCCCTGCGCATCCGTCAGGCACTCGGAATCGGCTAAACTCAGTTTGTGCTTCACAAAGGACGCATTTCATGGCGTTCTACGCGGGTGATGAAATTCGCCCTCGCCTCACTCCTCCTCGCCACCGCCTTGACCGCTCCCGCCGCAGAGACGCGGGATGCTTTGTTTCAAAAAAGCATCGAAAGCATGTTTGAGAGCCTCGTGGAGATCCGCCGGGACATCCACGCACACCCGGAACTACCCAACGAAGAAGTCCGCACCGCCAAACTCGTCGCCGATCGCCTCAAATCCCTCGGATTCACCGAAATCCAGACCGGCGTCGCAGGCACGGGCGTCGTCGCTTTGCTCCAAGGTGGCCAAAGTGGCCCCTGCGTCGCCGTGCGGGCCGACATGGACGCCTTGCCCATCAAAGAGCTGCGCAGCACGCCCTACCGCTCGCAGAATCCCGGTGTCATGCATGCCTGTGGGCATGATGTGCACACCACCTGCGCCCTCGGCGTCGCAGAGCTGCTCTCTCGGCACAAAGACCAAGTGAAAGGCAGTGTGAAATTCATCTTCCAACCCGCAGAGGAAGCCATGCCTGCTACTTTTAAAGGTGATTGGGGAGCCAAGCTCATGGTGACAGAAGGCGTCATGGAAAACCCGAAACCCGCCGCCATCTTCGGTCTCCACACCACCGCGCAGGTCATGCCCGCTGGCACCACCGATGATGAAACGCATTATTTAAAAGCCGGGCAGCTCGGTTACACCCCAGGCATCGACAACGCGAATAGCGACCGCTTCCACATCGTCATCCAAGGCAAAATGGCACACGGCAGCACACCCCATAAAGGCGTGGATGCCATCGCGGTATCCGCAGAGGCCATCATGGCCCTGCAAATGATCAAAAGCCGCCAGACGAACACACGCCAGCCCCTCGTCATCAGCATCGGCACCATCAAAGGCGGCGACCGTGAAAACATCATCGCCGAAAAAGTGGAACTCGGCGGCACTGTCCGCACCTACGACGCCAAATTCCGCGATGGCATCATCGAGCAAATGCACCGCATCCTCAAAGGCATCACCGAGGCCCACGGAGCCAGCTACGAGATGGAATACCGCAAAACCTACCCCAGCATCCAAAACGACACCACACTCCTCCAGGCCACGCTACCAGCCTTTCGCCGCATTTGTGGCGAGAAAAACGTCATCGAACTCATCCCCGGCATGGGCGGCGAGGATTTCAGCTACTTCGCCCAAGTCGTTCCCGGCTTCTACTTCCGCCTCGGCGTCGCCAACGAGGAGAAAGGCTTCACTTACGGCGGCCACACGCCGATGTATGACTGCGACGAGGAAGCGATCAAAACCGGCGTCGCCGCCATGGCCGCCGCCGTCTGCGACTTCCTCGATAGCAAAGCGGGTGGACGCTAGTGTGGAAATGCCCCTTGGGGCGGAGGTGGGTTACACTGTCTTCGGGGGCTTTTTGCCAAAGTGCTCAGTGCTTAGTTCTCAGTGAGGAACCACTAAGAACTGAGCACTTCTTTTCTACTGCGTGGCAAACTTCGTGAGCAGCCCGCGCTTGCGTGTGAGATTGAGAATCCAGACGAAGAGCCAACCTGCGAGGGCCAGGAAGACGAAGTTCAGCACGACCGCGTAACCGAGGTAGCTCCAGTTCATCGTGCCCGTCTTCATCACCGCACGCATTCCTTCGAAAATATACGTCGGTGGAAAGCACCATGCGATAGGCTGGCTCCAAGCTGGCATATCATCCACATTGTAAAAGACCGCCACGACTGGCTGGAAGAAAAACGGGATCGCCCAAGCCAGCGACTCTGCTGCCTGCCCCCAACGCAGGATAAGCGCCGTGGAAATCATCCCCAGCGACCAACCAAAAAGCATCAGGTTCGCAAAAAACGGAATCAGCCACCAACTGAGCTGAAACACATTAAAGGAATACCCAACCCACGAGATCACACTCAGAACCACCGCAGTCATCGCAATGCGGATCGTGCCAACGATGAATGTGGCACTGACATATTCAGCCGTGCGAACAGGTGCGACAAAAATGTTCAGCAAATTCCGCGTCCAGACATCCTCCAAAAATGAAATGGCCACTCCTTGCTGTGCACGGAACATGATGTCCCAGAGAATCATCCCACCGAGGAAAAACAGCACGTAATTGCCAAATTCTGGATTGGTATTCTTCTGGATAAACACAGTCACATTCCCCCACACCACCAGATCGACCACGGGCCAGAAGATGAGCTCCACCAGACGCATCGGCGTCCGCGTGTAGAGGAATAGGTAGCGTAAAACAAGGGCGCTGATGGTGCGGAAATTCATGAGGGGGAGGCGGACCATGAACGGTGGAGCGGGCCGCTTCAAACCATACTTCCCATTCCATTCAATAAGAGCCCTGTGAAACCATCGCTGGAGGAGTCGTCGGAATGGCAAAAAGCGCTTTGGCACCCAATCGGTGGCTTTAATCCGTTCTGGGTGGTCCTAGGAACGCTGATCCGGCGAGGAAGCGCTGCATGGTGGCGTATAGGCCTCTTATGCGCACTCTCGCGGCCTCCATTCTCGCTCCATTCATCCTCACGACTCCGTTACATGCCGTGAGGCCGGATGCGGCACTGCCGCCTAGTGTCTCGGTGGAAAATGGGGCTCGGTTTGCGGATTTGGATGGAGATGGCTTCGATGATCTCGTTTTCTCCAATGCCCAAAACTATGCCGTCATTCTCTACAATGACGTGGAGAAGAAAAATCTGGGCTGGTTGCGCGGATGGACGCATGTGATGCGGGAGGGCCATGCGGGGGATGCCCATGCGCTGCCGCTGACCACTCGGGAGGATGTGGAATTGCGTGATGGAGCACTGTGGGTCGCGGGGAAGAGCCTGATGAGCTTTGCAGAGCTCCTGCGTCCGCCTGCGCCAGCTCCACGCTCACCCGCAGAGTCCATGCGGGCCATCCACCTGAAGCCAGGGTTTCAGATCGATCTCGTCGCGGCAGAGCCGCTGGTGCAGGACCCGATTTTCATCGACTGGGATGCGCAGGGCCGCATGTGGGTGGTGGAGATGGGCGATTACCCATTTCATGTCCATCAGGGCGTCACGCATTCTGGTCGGGTAAAGACGCTGACGGATGAAAATGGCGACGGTATCTACGATAAGGCCGTCACCTTCCTCGATCGGCTGCAATACCCCACGGGACTGGCTTTTTGGAAAAAGGGCGTTTTTGTCGCCAGCGTGCCGGATGTGGCCTTTCACGAGGATACGGATGGAGACGGCATCGCGGACAAGCGCAGCCCCATCCTTACCGGATTCCGTGAGGGCAATCCGCAGCATTTGGTCAATGGATTTGCCTGGGGGCTGGATGGTTGGCTTTACGGTGGCAATGGTGATAGCGGCGGCATCGTGACGGAGGTGCGGAGTGGCAAGACTTTCGATCTCAGTGGCCGGGATTTCCGGTTTCAGCCTGAAACGGGTGAATTTCAACTCATCGCAGGCCGTGCGCAGTATGGCCGCTGGCGGGATGACTTCGGGAATTGGTTCTCTGGCAACAATAGCAACCTCGGTTGGCATTATTTCCTCGACGATCGCTACCTCGCGCGGAATCCGCGCCTCGCAGTGCCGACTCTGCGTCAAAATCTCAATCTCAGTGGCACCAGTGTGTTTCCTGTGAGCACTCCGGTGCGGCGTCTGAATCAGCCGCAGTCGGTCAATAAGCTCACCAGCGGTTGCAGCGTCATTCCTTTCCGAGACAGGCTTTTTCCAGATAGCCTGTTCATCTGCGAACCGGCGAACAATCTCGTCCACCGCGAGGTTTTGGTGCCGGATGGCATCAGCTTCACCAGCCGCCGAGCGGAGGATGAGCAGGACCGCGAGTTTTTGGCGAGTGAGGACCACTGGAGTCGCTTTACGCAGGCACGCACCGGGCCAGATGGCTGCCTCTATGTCGTGGATTTTTACCGGCTGATTCTTGAGCACCCAGAGTGGATTCCGCCGCAAATGATCGCCCATCTCGATCTCTTTGCAGGCAGTGACAAAGGGCGCATCTACCGCGTCAGCGCTGCTGGTCAGGCGCGGAAAAGCGCCGCGATAGGCATCGACTCGGAGAACGGCTGGGCACGCGATACGGCGCAGCGCCTGCTCATCGAGCAAAAGGGCCACTACTCGCCCGATACACTCCACACCACGCCCGCCATCGTCGTGCAGCAGCTCTGGACCATGCACACGCTCGGCACGCTCACGCCAGCCCACCTGCTCACAGCGGCGAAAAGCAGCTCCGCCCAGGTGCGTGAGCATGCCGTGAGGCTCGCGGAAGATCAGCCTCGCGTGCTGGCGGAGCTACACGGTCTCGCCGCTGATCCCGATGTGCGAGTCCGCAGCCAACTGGCCTTTTCGCTTGGCAAATCCAGCGATGGCACGCTGCACACGCTCGTCGCACGCGACCCGAAGGATAAAAACATGCTCATCGCAGCGCTGTCTTCATCACCAGATCATCCTGACGCGGCGCAATGGTATGCGGCACTGAAATCCCCTGCCCCACAGACCGCGCCTGCTCTCCAGATCATCACGCATCAGAATCCTGATCGCAGCAAAGTCGTCGCGGCTTATGCCAAGGTGGCCCAGATCCGTGGTGATGCGACGAAGGGCCACGCACTCTACCTCGCCGCCTGCTCCGCCTGTCACCGCCTGAGGAATGAAGGCACAGAGATCGGCCCCGATCTCGGCACCGTCGCTGCAAAGCCCACCGAGCAGCTTTTGGAGGCCATCCTCGATCCGAATCGAGCCGTGGAGCAGCGATACCTCGCCCACACCCTCCGCACAAAGGATGGGAAAGACCACATCGGCCTCCTAGCGGAGGAAACCGCCAATAGCATCACCCTGAAACTCGCTGGCAGCACAGAGGTCATCCTGCGGGCAGATCTTTTAAAGAGCACACCCGGCACTCGCTCGCTCATGCCTGAGGGGCTGGAATCGGTGCTCCAGCCGCAGGACATCGCGGACATCCTCGCCTGGATGCGGGAAAAGTGAGTTGCATAGTCGCTGCATCCTCCACTAAAAGCACGGCGCATGACCATCACCACCACTCTCGTCGCCAGCGCTGTCTGCGGCTACCTGTGCGGCTCCTTGCCATTCGGCTATTGGGCCGGGAAACTACGTGGCATCGACATCCGCCAGCATGGCAGCGGCAACATCGGTGCCACCAATGTCATCCGCGTGCTCGGCAAGCCTATCGGCATCCCTGTTTTCCTGCTCGATATGCTCAAAGGCTGGCTGCCCGTGACTCTCGCACGCTCATGGATGAGCGGTGTGGATGCCAGCCCGCAGATGCTCTCCACAGCGGCTGTGATTGCCGGATTCTGCGCGGTGCTCGGTCACATGTTTACCTTCTGGCTTCAGTTCAAAGGCGGCAAAGGCATCGCCACCACAGCGGGAGTGCTGCTGGGCATTTCGGCAGCGGGATTCATCGGCGGCTGGATCGCGTGGCTGGTGGTCTTTTTTGCTACGAAATATGTTTCACTCGCCTCCATCGCAGCGGCGCTGGCAGTGCCTAGCTCGATGGCGCTCATGATGTGGCGTGAGCAGCGCTGGGACGGCGTACTGCTCGGATTCGGCATCGTGGTGATGATCCTCGCGATCGTGAAGCATCGTGCGAATATCCAGCGCCTGCTCGCAGGCACCGAAAACCGCGCTGGGGCGAAAAAAGCATCATGAATCACGTCACCGTCATCGGAGCAGGCTCCTGGGGCACCGCGCTCGCGGCGTCATTGGCGTGGCGTGGGATGGAAGTGCAGTTTTGGGGCCGCGATGCGGATCTGATGCGCGAAATCGCCTCCACCCGCTGCAATAGCCGTTATCTGCCCGGATTGGCTTTACCGGAAAAAGTGAGCGTGATCGCTGATCCAGCCACTTTGAAGCCTGCGGACATGCTTTTCTTTGTCGTGCCCTCCAAAGGCATGCGAGAGGCCGCACAGCTCATCGCCAGCACTCCCGCAGCCACCACGCCACTGCTGGTTTCTTGTGCCAAAGGCATCGAAATGGACAGTGGCCTGCGCATGAGCCAGATCATCGCCCAAGCACTCCCGCACAGCACCCTGGCCGTGCTCACGGGGCCGAATCACGCGGAGGAAGTGGCCGCACAGCTCGCCACTGCCGCCGTCGTGGCCTGCGAGGATGATGAGGCCGCGAAAAAAGTGCAGCATGCTCTCACCCTGCCCTTTTTCCGCACCTACACCACGAGTGACGTCATCGGAGCCGAGTGGGGCGGCGCTTTGAAAAACCCCTACGCCATCGCCGCCGGCATCGCCCGTGGGATGAAGCTGGGGGACAATGCCATCGCGGCACTCGTCACCCGTGCCCTCGCGGAAATGGTGCGCTTCGGCGTGCGGATGGGTGGGCGGGCAGAGACCTTTCAGGGCCTCAGTGGCGTGGGTGACCTCATCGCCACCTGCTACTCCGAGCATAGCCGGAATCACCGCGTGGGGCTCCAGCTCGGCCAAGGCCGCACTTTGGAGGAAATCCTCACCAGCACGCGTATGATCGCCGAGGGAGTGCCGAATACGGCTAGCATCCACCAGGCCGCCCGTGCCCATGATGTCCGCACACCGCTGCTCGATGAGATTCACTCTGTCCTTTATGCTGGTAAGCCGCCGCAGGTTGGTATGAAAGCCCTCCTCTCCCGCGATCCAAGGCCAGAAATGGATGTGTGAAACCCCACCTGGATAGCCAGGTAACACTTTCAGCACAATCCCCGCTCAAAATAGGCGATACATTATCAAAAGGCAGACCGTAGCCGCTTCATTCAACCATGCTCATCCTTCGCAAATCCTCCCTTTCTGCGGTGCTACTCGCGCTCTCGATTACGACAGCGGCCAGTGGCATCGAGTTCAATAAGGACATCCGCCCCATCCTCGCGGATGCCTGCTTCCACTGCCATGGGCCTGATCCAGGCACGCGCAAGGCTGGTCTGCGCCTGGATACAGAGGCCGGATTCTTCACCGCCAAAAAAGGCGAGCAACCCACCGTCATCAAAGGTCAGCCGGAGAAGAGCAGCCTCTACCAGCGCCTCCTCTCCACCGATGAAGACGAGGTCATGCCACCGCCAGAGAGCCATAAGGAGCTGAAGCCCGCGCAGATCGCCCTCATCAAGGCGTGGATCACCGAAGGAGCCCCCTGGCAGCCGCATTGGAGCTTCATCCCACCGCAAAAGGCCGCACTACCCGCAGTGAAGGACGAGGCGTGGGTGAAAAATGGCATCGACCGCTTTGTGCTGGCCTCGCTGGAGAAAAAAGGCCTGAAACCCGCTCCAGAAGCGGATGCGCACACCCTGGTGCGGCGCATTTCGCTCGATCTGACCGGGCTACCGCCTTCACCAGAGCTCTTGGCTCGCTTCGCAGGAAAGAATCAGGAATCAGGAATCAAAAATCAGGAATTAGAGGCCCTCATCGACGAACTGATGAAATCCCCCGCCTACGGCGAGCACCGCGCCCGCTACTGGCTCGACGCCGCTCGCTACGGCGACACGCACGGCCTGCACTTTGATAACTACCGCGAGATGTGGCCCTACCGCGACTGGGTGGTGAAGGCCTTCAATGCGAACCAGCCTTTCGACAAATTCACGCTCGACCAGCTCGCAGGAGATCTGCTGCCGAATCCGACCGATGAGCAACTCATCGCCACCGGTTTTCAGCGCTGCAACATCACCACCAATGAAGGTGGCACCATTGATGAAGAAAACCTCGCCAACTACGCCGTGGACCGCGTGCAGACCATGGGCTGGGTGTACATGGGCCTCACCACGAACTGCTCACAGTGCCACGATCACAAATTTGATCCCATCACGCAGCGTGACTTCTACTCCCTTGCTGCCTTCTTCCGCAACACCACGCAGGGAGCCAAAGACGGCAACGTGAAGGACGGACGCGGCCCCATCCTCGTCATCCCCAGCATGGAGGATAAGCCACGCTGGCAAAAACTGCCCACCGAAATCGCTGAGGCGCAAAAGCTCCGTGATGAACGCCGAAAAGCCGCAGGAAAAGACTTCAATGCCTGGCTCGCCTCGGCAAAGCCCGAGCACCTCGACCAGGATGTGCCCACCAAGGGCCTCCAAGTCCATCTCCCACTCAATGAAGGTGTGGGCAATGAAATCGCGAACGTGTGCGGCTCACCCGCAAAGGCCAAAGCACTCGGCCAGATCACCTGGACCCCCGGCGGCAAGCTAGGCCCAGCCCCGGTCATCAAACCCGGCAGCACCTTTGAAGTGAGTGACGCAGGCGATTTCGAGCTGAATCAGAAGTTCAGCTACGGTGCCTGGGTCAAAGCTGGCCGCAATGGCGTCTTCGGTGCCATCATGTCCCGCATGGACGAGAAGAACGGCTACCGTGGCTGGGACCTCTGGCAAAGTGACCGCGCCATCTCCGTGCACATCGTCAATAAATGGAGCGACAACGCGCTCAAGGTCAGCACACGTGATGCGGTGCTCAAACCGGGTGAGTGGCAACATGTGTTCATCACTTACAATGGCAGTGGCAAAGCCAACGGCGTGCAGATTTACATCAACGGCGTGCTGCAGAAGCGCCTGGTGGTGATCACCAACACGATCAAACCGAAGTCCAGCATTCGCACGACCGTGCCGATGAAAATCGGTCAGCGCAGTGATGGCGCTATCTTCGCGGATGGCTCCGTGCAGGACGCCCGTGTTTATGACCGCCAGCTCAACGAAACAGAGATCAAGACACTCGCCGATGTCGGCCCGCTGCGTGCCATCCTGGCCGCCACGAATGACAAACGCACGCCACAGCAGCGCAACGCACTCTTTGCGCATTACCTCGCCACCCGTGACACCGAGTGGCAAAAGCATGAAGGCACCATGAAGCAGCTCGAAGGCGAAAAAGAGGCCATCCGAGCACGCAGCCCCATCACCCATGTGCAGGAAGAGGTGAAAAACGTCACGCCCATGGCCAATGTGCTCATGCGCGGTGCCTACGACAAACCCGGCGAAAAAGTCACCGCAGAGGTCCCTGCCGCATTGGGCAAACTGGACGAAAAAGCGCCTCGAAATCGCCTGGGACTGGCCCAGTGGGTCGTGGACGCGAAAAACCCGCTCACCGCCCGCGTGACCGTGAATCGCTTCTGGCAGGAGCTTTTCGGCCAGGGCCTGGTGAAGACCGCAGAGGACTTCGGCATCATGGGAGCCGCTCCGAGCCATCCTGAGCTGCTAGATTACCTCGCCGTCGATTTCCGCGAAGGCGGATGGGACATCAAAAAGATGCTCAAACTCATGCTCACCAGCGCCACCTACCGTCAAAGCGCCATCACCACGCCTGAGAAGCTCGAAAAAGACCGCGACAACACCTTGCTGAGTCGTGGCCCGCGCTTTCGCATGGACGCCGAAATGGTGCGTGACTACGCCCTTGCAGCCAGCGGCCTGCTTTCCGCAAAAATGGGCGGCCCCAGCACCAAGCCCTACCAGCCCGAAGGCATCTGGGACGTCGTCGGCCTACCCGGCGGCGACACCCGCAACTACGTGCAGGACAAAGGCGAAAACCTCTACCGCCGCACGCTTTACAACTTCTGGAAGCGCATGGCCCCACCGCCGAACATGGAAGTCTTCAATGCCCCCAGCCGCGAGGCCAGCTGCGTCCGCCGCGAGCGCACCAACACGCCCCTGCAAGCCCTTGTCACCATGAACGACCCCCAATTCGTCGAAGCCGCCCGCAAGCTCGCGGAGAAGGCTCTCGCATCACCCAACCCCCTCGAATTCATCGCCGAGCACATCCTCTGCCGCTCCCTGAGTGCCAAAGAAAAGCCCCTCGTCGAAGCCAGCCTCAAAGACCTGCGTGCTCACTACTCGCAAAACACCACCGATGCCGAAGCGCTGCTCAAAGTCGGCGAATCCCCGTCGATCCCAAGCTCGCCAAACCCGAACTCGCCGCCTGGACCATGCTCGCGAACCAGCTTTTCAATTTAGACGAAGTCCTCAATAAGTGATGTCGAACCCGCCCTCCAGCACCGCATCGGCGAAGCAAAGTAGCCATCTCGCTCCGCGAGATGAGCTGGCCGCTTGGCAAGCACGACAGACTCCCGCATCCGCGCCAGCGTCGTGGAGTGCGGTGACAGAGATGCGCGGGTGCAGCCTCGCATCGGCGGCACCGCTGTCGATGGCTCCACGGCTTTCAGCACACCCATCAGCCATCGACAGCGGTATCGCGCAGTTTTGGCTACGCCTTCTGTGCTTGTTCGTTTTACCGCTCTTGTTGTCTGGCTGCCTAGACTTCGGAGCAAAAAGCGAGTTTTTAGCCCCAAACGTCACCGATCAGCACCTCTCAATCATCGAAAAGCGCACAGGTATAAAGCTGCCTGAAGGCTCCATCGGGCAGGCTCTCTACTCCGACGCATCCGGTATTGATCCCTGGATGATTGCCAAGATCCAACTTCCAAACGACAAGGTGGACGACTTCAGGAAGTCCGAACAGCTTCGGAAAGAAAAATCAGAAAAACATTCCATCACAACGGAGCCAAAACACACCTGGTGGACGCCAGGAAAACTAGAAAGCAACTCATCTGGTCAATTCATGCAAGCCAACGCCCGTGTGACTTGGTTCTTAGGCCGAGAAGTCTCGAACTACATACTCTTCCTCCGCTGGGATACCTTCTGAGCCGTCAAATTCCACCTGAAACTTGAAAAGCGCCTCCCCATACCCCTTTCCAGGACTGAACCCCTACTTCGAGAGTTGGTGGTTTGAGGTGCACCCGTTGCTGATTGCGCATTCTTTGGGCCGCTTGCAGCGTCAGCTACCGAACGGACTTCACGCCTCTATTGAGCACGGAATGACGATATCAGGCACAGGCGGCTGCGAAACGAGCACCAAACGGCCGGATGTGACCATCACCCGGCTTCGTGAGGATACCCCGACACTTGCTCCACCTGCCAACTACGTCGCTCCGGTGCTGACGAAGATCGTGGCTCCAAAGCCGCGGCATTTGGACATTCGTGAACTGGATGGCACCCTGATCACTGTGATCGAATACCTAAGCCCGAGCAATAAGCATGCGGGAGGCTCCTTGATGTATGCGACCAAGCGCAACGCCATCATGGACGCAGGCGTGAATCTGGTGGAAGTCGATCTTATTCGAAAGTGGGGACTGGCCTTCACCAGATTCGATCCTTACAACGTCGAGGAGGATGTGGTCAAAAGTCTCGGACGACAGCCCGCCCATGCGGTCATGGTTTTTCGGGCTGAGATACCGGAGCAGCGAGAGATTTATCCTGTTCACTATCAAAACTCCCTACCCGCCTGCAAGGTGCCACTGCGCCCCGATGACGCTGACATCTGGCTAAACCTTCAAGAACTGGCTGAACTCTGCCACGCAGACGCCGCCTTCGATCAGATCACCGATTTTACTCGCGATCCCGAGCCTCCGCTTTTCTCCGAAGACGCCACATGGCTCGATACATATCTAAAAGCCAAAAAGCTCCGCTGAGCCCATGATGAACCGCTCCACCGATTTCACATCAAGCATTCAAACACACGCTGGCTTGAGCCTCCAAGCCCCATGAACCATCGCCAACGCATCTTCCTAAGTTTGCTCATCGTCATCAGCTTGATCGCGCTGGTCGGATGGTGCCTGCTTAAGGTGGGTTACGAGAACGCGGGACCACTCAAGGACTCGCAAGGCAATGAACTCGGTTTCAACAAGCCGCTCACCACCGAATTGATGCAGGGGCTTGTTGCGGCGGCTCTGAACGCAGGTTGGAGCAAGTGGTCTCGCTGCGGCTGGAGCATGGCTTGTGCGATCATGCACCTCTGGGGCCTGTTCTGGCTTTGGCGTCCTTCCTGCACCTCATCGATCGCCCGAACATGGTTTGCGCTCCAAACCGTCTTTTTCTACCCAGGGCTACTCGGGCTCCTCGTCTGGCCACACCTTCTATTCAGTTCGCAGCCTTGGGATGGCGAGACGATTTCAGACATCGCAGACATCTTCGTCACAGCTACCCCATGGCTTCTCATCACCTGGACTTATTTATTCATTACCTGCCGCCAATGCTTATCACAGCCTGAAATGGCATTCTCTTAAAGCTTTCGACTGGCACCTTTTGCATCTCGATAAACTCATGAACAAGTAATGTACCTCAACCAACCCATCTCCACAGTCACCTCGGGCAATCCGAGCACATCAATCGGAAAATGGATTGTGCGGAGTTTCTTGGCTCTCGTGGTTGCCACTGTCTTAACTGTTGGCGCTGGCTTACTTTACATCCGAGGCCAAACATTGGTCGAAACCGTTTACCCGAATGTGTCTTCAGCACAGCTTGCCGACATTGAGAAACTCACTGGCATTACATTCCCATCAGGATCTATCGGGCTTGGATACGAGTACGATCACTGGACTTGCATAGATCCATCCATGACCGCCAAGGTCCGAATCCCTTCAAACCTGCTCGACGAGTTCAGAACAAACAAACTCCTCTCTCCCAAGTCAGAGCGCTCCAACATCTCCGCCGATTTTCCTTTGTGGTGGAAGCCTGATGAACTGACTAAGATTGCCGAAGGAGAATACCACACCGATGCCGCATGGGTTCAATGGACGCTGGGAACCGAAAGCAACGATCACGTCATCTACATTTACTGGGCGATCTATTAAAGACTTTACGCCGACCACCTTGAAACTTTAAACCTCACCCCCCCCCATCATGTCCCCCTTCTCTCGCCGCCAATTCTTCACCAACGGCTCCCATCTCCTCGGTGGGGCCGCTTTGACTTCGCTTTTCGGTCAGTCCATCGCTCAGGCGGCCTCGCATGCCGCCAGCGGGCCGCATTTTGCGCCGAAGGCGAAGCGTGTCATCTACCTGCACATGGTCGGCGGGCCTTCGCAGATGGATCTTTTCGATCACAAGCCGGAAATGATGAAGTGGTATGACAAAGACCTGCCGGACAGTGTGCGTCAGGGCCAACGACTCACGACAATGACCAGCGGGCAGGCACGTTTTCCCATCGCGCCGTCGAAGTTCGACTTTAGCGCAGCGGGCCAATGCGGCATTATGATGAATACCGAACTGCTGCCGAATTTGGCCAAGAAGGCGGACGAAATCTGCTGGATGCGCTCGCTGCACACGGAGGCGATCAATCACGAACCAGCCATCGCGGCGATGCAGACAGGGAATCAGATCGGCGGGCGTCCCTGCCTCGGCTCCTGGGCCTCTTATGGCCTGGGATCGACGAATGAGAACCTGCCGACCTTTGTCGTGCTCGTGGCCACGCCGACGAATCGCGAACAAGAGCAGGCCATTTCTTCACGCCTGTGGAGCAGCGGCTATCTGCCGGGCGAGCACGCAGGCGTGAGCTTCCGCAGCAAGGGCGATCCCATTCTCTTCATCAACAACCCGCCCGGCGTGCCGGATAGCGTGCGCAAACGCACCATCGAAGGTTTGAACGCGCTCAACGAACTCAACTACCAGCAGGTCGGCGATCCCGAGACGCACACGCGCATCCAACAGTATGAAATGGCCTTCCGCATGCAGGCCAGCGTGCCAGAGCTGACCGATCTGAGCAAAGAATCCGAGGCCACCATGAAGCTCTACGGTGACGACGCGAAGAAACCGGGCTCCTTTGCCAATAGCGTGCTCATGGCTCGCAGGCTCGCTGAACGTGGCGTGCGCTTCATCCAGCTCTACCACAACAACTGGGATCACCACAGCAACGTCGGCGGTCGCATGCCCAGCCAGTGCAAAGACGTGGATCAGCCCTGCTATGCGCTGCTGGAGGATCTTAAGCAACGCGGCATGCTGGATGACACGCTCGTCATTTGGGGCGGTGAATTCGGCCGCACCATCTACTCCCAGGGCGGCCTCTCGAAGGAAAACTACGGACGTGATCACCACCCACGCTGCTTTAGCATGTGGATGGCCGGTGGCGGAGCCAAAGGCGGCACGATCTACGGGGAAACGGATGATTTCAGCTACAACATCGTCAAAGACCCGCTGCACATCAGTGACTTCCACGCCACAGTGCTGCACCTACTAGGCTTCCATGCAGATCGCTTCAGCTTCAAGACTCAGGGACTCGATGGAAAGCTCATCGGCATCAATCCAGCAAAGCCAGTGAAGGCGCTGATGGCTTGATGGAGCACCGAAAAGGAACTTCACCATTCCAGATTACACTTTCAGCGCTTTTCGGCGGCGCTGGAGTGCCTCGCACGCCCCGATCAGCAAAAGCAGCGCCCTACCAGGCTCCGTTGCTCCAGCGATGATGAAGCCCAGAAAGCCCTCTGTGCCTGGGAAGAGTTGATTCGCGCCTGCACCCATGTGATTGTTCGGACTGACGAAAACGCCAATACGGCGGGAGAAGATGGCAATGGCGCAGGCATCCCTCGTTTTTCGGATTTCGTAGCCGCTGCTGATATCCGCAGTAGCGGAGAAGATGGATCTTTCCTGAAATGATTTTCCTAGAAAGAAAAGAGCCGCGGAAGAAAGACTAAGGCACCTATGGCACTGGCGGCGATACTGGCGACGAGTACGGCAGCGGCAGCGGCATCTTTGATGTCGCGGATGGCGTCTTCTCGCTCTCGGCTGACTCGATCAGCGAGCCATTCGAGAGCGGTGTTGGCCAGTTCTGCCGTCCAGACGAGGCCTGAGGCCAGAATGACTGCACACCACTCCCAAATCGCGATTTGCAGCTCCCAACCGAGTGCGATGACCGTCATGAGCGCCACGGCATGTATGCGCAGATTTCTCTGGGTGCGCAGAGCGATGCCTATACCTCGAAAAGCATGCCCGAAGCCACGCAGGAATGCGTGGAGACTGCTGGAGGGGCTACTCTTCATCCGAGGAAGACATTTTTATGAGGCTCAGCCTCCAGTGCCTGTTGGTGTGGCGGGTGCCCCGCCGGAGGGTGCTGCTGCGCCGACGGCCGAGCGCAGCTCTTCGAGCCACTGTGGGGCGTCTGGATGGCCTGGATAGGCTTTGATATGATTGAGCATGTCTGCCAGCGCATTCACGGGAGATGGGCCATTGGCGACGAGATATTTGGCCCGCTGCCATTTCATGGGAGGCAGCTCCTGCTGCCCCCAGATCATGAATTCTGGCTCCGGCATGCGAGCTTTGTTCAAAATGGTCTCCGCACTGAGGCGTGCATCCCATTGAGCAGAGAGCTCTTCCTTACGCCCATCTGCTAAGTAAATGGGAAGGATTGTATCATTCCACATGGCGCCGAGGTTCAGCGGATTGGTCGTCCAACCATCCGCTGAGACAAAGCGCCGAATCTGGAGGGCATCGACGATGACGCTGCCACCGAGATCTCGTCCGAGGGTCTGTCCCGCACGGCCTTTGAGCTTGTCTGCGCTGGCGACGACTTTTTGGATGTAGGCCTGTAGCTTGGGCAGGAGCTTGGTGCGGTCCTCTGCCTTCGTTTCATGTGCTTCGAGGGTGAGTAGGAGATATTCGATCTGGAGTTTCGCCGCAGCACCCAGGTCTCCCTGGTCCTCTTCATTGCCATCTTTGCGGCGCTCTGCCTGGCGCTCCATTTGCTCTTTGCGATCTCGCTCTTCTGTTTTGGCCAAGTCTTTGCGCTCGATGTTGACGAGTTTTTCGCAGTCGAGGTGGAAATTAAGCGCCGCAGCCTCACTCGCGACGGCCGAGCGTAGTTTGGCCATGATCGATGTGAGGGAGCTGTTGCGCATTTCTAGGATTTGCTTTTCCACATCCACGAGCTGCTTTGTGATGACCTCGATCTGCTGCGGAGTGAGCGGCACAACGGGCAGTGCAAGAGCCTCCGGTTGCTGTTCCCGCTGGCGGCCACGCTGTTGAGCGTAACTAGGTGCAGACACTGCGGACAGTAGGATGAATGAAAAAAGAATGCGAGGGATGCTCATGGCGTGGTGGGAGGGACGTAAGGAGAATGAACGGTCTAACCGCAGAGTGGAACGATTGGAAGTCGGAAAAGTTTGGAGATAAATCTCATCTTTACTGACCTAGAGGAGACGAAGCTAGCTGGAATGCTCTGCATATTCTTCTTCCCAAATTAGTTAAGAGATGCTAAACAATGCGCTCTCCCATGCCTCCCGCCGTCCTCACAGAGCGTCCAATCGCGAAATCGAAGAGCATGCCGTGCCCACTGATCGACCTTGATACCGTGGTGCATGACCTCATCGCTACGGGTGGCCCGATGCCGGAGGATTACACGGCGGTGAATCTCCAGCTCCGCGTGCTCGGTGATGCTGTGCGCGAGGGCTCGCTCAAACGGGCTGATGTCCTGGCCTATGCACGGGATATGACGGCGCGGAACTTCCTCGGCACGATGCAGTCACAGGCGCTGGAGCGGAAATACGGATACAGCGGCGACTTCGAGATCATCGACGCGATCTACCGCATGCAGACATCTCCTCTACCCAATTTGACGCGGTGGGACCTCTTTTTTCATGCCCAGGCGGCTCCGATGGCGGTGCGAAATCGCAAGTCCTACTTCCAAACCCTTCTGGATGCGCACCTCGCCGATGTGCCGAAAGGCCGCCCTCTCCGCGTGCTCAATGTAGCAAGTGGCCCAGCCCGGGATTTACGCGAGTGGCTGTTGGAAAATCCCCGTGCTGATGTGTTCATCGACTGCATCGACGCGGATGTGCATGCCATCGACCATGCGCGGCGCCTCTGTGCCCCATTCGCTAGCAAAGTGGAGTTCCATCATCGCAATGCGCTGCGCTTTTTACCCTCAAAGGGATACGACCTAGTCTGGTCCGCTGGTTTGTTCGATTACCTGATGGATCGCAGTTTTGTATTCCTGCTAAAATCGCTGATGGCCGTGACACGACCCGGTGGAGAGATCGTGGTGGGGAATTTCTCCGACTTCAATCCAAGCCGCGACTACATGGAGCTACTGGGCGACTGGGTGCTGAACCACCGCTCTGCCGAGCACGTCAGTGGCCTCGGTCGTGAGGCAGGTGCTCCGCCAGATCACATCCGCGTGGGCTGGGAGCCGCAGGGGGTGAATCTCTTCCTTCATGTGCGGCGCTGAGTGTTTTCACGCGGCTCCGCGAGGGCTGAAAATAGAAAAAGCTCCCCGCTCTTGCGCCACGGCGCTGCCTCCGCATGTATCGTGCTGATTCATGACTGATTTTGCTTTGTTCCGACTGCCGGATGGCCGTGCGTGGCTGGGTGAGGGGCCTTTCGAGGCACTTTCCGCTGCGCCGCCGAATGGTGGTGCCTTTTACATCAATGACTTCGATTTGAGTGATCCGCTGCCGTGGAAGCGGCCTGCGCGGCTGCACACGCTGACGCTGGAAAATCACGCGGCACTGCTCCAGCTCAATGGCGCACGCCCTCCTGTCATCAACTGGGCCAAGCCGGCCACCGAGTGGTTTAAGATGGCCTTCCGCCGCATCCGCCGTGAGGTACTGGCACGCCGGATTGAGAAAATGGTGCCCGTACTTACCGAAAAGGGCACTTTGGCCTCTGGCAGCCCGCTTCGACTCATCGAGCGCATTCTCGCTGCACCCGCGAATATGTGGGCCTACGCCCGCTGGCAGCAAAACAGCGGTTTCCTCGGAGCGACGCCCGAGCTCCTCTTCCGCATCCAAGATGGGGAACTGGAAACCATGGCTCTCGCAGGCACCGCGAAGCCCGGTAGCAGCGTGGAGACTTTCCAAAATGACGTGAAGGAGATCGACGAGCACGAGATCGTCGTCCGCTACCTCACTGAGAGGTTAGCCTCACTCGGCACCGTCACGCGTGAGCCACGCACATTCTGCCAGACCTCCGGCCTCACTCATTTCCAAAGCGCCATCCGTGTGAAAATGACGCAACAGGCCGATCCCGCTGCGCTGGTGCCATTTCTACATCCGACGCCTGCGGTCGGCTGTTTGCCACGAGATGAGGGCACCCTGGAGCGGCTGCGTGAGTATCGCCGCCAGCTACATGTACCGGGCTTTTTCGGGGCACCCTTCGGCTTTGTGGAGCCAGGTGGTGCCAAAACGCACCTCGTCGTCGCGATCCGTGGCATTGAGGGAGATGGGGAGCACATCCGCCTGCCCTCTGGCTGCGGCATCGTCTGCGGCAGTGCCTTTGACCATGAGTGGCGGGAGCTACGACTGAAGCGTGAGGCGGTGATGCGCCTCATGGGGCTCCAGGCCTAATGAGCGAGAGCAAGAGGCTTGCCAGATCATCCACTGCGCCCTTTAGTGCCACCTTTCGCATGGCGGAGAGCACGCACGCATCATCCACGACACCGCAGTCACCACACGCGGACCGTTTTGCCCAGGAGCAGCAGGAGCTGAACCTGCGCAATGCACGCCTCGGTGCCTGGTTCGTCATGATCCTGGTGCCGCTCTGCTGGTTCCTCGATTGGATGGCCTACCCAGAGCGGAAGTGGGAGTTTCTCACGCTACGCCTGGCCTGTGCCGCTGCCTGCGTGCCGCTCCTGCTCGCCCTCAATGGCACCTGGGGGCACCGCTGGCACCGCATCTATCCCATCGTGCTACCGCTGCTGCCTGCGCTGGTCATCGCAGGCATGATTCATCTTAGCGGTGATCCTGGGAGCGGTTATTATGCCGGGCTCACACTCTGCATCGTCGCCACCGCGTTTGTCTTCCATTGGACCTTCCGTGAGATCGGCGTGACGCTCGCACTCGTCCTCCTGGCCTATTTTGCCGCGACTTTGCCCAATCTGCTGCACGGCGTCGATGCACGGACGCTGGGCATTTTCGTCAACAATACTGGTTTTCTCCTGCTAAACTGCGTCGTCCTCTATTTCGGTAGCCGCCAGCACATGACCATCCGCCAGCGGGAGTTCGATGCCCGGGTCAAAATCGAAGAGCAGCGTGAGGAACTGGCCGCACGAAACGAGGAGCTCACCACCACGCTCAAGCGCCTGCGTGAAACAGAGGCCCAACTCGACCAAAGCGAAAAACTAGCCTCCATCGGCCGCCTCAGTGCCGGGATCGTGCATGAGATCAATAATCCGCTCAATTATGTAAAGTCCGCCATCTTCCTGCTGAAGAAAAAAGGCAAAAACATGCCCCCAGACATCGCAGAGAGCGTCAATCGCATCGCCGCAGACATCGGCGAGGGCATCGACCGCGTCGCTGCGATCGTCAGCGATCTGCGCACCTTTTCCCATCCAGAGAATCGTGGCTCACGCCCCGTCAATCTGCATGAAATCAGCCGCAAAGCCCTGCGCCTGCTCAATAAAGAAATCAGTGATCGCTGCGTCACCTTGATCGATGAGATGCCCGAGGGCATCACCGCCCAAGGAGATGAAAACCACCTCATTCAGATCCTCATCAACCTGATCCAAAATAGCCTCGATGCCCTCCCCGGCCGCCCAGAGCCCCAGATCCTGCTGAAGGCCGCCGAGAATGGCCCCCGCATTGACCTCATCGTGCGGGACAACGGCAGCGGCATCCCCAAGGCCAATCTGGATAAGATTTTCGATCCATTCTTCACCACCAAGCCCGTCGGTCAGGGCATGGGACTCGGTCTGAGTCTCTGCTTTCGCATGATCCAGGGCATGGGTGGAGAGGTTCAGGTCGAAAGCGTCGAAGGTAGCCACACCCAGTTCACCCTTTCCCTCGCCAAGCCCGCCATCCCCGCCTGAAACTTACGCAGTGGTCGTGCCGGACGAATAATCCTTGTCCCAAAGCCCTTGCGCCTCCCTGTTTTCATACTAACTGCCCCTGACCAACCTCTCTCTACCACGACTCCATGCCCATCGCTCGCGCTCTGCTTTCTGTCTCTGATAAATCGGGTCTGCTCGACTTCGCCAAAGGCCTCGCCGCGCTCGGCGTGGAATTGCTCTCCACTGGCGGCACCGCGAAGCACCTGAAGGACGCCGGGCTGACCGTGATCGACGTTTCCGACTACACCGGCTTCCCAGAGATGTTCGATGGCCGGGTGAAGACCCTGCACCCGAAAGTCCACGGCGGCCTGCTCCAGCGCCGTGATAACGATGAGGACAAGCGCAACGCCACCAAGCACAAAATCCCCCTCATCGACCTCGTCGTGGTCAATCTCTACCCCTTTGAGCAAACCGTGGCCCAAAAGGACGTCACGCTCGAAGAAGCCATCGAGAACATCGACATCGGTGGACCATCCATGCTGCGTAGCGCGGCCAAAAACCACCGCTGGGTCACCGTCATCACCGATCCGGCAGATTACACCAGCGTGCTCGCGGAAATGCAGGAGCATCAGGGCGATACCACACTCGCCACCCGCGAAAAACTCGCCTGCAAGGTCTTCCAGCGCACAGGAGCCTACGACACAGCCATCGCAGCCTTCCTCAACAAGGAGCAAAGCACGCACAAGAACTTCAACCTCAGCCTGCCACTCTACGCAGAGCTGCGCTACGGTGATAATCCGCACCAGAAGACCTCCCTTTACGGCAATTTCGGCGACTACTTCGTCAAGCTACACGGCAAAGACCTCAGCTACACGAACGTGCTCGACATCCACGCCGCAGCAGAGATCGCGCTGGAGTTCCGCCGCCCCACGGTGGCCATCTTGAAGCATACCAATCCCTGCGGCGTCGGCTGTGCGGATGAAGATCTACGCGAGGCCTGGCAGAAGGCCTTTGAAACCGATAAACAAGCTCCCTTCGGCGGTGTGATCGTCGTCAATCGCAGCATGACACTGGGCCTTGCCCGCATCATCTCAGAAATTTTCACCGATGTCATCATCGCGCCTGATTTCGATGCAGATGCCCGCGCTCATTTGCAGAAGAAAAAGAACCTCCGCCTCATCCAGATGCTCCCCGGCGTGGCCGAGGCACTGGCAGAGCCCATCATCCGCTCTGCCCCAGGTGGCGTGATGGTCATGGACAGTGATCCACGTGCGCTCGGCCTCGACGACCTCGAAAACAAGGTCAAAACCGTCCGTCCACCCACACGCGATGAGCTGGAGGCCATGCGCTTCGGCTGGCGGGTGGTGAAGCACGTCAAATCGAACGCCATCGTGTTTTCCACCCATGACCGCACACTCGCCATCGGCGCAGGCCAGATGAGCCGCGTCGATTCATGCCGCATCGCCGTCTGGAAGGCCCAGGAAGCCGGTTTGAGCCTAAAAGGCAGCATCGTAGCCTCAGATGCCATGTTCCCCTTCCCTGATGGACTCATGGCCGCAGCCGATGCCGGTGCCACCGCCTCCATCCAGCCCGGTGGATCGGTCAAAGATGCCGAAGTCATCGCCGCCGCAGATGAGCGCAAGATGGCGATGGTCTTCACCGGCATCCGCCATTTCCTGCATTAAGCCTCCACCAGAATACCGCGCCGCTCTTTACACCGGTAAATAAGGTGTGAAGCAGCTCTCGCGGCGGAACCAGGTCGCCTGTCGCTTCGCATACTGCCGCGTGGCGATTTGCATCGCAGAAATGGCCTCGGCACGCGTGCTGCGGCCCGCGAGCAGCTCACGTACCTCACGGATGCCGATGGCTTTTTCCGCCGTGGCAGAGAGCGGACCGAGAGCGGCGACCTCCTCCACCAGACCGCCTTCAAACATCGCCACCGTGCGGGCGTCGATCCGCTGACACAGCACCGCCCGCTCTGGACAGAGGCAGATGCCCCGAATCGGCTGCGGCGGTTCACTGAAACCGCTGCGCAGCACCGACTGCGGCTGCCTCGTGAGCAGGCAGATTTCCAGTGCACGCTCGACATAGCGCGGATTGCGTAAATTCACGGTTTGCGCCGCAGCGGGGTCCAGTGCCAGCAACTCGGCCACCTTTTCATCCAATGGGCGAGCGCGGAGAGCTGCACGCATCTGCTCATCCCCCTGCGGCAGCGGCGAAAGGCCGTGGGTCAGTGATTTGATGTACAGCCCCGACCCACCGACGATGATGGGCAACTTCCCGCGCTGGAGGATGTCCTGGATGACAGGCAGCGCTAGATCGTGGTAGCGACGTGCATCACAGACCTCTGTGAGCGGCAGCACGCCGTAGAGGTGATGCGGCACGCTGGCCATCTCCGCCGCACTGGGTTTTGCCGTGAGGATGTCCATGCCCGCATAGAGCTGAAAAGCATCCGCATTGACGATTTCCCCATTCTCCCGCAGCGCATACTCGACCGCGAGCGCAGACTTCCCCGCTGCCGTGGGCCCTACGATGAAAAAGCTGTGAGAGAGATCCAAGAGAGTGCAAGCAAAAAACGGAACCAACACCAGTCATGAAGCTTTACATTCACGCTGAAGGCAAAGCTCCACTCACTGGCAGCATCCATTCTTAACCCGCCAATTGCCCCACACGCACGTTTTTTGGCAGAATTTCATCCCTTTTGCTCCTGCTCTTGCTCTCACTTCTAAATTCCATGCAACCACGGATCGGACGGATGAGAGGCTCGGACCATCCCCCCAGGCGGAGGGGAAACGGCATCGCCGGGGTTGTTGGTGCTGTGACAACCATCCTCCTCCGCCCCCATAAAGCCGCAGAGTTCTACCACAGGGCTCACCGAGGAGCACAGAGGGTGGGTAGGGTTCGTTGTTCGCAGTTCCCAGTTCGCGGTTCGTCCTCGAACTCGAACTCGAACTCGATCCTGCAGCGTCTTTTTTACCACGGATGAACGGATGGTTTCACCACGGATCACTTGGCAGTGGGCTCTTTTCTATCCTCTCTCCTCTCTCCTCTACCTTCTCCCCTCTTCCTCTACCCTCGTCCTCGATCCTTCCCCGTCCTTTTCACCACAGAGATCACCGAGGAACACAGAGCTTCCCTTTCTTGCTCTTGCTCTTGCTCTCGCTCTTCATCTTGGTTCTTGGTTGATCCGCCTCCGCCTCCGCCTCCGTCTCCGTCTCCTCCTCCGCCTCGATCCTGCGGCGTCTTTTTTACCACGGATGAACGAATGCTTCCACCACGGATCACTTGGCAGTGGGCTCTTTTTTTCCTCTCTCCTCTACCTTCTCCCCTCTTCCTTGATCTTGATCTTCATCTCTCAACGAGTCGCGGAGCATCGGGATGCTTGCGGCGCGGAAGCATCGAGGACGAGTAGGAGTAGGAGGACGAGTCGGATCACTTGGCAGTGGGCGCTCTTTGTCTTGCCTTGCCCTTCATCTGTTCCTTCCGCACCATTGGCAGCACAGGCCACTAGAGCGCGATGTTGCCCCGATGCACGTCGAGGTAATGGATACCCAGCAGCGGCAGTTCCCGTAGTGCCCGCTTGACCATGGGCCAGTCGTCCTCGTAGCGGCTCTCCCAGGTCTCCAGGCACTCCTGCCAGACCTCCTCGGGGAACTCCGGCGGCGTATCCAGATAGGCCTGGGCAAAGTCCAGGATGTAGGGCCGGTCCACGATGCTCATTTCGATAGCCCGCCAGCGCTCCTCCGCGTGGATGAGCACCGGCACGTTGAATCCGGCCAACTCCGTCACCTCCAGCTCCGCCAGACGCTCGTAGCAGGCCAGTTCCAGCCGGAAACCCTGCACATCCTGGATTTTCAGCGCCCAGGCACGTTTACGGTTGTCACGGACTTTCCACACCCTACCATTCATCCCAGCGCCAAGCTGCCCAGTGAGCTCAAAGCCCCTCAGTAGCGCATAAGCCTCGGCCATCTCGGTTTCATCTTCCTTCATCACGGCATCCTAACCATGTTCACCTCTCGTCCAGCCCATTCTGCCCAGGTCAGCATGGTTCTCCACCTTGGAGGGCAGGATGTGCCGCTGGCCCAGATGGGGCCGGATTTCATCATTTTGAAGCAGGCCCTCACCCACGGAGCGCGGCCCATGGCTGCCAGCATCACCCTCACCGTCGATGCGCGGTCCGAAGAAATCCCCGTGGACTTCCCTCAGGGCATCCCCGCCGGACAGCGGCGAGTCGCCCTTGCCGAAGTGCGTGAAGCGGTGGCAGCCTAGAAGAATTTCACGGTGGTAAGTGGCCCAGTTTTCAGTTCCCAGTTCCCTGTTCCCAGTTCGCGGTTCCCTGTTCGTCCTCGTCCTCGTTGATTCGCTTCGCTCCCTTCGGGCTGCCTTTGGCAGTCTGTCTCGCTTCGCTCGGCTCTCGAACTCGTCCTTGATCCTCCGGCGTCTTTTCACCACGGATGAACGGATGGTTTCACCACAGAGGTCACAGAGGAGCACAGAGTTCGGATTCAGATCACTTGGCAGTGGGCTGTCTTTGTCTTGCTCATGATCTTGATCTTCATCGCACTCTCTCAACGAGTCGCGGAGCACCGGGTGCTTGCGGCGCGGAAGGACCGAGGAGGAGTCGGAGTAGGAGGACGAGTAGGATCACTTGGCAGTGAGCGCTCTTTGTCTTGTGAGCAAGACAAAGACAGCCCACTGCAAAGTGATCCAAATCAGGACTCTGTGCTCCTCCGTGTCCTCTGTGGTGAAAAGGACGGGGACGGAACGTTCAACATCGGACATTCAACGTTCAACGGCCAAGAACCAGGAACGACGAACCAGGAACCAAGAACATCAAACCCTTAACCCATCCGTGGTGAAACCATCCGTTCATCCGTGGTAAACTCTGCGGCTTCGGGGAGGCGGAGTAGGAGGCGGAGGCGGATCAACCAAGAACCAAGAACCAAGCACGCAGGACCAAGAACTTGGTGTTTATTCTGCGGGCTCGGGGGTGGGGGTGTAGGGGATCTCGGTGCCGCGACCGAGGCGGCCGCTGTAGAGGTCGATGGCGCGTTTGGCGATGATGTCGATGACGGCGGGCTGGAGGGTGCGGGTGGCGACGTTGGAGACGGCGACGCTGGCCCACATGACAGGGGATTTGAAGCGCAGGACTTGCCACACGGGGAGGAGGCGTTTGTACCATTTGTTGGCGGCCTGGACGGTTTCGTGTTTGGCGAGTTTGTGGGTGACTTCCCAGGTCTTGAGGGCGGTGCTGGCGCTGACATCGACGAGTTTGCCGATGCTGCGTGTTTGCAGGAAGTCGGCGATGTCCATGGAGGCGAGGTGGACGGCGCGGCTGAACTGGCTGAGGCCGGGGGCGAGGAGTGGATTCTCTTTCCCTGGGTGGTAAATGGTGGCGATTTCTCGCACGAGGCGTGGGACTTCATCGACGAGCGGTGGGAGCCACTCGGGGTTGAGGTTTTTCTGCCAGCGGAGGCGTTTTTTAGATTCTTCGACGGCGTTGCGGGCGAGGGAGTCTGCCTCGGTGCTGAGGAGGAGGTCGTAGGCTGCGAGGGCGTGCTGGGCGGCTTTGAGGTCTGCGAGGAATTGCAGCAGTTTGTAAAGGATGACGCCCGCTGCGCCGAGGAGGAGTCCGGCGAGAAAGGTGAAGATGTGACTCCAGGGCATGGCAGCGATTTGAGTGCTGAGTAGGGGACGAAAGGAGGACGGTGGAGAGGCTAACCGTCGTCGCGGGCGAGGGTGCCGATGTTCCAGAGGAGGATGCGGAAGCCGACATCTGGGAGGCGTGCGTCCTGGGGGGCCTCGTGGCGGTGGGAGGAGAGGAGCTCGTTCGGCTTTGCGGTGAGGTAGGAGCCGCCACGGAGGACGCCGGAGGTGGAGTCATGCTTCCAGGGCGTGGAGACCCATTCCCAGACGTTGCCGGAGAGGTCATGGACGGCGTTGGACCCGACTCGGAGGCTGGCGACGGGTGCGAGGGTGGCAAAGCTGTCGGTGTAGGCGGGGATGGCGGATTTTCCGGTCTTGTCGGCGCTGAGGTCGAGGAAGTTGCCGGTTTTCGGCGGGGGTGGCCACTGAAAGCCCCAGGGATAGATGCCGCCAAAGCGCTCATTGCGCTCTGCGGGTGTGGCGCCGGGCTCGGGGGTGAGATCGGCGGCCATGCTCCATTCGTCATCGGTGGGGAGGCGGTATTCCTGATCGGGGTCGATGAGGCCGCGGCCGCGCTCTCGCTCGGTGAGCCAGCGGCAGAATTGATCGGCGTCTGCTCGGCTGACGTGGGTGACAGGGAGGGAGATGTCGGCATCTAGGATGCGGCCGGGGACGGGTGGGAGCTTGGTGGCCTTGGCGTATTCGGCGAAGTCTCCACGGCGGGTCTCGGTGGCGGCGAGCATGGCACGCCCGAGGGGCACCATTTTCATGCCGAGGCTGTTTTGCCAGACGCGGTCAAAGACGACTGCGCCCGTGGCTTTGAGGCGGAGATTGAAGTTCACGCTTTGGCCTTGTTTCAGGTCGCCGGTGGCGTGCTCGTCTTTATAACCGGGGAGGCTGATGATGTACTTGAATTTGACGGCGCGGGCTCGCTCGAGGCGTAGCGGGGTTTTCCCGAGGAGGCGACCATCATCGACCACTTCTGCGCCTGCGGGGATGGAGGTGATGCTGACGGTGCCATAGCGTGAGGCGACGATTTCACAGATGAAGGCACTCATTCCAGCACGCGCTGTGCCGGTGCCGCTGCGCACGATTTTGTGGGGTTGCCAGGCGTATTCGTGGTCTGTATCGAGGCGGCGGCTGCGGCGATCGAGATCGGTCATCCAGTCACAAAAGGCGTCTGCATCTACTGGGGCGACGGTGGCTAGGTAGTGCCATTTTTTGTCCGGTTGGAGGACGCCGACGGCCTCGTACTCGCTGGCGCGTTCGGTGGCCTGGAGGAAATCACGGAACAATTCAGCATAAACGGGCTGATCGGCGATGTGGCGGCCATTTTTGAAGCTGAACCACTGTTTGAGGCGGTTTTGCCATGGTTTGTTTGGCAGGGGCACCTGGGGCTCTGGGGGGCGCGGGCGTGTCGGGGCGGCGATGTCGTATGCCCAGGCCTGCTGGTGCCGTGCCATGACGAGCCCGGAGGCGAGGATGAAGGAGCCGAGGACGGTGATGAGGGCGGCGCGGCTGAATCGACGGATAAATGACTCGGGGCGCTTTTCACCGACATGCTGGAGAGCTGCGGCGAAGTCGGCCGCGGTGGTGTAGCGCTGATTGAGGTCGTTTTCGCAGGATTTGCAGATGCATTTGTTCAGATCGAGCCAGAAGGGCCACTCCTCCTCGCTGATCTGGTCTGGCACTTCGGGGAATTCCATGCGGTCCTTCCCGCTGCTCATTTCATAGAGCACCTTGCCCAGGCTATAAAGGTCTGCCTGGGGGGTGCCGGGGCCTTCTGGAGGCACAAAGCCCTCGGTGCCGACAAAGGTGCGCTCACCTAGTGCGGCGACGAGGCCGATGTCGGCCAATTTGCACACGCCACCGACGAAGATGATGTTGGAGGGCTTGATGTCACGGTGGGTGAGGCCGTGATTGTGCATGTAGTGGAGTGCATCGGCGAGGTACACGCCCGCATCACGGCAGAAGAAGGGATCGAGCCGCCCGTGGCGGCGCATGTCGGTGGTGAGGGTGCGGGGGACGTAGCTCTGCACGTCGGGGATATTCGCTCCGTGGACGGCGTCGTCTGCGAGCTCCATGACGCAGTAGTAGAAGCCACGCTGCTCATTCCAGCCGACGTGGAGGATCTGCACGAGGCAAGGATGCCCGCGTGAGATGGGCTCGAACTGCTGGATGCCCTCGAACTCACGGTGGAAGGTCTTGGTGAGCTCGAAGTCCTCCCGCCAGACGATTTTCACCGCCCGCAGGGCTCCGGTGACGCTCTGTGCGAGCCAGACCTCTCCATAGGCACCACTGCCGATGCGCTTGATGAGGGTGTAGTCAGGGATGACGATGTCATCGCGGTGGGATGGTGGATTGCTGCCGCTGGCTGCGGGGTGCGGCTTCGGGCGGCGCTGCACGGGTGGGGCTGGCAGGGCGATGTTGCTGTTGTCCGTAGCGGATGCCGGTATCGGCGCAGCCGCTGGTAAGGCGGGAGCGGGAATAGGGGCGGCAGCAGCAGGCTCAGTCATCAGGTGTCGGGATTTTTCATCAAAGCGTGCTGCCGGAAAAGTCGAAAGACTTTTCTGCTCATCCAAAGGACAAAATTGAAGCCCTCCATCGCCTTTCCTGGTCAGTCTGAGCAAACTGGCAGGCAGGTGCCTGATCAATCCGTAAGCGGTGGGAGACGGCGGACGGCCTCCTCGACGATGGCGATCGCTTTGTCCTGCACCTCTTCACCGAAGGACTGCTGGAGCAGGCGGACTTGGCAGGAGTATGCTTTGCCCTGCTCGAAACGGAGGGTGAAGTCGGTCGTTTTGAAGTGATCCGACGATTTGCGGCGATTGAGATCCGACCACGCAAAGGTATGCACACCGGAAGGACTGAACTCCGTGAGCCCGCTCTGACTCAAGACGACTTTGTAGCCCTGATTTCCCAGCCCGATGAGGGCGAGGACGCCACCAATGGCGATGAGGAAGAAGCCGATGATGATGATGCCGGAAATGGCCTTGAGGCGTCCGCCCATGCCGCCGTCTCCGAAATCCCGTGCGAAGAACCGCACCCGCTGGTACATCACCCAGATAAGGATCAAGGCGGAGAGCACAAATAGGGCTCCTAGTGCGAGAAACCCAGTCGAATACAAGCTGCCCACACTGAGAGTGACTTCATTGCCGAGAACTTCCCCGATGGATAGAAAGTCTGCCGGAGCTGGAAGGATGGGATTGGCTGCAAAAAGTGAAACAGATGACATGGGACTGAGGAAAATAGATGCCGAGGGACGCGGCGGTGGTTAATCTGGGGTTGTTTTCCTGCTTCGACAACTTCTCATCTCACCCTTCAAGTCCCCTACCCTAACCAATCTGCATGTTCCAAACAGGTCAAAAAATCGTGTGCATCGATGACGAGTTCGCCCCGTGGGTGTACGATCTCTACCGCATGCTCCCCAAGAAGGATACGACCTACACGGTGCGAGCTGTGGGCGTGGGTAGGAGCAATCCGAAGTTTGAGGTCAATGATGACGCAGAGATCAAGATGACGGACGCGGAGTTCGACATGCTGATCTTGCTGGAAGAGCTGCGTAACCCGGAAGATCCGCATTCGAGCGTGAAACAGGAGCTCGGCTTCCGGGCGGAGCGCTTTGCGCCACTGCTGGATGAGGAAATCGAGATCGAGGAGAAGGCCTGGATCGATCCGCCTCGCCGCACGGTGAAGGAGCGTGAGCTGGAGTTTGTTTGAGGCGTTTTGCGCTGATATTTGGCTCATTTTGCCCTATTCGGCTCTGTTTTGCGCCGCACGGAACGCAGGTGGAAACGTCAAGCGGTGAATAACAATCACGCGGACGTTGCCAGCACTTCAATTCGCGGTAAGAGCAAGGTTCGCTTTTGCTCTTTTCTCATGTCTCAATTCGCTCCTGCCCGTCCCAGGCCGCTCGATACTCCGGTATCTATCGCGGTCGTCGCCAGCTTGTACAACCATACTTTCGTTCAGGGGCTGCTCAATGCAGTAGCGGCAGAGCTGGAAGATCTGGCTCCACAGGCGACGCTGGATGTGTACCGCGTGCCGGGGGCGTTTGAGATCCCGGTGACGACGGAGCTGGTGCTGCGCAATAGCACGCCAGATGCCGTGATCGCTCTCGGCGTGATCATTCGTGGCAGCACTCAGCATGCAGACTTGGTGGGCAGCAGTGTGACACAGGCGCTGCAAGACATGGCGGTGAAGCATTGCACCCCCATCGTACATGAGGTGCTCCTCGTCGATGATGCCCAGCAGGCGGAGGAACGCTGCCTGGGGGCCACGATCAACCGTGGCACCGAGGCTGCTCGTGTGTGCGTGCAGATGATCAATCTTTTCGCCAAAATGCGTGCCGGATTCGCCGGTGAAACCGAACTCGCCTGATCACACGACCATGGGAAAACGCCGCGAAGGCCGAGAAGCCGCCGTCCAATACCTTTTCTCCCGCGATATGCATGGTGGGGGAGATGATAGCTTATTAGAGACCTTTTGGTCCCTGCACACGGCCAAGCCCGGAACCCGCCAATATGCTGAAAGTCTGATCCAGGGTGTGCTGAAGCATCAAGAAGCGATCGACGAGCATATCCGTGGATCTTTGGTGAATTTCAGTTTCGAGCGGCTTTCCACCGTGGATCGCAATGTACTGCGTCTGGCGGTGTACGAGCTGCTGCACTGCCCAGATGTCCCCCCACCTGTCGTGCTCAATGAAGCCATCGAGGTGGCCAAAGCTCTCAGCGCAGGTGAATCGGGCTCTTTCGTCAATGGCGTGCTCGATCGCCTGGCGAAAAAGCTGCGGCCAGCGACCAGTGCGGTCACTTCCGAAAAATGAAAAACACGGCTCCGCACATGCACAGTGCGGCCCAGAGGTAGTTCCAGCTCATCTGCTGCTTCATGTAGAATACCACAAAAGGCACAAACACGGCCAGCGTGATGACTTCCTGGAGGATCTTGAGCTGTGGCAGGCTCAGCGCGGTGCTGCCGATGCGGTTGGCCGGGACCTGGAGCAAGTACTCGAAAAGGGCGATGCCCCAACTGACTACGGCGGCGATGAACCAGGGCTTTGCCCTCATGTCCCGCAGATGTGCATACCACGCGAAGGTCATGAAGACATTGGATGCCACCAGCAGGCCCACCGTTTTGCAAATCGTCCAATTCATAGCCGTTCTTTTGCCCTAGCTGATCGGACTTGAAACCAAAAATTTGAAACTCTTGAACCTGCTGCTCCGCCCCGCTACGCTCCGCCCACTGTGATCCCCCGATTCATCGCCTCCATCTGTCTGCTGCTGGCCTGCGCCACCGCTGCGCCAGTGGAGCCGCGCACAGATGACCCCGGCGGCAGCCGCGAGGTGTCGCAGGAGCGGCAAAACTTCGAGCGGGCATGGATCGTGGCCACGCTAGGGCCGATCAAAAAGCATGTCCTCTTGCTCACCGAGCTGGAGAAGCGGCTCGCTACTGCTCGTGACTACACCGGTGCCATGAAGGCCCGTGAGCAACGGGTGGAGATGCAAAATGAGCTGGAACGACTGGATAAAAACCTGCTGCTGCTCCAGTCACGCGAGCAGTCGCTCCGTGCGGCGGCTTTGCCAGAGCGCATCACGCTCGCAGTGGAGGCGGCGACACTCCAGGGGCCGCGATTGGAGGCCGGGGCACTCACAGGCTGGTCGCGGCCTGGTGCAGCGGCCACGTGGAAGCTGCCCATCGGGCTGCCTGCGGGTGGCTATGAGGTCGTGCTGCGTTACCGCTGTGCTCCGCTGGAAGGCGGCAGCCTCCGCGTCAGTGAAGCACGCTTCACACTCACGGGCGACATCGAAACGACTCTGCGTGGGCCTGAGGAACGCGTGCTCGGCACCCTGAAGCTGACCGAGAATGCCCCCTCTCTCACACTCACAGCCGCCACGATTTTTAAGGACAACTTGATGCAACTCCTCGCGGTGGAGCTGATCCCATCCGCCACCCATTGATATGATGTGTCGTCGTCCCCATAAACTCCGCGCACTCTGTCGATCAGCCATCCTGCTGCCCACGGCTGCCGTGCTGGCGCAACTGGCCCCTACCACGCCGACAGCGCTGGAGACCTCTCGGCAGACGATGCTGCAAAAAGCCTTCGCCGACTCACAGCAGCTCACGGAGCAATACGCGACAGCCCTAGCGGCACGTGAGGCGGCACTCTCCGCAGCGGGTCATTACGAAGAAGCTGCCCGCTTTCAAAAGCGGCGAGAGGAGCTCACAGCACTCTATTCGGATGTGCCACGTGCCACCACGAGCGCACTCCCCTTGCCACTCGCCTCGGCACGGCTCGCAGGCTCCGCACAGGTGGCCAGTGAGACTTTGAGCACCCTGCGTAGCAGTGGCAGTGGAGCAGAGTGGCCGCAGTTTCGGCTCACACCAGGCAGCTATCATTTGGAAATGGAGGCGAGCATGCTGCCCGCGCCAGCGACCTTCTCGACACGCTTTCGTCCGCAGGACATGGCGGAGCTCGAGTTCAGTGAGGTCACCAGCCTCGCGGGCACGGCCACACCGACACGTTTCCCCGTCGTGATCCGTCAGAGCACCGACGAAACGACCTTCACCACGATCCGGGTAGGTCCGATGACATTCACACACGCGACGCCCACTCTGCGGCTCGTCACCACGGCCAGTTATCCGGCGAATGTGATCCGCATTCGGAATCTACGCCTCATCCCTCAGGCGGCTGCCAATCTGCCCGCAACACCGGCACAGGCCACGGCTGCCGCAGTGGACAGCACACAGGCACTCGAAGAAGCACGCCTCAGCCTCATCACGGATCTCGCAGCCGCGCAGCGTCCAGTCATCGATGCCTACCTCGCGTCTCTGGCCAAGCTCGCGACGACCGCCCCCACGCTCAAATCTCAAACAGACTCGGAGACACAGCGACTGGAGAAGTTCATCCAACGCGGCTTCAAAAGCACCCGCTTTTCTCCCCCCACGGCCATCGCCCTCATCGCACGCGGGCTGGATGGCTTCGAGGACTGGAGTGGGGCGCAGATCGTGGCCGATGCAGTGACCGCAGGGGATCGCTTCACCGTGCTGCATGAGAATCAAAAATGGCCCATCCGGCTACTCTGGCTCTCCTGCCCACCACCAGAGCCCGACGCGGCAGGTTTGAAGACAGCGGCGAGTCAGTTCGGCATCGAAGAGGATGATGCACTCACCGTGGGCCGCGCCGCACGCGAATTCACCACGGCCTATCTGCGTGACAAGCCACTGCGGCTGCTGGTGCGGCCCGTGCGTGACAAAGACGGCACCGCCGCCGCGCTGCTCTTTTTGTCCGATGTGGGTCTTTATCAGAATGTGCTCATCGAGCAGGGCTTCTCCACGCTGCAAGCACCACCGAAGGCGCTCAAACTCGGCACCGCAGAAAAATCGCTCCTCGATGCCCTCTCCCATCGTCAAACCGTCGCCCAAAAACGCCAACCGCCCGTGGGAGCATGGGCACTGAAAGTGGAGGCCACCAAATGAGACGTCCGCATGCCATCTGCTACTTCGCGGTGTTTTTCGCCATGCTCTCGCTCGCTCAGGCGCAGCAGCCCCCACTCACGCTTGATCAAATGGAGGCCATTTATCAGCGTGAGCTCAGCACGCGGCATATCCCACTGCTCACGCGCCATTTGCTCGAAGTGCAGCGCCTCGCCGCCACAGCCACAGATAAAGCCCCCTATGAAAAAGAGATCAATAGCCTCCAGCAGCTACTCAAAACAGGCGTGATCGACCTACGCACGGCCAAGGCCGGTGGCGAGACTCTCGCCCCCATGCCGATGCCTGCACCTGCACTGCCCAGAATAGCCGGCGAGGCCGTGATCACGCTCTTCCCTGCCCTAGCTGAAAATGCCACCAGCACCTCCACCACCTCCAACGTCGGCCAGATCGAGTGGCGGCTCGATCACATCGACGCGGGTCAGCATGACCTGCATCTCGAATATGCCGCTCCGGCCGCCGTGCTCGCACAGCCGATGCCACTCGTGCTAGAGCTCGGCACTGAGAAAATCGAGTCCACCCTGCCCCCCCGAACGCGCCACCGCAGACGACCACAGCTTCCGCATCATGCGCCTGGGCCGGATCAGCCTCACCGCGCCGCTACGGGGCTCCCGGCTCACTTTCACAGCCGGGCTCAAAAGTGCTCCAAACTTAGTTTTGCGGCATCTTTTCATCACTCCGGCCAAAACAGCCACTCCAGCACCGTAAACCGCCCGCCGCATGCTCCGCACCGCCTTCACACTTCTTTTCACCGCTCTTGCCGTCCTCTCACTCGGTAGCTGCAAACGCATCCAGGACAAGTTAGAGCGTCTGGCCGAGAAAAGTGGTGCCGTCACACCCAAAAAGACTGCCCCCAAAAAGGCCGAGCCCGTGCTCACCCCAGAGCAGATCGCGATCCAAAAGAAGCTCCAAGACCCTGTCATGATGCAGGGGGCCGCCCCCGAGCCCGTCATCCCTGCCGCGCCCGTCTTTGAGCTCAATAAATCTGCCAGCGTGGCCATCCTCGGATACCATGACGTGCGAGAGCGCGGTGGTAGCCCCATGCTCATCGCCGGGAGCAAATTCCGCCAGCAAATGCAAGCCATCAAAGACTCTGGCATTCCCGTCATCCCCCTAGCGGATGTCATGGCGTGGAAAAAAGGGGAGAAAAACATCCCCCAAGAAGCCATCGTCATCACTTTCGATGATGGCTGGGAAGGCGTCTATGAGCATGCATTCCCCGTGCTGAAGGAGTTCGGCTTCCCCTTCACTTTCTATCTCTACAAAAAATACGTCAACATCGGCGGCCGCAGCCTCACCTGGGACCAGGTGCGTGAAATGATGAAACACGGTGGCGAAGTGGGCAGCCACAGCGTCTCGCACGAGAACCTCAAAAAGAAGCCGAAGGCCCGCATGACCGATGCGGACTACCAAGCATGGATCCTCGCCGAATTGAAGGACTCCCGTGATTACCTGGAACAGACGCTCAAAATCAAAGTGCCCTCCTTTGCCTATCCCTACGGCATTTTCGATGACGAGATCATGAATACTGGCCTCCAAATCGGCTACGAGAGCCTCGTCACCGTCAACGGCCAAAAAGTCTCCTGGGAGAGCCCCAATGGCAAACTCGGGCGCTACATCGTCCATGGCGATAGCGATACGAACTTCAAACTCGCCACCAGCTTTCGCGGTCGAGGCGATGTGACCAGCAATAAATTCCTCCTCGCGGATGCGAAGAACGAGCAGGGCGACTTGCTCGTCAAACTCAGCCCAGCCCCCGACAGCACCATCACCGAGCGCAGCCCCATCATCACCGCAGATCTCAAAAATGCCGGCACCGTCGTCGCTGAAAGCGTGAAGCTACGCATCGGCGGACTCGGCATCGTCCCCGCTGAGTATGATGCGGCCACCATGACCCTGCGTTACGCCTTTCCCTACCGCCTGCGCCGCGAGGACTGCCTCGCCAGCCTTACCTTTCAGCGAGATGCCGCATCCCCCGCTGAGATCATCAACTGGCGCTTCAAAATCGACCTAAACGCCAGCTATGTGCCCGTGAACCACACACGCTCCACCACACCGAGCAGCACCCCGGAGTAATCGGTGCCCAGAATCACGCCGCGACTAGATCGTAGCCGCGCCAGTCTTTGATCTTCACGTCAGCGAACTGTCCCACGGGCAGTTTTTTGCTCACAAAGACCGTCGTGTCGATGTCCGGCGCATCCATCGCACTGCGGGCCACGCCAGGTTCCTCGACGAGCACGCGGACGGTTTTACCCACCTGCGTGTGATTGAATTTTTCAACGCTGCGCTGGATCGCACGCATCGCCTCATTCCACCGGGCCTTCCGCGTCATGTGGTGAATCTGGTCCTCCATCTGCGCTGCACGAGTGCCTTCCTCACGCGAGTAATTGAAGACTCCAGCACGCTCAAAACCCGTGTCATCAATGAACTGAATGAGCTCATTGAAATCCGCCTCCGTTTCACCGGGGAAACCCACGATGAATGTGGTGCGGATGGCGATGTCTGGGATGCCTGCGCGGATGCGTTTCACCAGATCACGGATGTAGGCACCATCCGTCTCTCGCTTCATCAGGCCGAGCATGTGGTCACTGATGTGCTGAAGAGGCATGTCGATGTAGCGGGCCACTTTCGGACTCTCTGCGATCGCCGCGATGAGGTCGTCACTCCAATGCGCAGGATGCGTGTAGAGTAACCGAATCCAGAAATCGCCCTCGATCTCATTCAAAGCCCGAATCAGCGTGGAGAGTGACTCCCCCTTGCTCGAATCCACACCACTGCGTGGCTTTGGCCGATCCTCAGTCCATTTATCCATACCGAAGTAAGTCGTATCCTGGGAGATGAGATTGATTTCCTTCACACCACTGGCCACGAGCTGCCGCGCCTCCTGCACGATACTCTCCTGCGTGCGGCTACGGTGCCTGCCACGAATGCGCGGAATGATGCAAAAGGAACAGGGGTGATTGCAGCCTTCCGCGATCTTGATGTAGGCCATGTGCTTCGGAGTCAGGCGGAAACGTGGCGTATTGTAGTCGGGGATGTACTTCGGCTGCTTCGTCACCAGGTTTTCCTGCTCGTGATCCTTCGTCCCCATGAGGTTCTGGATGATCGGTGCCACCTGAGTGATCTGGTCTAGCCCGATGAAGGCATCCACCTCAGGCATGAGCGAAGGCAGCTCCTCGGAGAAACGCTGCGAGAGGCAACCCGCGACGATGATCTTCTGCTTCGCACGCTTTTTGACCTCGCCACGCTGATCCACCGCATCATGCACAGCGCCGATGCTCTCCTTCTTCGCCATATCGATGAACGAGCAGGTATTGACGATGAGCACGTCTGCCAGATCGGCCTCGGGTGTCATGACCATGCCAGCCTGCTGCAGGTGGCCGATCATGATCTCCGAGTCGATGAGGTTCTTCGCGCAACCGAGGGAAACGAGGCCGACTTTAATCATGGGGCGCGGAGACTACCGCCTTTAAGCATCGCGGAAAGGAGAAACTAGCCTCCCTTTGCTACAGCGACTCATTTCGCATCCAACACCGAGCGCCAAAACGAGCGCATCAGGGCCTGAACAGTACTTTTTCGCCCCTTCATGTCCATAGGCCGGCCCATGTGAGCCACGCCGACGAGCGCAGGCATTACCTCGCCATACGCAGGCATTTCTCGCCAACCGAGCGCGGGTTCCTCTGGGGAATGATCAGGATTTGGGAGGTCAGTTTTCATAGGTCGGAAATCGGTTCAGAGGCTTTGAATCGCAGAGTTGGTTCGTTCGTTCGTTTCGAGAGTGAGAATCGCGTCACAAAAGTGAGAATTAAAGGCCAGCAGGATGACGAGCAACGAAGCCAGCCATGCTGCGGCTCTTCACACGCCATCTCGGGCCCTCGCCCACGCTACCACCGCTGGTGTCCATGCGCAGTCCGCAGATCGTCATGAACACATGCTCCCCGGGCTTCACCCACACCGTGATGAAGCGACCCTGACCCGCTTCGCCATAGTTCATGAAAGCACCGCTAGCCAAAGGCGCACGCAACAGTCCCGCTTTGATCAGCACATAGCTGACGCTGCCACTGCAATCATAAGCACTGTCTTCCACGCTGGCGTGGCCACCGCCGCGTAGGTAAGGCTTATTTTGAATCTTGTTAGCCGCATACACCGCATGCTGCACCGCCGCAGGAGCACCGGAAGCGAGTGACGCAAAACGACCATCAAAACGGATCGAGGAAGAGCTACCACCGCCGATAGCAGCCTGTGGAGCTGCCTGCCGAGGAGAGGGAGCCGCCTGGCGTGGAGCCACAGCGACAGCACGCGGAGCAGCCTGCTGCTGACGTGGAGCGCGGCCCGCAGCGGCCTGTTGGGCATGGTAAGCAGCCCAAGCGGCTTGGTTCTGGGCATAAGCCTGCTGCTGGCGGTGGTAGGCAGCCCAAGCAGCCTGGTTCTGGGCGTAGGCCTGTTGTTGGGCTTGATAAGCAGCCTGAGCCTGAGCGGCGGTGTAGTTGCCAGCGGCGTAGTAGCCGTTTTGAGCGAGGGCGGAGGAAGGTGCCGCCAGAACGAGCAGGAGGAGGCAGAGGGAAGCCAGAGCAGCGAAAGCAGTGCGTAGCGCAGAGCTGAAGGCGAAAGGGGTGGCAAAGAGGAGCATGGCAGATGCGTTGTTATGGAAAATATAGCTTCCATAACAACCACATCAACCATTTCTCATAGAAATGTGATAATTTCGTAAAATTGAGAAAACCGGAACGCTTGAATGCCCTGGTGGCAGGAATCAGGTCCACCTCACCCGGCTAAGCCGAGGACTTGCAATATGTATACCGCTAAAAGCGCGTTGATAACTGTAGTCGGCTATGAGTCTTTGCGCTGTCTAGTAGTTGGCGCTGTTTATGTTAATGCTCATGGTTTTGTTTATTATATGCTTGCACCTACACTTCATCCTCTCCCTCCCCATTGAAACGAATTAGCCCATCGCCCAAAAATGTTGCCCCATGAAGTTTCGTCGCCGCCCGCCATTTGTCCAAACCAGAGGTATCTCGCTCTTACCCATGATGTTGCCTATCACCTGCAAATATATAAGCTGAATAGGTCTTATGGGTCCTGTTGCATGATTCTCGTTTGAGCCAGGCCTGTGGTTTTGGGTGGCGATTAGGGTAGAGATGAGAGAAGAAAATTGGGGGGGGCGAGAGCTTGTTACTCTGTGTCTCTCCGTGACCGCTGTGGTTCACAAGACTTCTGAGTTCAAGGAGGCGGAATTTTCGATCAGGTGAGGGCTTTGGGTGGGCCGAGGACTTCGCTGAGGATGATGGCTTGGCGCATGGCGGCTGGATTGCCTCGGAGCTGGTGGAGGGTGCCGAGCAGGCTGTTCGCAGGGGTGGGTGTGGGGTGTCCTGCGGTGATGGGGTGTTGCTGGGCGCTTGCGGCTTTGGGGGCTTGGATTGGGGGAGCTGGTGCGGGCGTGGGGGCTGCTTGGCGCTTGGCTGGGCTACTGCGGGTGGCGGGAGCGGGCTTGGGGGGCTGGACTTTGGCCTCGCGGATTTCTTTCCAGGCTTTGCGGAGCTCTTCCCATGGGGGAGTGATGGTGGGGAGCGGTTTTTGAGGCAGCGGCGGTGGTTTTGCGGGCTGCGTGGGTGGCTTTATGTCGCGGCGGGTCTCGCGGGCTTTTTCTTGGCGCTCGAGGATTTCTTTGGCCTGTCGCTCGCCGGTCCAGGTTTCCCAAAGCCATTTCACGAAGCTGTAGATGACGGCCAGGACGATGATGGCGGCCTGGAAGTAATCGAACTCGGCGTGAAGCACGGTGGGAGTCATGATGCGGTGGTGGCAAGGGCTGCCTTATTTCGCGGTGGGGGCGTCGGAGGCGATTTTGGTGCGCATGTCGGTGTCGGCGAGCATGTTTTTGTATTTGGTGTAGTCCATGATGCCGAGTTGGCCGTTGCGGAAGGCTTCTGCGATGGCCATGGGGACTTGGGCCTCGGATTCGACGACGCGGGCACGCATTTCCTGGGTGCGGGCGGACATTTCTTGCTCCAGGGCGACGGCTGCGGCGCGGCGCATTTCGGCATTGGCTTGGGCGATCTTTTTATCGGCTTCTGCCTGTTCGGTTTGGAGCTTGGCACCGACGTTTTCTCCGACGTCGATGTCGGCGATGTCGATGGAGAGGATTTCAAAGGCGGTACCGGCATCGACGCCTTTGTGGAGGACGAGCTTGGAGATGCTGTCGGGATTCTCCAGTACGTCTTTGTAGGAAGCGGAGGAGCCGATGCAGGTGACGATGCCTTCGCCGACGCGGGCGACGACGGTTTCCTCGGTGGCACCGCCGACGAAGCGGTCGAGATTGGTGCGGACGGTGACGCGTGCGCGGACGCGGAGGGAGATGCCATCTTTGGCCACGGCGTCGATTTTGCCGCCGCGTCCCATGTCGGGGTGTGGGCAGTCGATGACTTTGGGGTTGATGCTGGTGCGTACGGCTTCGAGGACGGTTTTTCCGGTGCCTTTACAAGCGAGGTCGATGGCGCAGGCGCGATTGTAGTCGAGCGGGATGCCGGCTTTATCCGCAGCGATGAGGGCGAGGACGACGTGGGTGACTTCGCCACCGGCGAGGAAGTGTGCTTCGAGCTGATCGGTATTGATGGGGATGCCTGCTTTGGCGGCGGTGATACGGGTATCGACGATGAGTGCGTTTGGCACGCCGCGTAGCCACATGGCGAGTAGGGTGGTGAAGCTGACGGGGGCATTGGCGATCCACGCACGGAGCCAGAGATTGAAAAATTTCGTGCCGAGGAGAAGCAGGATTAGCCCGACGATGACGGCGATGCCGGTGAGGAGGATTTCAAAGGTGCTCATGGGAGTGGTGGGGTGTATTGGATGAAAGCGTGTGACGTGTGGAGTGGAAAAACCGTGTTAAATCGGACGGACGACCAAGGAACCGAAGTCTTGTGCGATGACTTCGATGGCGGTGCCGGCTGGTGCATGTCCTGTCTGGCAACGCACTTCGTAGCGCTGGCCGCCGATCTCTGCGCGGCCGAGTGGGCGTAGCTCGGTGATAGCGATGCCTTTGGTGCCTGGTGTGGCGGCTAGTTTTGGCTCTGCGCTGCTGCCGATGGCGGTTTCGAGGGTGAAGCTGCGCCGGAAAAACTTCACTGCGAACCATTTCAGCCACAACAGCATGACGATGGTGGCGAAGAGGATGATGCCTACGGCCATGGCTGTCCGCTGGGCTCCGCTCCAGTCATGCAGGTCGTCTGCGGTGAGGGTGAGCCAGACTGCCGTAATGAGGCTGAGTGTACCGATGATGCCTGCGATCATGCCCGGTAAGAATGTCTCCAAGAGGAGCAGCAGGATGCCGAACAGTGCGAGGGTGAGGATACTGACAAGCATGCAGGGGATGCTGGACGCCAGTGGTCTGAGCGTCAAGGGGGCTCTTCTGCCCGCTGCGCCGGGGCTAAAACTCAGCCTCGACACGCATGGCGGCGCTGAGGTGGGCGGCTAGCTCGCTAGCGGTGATGGGGTGGTGGCCTGCTCGCTCGGCGGCGTGGCCACAGAGCCAGGCTCCGAGTGCGGCGGCGCGGTGAAGCGGCACCCGCTGTGCGGCGAAGGTGGCACAGACTCCGGTGAGTACATCTCCCATGCCGCCACTGGCCATGCCGGAGTGGCCGGTGGTGTTGTAGAGTGTGACCTCGCCTGCGGTGGCGATGATGGTGCGGGCTCCTTTGAGCAAGAGGCTGCGGCCCGGCGCTGCTTTCACAAAGCGCTCTGCGAGTGTGCGCCGATCCATGCCGTGCCAGCCGGGGAAGCTGTCGAGGATGCGTGTCATTTCACCAGGGTGCGGGGTGAGCAGGCGCGGTAGGCCGTGCATTGCATCGAGCGTATCGGGATGGCGTGAGAGCATGGTGATGGCGTCAGCATCGAGGACGCAGGGCGCTTTCACCTGTCGTAACACTTCGAGGATCTCTTTTTCATGCTCAAAACCCAGCCCAGGACCGATGGCGAGTGCATCGGCCTTCAGATCGAGTGCTTCGCGGTAGTCATCGACGCATTTCACCATCACCTCGGGCGGCACGCGGGCGGCGAGTAGGTCATAGACGTCTTCTTTGACCAGGAGTGTGGTCAGGCCGGCTCCTGCGTGCAGGGCTCCGCGGCAGGCTAGCTCTGCTGCGCCGAGGAGGCCGCGTGAGCCTGCCAGGATGAGCACGCGGCCTGCATCGCCTTTATGCCAGTCATTGTGCCGGTGGGGCAGCCAGGTGCGGACGGTGTGTGGTGTGAGGATGGCGGCACCTGCATCTCCCTGCGCCTCTGCCAGAGCGGGGAGTGGCACGAGAGCGATGCGGCCGACGTTTCGCTCGGCACCGTCTTCGAGCAGGGTGTCTTTGATATGAGCGATGCAGGCGGTGATGTCGGCCTCCACGGCTTTTTTGCCACCAAGACCACTCGGTAGGTCCATGGCGATGATGGTGGCTTTGTGGCGCTGACGCAGCTCATGCATCTCTGTGGCCAGGGGGACGAGTTCTGGCCGCATTTCGCCGCTGGAGCCGATGCCGAGTAAGCCATCGAGCAGCACGAGTGGGCGGCGTGAGGATGCGGCAGCGGCCCGTGCATCGTCGATCTGTGTGAGCCAGGGGCCGAAATGGCCGCGTGGGAGCTCTTTCATCTCCGCTGGAGGTGCAGTGAGCCGTGCGAGGACACGCCAGCCTTTTTGTACCAGCTCACGGGCTGCGACGAGAGCATCACCGGCGTTGTTTCCTTTTCCGAGGTAGAGTATGAGTGTGCCTGGAGCAGGAAAAAACTGCTGCACGACCCGTGCGATGCCTTGGCCCGCCTCTTCCATGAGTGTGGCAGCGGAGATGCCGCGTGCGAAGGCTGTTTCTTCGCACTGCTGCATTTGCTGGCAGGTGAGGATCATGGTTGGCCGGTTTGCTCGATGAGTTGGCTTTTTAAGGCTCGGGCAAAGGTCTCTGCATCGGCGGAGTTGGCAGGGAGAGATGGGTTGCTGATGGCGGTGCCAGAGGATTTGGTCTTCCAGAGCTCGGGGAGCTTTTCTGGCATGGGGCCGAGGACGTGCAGGTGCATCACGCGGTCTCCCTCATCACGCATTTGAGCGGCCATGAGCTCTAGTGCGCCATCGACACGCGGTAGCGCGGCAAAGCGCAATGTACGCAGCATCGGGCGGCCGGTGAGCTCATGTGCGACGGAGAGCATCACGGCCAGTGGTAGGGCTGCGGAGTCCTCCCCAGCGGTGTAGGGCACGAGGATGAGATTGACCTCACGCCAGAGTTTTTTTCCAGCTAGCTCCGTGTCGATCAAGGCGCATTCCTGGCCTGCGGCATCAAAGCGCCGCCTGCGCATGGTGTAGCCCATGTTTTCTTCGCCCATGATGGACTGCAAATAGGCTGGCACGGCCTGGAGGGCATCTTTTTGGAGCAGGACGTGGCGGAGTAGTTCTGCATGCTTTTCGATGCCGCTGTGGCTGATCTCCCGCCTGAGTGCCTGGGCATACTTGAAGCTGCGATCTTCCTCTTGGTCTTTTTTGAGCTGCCAGATGCCAAAACTGGCGATGCCGAGGATCACGGTGCCTGCTGGGAAAATTACCAAGGCGGCACGAATCCAGCGGCCCGGATCTGGATGAGGAGTGGAGGAGGCTTCTGTCATGTGTAGCGACTCCCAGAGAGCCGAAGGATGGACGTTTGCCAAGTGCGGGCTTTTTACTTGGCGGGCTCGCGCATCAATTGCTCGCGGAGACTGCCAGCATTGGGCGGCGGGGCGAGTTTGATGCCATCAGCAGGCTCGACGGGCTCATCATCCGGCACGGGGATGGCTTTGAGCGGCACCTGCTCGGTGGGAGCGGGTGGCGGAGGAGGAATGGGGATTCCTGGCCGGGGGCGAATGACCGCTGGAGCCGCCGGAGGAGTGGGGAGGGCGGATTTTGGCGCGGTGGGAGCGGGGATGACGGTGGCTGAGTGGGTGCTGGGGGCTGGAACGCCGCGTTTTTTGAGCCAAAGAGCCCCACCACTGAAATGGGCAAAAATGGCACCGAGGATCATGGACCCGCCGATGAAGACGGCGGCTTTGAGCCAGCGTGGGACGCCATCGTTGAGTAAAAGGTGCTCTGGCAAGGTGGGGGCATGCCGCCGGAATTTTGAGCCCACTCGGGGGCCTGAGGCGGGGATGGATCGGCTGCGCCTGTGCGGAAAAGTAACTCGGCAAATCCCGCAGCGGGTGTTTCCTCTGCGGCGGCTACTGCGGGGGTGGTGAGTGCTGAGGTGACTGCTGTGGTGGTGGTCTTGGTGCCAGCACGGGTGACTGTGGCAGTCGTCTTGGGCTTGGTCTTGGTGATGAGGCGGTCTGTCTCCCCGCTGGAGGCCTGCGGCAGCGGTTTCACCAGATCGTGATGCTGCATGATGCGGGCAAAGCGAGCGAGGAAGTCTGCCCGCGTCGCTGGAGAGGCGTCCGCGATTTTTGCGGCTTCTTCATCGAGGAGACGGGGGATGGTCTCACGCTCGCGTGAGGCGGCTGGCGGCTCTGGCTGGACTCCGACGGGGGAGTGCATGCCGATGAGCAGCTTCGCCAATGCGGCGAGCCAACTGCCATGCCATGAGGGAGAGTTGGCCGCATTTTTCGACGGTGCTGGAAGTAGTGCGGCTGGATCTGTGCCACGGCCTGCCATGGAGGCGAGCGTGGGGTGGGCACGCACCATGATGTTGAAGGCGGGCCATTGATTGAGCCGTGTGGTGAGCAGCTTGGCCGAGCGCGTATCATCGCGGGAGAAGCCAGTGAGGAGGAAGATGTCCTCCAGCCGCAGCTTGCTCAGGGCGAGCGGTGAGGCGTCTAGCTGGGTGAGGGCTGTATCCAGATTCGCGAGGACGAGGTAAGCCTCCTGCACGTCGATGCTGCGTCGCTCACGGAGTAAATCGGCCAGGCTGATGCCTTCTGGGATTTCTTCTGCGAGGCAGGTGATGCCCTCGGCTTCATTGACGAGAGCGACGGTGATGAGCGCGGTGTTTTCACGCTTTTTTGTCGTCTTGAGTGCGGTCTGTGCGGCGGTGAGCACTTTGGGCGAGGTGACACGCGAGGGCGGCACCTGCTCGACGAGCACGGAGCGGCCCGTCTTGGTGAGCGTGCCGCGCATGCTGTATGGATTGGCCATGTCCAACCGCTGACTCTGGATGCGGACGAGATTGACCACGCCGCGTGCGACTTCCTGATAACCAGCCAGCAGGGGTGCGAGCAGCGCACGGGGCTTCTGCGCAGCGGGGATCTCGCCAGAGAGATGCTCTGGGGCTAGCCGCTGGAGTGCGGCGATGAGCTCACGCATGGCTGTGGTGACACTGGAGCCAGAATTCGTGAGGCAGCTCCCGAGTAGCTCCATCAGATCGGCAGCGGGCACCGGGTGATCTGGCAGAGCGACGTTGCTGGTGGTCTGCTCATTGAGAAAGGACTTCAAAAACTTCGCCTGCTTTTCAAAGCCACTTTTGAGGGCCTTTTTCTTCGCGACACCCGTGGTATCGAGCACACGGAAGTCGGCTGCGAGCACCTGCACCGTCTGCGGCCCGGTCTGCACGACGCGGAAGCCATCCAGCGGTGATTCGGTCAAATAATCGCCACGCTCCGCCACCGCGACGGCTGTCTCCAGCGAGCGACAGGCCAGCATGACGGCGAGCCAGCAGGGGATCTCGTTGAGGCGGGTCAGGTAGGAGCGCAGAGGCTCCCCGTCGATGCTGGAGGTGATGTAAAAGGCATTCCCCTCATCTTCACCGAACTCGATCATGCGTGCGAGAGCTGGGTGGCCCTCATTTTGAAGCGTGCGGCAGGCACTCTCAAAGGCAGCACGATTGGCCACCGGCTTCAGCAGCACATGGGTATGGACGAATTCGAGCTTGCGGGTGTCAAAGGCCAATACGGCCACCTGTCCGGCATCACGCACGAGCTCGACGTTGTTGCCGTCGGCGTCTTGGACGATTTGATAGTGCCTGAACTGGTTCGGCTCCGACATGCGGGGGCGTTTTTTGTGAAAGGGGGTGAGCGTGTACTGACGGGCAGAGATGTTCCTCCGCAGCAGTGGCTTTTCAAGGACGGGTTTCCTCCAGCACCCAGTGTTCGTAGCTAGGGGCGATGTGTTCCGGCCTCAGAGCGATGATTTCTGGCACCTCGTAGGGGTGTAGCTCGCGTAGCCGTGCCTCGCAGCGGGGCAGGGCGGTGGCGCTAGTCTTGATGATGGCCAGCACCTCCTGGGCAGACTCGGTCTTCCCCTGCCAGCGGTAGATGGACTCCACGGCGGGGAGCAGATTCACGCAGGCGGCTAGTTGAGCTTCCACCAGGGCCGTGGCAGCATAGCGGGCCTTCTCCATGTCGGGGAAGGTGCTGAAGAGGACGAGTACTTCGTTCATACTCGCTATCTTATATGAGATCCGCATTCATCGACAAGCTCATCAAACGTATGGACCGCCTGGAGCCAGGCGAGGTGCAGGGCATCGTCATCGAGCTCCTGCGGGAGAAAGGTCTGCTGGAAAAGGTCTTCGAGGCCCTACGTGAAGGCGTGATCCTCCTGGGCCAGGATGGCAAGGTGACGTATGTGAACCGTGCCGCCTGCCAGTTCTTCGGCATGGATAAGGCGGCCGTCATAGGCCAGCAGCTCGCCCAGGGCGTGCGTGGGCTCGACTGGGAGGCGCTGATGTCGCCAGGCACCGTCGTGAGCCGTGACATGGAGGTATTTTACCCAGAGAATCGCTTCCTGAACTTCTACATCACCGCCATCGACGATGGCACCACCGCGATGGGCTTTGTGATGCTCATCCGCGACGTGACGGAGACGCGGAAACGCACCGAGGAGCAGATCGAGAGTGAGCGGCTGAATGCCTTTACCATGCTCGCAGCAGGCGTGGCTCATGAACTGGGCAATCCGCTCAACTCACTGACCATCCACCTCCAGCTCCTGGAGCGGCGCATCAAGAAAATGGGGGCCAAAGGTGAACCGCTGCGTGAGCACCTGGATGTCGCTACTGGTGAGATCAAGCGCCTGGACAGCATCATTACCCAATTCCTCACCGCCATCCGCCCCACCAGCCCACAGCTCCAGCGCACCAGCATCCGCGACTTGCTCGATGAGTGCCTGAAGGTGCTCCAGCCCGAGATCAGCCGTGCAAAGGTCAAAGTGAGCCTCGATCTGCGCACCGATCTACCCGACATGCCGCTCGATCCCGCGCAGATGCAGCAGGCTTTTCTCAATCTCATCCGCAATGCCTGCCAAGCGATGCCGAAAGGCGGCGTACTCGTCATTCGCGGCACCTTCACCGATTTTGAGGTGCGGCTCGACTTTGAGGACAGTGGCAAAGGCATCGCCGCTGCGCAGATGGGGCGGATGTTTCAGCCCTTTGCCACCACACGCAGTGGCGGCACGGGATTGGGCCTCCTCATCGTGCGCCGCATCCTGCGTGAGCATGGGGGCGAGATCGACATCGAGTCCCGCGAGGGCAAAGGCACCCGCATTACCCTCTGGCTCCCCCTAGTGGAAAAAAAGACCCGCCTACTCGCCGCGCCGGGTGCAGAGCCCACGGCAGAAGACGGCAAAGAACCGCCGCCAGGCCTCTGAGCCGCTGCGGCAGCGCCCCCGAGCTGCCTCTTGGCTTGCAAAGCTCCCGTACCTCGCCAAAGAACGCGCCCTTCTTATGCCTGCCACCCCCGTCATCAATCTCCGCAAGGGACATGCTGTCCGTTACAACAACGACGTCTGCCTCGTTTCCGAAACTGAACTCAAAACACCTCCGCGCATGGCTTCCTATGTGCAGATGTCCATCCGCAGCATCACCAGTGGTAAGGTCTCGAACCTGCGCATGACCTCCAATGAGTCTCTGGAGTCTGTCAACCTCGTCCGCGACAACCACGAGTACAGCTACAAAGATGGCGACGGCTACCATTTCATCCACCCAGAAACCTTCGAGGACGTGCTCCTCGGTGATGACAAGATCGACGAAAAGACCCGCAAATACCTCATCGAAGGCCAGAAATACCTCGTCATCTTTACCGACGACGTCGTCGCAGGTGTGGAATTGCCCGCCAGCATCGTCATGACCATCACCGATAGCCCCGAGGGCGTGAAGGGCGACTCCGCCAACAACGTTTACAAAGAGGCCACCACCGAGTCCGGCCTCCGCGTGCAGGTCCCCCTCTTCATCGGCCCTGGTGATAAAATCAGCGTCAAAACCGAAGACGGCACCTATCTGGGCCGCTCGAATTAATCGGCCCCTCTCTCGTAGAAATTCCAAATGCCCGACCGCGAAAGCGTTCGGGCATTTTTTTCTTCACAAAACCGTAAAAATATCCTTCAATCCGCCGCGCTGCGGAAAATCCGCCCGTCCCCAATAAAAACTATCCTCCATCATACCATGAAGAAAGTCGCGCTCACCCTGCTCGCCCTCTCCCTCAGTCTCACCGTTGCTTCTGCTGGCGATGCCACCAAGGATGCCATGAAAAAGTACCATAAGCCCGAAGACGCAATCTGCAAAAAAGTAGGCAAGGGCGAGGCATCCAGCGCAGACCTCAGCACGCTGCTGAAATGCTACGAAGCCATGAAGGCCGACACTCCCGCCAAAGGCGACAAATTCTCCTGGGAAAAGAAAACCGACGCTCTCATCAGCGCCATCAAGAAAGTGCAAGGCGGAGACAAGTCCGGCATCGCCGACTACAAGAAAGCCGTGAACTGCAAAGCCTGCCACGACGTGCATAAGGGCAAATAAAGCCGCTCTAGCACAGCTCTTCACCATTCACAGACGCCTGTGGTGCCTCATCCGCCCACAGGCGTTTTCTTTTTACCAAGAAGCCACCACCTCATACGCATAACCACGCAGATACTCCGTCTCTGGGATCGTCGCCAACATAGGATGATCCGCACTCTGGCTAAAGGTGCGCACGCGGCGCAGCACCTTCCGCGCATCCACCGCAGCCTCCGTGATGCTGCTATGGAACTCTCCTGCGCTGACGTGGTGTGAGCAGGTGAAAGTGGCAAAGATGCCGCCTGGCTCCAGCATCTTCATCGCACGGAGGTGAATCTCTTTGTAGCCGCGCAGCGCATCCCGCACGGTGCTTTTACTCTTGGTGAAGGATGGCGGATCGAGGATGATGAGGTCGTAGCGTGCATCCGCAGCCTCTTGGCGCTTCAGGAAATCAAAGCAGTTTTCCGCCACGCAGTGAATCTTGGCCCCGGAGATTTCTGCGTTCTTTTTGGCAATCACGATCGCCGCCTCACTGATGTCCACCGCCGTCACCTCTGCCGCACCGGCCAGTGAGGCCGCTTGGGCGAAACCACCTTGATTTGAAAAGCAGTCCAGCACGCGGCGTCCCTTCGCCATCGAGGCGACATGTTGGTAATTATCGAGCTGATCGAGGTAAAGGCCCGTTTTTTGGCCCTCGATCAGGTCCGCATGAAAGGCACTGCCACCATGTCGCACCACAAAAGGCTCCGGCGTCTCACCCGAGATGACACCTTTCACCTGCTCCATCCCCTCCGCCAGCCGCACAGCCCCTTCATTGCGCTGTACGATGCCGCGTGGCTTCAGCAGCTCATTGAGAGCCTGCACGATCATGTCCTGTCTCTTATCCATGCCCAGCGTGAGCGTCTGAAGCACCAAAAAATCACCATACCGGTCCACCACCACTCCCGGCAGCCCATCCGACTCACTCCACACCAGGCGGCACAGCCGCATATCGGCCCCAGCAGCCTCACGCAGCTTGATCGCACGTTCGATCCGCCGGGTGAAGAAATCCTGATCCAGATCCTGCCGCCGGTAAGAAAACAAGCGGGCGCTGATTTGCGATTTCGGATTGTAAATGGCACTTCCCAGCGGTTTTCCCCGCACATCCTGCAAGCGCACCACATCGCCAGGCTGTGGATCACCGGCTCGTTTTTGGATTTCGGTGGCGTAAACCCAGACGTGACCATGAAAAAGGCGTGCGCGGGGCTGGATGATGAGTGTGGACATGCGTGGAGACGTTAAAAGATGCGTTTGAGCCGCAATGCAAGCGCGGTGACTCTCACACACCACCGATAGTCGTGTTGACGCTCGAACTTTGGGCACCGTTGCATTCGACAATCCGCATTCGTCATTCACCATAAGATCATCATGAAACTCGCGCTCAAAATCCTCGGCGTTCTGTTCCTGCTCGCACTGGCTGCACCGCTAGCCCTCACGATGTGGGTGCGCGGCTACGCCACACCGGAGTATCTCGTTCGCCTCACCGAAGAGTCCTGCAACTGCCGTGCCGAGCTCCAAGAATCCACGCTCACCCTTTTCACCTGGCCACCCACACTGCGGCTGAAAGGCATCAAAATCGCCCCACGGGATGCCTTTGTCAGCAAACCACTCGCAGAAAGACCCCGCCTAGAGTCCGCCCCCGTGCAGATCGAGCTCGCCTACGCCGAGCTACTCAGCGACGACATCTGGCGCGGCCTCGTGACGCCCAATCTACTCCGCATCAGTGGCGTGGAGGTCTGGGAGACGCTCGATCCACAGACCGGCAGCTCCCTGGAAAAGCTCTTTCAGCCACCACCAGCGCCCGATGCGCCAATCGCCGCCGTTGAGCCCGCTTCGGTGCCCAAAGCACTCCCTGTGCCCGATGAGCCACCGCCCCCAGGCACCCCGCGCACCTACACCATCGAGCCCGCACCGCCCCTCGCACCGCCACAGGCCTTTCCAGCCCCCGGAGACATCGAGCCGCCCATGCCCGAGATGGTCAAAGCCGAGCGCATCCCCCTGCGTGAGGTGCGCATCGAAAAAGTCCACGCTCACATCACCAACAAAGAAGTCGCCGCACAATTCGACGCCGACATCAGCGACCTAGAGATCGCCTTGACCGACATCGACGTCGATCCAGCCAATCCAGCCCGTCACAACACCCTCAACATCGATCTAGGTGGTCACGCCATCGTGCGCGGCGTGGCCGAAGTCAGTGGCCGCATGCAGGAAGTGACCTTTGCAGACATCCGGCTCATCGGACAGGGCGTCATGCATCCCATGGACCCCCAGGCAGGCGTATGGCGGCCCGCGACCAAGCTCACACTCACTCTCGAGCGCGGATCGCTCCTCGGCGGCCACATGACCGTCGGAGATGCCGCCGGGCAGCAGCTCGACCAGCTCCTCAAACACGGCATCGACATCCGTGACGTGCGACTCGGTGGCCCACTCGCAGAAGACGCCGTCGCCGTCATCGAGCATCAAAATGACGTCCTCACTTTCCGCCAGCCCATGCACGTCGTGCTGCCAGATTTCCAATTCACCGTCAAACAAGACGCCTGGATCGACCCCGTACATGACCAGCAAGGCGTGCCAGTGAGAATCACCTTCGGCCCCGTATTGCGTGAAAACATCCTCCGTGGCATCGCACAGACCGGATTGGGAGAAACCATCGGTCGCATGGTCATCGGCATGATCTCCGATGATCGCGGCAATCCCTACCTCGACCTGCAAATCACCGGCTCACTCTCCAAACCGAAAGTCACCCACAGCCTGATGGGCAAGCTCGAAAAAGTCGGCAAAGCCACCGGCCTCAAAGACCTCATCAGCAACCCCGCAAAAGCCAAAGGCCTCCTCGAAGGCCTCAAAGGCCTCCGCGGGCTGTTTAAATAGCGCCAGAACTTTTTTGTTCCTGAATCCTCGTCACACTGCCATCTCATGCTCCCCGAATTCATCCGCGACGACACGTATTTCATGCGTGAGGCTCTGCGGCAGGCCCAAAAGGCTGCTAAACAGAATGAGGTGCCCATCGGCGCGGTGATCGTGCATGAGGGGAGCATCATCGCACGGGCCTGGAATCAGGTGGAGACGCTGAAGGATGCGACGGCGCACTCGGAGATGCTGGCGCTGACGCAGGCGCAGAGCGCGGTGGGGGGATTGGCGGCTGGAGAATTGCGATCTGTATGTGACGAAGGAACCCTGCCCGATGTGCGCGGGCGCGATCGTGCACTGCCGTGTGCGGAGGGTCATTTTTGGCTGCGGTGATCCGAAGGGCGGCGGCGCGGGCGGTTTCTGGAATCTGGTGCAGGCTCCGAATCTGAATCACCGCTGCGAAATCACTCCTGGAGTGCTCCAGGATGATTGTGTGGCCATTTTGAAGGATTTTTTCGCCGAGGCACGTCGTCGCCGCGCGGAGGGGCGTGAGCATGCGAAGGGCATTCATCGACTGGATGAAGCAGAATGCCATCGACCTGTGTGTCGCAGGGGAGGAGGCCTGGCTGGTCAAAGAACGCGGCTTGGCGAATCTGTGTGCCGAGGCCGGTATCCCATGCTGGGGCCCGGTGAAGGAGGCGGCGCAGTTGGAGGCATCGAAGGGCTTTGCGAAGAAATTTTTGAAGCGTCATGGCATCCCGACGGCGGATTTCACCATCTGCACGGATGCCGCGCAGGCGAAGGCGGCACTGACGGAGGTGCCCATCGTGCTGAAGTTCGATGGATTGGCCGCAGGCAAAGGCGTGGCCGTTTGTACCAGCCAGGCGGAGGCGGAGCAATTCATCGACGAGGTGATGGAGAAGCGCTGCTTTGGCGCTGGTGACTTGTTGGTCGAAAAATGCCTCACCGGGCCAGAAATCTCCATTTTCGCGAGTGTGTGTGATGATCAGTATCAGATCCTCATGCCAGCACGGGACTACAAGCGAATCCGCGATGGCGATGAAGGGCCGAATACGGGCGGCATGGGTGCGGTGGCATCCATGCAGCTAGCGGATGCAGAGACGATGCGCCGCATCGAGGCAGAGATCGTGCAGCCCACGGTGCGCGGTCTGCTGGCTGATGGGCTCAAATATCGCGGCTTTTTGTATTTTGGCCTGATGCTGACTCCGAGCGGCCCGCAGGTGATCGAGTACAATTGCCGTTTCGGTGATCCAGAGGCGGAGGCGGTGCTGCCGATGCTGCGCGGTGATTTTTCCCAGTATGTGTTTGAGGCGGCGAAGGGCTCTCTGCGGCCAGAGTTGATCCAGTTCGCGGCGGGATGGAGCATCTGCCTGATCAGTGCGAGTGCGGGTTATCCGGCCTCTTCTCGGAATGGAGATGTGATCAGCGGCTTGGAGGCGGTAAGCGCGGATGCACGCGTCTATCACTGCGGCACCCGCCGCAATAGTGCAGGTCAATTTGAGACGAATGGAGGCCGCGTGCTCGCCATCGTGGCCCAGGGCACCACTCGGCATGAAGCACGCGATAAAGCGTATGCAGAGAGTGCTAAAGTGAGCTTCGGCGGCATGCAGCGCCGCTCAGACATCGGCACGCGGAATTTCGAGTGAGTTCTGTCTCTTTCTGCCTGCCCAGGTCTCCCGAATAACCTGAATTTTTATCCACAGATTTCACAGATGACGCAGATGGGCTTCCATCTGTGAAATCTGCGCAATCTGTGGATACACTCAAAAGTTGCTCTCCTTCCCACAATCAAGCCGCTTTGGGTTTCGGTGCTCTGTGGCAACATCCTCGGTGCTCGTGGCGTTTCGCACTCTGCACACCATGAAATCCATCTTCAGCCTCATTTTACTCACGCCGGGCCTGCTTTATGCGGAGCTGAGCGTGCCGCATTTCTTCAGTGATCACATGATTCTCCAGCGGGAGCGTGCTGCGGCGATCTGGGGGCATGCGGATGCCGGGGCGGAGGTGAGCGTGGCCTTCAAGGGCAAGTCTGCGAGCTCCAAGGCGGGTGCGGATGGCAAATGGCGTGCCCAGATCGAAACCGGTGCCGCAGATGCCACTGGCGCAGTGCTGACCATCTCGGCTGGCAAAGACAAAATCGAGATCAAGGATGTGCTCGTGGGCGAGGTGTGGTTCGCCTCCGGCCAGTCGAACATGTTTTACACGATGGGTCGGTCCCCAGAGTATGCCGGACTCATCGCCGAGTCGAATCACCCTGCCCTGCGCATGTTCAATGCGCCGCTGGTGACGGCGGAGCAGAATCAGGACGACATCGAAGGCAACTGGCAGGCATCCACACCAGGGACGGTGGCGGATTTTTCCGCCGTCGCGTTCTTCTTTGCGCGGAAGCTGCATCTGGAGCTGGGCATCCCTATCGGCGTGATCAAATCCGCCTGGGGTGGCAAGCCCGTGGAGACCTTTACCAGCCGCGAGGCGCTCAATACGCTGCCAGGCACCAAAGCACTCGTCGATGCGATGCTGAAGGACGAGGCCAGCTACGAGCAAGCCAAAGCGCAAGCTGCTTATGAAACCAAGCTGGAGCAATGGAAGGCCACAATGGCTGCCGCGAAGGGCAAATCGCCCGAGGAGCGCAAGCGCCTGCCCAAGAAGCCCGATGCGCCAAAGCGTCCACTGCTCACCGAGGGCCGGCCCGGCGTGCTCTATGCGGCGATGATCCACCCCTTCGTGGGCTACACCATGCGCGGAGCGATCTGGTATCAGGGCGAAGGCAATGCCAAGGCCGGAGCGGTGCCCTATGACCAGACGCTGCCGCTCATGATCCGTGACTGGCGCCAGCGCTGGGCGGATGAGTTCAGTTTCTATTATGTGCAGCTCGCCAGTTACCGCGCACCTTCCACCGCACCTGGCACGCCTGATCCATGGGCCCTTTGCCAGGATCGCATGCGCCGCGTGCTCGCTACCACGCCCAAGACTGGCATGGCCATCATCAACGATGTCGGTGAGGCCGGTGACATCCATCCGAAGAACAAAAAAGATCCCGGCGAGCGGCTCGCCCGCTGGGCATTGGCCAAAGATTACGGCAAGCAGCTCATCTACTCCGGTCCGCTCCTCCAAACCAGCACGGTCAAAGACAGCGCGATCCGCGTGACCTTCGATCATTGCGGCACGGGCCTGAAATCACGCGATGGCGCTGCGCTGAAGCGCTTTGAAATCGCGGGCGCGGACAAAGTCTGGAAATGGGCAGACGCCAAAATCGACGGCACCGACAGCGTCCTCGTCAGCAGCGCTGAGGTGAAGGCACCTGTGGCCGTGCGCTACGCCTGGGCCAGCAATCCAGAGGGCTCCAACCTCATCAATAGCGAGAGTTTGCCCACCTCGGTCTTCCGCACCGATGACTGGAATGATGTAGAGGTCCCCGCCGACACCGCAGCCGAGGATCGCCGCGCTCTGGGCGTGGAAATCCGCGCAATTGCCGCCGAGCGTGCCAAGCACGACCGCAAGAGCCCCGAGTACCAGGCCTTGAGCCAGAAGTTTCAAGAACTCATGACGAAGTTCAAAGCGGGTGCTCCGAAGAAGTGATGAGCTGCCGCATGGCGAAAAACACCTCTCCACGGCTTCTTTTCATTTGAAGCAGCCACGATTTGCCGATCAAGGACAACTCGTCTTTTATTCATCCTCCTTTCCACTTCTGACTCATGACTCTCACAGGCTCTCAACTCATCGCCGGACGCGAATCCGCTCCTCGTGGCCACTTTTACCATGGTGTGAACCCTGCTACTTCAGCCAAGCTGGAGCCTGCCTATGGCGACGCCACCGATCTGGAGGCCGATGAGGCACTCCAGGCCGCCGATGCCGCCTTTGATGATCTGCGCCTCGCTCCCGTGGAGACGCGTGCGGCCCTCCTGGAGGCTATCGCGGATCAAATCATGGCCCTGGGCGATGCGCTGCTGGAGCGTGCACACGCAGAGACCGGCCTGCCCATGGCACGCGTCACGGGCGAGCGCGGACGCGCCATCGGCCAGTGCAAGCTCTTCGCCGCACTCATCCGCGAGGGTTCCTGGGCAGATGCACGCATCGACCACGCAATCCCGGACCGTCAGCCTTTGCCAAAGCCGGACGTGCGCCGCGTGCTGGCCCCTATCGGCCCGGTGGTCATCTTTGGCGCATCGAATTTCCCCTTCGCCATCGGCGTCATCGGCACGGATACGGTGTGCGCACTCGCCGCAGGCTGCCCCGTCGTGGTGAAGGGCCACCCTGCCCATCCCGGCACCTGTGAGATGCTAGGCCGCGCAGTCATGGCCGCGCTGAATCAAGTGGGGCTGCCCGCAGGCTGCTTCTCCCTCCTGCATGGCAAAGGCACCGACATCGGCATGTCGCTGGTGCGTCATCCGCTGACTCAGGCCGTCGGCTTCACGGGCTCACTGCGTGGGGGCCGTGCGCTCATGGATGCGGCAGCCGCGCGGCCACACCCCATCCCCGTGTATGCCGAGATGGGCTCCATCAATCCGGTCTTTGTCCTCCCAGGGGCACTCAAAGAGCGTGCCGCCAAAATCGCGGAAGGCTACATCGGCTCCGTCACCATGGGTGTCGGCCAATTTTGCACCAATCCAGCCATCGTCCTCGGACTCAAAGGCGCAGAGCTCGATCAATTCATCCGTGATGCCGCAGCAAATGCCGCCAAAGTGCCGCCCCAGAGCATGCTCCACCGTGGCATCTGCGAGGCATATGATGCCGGCACCGCCGTCTGGAGCACCATCGCTGGCCTGGAGCTCGCTGGCCAATCCGAGGCCCCCGCCAGCCACGACGCCACCCAGGCCGCCTGCCGCATCTTTACCACCCAGCTCCCCGTCCTGGAGGCCAATGCCGAGCTGCGCCGCGAAGTCTTCGGTCCCTGCTCCATCATCACCCAGTGCGAGACATTGGAGGACATGCTCCGCTTTGCCAACAGCCTCGAAGGCCAGCTCACCGCCATGATCCACGGCACCGAGCAGGACCTGCGTGACTACGCGCCACTCATCCGCGTGATCGAGCGCAAAGTCGGCCGCCTCATCTTCAATGGCTACGCCACCGGCATCGAAGTCTGCCCCTCCATGCACCACGGCGGCCCCTTCCCCGCTGCCAGCCACAGCTTCTTCACCAGCATCGGCACCGCCAGCATCTACCGCTTTGTGCGGCCTGTGTGCTACCAGGGCTTCCCAGACGAGGCCCTGCCGCAGCCGCTCCAGGCCAAGAACAGCCTCCACGCCATGCGCCTCGTCGATGGCACCCTCACACGCGACGACGCGTGAGTCGGCAGCACCACGCGTTTTTCCCCTCGCCCTAAAGCTGGGTATCGTTCAAAGTCTGCGCCCTCCTCATGGCCCACGATCCCCAGCCTGCACACACGCCCCCTTTTGACGTTCCCAGCGTCGGGGAGATGTCTGCGCTGCTGCCTCAGTATGAATTTGAAAAGCTCGCGGCCTTTGGCGGCATGGGGGCGGTGTATAAGGCACGGCAGGCCAGCCTCGACCGGCCTGTCGCCGTCAAAATCCTGCCCCCCGCCTACGGTGAGGATCACGCCTTTGCAGAGCGCTTCAAAAGTGAGGCACGGGCCATGGCACGGCTCAATCACACCCACATCGTCGCCGTCTATGACTTCGGCATCACCAGTGAGGGCCACTTTTACCTCGTCATGGAGTGGGTCCAGGGCCCCACGCTGCATGAGCTGATCCAAAAAGGCAGCATCCCGGTCAAAAAAGTAGCCGCACTCATGATGCAGCTCTGTGATGCCCTGCAGTTCGCCCACAGCCATAAAATCCTCCACCGCGACATCAAGCCCGGCAACCTCATGGTCAATGAGGAGAACCAGCTCAAAGTCGCCGACTTCGGGCTCGCACGCCCACTCACCGGCGAGGCAGAGGAAAACCCACTCGGCACCCCAGATTACGCCGCGCCAGAAATCATGGGCGGCGCCTCCGTCGATCAGCGCACGGACATCTTTGCCGCAGGCATCGTCCTCTACGAAATGCTCACCGGTCGCGTGCCAGGAAAGCCGCACCGCAGTGTGACCGAGTTCTCCCCCGTCCCTGCACGGTGGGATGACATCATCGCCAAAGCCACCGCCCCAGATCCGGCCCAGCGCTACCCCGACGCACTCGAATTCCGCGCCCACATCGCCGCCGCACTCAATCAGGCCGCCGCAGCAGCCACAGGATCGCTCAACGCCGTGCCGGTCGCAGAGCCGGTCTCGAATTCCAGCTCCCCATTGCCGAAGCTGGCCTTCATCGCATCCATCGTACTCGCAGCCGCTTTCTTCATCCTTATGCCCAAAACGGAGTTGGAGCCCAAAACCGCCCCCATCACCGAAAAGGCCGAAAAAGCCGAAAAAACTGAAAAGCAGAAGCTCCCGCGCCCGACGACGAAAAGCCCGTAACCGTCAAAAAAGCGCCCCAAATCTCCGCGCAACCGCCCGAGCCCCCCAAAGCCCCCGAAACCGCTCCCCCTGCCCCTCCATCTCCCAAAACTTCCCCTCCAGCCCTCACCGCCTCCACTACTCCGCCTCCGACTCCGACCCCGCTTCCAACTCCCTCTCCCACGCCACCGCCCCCAGCCCCCACCATCGCCGAGCTCCTCGCCAAGCTCGAAGCGGATGATCCAGAGCTCACGCAGATCCTCGTCGGTGTCGGAGCCGAGTGGAGTGCCCACACCGAGGCCAATCCCGGCCCAGCGCTCAAAGAACTCGCCAGCAAGTACATCCCCGCCTTGCAGCGCTCCCTCACCGGACTCTCAGTCGATCAGCGCAACCACATCCTCACCGAGATCTCCCACGTCGCCAATCAGCAGGCCCTCCCTGCCCCCGCCGACACATGGCCCCCTACCCTGAAGACCCTGCGCAGCACCTACGACTCGCAGAGCTCTGCCATCCAGACCAAATCCGCCCAAGCCGCCGCCGCTCTGGCCAAAACCAACCACGAGGCCCTGCTCGAAATCGCCAAATCCCGAGCCGCCAAAGGCGACATCAATGGAGCCAAGCGGGCCGAGGCCGCCGCTGCCGCCCTCTTAAAAATCCAGGGCCAGCCCACGCTCGAAGCCATCAAAGAACTCGGCAGTAAAATGTAGCCCGCCGCCTGCGCCCCTTCAGCCCGGCGGAGCCCAACCAAAGCTCCACCGGGCCTTTAAGTGACCGTTCTGTCCCCCAATCATGAAGTGACAGCCCAGCTCGATTCATAAGCGAGACCGTGAAGACCCGCCGCTACATCCCATAGCAACCACCGGGCCAATTCAGCGCACGATTCACGCTGAATTGCCATTTTACCAAAAACGCCTCCGCCATGCCAGCCTCACTTCTCCAGGCGTGAGAGCAGCGCTTTGGCCTTATCCACGTCGATTCGGCCAGCAGGCAGATCAAAACCCAGCGTATCGCCATTCGGCGTGAAGCCGCCACCATCCACGTCGATGTAGATCGGGTTGTTATACGCACAAGGCCGCATCTTTGCGTAATCACTGGTCCCAAAGCCGATCTCCTCATTCCCATCCTCATCGATCGCGACCACGATGAGGTGCGCATCCTTTTGCAACGGGATGTGGATCTTCTCATCGAACTTCACCACACCGTCTTTGAACATCGCGGCATGCGTGGCACGCGTGAAGTTCAGCTTCGGATCAGGCCGTGCGTTCACCAGCACCTGGACGCGGTCGATGTCCATCCAGTCCGTGCACTGCACACGCACATGCAACTCCGTCCCACCCGTGGCGCGGTCATCGTCACCTGCGATTTTGCCATTTTGCGTCGTCACCTCCAGAAAGGGCCCCGTGGAGAGCACGATATGACCCGCCTTCGCATGCGGAGAGAGCTCCGCCCAGTCGATCTGCTGCGGCTCATCGCTCCGGCTCGGCAGGTAGCAGCGCCAGCAGCCCACACCATTGCCATAAACCGAGTGCGCATCCGCCACCCCCACCGCCGTGACACGCAGCCCTTGATTCAAAAGCTGCCGCCAGATGAATTCACGCACCGTGCTCACCTTCGTCGCGATACTGCCCGCCGGACGGCTCAGACGATACGGCGCCTCGGCCAAAATATCCGTGCCGGGGCCGTTTTGGCTCTCGCTACCGTCGATCATCGCCCCCACACCGATGAAGCCACCATCCGCGATGCCATCGCTATCACGGTCGATGAACATATTGCTCAGATCAGGGTGATTGAACTGAATCCAGCGATCCGCCCGCTCCCCCTGCCAGCGGCGCAGTGTCAGCGCGGTGATACGCGGATCATCATTCCACACAGGAGCACCCCCATCCTGCTTCAGCGCATCTGGCTCAAAGGGGAAGGCATTGAAGTGCTGCCTGCTACCCGTCAGCTCCATGCCTTTGACCGTTTTGATGTGCTTTTCCAGTCCCAGAGCCTTGATCGTCGGTTCCCAGTCGTAGAGCCGATTGTGCTCCGTCGTGGGAGCGAACTCCAGGTGCTCCGCCGCGATGTTGATCAGCCGTCCGTCCGTATAGCAGACGTTGTCACCGCTGGGCGTGCTGTGATTGTGAAAATCCGCACTGATCCAGCCCTTCGTATTCACCAGCCGCTTGAGCGTCCCTTTGAAAACATGCTCCTTCGCGGCCTCCAGTGTCACCTCCTGGATCAGATGGCCATATTCCGGCCCACGCACCACGACGACGCGATACTTCCCCGGCGGGAGCTGCTGGGTGAAGCGGCCATTCTCACTGTGATACTGATCCACACAGCCATGGGCACGATGTTTTGGCCCCAGATCCAGCTTCGGCGCAGCAGCATCCAGCGGCGTGAAGTGTGCCTTACACGGGATAGCAGCCCCAGCCTCGTCACTGATCTCAAAGCGGATGCGTGCGGCATTTGGCAGCGTGAGCTTTGGCGGCTGAATGCTGCCCTCTGCCACGCTGAAGCTCACCACCGCCTGCGGACGGCCTAAATCGTCGATCTTCAGCTCCGCAGCCCCCAGCGGCATCTTGAAGCTGTAATAGCCCTCCGCATCCGCATAGGCAGCGACGCTGCTCTTTCCCAAAGGCACATGGATCGTCGCCGTGGAGATACCTTTGCCATCCGTGCCCACGATCTGGCCCTTCACCTCACCCGTTTTTTCACCCTTCACAGCCAGCACCTCACCCACAGCCTGCGCTGGCGATGTACCGACCGCAAAGAAGCGTGTGATGACCACTTCTTTGCCCGCTGGGATCTCCACCGTATCCGCCAGCTTCTCCACGCCACTCACACTCAGTGTCGCGAAAGCGTAGCCGCAATGATGCGCTGGATTGATGGCATCCGACCAGCGGATGCCACCTGCGGCCGTGCCCGTGCTGTCAAAGCGGGTAAAGTCATCCTTCGTGCTCGTTTGCTGCGGCTTATCCGTCTCATTGCGCAGCACCGTGGTGATGAAGATGCCCTGCACGCCATCTTTGACGCGGTACTCATGCCTTTTGAAGACGCCGCCATTCTTCGCCGCCGTCGTCACCGACTCCACCGCCGCAGCACCGTCTTCCTTCACATTCGCCACACGCACATAACTCACCTGCCCATGCCCGCAGGGGCTGTAAATCACCAGTTGATCATTGTTCTGCCCACGCAGCGTGATGTCATAAAGCGCACCAGGCGTGACCCCGTCCTCACCATAAAAAGTGCTCATATTCGCCCGGCGATTCGGCGCATTGTGCGAGATCACAGCCTCCACCTTATCACTGCGCAGCACGAAATCGCCACGGATACCATCCGCCTCCTTGCCACCAGGCAGCTCCGATTCACGACCAAGCGCCGCCTCAAAAACTTCAGCAGCAGAGAGCCTGCTGACAAGCAGCAGCGGGAGGAGCAAGAGACATTTCATCATAAATAGAAGTCGTGAAACCAACCACCAGCCCCATTCTTTCTCACAGGCAGGTAAAAAGAACGTCGCCGTGCCTGCACAAGGTCCTCCATCTCCACACAAAAGAATCCTCTTTGGGAAACGCGGATGCACCGCACACCACAGACTTCATGCAGAAGCAGCTAGCGCAGGGTGACACAAGCTGGGCTAAGTTGTCGGACCAATAACAATGACAACAAAGAAACCAGCTACTTATTTGAGTCGGAGAGACCGTATTCGAGGCGCTGTATGGGTAGTGTTGGATACCTTCCCATTATTGCGGCATCAGGGAGGATTAGACAGCTAAAAAAATTATGGCATCACGTGATGCACTTTTCTTTAGAAAGCCCCATTTTAAAGTTGCGTGTCAAGTTGGAATTTGAAATACTCGTAGCATGATGAATGCTCAATACCCTGATGAAGTTAGTTCTGCCAAAAGGTATCTGAATCAACACTACGCCGTCAAATCGGCTTTCGATAATCGAACGGCTCTCCGGGAAGGTGCCGATCTTACTTTGGGGGCGGCTGAGGCAGGCATTGAGCGTGAAGATTTGCATTACGGGATGGGCCTCGACTTCGCGAATTGGCTCGTCAACAAAAGACGTGAATCTCGCTATCAAAAAAGCAAGAATCGCCTACCAAAGATTGTCGCTGAGGGCGACTCATGGTTTCTCCATCCCCTGGTCTCCGATATCATTGATAACCTCAGCGATACCTATGCTGTTAAATGTTTAGCTGCAGCAGGAGATGAGTTTATTCAGATGATTGAGGCCCAGGATAGTATTTCCTCAGCACTCATAGAAGAGGATTCGTCCATACTCCTGTTAAGTGGGGGGGGGAATGACTTACTTGGAGATCGTTTTGTGAATTGGCTCCGAGAAAGACCAAGCGATGGGGCCTTCACGCCTACAGATATTCTCAATGAAGACTACTCTCAGATGCTCAATAAAGTGCTAACTGAGTATGGAAACTTATTCGACCACCTCTTTACAAAGCACAATAAACTTCGCGTGATTACTCATGGTTATGACTATGTCATTCCTCGCTACGGCAAAGAGGGCAAGTGGCTAGGCAGTGCTTTGGAAGTTCGCGGCTTTGACTCTCGCTACGAGAATGAGCGCCGAGGAATCGTTCGGGAAGTGGTCAATCAGTTCAACCAACGACTGAAACTGCTAGCAGACGATTTTAATAGCCGCAATGGTGGTAAGGAGCGTGTATTGGTTGTTTCCGGACTAAATGTCGTGCAATCATGGTATGATGAGATCCATCCTGACGCAGAAAACGCAGGCAAAATTGCGGAGCTATTCCATGAAAAACTCAGATCGCTTTTGTGAGGCATGCAAACGCTCACTTTTAGAAATTTTAGAATCCAAGATGAAGGCATCCTTTTTGATGCTCAGTTCCCGCGTGCCAATTTAGCTGCATTGGGTCCTTTCAAATCTATTGAAGAACTCAATGGATCCCAGTTTATGCAGATGTTGGCGGCGTTTGCAGAGATATCCACGATAAACATCATGCTCCCACAAGAGGCTGATGTTTCAAGTCGGGTAGAACAGCTGCAATGGGAAAAGGCAACCGCCAGCCAATCGCGTTTAATCCCGCTCATGGTTACAAATGAGGAGCGTGGAGCTGCCAATTGCGCGATTCAGCATCCACCTAAAACGCTCATACTCGCTTCAAAGAATCAAGCTAAACCGGATCAGACAACCTGGAGCGCCCTTCAACCTTTTTCTGATGATGAAATTAAGAAAGTCTTTGGCGAATCTGCTAACATAGGCAGTACAGCGCAAAGCCAGCTTTCCAAGGCTGTGGACGCGGATGTTTTAGTGCTCATAGCTCATGGAATCCCTCCATCGCCTGGTAGATACATAGAAGGGGCGATCCTGCTTGACGAAGAATCTGAAGGTGTGAAAGCCCTGTCTCCTTCAGACCTTGCGGCAAAGCTGAGGCTGCTAGGCCCTGACTGTTGTCCGCCGGTTCTTCTGCTAGTCTGTTGCGCTTTGGCAATGTCTTGCGAGGCGATTCAGGCGACTTCCTTTGCCGGCCAGCTAATGAAACTTGTCCCAGAACTGGTCATTGTTACAGCATACACGGAACTGGTGGCACGTAACTATGCACTAGAGGCTGCCAAAATGGCTTTACAAAGGTTTGCGCAGATGAAGGTGGGTCAAGAATTGGGCCATGTCTTCGCTCTAGAAAATCAGCAGGTTAAAGGGACTTCTCTGCGTGTGTTTTTGCGCAGTGACAAAGTTAATTTCTCACGGCGGCACGTTCAGATGATAGCGGTACAGGATGCCGAAATTATCCAACGACTTAAACTAGCCATGCAATCAAACTCTCCACCCGTATTGGTGGTTGGATCTGGCATGATGCCAGAGCTTGAAACACGGCTGAAAGAGGTGGCTGAGGGAATCGAATTTAAAATGAAAGGCTGGCCGCGGCGCGATCCTGCTGAACTATCGGCGGGAATCTATCACAAAAATCAGGATAATGCCTACATCAATAGAATGGCAAAGAAACTGTTACTAGCTGACCCTCCGCCTAGTGTGCAGAATTTGCTGCTCGTTCGACAGCTAGCAGCATTGAAGCCGACCGTTATTTTTAATCTCAATCGGAACATAACCCTCTACAAAGAGTTGAAAAAAGCAGGAAGGAAGGTCAAGGTCCTGTTCACCTCTCCGCGTGTACCGGTGGCTGAGTACAGGCATAATGATTTTAACGAATTACTCAAGTCTGCCGTTCGGGACCAAACAACCATTCTGATTCAACCTTTTGGAATCATCCCCATCGCTGAGGTGGATGTTAACGACTTTTTCGACGAAAAGGACAAAAGAAGTCATTGGCCAAAAACAAGGCGAAACAGCGCTGCACGAATTGGGGAGGTCTATTCTACTCAGATTGATATGCTTGAGTGGCTTTGTACCTCGGGTGAGAACCAACCTGCCGCGGGTAGCTTACCAGATGTCCTGGAAGAAATGATAACACATTCAGATCATAAGGGAGTCGCATTTCTTGGCGTTGCACCAGACATGTTAGAAACCCAGGTATTTTTGACTTGGTTTGCAGATCAACTGAGCTCCCCGCCCTCAAGTGTCTATGTTAATGCTTGCTTGTCTGGGCTTGATCAAGATCACCTTTGTGAAGACCAGTACAAAGTCACTGCGTATTTGGTGGACCTTGTCAGGTATTTCTTGCGCATCGAAACCGCAAACTTTTTTCAAATTAGCTCTTCATGCGAAGGGCTCATGGCTGAATTAACGCGAGAATGACTTGCCTTGTAATATGACTGAAGACATTACAAAACTGGCTCCAACTGCCGCTTATACTGAGGAGCTAACAGAGTACTTTGGCGGACGTATTCAGGAGATTCAATCTTTAACGAGACTGATTGCTAGCAACCGGTTTGTGCTCCTTCATGGCCCCGCAGGAGCCGGTAAGACCTCATTGCTCGGTGGCGGCGTTTTTTCTTCACTCCGCAGCAAGAAAAATGCTTCTGCCATTTTTCATTTCCGCGTGCCAATCGGCTACAACTGGACACATCCTACAAACCAACCCGAGCCTGCGTGCGAGCAATGGAACCCACCAGAGGTACATGGCCAAGAACGTGAGAAATGGACTCATGAAGAAACGCTGCGTGCCTTGAATAGGTTCTGCAAAGCATTTTTAGATCTGGGCTTTCTGCAGGAAAATGAAAAGAGTATTTACGGCCTTGAATCTTCTACTACCTGCGATTTCTCGAAATCGGGTGCACGGGTTTTTGTCGCGCTCGACAGCTTCGAAAATGCACTTATAGCCGCCGCTGAGTCACCGCGCTCAAAAGATACTTCGGTTGATTCAACAGCAAGCTCAGAGGAGCGCATGGTCTGCCATATTTCTGCGATCATTCAATGCCTTGAAACGGATCTGAACGAAATCGAGCGTCTCCGTGAGTGTTCTTCGCCGAATTCATTTTCATGTTCAGGTATCTGGGTGATGCGGAACCGCTTCGTTGGCAGATTCATGCGGTTGAGAAGTTATATTCCTGGGCACGGAAACTGTAGTCTGCCGTTAAGTCGGCTCCCCATTTCATCAGCAATAGAATCGATATTTCGGTTGGTTCCTGAACTCCAAGAAGAACAGTTCAAGAATAAGCTTCCATTATTGCAGCAGGCACTGGGGAATCATCAAATACAGGGTACGGAGGATGGAGAAGAGAGACTGGATGGTGTCGTTCAGCCGGTGCTTGTTCGGCTATTCGCTCGTGAACTACGCCGAAATCTTGACAAAATAAGAAGCGGAGAGTTAGCAGTGAATGGCCTGCTCAATAACCTGGACCCAAATAGTTTATTGGAGAGCTATGTGGACGAGGCTGCCGATAAGGCGGCAATGCAAGACCTGCGGTTGGAGCGTGCCCTGCGCCTCTGGCTGGAGGGATACCTTATCAATAACAATAACGACCCTAAAGTTCCTAGTCTTGAGGAAGTGGCAGAGGTATGGAAGGGCAAACCGGACGCTTTTAGTCAGGCTCTTGATGTCTTTGATCAGATGGGGGTGATTGAAATCCAACGTACAGGCTCTGATAACAGCATGGTGGGAATTTGTCGGCTGAGGCATCGCACCCTGATTCCAGCGATTCAGAAAAGCAATCTTCAAAAGGCATCCAACGAAGACGCGAGTACTGAGTTGAAATATCTCAAGCAGACAGTGCGCTATGCCCAAAACGGTGAATTAGACATTATCGAGGACGCAGAGCTTGAGCCATTCCCCGATAGTCCTGAACTTGCACCAATTGAATGTAACTTTCGTCAAGCTTGGGTTGAGAGGCAAGAAGCGGAGTCGAAACACAAAAAACTACAGACAGAGATAAAGGCTTTAACATTAGAGCAAAGCAAAGCTTTGATCGAGAGACAAGAAGCGGAGTCGAAATACAAAAAACTACAGACAGAGATAGAGACTTTAACATCCGGGCAAATTAAGTTAAAAAAAGCTAGGCTCTTTGCATTTGGCATTTTGATCGTGCTACTACTAGCACTTGGTGTTACTCATTCCTTTTTAGAGAAAGCAAAAGCAGACAAGATTAAAACAGAAGGAATAATTCTGAATCTGGATATTGCCAAGAAGGAGGCAGAGAAGAAGGTGGCTGAGGCGAAGAAGGAGGCAGATAAGAAGGTGGCTGAGGCGAAGGAGGAGGCAGATAAGAAGGTGGCTAAGGCGAAGGAGGTGGCAGATAAGAAGGTGGCTGAGGTGAAGGAGGTGGCAGATAAGAAGGCAGATAAGGCGAAAACAGAAGCAAAAGATCAGGTGGCTATTGCCCAAGCAAACGCAGATGCTGAAAAAAAGAACGTAGCTAATGCAGCTAAAGTCTTTCTACCTACATTAGGTGCCGGATTGACTACCTACGGCTCTGTTTTCAATTTCAGTCAGTTGGTTGAAAAATTAGGCAGCCCCTCGAATGCAGTGGACTTAAAGACCAAGCTGAATGCGCCTTTTGCCAATGTGAATACAAAAGTTAAGTGGCGCACTTCTTCGACCTTAATGCCTCCCATCCTTGCGATTGGGAAAAGTAAAACTGCCTACTGGCAGCCTGAGGGAGCAGTTGTGAAAGTGGGAGCGGGGGATATCACTCATGTAGTGCTAAAGCGGCCAAACGCTAAAGGTTCATTGTCTCCGCTAAGCCTATTTTGGGAGAGTGATGATCAATCACTATTCGCTATTGGCTTTTGTGACGGAAAACTCGAGGTTTGGAAGTGGGGTTTCGATCCGTCTTTAGCTATTGATGCAGTCGTGCCCGAGTCCCTAGCTATAGCTGGAGACACTGAACAATTCATCAAGGAGAGATTGGGAAAGGCGGAAGCCTTTCCGACTGCAAAAAAGGTTTTGTTTTCCACGGATGAGTCGCTTTGGCTGTGTGATCTCTCTTCTGCCCAACCTCAGCTCACATGTCTCTTGGGTCGTCAACAGTACTACACGAGCAGTCAGGGACTTGGTATTGATAAGAATTTAGAAAAAACGGTAGGAAAAGCTATTGTTGGGGAGGGGGTGTCTGACAGCGTTTGGTACCAACTTGAATCTGGGAACTTCGTTTTTGCATCACTCTGTTATGTTGATACTAACAGGCCGCAAAGGTCTACAGATAAGAATTCGCCCATTCAGACTCAGCGCTTCTATTATTGGTTTCATGGTGCCACCACGACAGGCGGAAACCCCAAACTCGCTGACGTAGCAAAGTCCGACCGAGAAACCATCCATGACTGGTGCCTTGGAAATGAAATGCCAAAGAAATTCAAAGATCCATCTGGACTCTTTGGGGGATTTGCTGAGGACCTAAATTTGTCGCTCATCTTCAAGGAGAGCATCGTCATGAATACCTCAATGAAAGATGAAGCTATAAAAAATCAAGCAGCGAAAAGCGTAGATGGAGAGTTGGGGGTTTTAATGGCATCTGAATCCAAGACCACACTGGCCAGCTACAGTTTCAAGCTTTCGGAGGAACCGAAGAATATAACTGTGCAAAAAATAGCCTCCGAATCCAGAGATGTGGTCTCAAGACCCCCCGTTTTACTTCAATCCATCCTCCATTCGGGCAAAAAAATTAGTTTCGCCGCCTTTGCCAGAGGCGATGGCACTTGCGTGGAATGGTCAAACAAAGGGAGCGCGTTCGGAGCATACAAAACGCTCTCCTTTGGCAAAGCTACCTTTTGGCTTCAGGACGGCCTCATCCATGTCGTTGACCCATCTGGAATTCATTGCATCACGCCATCGCTGCCGAGTATGGAAGGCCTCACTGCTCTAAAATTATCTGGCGTGTATCGTGTAGGTGACTGCTCGAATCGGCGGGTTGCTTTGTCTAAGAATGGAAAATGGTTGGTAGCAGCTTGCTTTAATGACGCTAAAACTCAGGACACTCGACCTGTCGTATGGGATACGAAGACTCAACAAATAAAATGGGTGCTCGATAAATCAGGCTACCCCGTGACGGCGGAAGAGGTGGATGAGGAGGAAGACGAGCTGCATGTTCTGTGGGCAGATAATGCCGGGCAAATATTCCGGCAGAATGGGGAAACAGATTCAAAGAAAACTAGGCTGTATCCTCCTGAAGAAGAGCCAGGGGAGAAGAAAGAATCATCACTAGCTAATTCTACCAGGTCCCTTTCTACGCAATGGCGGGTTGTTCGATGGATCAATTCATCAACAGGGGTTTTCGCAGCAGGGAGTGAGGACGGCATGTTTTGCTGGAATGGAACGGAATTTCTTTCGTCCGAACACACCCTAAATGACGCAGTTGTTGAAATTGTCCCTGTCATTGATAGTGAATTTAAAAATAAGCTCCCGAACGTGGTGGCGCTTGTAGCCACACTTTCTGGCAAAGTTTATGCGGTGAAAAAAGATTCTGATCCAGAAATAAAGAGTTTAATTTATCAACCGATTCTGGATAGAAATGACAGTATTGAGTCAATGACACTCATGAAACATCCGAACGATGAAGCTCCGTTGGTCGTTCTAGGTCACATCTCTGGTTTAGTGCGGTTTTATGAATGGAACGCCGATGGCGAAAACCTGACTCTTAGAGATGCCGCGCCGTCCAGCTACCAGCCTTTCTCATTTCAATCGACACGCGTGTTGCGTCTCGAACCAAGCGATAATGGTCAGTATTTGTTTGCTGGCTCCTACAGAGGCGATTCCAGACTGTGGAGCAAGCTACTCAATGATAGCGGGGTACAACCTGAATATGATCCCTTTCTACCTCCTTTACAGGCGCATGTGCGTGCTATTCGTTTTCTGTCAGATCAAAATATACTTATTGTGCTTGCTAGGATAGGCGAGGATAAAATAAATTCACTCTACTTGCAGAAGTTACCACTTAAAATGACTAAAAACCAATGAGTCATGAACTAGATGCGGGTCGGCTTTTCTCAAACTTTCCAGGTTATGGAGGGCGTGAGTTGTCAGCCTTGGAAATGAGGCAGGGTACGGGAGCTCCTATGGCCTGGAGTCATGATCCTCGAGAGGTCGGTTGGGGTGTGATTTTTGGCAAAAGTGCCTCAACCGAACTATCCCATGCTATTCGCGAATCTTTGGGGCAATTGCGATTAGCTGGGGCCTCCGAACTTTGGAAGAAGCAGCACCTTTACTTGAGAACCCCCAGCCCCGATGAGTCCTGTGAAAGCTATTTGAGAAGCTACCGTCAAGAGCCTGGTGCACCTATCGATCCAGATCGCTTTCCTTACTATGTGCTTATCGTGGCCGATCCTGCAGACATTTCATTCGAATTTGAGATGAACCTGGGAATGCAGAATGCCGTTGGACGATTATGGTTGGGCGATGAGCTGGAGAATTATCAGCCGTATCTGGATGAGATCACTCAAGCAGGGAACGGTGCAGGACAATCCGCCAGAACACCCATATATTTATTGGAATCTTCTGACCCAGACGGGGCCATTCAATTGGGACGAAAACATTTGATGTCCCCCCTCTGTACAAAGTTAGCCAATATCACAGGAGCTCCAGAGTCTCCTGTACCATCAGCTCCATCAGACTTTCCAAAAAACTTTTCGACACATGGAATGTACTTCAGCCTTTCTCACGGCATGGAAGTTCCCTTTCAAACGGATGAAGATAAAGAACGTCAATTGGAACGTGAAAGACTACAGGGTATCCCTGTGGATATTTCTCAAATACAGCTAAATCCTTCTTTCGATGTAGCGCCATCGCTACCCTATTCGAATAAAGCATGGTGGGCATTCGCTTGTCACTCTGCGGGAACAACCAAGTTCGATCCCATAGAAATCGCCATGGGTAAGTCAAAACAACAGGCAGACACCGATATGTCTTCTAAACTTGAAAGACACTGCTTGGGCAACGCAAACGGATCCATGAGGTTTTTTGTTGGAAGCTTAAATCGCGTTACGGTCATGAGTTATCTAACCAGCGACTGGACCAGCTATATAACCCATTTTGTCAAAATGCTAGACGGCCTTGCTCGTGGCCTGCCTGTTGGATGGGTTCGAGAACACACCTTATCGGGGTTATGGACCTCTGCCCTGTTGCAATTGGAGTATAGCCGCTCAAGAGGGAATTTGGGTGCGTTAAAAGCATGTTTTCAACAATACCATGATTTCAGAAGCTTTGTGGTGCGTGGAGATCCTGCAGCGTTTCTCGGCTAATCATAATTTCGACACTCGGGGTCGTCCCACAAGCACGCCAATAGTGGCATTCCAGCAGCAACGAGAACAACAACCGAGAAAATAAGGCGCAGGTGGTTTCGCATACTCAATTATACCCTACTCCCGCCCAGCCAAGCAAGCAGCAAATCATGATGGAGGGTGATGTTGAGCGTTGAATGTTTCAGGTTGAGCGTTCAATGCTCCGCATGCTTCTCGCCGCTCACTGCATCACCAAGACCTTTCCTGGCGTCACCGCCCTGAAGGATGTGTCGTTTGATCTACGCGTGGGGGAAATCCATGCGCTGTGCGGTGAGAATGGCGCGGGGAAAAGCACGCTCATCAAGCTGCTCTCTGGCATTCACCCACATGGCAGCTATGAGGGGCGATTCGAGGTGAATGGCCGCGAGGCGCAGTTCACCGGCATTGCCGATGCAGCGCAGGCGGGTATTTCGGTCATCTACCAAGAACTCGCGCTGGTGGAGGAGATGACCGTGGCAGAAAACATCTTCCTCGGCTGTGAACCGCGCCGCTGGGGCGGCCTGATCGACTGGCCACGCATTCACCAGGAGGCTCGTGAGCTCCTCCAGCGCTTCAAGGTGGCCCTCGATCCCGCTGCACGCGTCTCCAGCCTCGGTGTCGGGCAAAAGCAGCTCGTCGAAATCGTCAAAGCTTTGGCAAAAAACAGCCGCATCCTCATTCTGGACGAGCCGACCGCCGCACTGGCCGAGCATGAGGTGCGCATCTTGCTGGAGATCCTGCGTGACTTGCGCCAGCGCGGCATCGCCTGCATTTACATCTCCCACAAGCTGGATGAGGTATTCAGCATCGCTGACCGCATCACTGTATTGCGAGACGGCAGCACGGTAGGCACTCAAAATGCCTCCGAGTCGAATAAGGCCGCCATCATCCGCCAGATGGTCGGACGTGAAATCAGCGATCTTTTCCCGCGCCGCTCATCCCAGGCTGGAGAGACGCTGCTGAGCGTCAAAAACCTCACTGTGGCTGAAAATGACCGAGAGGCACCGCGTCTGCACGACATCGGCTTTGAGCTCAAAGCGGGTGAAGTGCTCGGAATCGGCGGTCTGATGGGCGCAGGCCGCACGGAGCTGCTGATGCACCTTTTTGGTGCCTGGGGCCGCCGCGTGAGCGGAAGCGTGCGCCTGGCAGGCTGCGACCTGGAGCGCCACACACCCGAGCAGAGCATCCAGCACGGCATGGTGCTCGCTAGCGAGGATCGGCGGCGATATGGGCTGATCTTGGAGCATGAGATTGGCTTCAATCTGTCACTCTCTTCTTTAAAGAGCATCACCAGCGCGGGTTTCATCCAGCGGAGCCGCGAAGCGAAGCGCAATCAGGCCATCTTCAGCGACCTACGCATCAAAGCCACTGGCCTAGGTGCCACTGCTGGCCGTCTCAGCGGCGGGAACCAACAAAAAATCGTTCTCGGCAAAGCACTACTCACACAGCCGCGCATTATTTTGCTCGATGAGCCCACACGCGGCATCGACGTGGGCGCGAAGCTGGAAATCTATGAGATCATCAATCGACTCACCGCCGAGGGAAAGGCCGTGCTCCTCGTCTCAAGCGAGCTGCCCGAGCTCCTAGGGATGAGCGACCGCATCCTCATGCTCCGAGAGGGCCGCATCGGTGGTGAATTCTCCCGGCAAGAGGCCACTCAGGAAAAACTCATGCACGCAGCGATGGTGGCTTAAAACACGCGCCAGCCGCTTTTTTTGCCCACTCAGCGCCCCTCCAAGACACAGCGGAAGCCCACACTATCACTGCGATAGCCGCGTGGATCATGCGTGCGATGGGATGAGAGCAGTGTGTGTCGATTCATGCTCTTCCACGAGCCGCCGCGCAGCACACGCCAGTCTTCCTTATCCGCACGGAATGGATCCTCACACCATTCCCACAGACTCCCAGCGAGATCATACAGCCCCAGGGCATTCGCGGCAGAGGCACGTGATCGGAGCTTCCCACCTGCTAGGCCATCTCGATAGCCCTGGATGTAGCAATCGGGGAAATCGGACTGCGACTCCTCACCGCAGAGATTCCCAGCCCCCTCCGGCGGCGGCCATGCACTGCCCCACGGATGCAGATCACCAATACGATTGGATTTATCCTCTGGTGTACCCTTCACGGCCTCATGCTCACCGATTCCCACCGCGCAGCTCCACTCACGATCAGTCGGTAGGCGATAGCGAGCCTGTGAGCTGATCAGGCCAGCGGCTCGCTCTTTTTGAGTCAACCATTCGCAGAATGCCACAGCTTCATACCAGTCCACATAGGCCGCTGGCGTCTTGGATGCGAAAAAGCCCACTTTCGCCGATTGCGCGATATTCCGCTCTTTTCGGAAAGTCCGCATTTGTGCTTCCTGCGTCTCCACGACGGCCATCCGCACCTCCCGCGCACGCACAGGTATCGGCACGAAATCCATGCCCAGACTATTTCTCCACACCGCAGGGCCCACTGGAGCGTTTGTCACACCGAGCAGCACAGTGCCACCTAACAGCAGCGCCAGCAGAGTTTTGATGAATCGGGAGTGCTTCATCGGGATCAAAGGTTGTAGTGAAGTTTATGCAGTACCTAGCTTCGCATTTTGCTCGATCTGGTCCGTGATCTCCAGTGCGATGCGCACCGCCTCTGCGCCCTCCTGTCCAGTGACGACGGGGCGGCGGCCCTGGCGGGCACATTCGACGAAGGAAGCGAGCTCGAGCTTCAGTGGCTCGTCTTTTTCCACCTCCACGGCCTCGCGCACGATCTGCATGCCATCTTTGCGGTAAATCCAGCCGCTCTGCTCCTGGTAGTCGAGGCTGAGGTAGCTATCACTCTGGAAGACGCGGATTTTACGCATCTTCTCGGGTGAGATGCGGCTGGCGGTGATGTTGGCGATGCAGCCGTTGGCGAATTTCATCCGCGCATTGGCGATGTCTTCACGCTTTGTCAAAACGGGGATACCGACTGCATCCACCTGAATGAGTGGCGACTTCACTAGATGCAGCACGATCTCGATGTCGTGGATCATGAGGTCCAAGACGACACCGATGTCGATGCTGCGATTCGGGAAGGGCGAAAGGCGATGCGCCTCGATGAACTTCGGATTGTCCATGCGCTGCTCCAGTTGCAGCAGCACCGGATTGAAGCGCTCGATGTGCCCCACCTGCAAAATGACGCTTTTCGCTTTCGCTAGCTCGATGAGGGCCTGCGCCTCGGCGTAGGACTCGCTGATGGGTTTTTCCACCATGACGTGAATACCAGCCTGCATGAGCGGCTCGGCCACCCTGCGGTGAAACACCGTCGGCACCGCCACGCTGGCCGCATCCACCCGCTGGGCGAAGTCACCGATGTCGCTGGCCGCATGCGTGCCGTATTGCGCCGCGAACTCCGCCGCCCGCGCTGGGTCAGCATCATAAATCGCCGTGAAAGCGACCGTACCACCGCTCTTCGCGGCGATGTCCGCCATGAGGCGTGCGTGATTTTTTCCAATGGCGCCGACTCCGGCGACTCCGATGCGAAAGGGGGATGTCATGAGTTATTTATGATAGTGGTGGCGGCATTGGGCGATTTCCAATGCGGTGTCTGTGATCCAATAGACCAGTCGGTGCTCATCGTCGATGCGGCGTGACCAGAATCCCGCGAGCCCATGTCGCAGCGGCTCTGGTTTGCCGATGCCGTCGTGGGGGCTGCGTTGGATGTCTTTGATTAGCGCGTTGATTCGCTTCAGCATACGGCGGTCAGTTTCCTGCCAGTAGAGATAGTCTTCCCAACCTTGGTCCGAAAAGGTCACCTTCATGCTTCGAGGTCGATTTCACGGACTTTGCCCCGCCCCGCTTTGAGTTGCGCCACCGATTCGAGCAAGCGGCTGGCATTTGCCGGGTTGCGCAGGAGGTATTCGGTCTCGTTCATCGACTCATACTCTTCCAGCGGGATCATGACCACGCTGCCATGGTCTCCATGCTCGATGACGACAGCTTCTCGGTTCTCACGAACTCGCGTGAGAGTTTGAGCGAGGTTCTTGCGGAGCTTGGAACTGGTGATCGCAGTCATGTCGGGGAAGTAGCACAGAATCAAAACTTCGGCAACTTCATGCCCGGCGGGAGCTTGGGCATCTGGCCGCCACGGGCACCGAGGCCACCGCCAAGACCGCCGAGCAGGCTACCGAGGCCGCCCATGCCGCCGCCTCCGCCGCCCATCATGGCGCTGGCCATCTGCATCATGGCACCCTGGTTCTTCATCATCTTTTTCATCATCTCGAACTGCTTCAGGAGCTGATTCATTTCCATGACGGGGCGTCCCGCACCGTTGCAGATGCGTTTGCGGCGCTGGCCATTGATGATCTCGGGGCGAGACCTCTCTTTCGGCGTCATGGACAGGATGAGTGCCTCCGTGTGCTTCATTTTACGGTCGGCGTCGTCATTGCTGACCATGTCCTTCATCTTGCTCATCCCCGGCAGCATGCCTAGCAGGCCACCGATGCCACCGCCTGAGGTGAGCTTCTTCATCATGCGCATCTGGGCGAGCATGTCGTTGAAGTCGAATTTGTTGCTCTGCATGCGCTCGGCCATTTTCATGGCCTCTTTCTCGTCGATCTCCTCTGTCGCTTTTTCGACAAGGCTGACCACGTCACCCATATCGAGGATGCGCTGCGCCATACGATCCGGGTGAAAGACTTCGAGCTGATCCGTCTTCTCCCCCGTGCCGAGGAACTTCACCGGCCGGCCCGTCACCTGCCGCATGGAGAGCAAGGCACCGCCGCGAGCATCGCCATCCAGCTTCGTCATGATGAGGCCGGTGATGCCGACAGCGTCATTGAACTTCTGCGCCACACTCACAGCCTGCTGGCCAGTGGCAGCATCGGCGACGAGCAGCGTCTCACTAGGCTGGACGATGTCGCGGACTCTTTTCAGCTCAGCGAGCAGCTCCTCATCGAGGTCCTGACGACCAGCGGTGTCAAAAATCGCGATACCAGCGCCTTGGGCCTTCAGCCATTCGAGCGCGGCCTTGGCCGCTTTCACCGGATCGGTCTCCCCTGCTGCGGGAGCAAAGACCGGCACGGCTAGCTGTTGCCCGAGCACCTGGAGCTGCTGGATCGCTGCTGGGCGGTACAAATCGAGCGCGAGGAGCAGCGGGCGACGGCCTTGCTTCTTGAGCCAGCTCGCCAGCTTCGCCGAGGTGGTCGTCTTGCCAGCTCCATTGAGGCCGGTCATGAGGATGCGCTGCGGCGGATCGAGATTGAGCGGAGCTGCCACGCCAAGGATTTTCACCAATTCATCGTGGAAGATTTTCACGATCTGCTGGCCTGGTGAGACCGTGCGCAGCACCTCAGCACCTACCGCCTGTGTTTTGACCGCGGTGACGAGTTCCTTCGCCACTTTAAAATCCACATCGGCCTCTAGCAGCGCCATGCGGATATCCTCCATCGCATCTGCGACATTGGATTCGCTGATCTTGGCTTGGCCGCGCAGCTTCTTGAAGGCGAGTTCGAGTTTTTCGGTAAGGGAGGAGAACATGGGCGGCTGATCGTGGGCAGAATGCGCCCCGGGGCAAGATGAATGACGCTAGGGAACTTCCCCCTTGATCTCGAAGAGCCTTTAGGTCAGGAGAGGTCGCGCATGCGCATAAGATAATAGCAAAATGGTTGCTAGGCTCCCCCCTCCCAAGGCCTTAAATCCTAGCTCCACAGGCCCCCACCTGGGTCCACCTCTGGCACTGACTCGCAGTACCTATTTTTTTCGTTGTATGTTCGGTGTGGGGTGTTGATGATAGGTGTTCCCTGCATGACGGAGTGCCCGCGTTTTATTCTTGAGCATCTGAGGGCCGCTCCGGGCGGCAGGTTGTCGTTTGCTCGGGTGATGGAGCTGGCGCTGTATGATCAGCAGGAGGGTTATTATGGGGCGGGGCCGCCACGCATCGGGCGTGGGGGGGATTTTTTTACCAGTGTGAGCACGGGGCCGTTGTTTGGGCGTTTGTTGGCTATGCTGGCGCGGCAGCGGTGGGAGCGCTGCGGGAGGCCAGCGGATTTTATGCTGGTGGAGCAGGGGGCGCATGATGGACAGTTGGCGGAGGATATTCTGGCGGCGCTGGACATCCCTGGGGCGTGCTATGGGATCGTGGAGCCGAATCCGCGCTACCGGGAGGTGCAGCGAAAGCGGTTGGGGGAGCGGGTGCGGTGGCTGGATGGGCTTTCGCAGGTGCCGCAGGCGTCGTTTTTGCTATCGAATGAGCTGCCAGATGCTTTTCCGGTGCATGTGCTGCGCTGGGTGGCCGGGGAGTGGCTGGAGCTACAGGTGAATGAGGCGCTGGAGTGGGTGCCATGCCCCGTGGTGGAGGCTGAGCTGGCGGCGGAGGTGGCGCGGCTGCCGCAGGATGTGGAGGAGGGACATACGGTGGAAGTCTCTCTGGAGGCACTGCGCTGGCTGCGAGCACTGGCTGCGGTGCGGCCGGCGGGAGGCATCTTGATCGCTGATTATGGACTGGATGCGGAGGAGATCGCGCTGCGACCAGCGGGCACGCTGCGGCGCTACCATGCACATCAGACGGATGAGCGGGTGCTGGAGAATCTTGGGCGCTGCGATTTGACGGCGCATGTGCATTTCACCCGCTTGATCGAGGAGGCGCAGGCACTGGGACTGCGGGTGGCGGATTATGATCTGCAAGGCCGTTTTTTGACGCGGTTAGCCGCGCCGTGGCTACGGGAGCAAGAGGGCCGCAGGATGGATGCGGCGACGCTGCGGCAGTTTCAGTCGCTCACGCATCCTGCGCTGATGGGGCGCTCTTTCCGCTGCCTGCTGCTGGAGTGTGCGTAAGGCCGCCCTGCCCTATTCTCATCGTTTTGGCAGACGAGACCACGAAAGCATTTCAGGGGCCTCGGGGAATCGGCTTTTTGGCGATGGTGATGAAGGCCTCTGCGAGATAATGTGGCAGCAGTGGCGCGGTGCTGAGGTGCTGGCGCTCATTTTCCGTGAGGGCGAGGATGTTGCGTGCGAGCTGGGCAGCGTCTGGGCGTGCGAGTTGGATGCAGGGTAGATCGAGCGGGATTTTGGCATCAAAGGTGAGCCAGGTGGCCTGGGGAGCGGCCAGGACACGGGCGCGGGCGGCATCAGCACTGAGGGTTTCGATGCCGGGCTGTAACCGCCCGTTTTGCACGCGGGCGAGGTAGTAGCTCTGCCGCCGTGCATCGCCGAGGATGTGGTAGTCTTGCGGTGGAGGAAAGTGTGGAGCGGTGAGGGAGGACCAACCGATGCAGGGGATGCCACGCGAGAGGGCGATGCCCTGTGCGGCGGCGATGGCGATGCGTACGCCGGTGTAGGAGCCAGGGCCGATGCCGATAACGATGTGGCTGAGGGCGGTGCCTGCGGCCGTGAGGGCCTGGCGCAGTGGGGCGAAGACCTGGGCATTGTGCGAGCGCTCGGACTGAAAGGTGGCCTCAAAGAGCTGGTCCCCTGCCCCGTTGACGACGGCGATACTGCCGTGCGCGGTGGAGAGATCGAGCGCGAGGAGGACGGGGGGCGAGGCGTGGCTCATCATCATCGTCGTCGTGCTCAGGGCGCTCCGGCTTCTTTGGCCTGCTGCTGGCTGGCTTCGTTGAGCTTGGCGAGTGGGTAGGCAACTTCTTGGCCATTGGCAGGCATGCGCAAGACGACGCTGGCACCATCGAGACGCACGAATCCGGCACGGATGGTTTTCCCTTCGAGATTGGTCCAGCTCATGATGGGTGGGAGGTCTTTTTTGGCGGGAGCGGAGGTCGTGGTGGCGGCGACGAGGGGCTTGGTGCCTTCTTTGTCGAAGCTGGCCCCTTCAGTGATCCAATCGGAGATTTTTTTGATCTCTGAGGAGGAGAGATCATCTTTGGGCGGCATGTGGCGCTCGTGACTGGGATTGGAGATGACTTCGAAGAAATGGCTCTCGGAGGGCTTTCCGGGCCGGATCTGGGCGACGTCGTTGTCGGCGATGTCGAGTTTGAAGGTATTGAGGTCATCAAAGACGAAGCCCCCTTTGCGTTTGCCGGTTTTCTCGCTGTGGCATTCGTAGCAGTTTTTCTCCAGGATGGGCTGGATGTCCTTTTTGAAGTCCACGGCGAAGCTGCACGAGGTCAGGGCGAGAAAGAGGAAGTAGCGAGTCATGAGATGGACACGGAGCAACGAACCAAGGACAAGGAATAGGGGACTAAAGGCAGCGCCCCGGCTTTCAACGTAATACGGAGACTTTCTTACCGCCATCGAGGAGTTTTTCGAGGCTGGCGTCGGGCTTGACGCCTTTTTTGATGGCGGCGTCGTAGGATTCGCGGGCTTTGTCCCACTGCGGGGGATCCCAGGTGGCGTAGAGGACGGCGAGGTTGAAGTGGGCTTCGCCGTGGTTGGGGTCGATGGCGAGGGTAGTCTTGAACTCACGCTCGGCACGCTCCATGAGGCTGAGCTTGGTGGCGATGATGCCGAGGTAGTGGCGTGCGCTGGCGTTCTGGGGCTGTTTTTCGAGGCTTTTTTCAAAGAAGGTCATGCTTTCCTTCCAGCGCTCCTGTTTGAAATGGGTGACGCCCATGGCGTAGGCGGCAGAGTCGTTGTCGGGCTCGTAGGCGAGGGCTTTTTGAAGGGCGGCCTCGGAGTCGGCGTATTTGCCGACGCGTTGCTGAGTCATGCCGAGCCCGATGAGGGCGTTGATGTTCTTGGGCTCGGCGCGGAGGGCCTCGGTGTAGTATTCGGCGGCTTTGGAGAAGTCTTTGGTGCTGAAGGCTTCTCCACCACGGAGGAGGAGGGCATCGACGGAGCCGGGTTTGGGTTTTTCTGCGCTGGCGGCGATGAGGGTGGCCTGGACGCCGGAGCCAGAGATGAGCTCGCGGGCGGCGGGGTCTTTGAAGAGTTTTTCTTCCTCGGGACTGAGGGTCATGCGGGAGCTTTTGAGTTCTTCGACCTGCTTGAGCAGATCGCCGGAGGCATTCTGCATCTTGGATAGCTCGGCGATGATGAGGTCTTTGGCCTGCTGCTGGCGGTTCTGGATGCGGAGCTGGCGCATGATGATGTTGCGGAGCATTTCATTCTCTTTGGTGACGAGCTCGATGGAGTCTGAGCCGGCGGCGGCCATGGCAGCGCTGCCGGGTGAGTCTTTGAGCTCTTTGAGCTGGCGGGTGAGGTCTGCGACTTGGGTCTGGTAGGTGGCGCTCTCCTGGCGCAGGGTGGTGAGCTGGCCCTGGAGGGTGGTGATTTCACCGCGCAGCTTGGTGATTTCTTCGTCTTTGCGGGTGACATCGGATTTGAGCGTGGCGACCTGCTTCTGGGCATCTGCGAGCTCGCCACGGAGGCGCTCGTTTTCGGCGATGAGTTTCTGCATTTCACCGGAGGCGGTGCGTTTTTTGATCTGCTCGACTTCGGCGGTGAGGCCGAGGGATTTGGCGGCAGCGGCGTCACGCTCCTTCATGGCGATGTCGCGTTGCTTGAGGGCGGCATCGCGGTCTTGAGCGGCTTTGTCGCGGTCTTTGATGAGTTGGTCGTGTTCAGCGTCGATTTTGGCTTTGTCTGCTTCCATGGCTTTCATGGAGGAGGTGGCGGCGGCGAGCTTGGCGGTGGCCTCAGAGGCACTTTTTTCGGCAGCGGCGAGTCTGGGGGCTATTTTGGCCAGTTCGGCATCGACGAGGGCTTTTTGCTGCTTGAGGCCATCGAGCTGGGTGGAGGCGGCGCGGCCTGCATCGACCTCTGCTTGCATACCGACGATGGCTTGCTCCAAAGCGCCCGATTTTTTGACCAGGCCGGTATTGAGCTCGTTGACGCGGTTCATCTCACCTGCGGCCCAGTCGTGCCAGACGCCCCATTTGTGGAGATCGACTTCGAGCTGCTTTTTGTCAGCATCGAGCTGGAGGATGCGTCCGCGCATTTTGGACTCCCAATCGCGTAGGAGGCCTTCGATGGTGGGTAGCTCACCAACGGTCGCCGTGGGCCCAGTGGGAGAGAGGAAAGAGCCGAGCCCGCCTGCGGGCGGGGTGGCAGGGGCAGGCATGGCATCGGTGGCATTTTTCAACTGTTCGGCGGCAGCGGCGGCTTTGCTGAGGGTGCCTTCGAGACGACCGATGGCATTGGCGACGGCACGCTGGCGGCTGGTACGCATTTCCACCTCGTAGGTGGGGAAATCACGGGCGATGCGCTCAAAGATGGTGGCGGCTTCTTTGTACTTGGTGAGGGCGGTTTCATTGTCACCGGTCTTTTCGATGCGTGCGGCCTCATTGAAGGTGACAAAGCCATTGTAGTAGAGATCCGATGCCTCGCCAGTGCCCTGCGCCCCGAGAGGGGACGCGACGAGCAGGCAGGTGAGGGCCAGCAGGATGGCAGAAAGCAGTCGATTCATGGGAATGGGCGTTTTTTTCGGGACGGGGGGCGTGATCCTATCGCCTTTGGCCCTTTTTGGCAATGGTCTTGGCGTAAGGTCTTTTGTGGCGGTTCTGGGTTCGTCCTACGCTGACGCGGACTCCTGATCCGAGACTTGGATATGGAATGGTGCGTGAAATGCGGGAGCGGACGGAGGAAGCGCTTCGCGTGGCAGTGGGCTTTGAATTCCTTGACCCAGGGGGGGAGACTCGGCATGATCGGGGGCTTCGCATGCCGGGCGCATGCTCCTGTAGCTCAACGGTTAGAGCAGGGGACTCATAATCCCTTGGTTCTGGGTTCGAATCCCGGCGGGAGCACCCGCTGCCTAGGAAGCCGCCATTTTCCGTTACCCATGAACAAACTGGACGAAATCATCGCCCAAAAGCATCTCGAAATACAAAAGCTCCTCCCCCGGGCCGAAAAGCTCCGCGCCGCTGCCGCGACACGCGATGACGTGCGCTCTTTTTATGATGCACTCCGAGCAGATACGACCCGCCTGGCGATGATCGCTGAGGTGAAGCGTGCGTCACCCTCTGCGGGCACGATCTCGGCTGATTTTGATCCGCTCACCATCGCCCGTGGCTATGAAAAGGCGGGTGCCAGTGCCATCTCCGTGCTGACGGATGAAAAGTTCTTCCAAGGCCGTCTGGATTACCTCTCTCTCATCCGCCAGCAGCTCGACATCCCTTGCTTGCGGAAGGACTTCATCATCCATGAGGCGCAGATATTTGAAGCGGTGGTCGCGGGGGCAGATGCGATCCTACTCATCGTCGCGGCACTCGATCAGCCGACTCTGGAGCACCTGCTGGAGGTGGCGCACACCTTCCAACTCGATGCGCTGGTGGAGGTGCATGACCTGCCGGAGCTGGAGCGTGCGCTAGCCACAGATGCACGGATCATCGGAGTGAATAACCGCAATTTGAAGAGCTTCACCGTGGATCTAGGCACCACCGAGCAGCTCGCTGAGGAGGTGCCTGATGACATCATCCTGGTGGCGGAAAGCGGGATCAAAACGCCCCAAGACGCCGCCCGCCTAGCTGAGGCAGGTGCCGATGCCCTGTTGGTCGGAGAGACCCTGATGCGTAGTGCCAATGTGATGATCGACCTGCCCGCGCTACGTGCGCCACGTCCGATGCGTGAATAACCGTGGCGAGGGAGTGACGCTGACCGCTTTTTGCTTCAGCCTAGCGGGGTGTGGAGCTCGACGAGCACGGCTTTCTGCGCATGCAGGCGGTTTTCTGCCTGATCGAAGATCACAGCGGCATGGGATTCCATGACTTCATCGGTGATTTCCTTGCCACGATAGGCCGGCAGGCAGTGCATGACGATGGCGCTGGGTTTTGCATGACTGAGGAGGGCATCATTGATTTGCCAGGGCTTCAGGGTTTCGATGCGGTCGGCACTTTCTGCTTCTTTGCCCATGCTGACCCACACATCGGTGTAGAGCACGTCGCAGCCCTTTACCGCCTCGATGGGATCATCGACGATGCGGATGGTGCCGGAGGGCACGGCCTGCATGAAGCTTTCCTGCGGCTGGAATGCCTTGGGGGCACCGATCACGAGCTCAAAGCCGAGCCGCACGGAGGCCCAGATCCATGAGCGTGCGACATTGCAGTCTCCATCGCCCAAAAAGCACACCCGTTTGCCAGCCCAGCCGCCGAGCCGCTCGCGCATGGTCTGGAGATCCGCGAGGATCTGGCAGGGGTGCTCGTCGTCGGTCAGGGCATTGATGGTGGGGATGCCGCTGTATTTGGCAAAATCGACGACATCCTGCTGCGCAAAGGTGCGGATGACGGCACCGTGGATCATGCGTCCGAGCACGCGTGCAGTGTCTTTGATGGGCTCACCGCGTCCGAGCTGGATCTCTGCCCCAGAGAGGAACATGACCTGCCCACCGAGCTCGCGAATACCGACCTCAAAGCTCACACGCGTCCGCGTGGATGACTTGGTGAAGATCAGAGCCCATTGCTGACCAGCGAGGACCTGCGGGGAGGCTTTGCGGTCCTTTTTGAGCCTGATGGCTAGCTCGACGATTTTTTCGATCTGGGCCTTGCTCAGTTCTTCGATGGAAAGGAGGTGCTTCATAGTCAGGGGGCGGAAAAAGGGGAAACCGCACCCTAAATGACGATTCCCTATTGTGCGAACGCCGAATGAGGGCTGCGGCCAAAATCTGCTCGGGGCCGTTTTTGGGCGAGACGGCCTGGAAAGACGAAAAAGCCGCGTCTGCGGTAGCAGACGCGGCTCGTAGGATGCTGAGGTGACTCAGCGGCCTAAATTACTTGGCCTTCTTCTTGGGAGCGGCGGTGAACTCTTCTTTGGTGATCTTGCCGTCTTTGTCTTTGTCTTTGCCAGCGAACATTTTGTCAGCTTTGGCTGCGTCTTTCTTAGCCTGGGGGGAGGCAGCCCACTCTTCTTTGGAGATGGAGCCGTCGCTGTTGCTGTCGAGCTTCTTGAACATGGCCTCAGGATCGGCCTTCTTCTTGGCACCCTCTGGCTTCTTGTCGCCTTCTGCGGCGTTCACAGTGGCGGCGATGGCGAGGAGGGTGAGGATGGAGGTAATGACTTTCATGTGGATGTGTCTGTTGTCTTTGTTTGGGTTTGGAGCGCTGGGGGTGGAGTGTCCAAGCCTTGCGCTTGTGGGCTTTAACGAGAGGACCCCTTTTCCGTTTCAAAAAAAGTACGACCTTTTTTTGTGCTGGCTTCAAATGGGCTGAATTTCCAGAGCACAGCGCTTTTACAAGAGACGGGCTGCGGCCTCTGCCAGCGGGCTGCGCTCCCCCTTCACCAGTGGGATGTGGGCGGCAAATGGCTGCCCCCGCATGCGCTGCCGGGTGTAAACGAGCCCATTGCTGCGGCTGTCCACGTAGGGATTGTCGATCTGAGCGGGATCTCCGACGAGGACGAGCTTGGACCCACGCGACATGCGGGTAACGATGGTCTTGGCCTCCAGCGGAGTGAGCTGCTGCGCCTCATCGAGGATGAAGAAGCGGTCTGGGATGCTGCGTCCACGGATGTAGCACAGCGCCTCGATCTCGATGACTCCCTGCTGAATGAGCGGATCATACGGAGCGGCGGGTAGGCACCGCCGCCTGATGGAGCACGCGTGGGGTCTGGCAGGAAGCGGTTTTTCTTCCGTGCGGGGCCCTGGGCGCTTTCGACGGGCCGCATGAGGAAATCGAGGGCGTCATACACGGGCTGGAGCCAGGGGCGCATCTTTTCCTGGAGCGAGCCGGGCAGGAATCCCACCGTCTGGCCCATCGCCACGATGGGGCGGCTGACCGTGAGGCCCTGGTAGGTGCGGCCAAAGACCTGCTGGAGTGCTGCAGCGACGGCTAGCAGCGTTTTCCCCGTGCCTGCTTGGCCAAAGCAGGTGACGAGCGAGATCTCGGGGTCCAGCAGCGCATCGAGGAAGCAGACTTGGCCCAGGTTCATCGGCTTGATGGCCCTACCCTGCCCTACTTTGATGGCCTCGGGCGTATTCAGACGGACGAAGTCACCCTCCTTGCTCAATCGTGCGGGCATGGTGGCCTTTTCCCCTGCGCTGAGGAGGGCGTAATCATTCACCGCCAGTCCGGCGCTGCGAGCCGCATCTAGTGTGAGCCTGCCGCTGCTCGCATAGCGCTGGAGCTCATGCTGAGTGATCTCGATCCTGGCTATTTCCATGTTCGAGACCTCACGCGGGGCGACTTTGTCATGCAGGTAATCCTCGCACTCGATGCCCACGGCACGGGCCTTCAGTTGCATGTTCAGATCCTTGCTCACGAGGATGACGGGCTCGCGGGTATTTTCACGGCGCAGCTTCTCACGCAGCCAGAGTGCGCAGGCGAGGATGCGGTGATCCGTCTTTTCCATATCATGGAAGATGCGCTCAAAAGCCCGCACATCCTCCATCCCAGCGCCTTCGGCAGAATCGTAGGCGACGAGGCGGATGCTGCCGCCCCCAGGCGTGGGCACACCCTGGATCACCGCAGCACCAGCAGGAAAGGCCTTCATCAGCGAGCGGTGCACCTCACGGGCGTTCGCCCCGCGCTCGGTCATCTCGTTCTTAAAGCGGTCCAGCTCGCCCAGTACATCGACGGGCACACAGACATGGTGCTCCTCAAAGCGGTGCATGGAGGCCGGGTCATGCAGCAGCACATTCGTATCGAGGACGAAGGTTTTGACGGCGGTGGCAGACGAGGGAGTAGAGCGACGACGGCGGGGACTTTGAGGAGATGGCACGGTGAGTGAGGGGGCAGTGGAGGCAGTAGGACCGGAGTCGCTGCCAAAACGGGAATCAATGAGCGTGGGAGCTACTGTGGCGGGGTGGTCGTCGCGGTCCATGGTGTTATGGAAAAGAGTTGGCCCATCGGTGTTCGATGGAGCAGATGAAAAAGTCTTCCAGCGCCTCCTCTCCTGCGCTGGAGCCTGCTCCAGCGTGCCGCGCCCGGAATGTGATCGTTTATGTAAATCACGGTAATACCCAGAGCGTGTCAGAAAGCCCACCAACTGGCAAGATTTTATTCACAAGATGGCAGTTTGTTCACAATACACGGCCCTCAAGCATACTCGATCAGCGCCTTCACCACCTTCCGGCCCCGCACGGCCTCGAATGCCGCCGCGATCTGCTCCAGCGGGAACCGATGCGTGATAAAATCCCGCGAGCTGAGCTTCCCCGTGCGAATCCACTCACAGAGCTGCGGCTGCGCTTCACGCTCATAGCGCCGCGTCGGCCACTGGTGCACGAACAGGTTAAAATTAAAATCCGCCAGCTTGCGGTCGATATGCAGCGGACCGCCCGTGAGCACTCCATACACGCAGTGCGAGCCCCCACGCCGCAACAGTGGCAGCGACTGCATCACGATCTCCCCCTTCCCCACCGCATCGATCACTGCATCGAGCTTTTTGCCTCGTGCCGCGGCCAAATTCGCGATTTCGGCATCTCCTGGAGAAAACACCGCATCCGCGCCAAAAGCCCGCGCCCGCTCCTGCTTCTCCGCATGCCGATCCACCACCCCGATCCAGCCCAAGCCGAAAAGTCGGCCCAATTTCACAAAACTCAGCCCCACCGGCCCCGCGCCATAAATCAGCACATCATCCCCCGGCTGGAGATGAAAATCGCGAAAAGCCCCCAGCACCTCACGCCAGGTGCAGAGCAGCACCGCCTCCTCCGCCGGGATGTCCGCATCCACACGCGTCTGGATCTCAAACACCTCGATCCAGCCATTTTTCTCATCCGCCACGCCATCCGCCACCATCGCTAGGTGATCATTCGCCAGCGTCTGCTCGCAAAAGCCGCCCCAGCCACTGTCCACGCCCTCTTTTTGCAGATCAAACACCAGTCCACCCACCACACGGTCGCCGATGGCGAAATTCCGCACCTTTTCCCCTACCGCCGTCACCACCCCCACGCTCTCATGCCCCAGCGCAAAAGGAAATGCCTCCTCCATACCGGGGAATTTGCCCGCGAGCAGCTCACTATCCGTCTGATTGCACAGACAGGCCACCTCCGTGCGCACCAGCGCCTGATAGGGCCCCGGCACGGGCACTGGCGTGTCGATCAGGGCGAGTTCATAAGGCTGTACAGCGATCACGGTCTTCATAGAGCCGCATTGCTCGTCGCAGCAGCCACGCCTGCAAACGCAAATCCGCTCTCCCAGACACTCTGGCATCGTTTTCGCTATTTGTAGCCTTGAAGCGGCCCCTACCCTGCTCCATGCCCACAGCACAAAACATCCCTCCCCATGCGTAAAACCAAAATCCTCTGCACCCTCGGTCCCGCCACGGAAAACCAGGAAACCATCGCCGCACTCATCACCGCAGGCGCAGACATTTTCCGCCTGAACATGAGCCACGCCTCCCACGACTGGGTCCGCAGTGTCCACACCCGCATCCGTGATGCCGCAGCCACCTGCGGCCGCGAAATCGCCGTCCTCATGGACCTCACCGGCCCCAGCATCCGCACGGGCGACGTCGATCAGCCCTGGCAGCTCCAGCCCGGCGACATCGTCGAATTCCGCTGCAAGCCAGACGCACCTGCCCGCACCACCTACTCCGTCACCGTCAACTACCCCGACCTCGGCAAAGACCTCAAAGTCGGCGACATCATCATGCTCGATGGCGGCATGATCCAGGTCAAAGCCACCGAGGTCACACCCCAGCACGTCACCGGCACCGTCCTCACCCAGGGCGAGATGAAATCCCGCCGCCATATCAATCTCCCCGGCGTCCCCGTCCGCCTCCCCCCGCTCACCCAGAAAGACTACACCGATCTCGACCTCGGTCTGGAGCTAGGAGTCGATTACTTCGCCCTCAGCTTTGCCCGTGAGCCCGGCCATGTGCAGCACCTCCAGCTCCTCATTGACCAAAAGAAAAGCAAAGCCCGCGTTATCGCCAAAATCGAAAACCAACAAGCTCTGCAAAACATCGACGCCCTCGTCGAAGCCAGCGGCGGCATCATGATCGCCCGTGGCGACCTCGGCAGTGAATGCCCCATCGAAGACCTGCCCCTCATCCAGCGCCAAATCGTCGAGCGCTGCTCCTACCATGGGCGCAAGGTCATCGTCGCCACCCAGATGCTCGAAAGCATGATCGAAAACCCCGTCCCCACCCGGGCAGAAGTCACCGACATCTTCAACGCCGTCATCGAGCAAGTGGACTGCGTCATGCTCAGTGGAGAAACCAGCGTCGGGCGCTACCCCATCAAATGCGTCGAAGTGCTCAACACCGTCGTGCGCCGCATCGAGCAAAAATACCCCGCAGGCCGCTTCGCCAGCGACGCCCCGCTCAAAACCAACAAGCACAAAACCGTCAAAGCCGCCGTCACCCTCGCCAACAGCATCCCTGGCTCCAAACTGCTCGTCTTCACCCTGCGTGGTGTCATGGCTCACCTACTCGCTCACCAGCGCCCGGAAAACGCCCCCATCTTTGCCTTCACACCGCATCTCCACGTCAGCCGCACCCTCGTTAGTGCCCGTGCCGTCCACCCCTTCGTCATGTCCTTCACGGAAGGCCAGCCCGAGACCACCATCCACGGTGCCCTCGACATCCTGCGCCGCGAAAAACTCATCCAGCCCGGTGATCCCCTCGTCATCCTCAGCGATGCCCTCTACGACGGCCTCAACGTCGATGCCATCCTCCTCCGTGAAGCCTAAAACATTCTCCGCATCGCCAGATAAAGCTCCATCTTCGGATCAGTGAACACTGGGTATTTTCCAGCAAGGAATATCATAGCTGCTCATTGAATGCTGTTGATGGAGCGTTAGCCTCGCCAGGATGAAACTGGACGCCAGAGCCACCAAGAAGACCCAGAAGCAAGAGGGGGCGCATTACACGCCCGCTGGGCTGGCTGCGTTTGTGGCGCGGCATCTATCGGCGGTTTGCACAGCAATAAATCCGCTCGTCCTTGACCCTGCTGTCGGAGATGGCGAGCTTCTACTGGCTTTCGGACGAACATTCGGAAATGCCTGCACGCTCAACGGCTTCGATCTGGATGAAGTGGCCGTCGCAAATGCCGATAAACGATTGCGCGAAGACCTGCCTCAAATAACCGGCAAAGTACAGCAACAAGATTTCCTCGATTTCGCACTGGAGCACCGGACTGACTCGCTCTTTGCAGTCCCCGCCTGCTATGATGTGGTGATCGCGAATCCTCCGTATGTCCGGACGCAGGTGATGGGCGCGGAGCGTTCGCAGCGCCTCGCTCGGCAGTTTGACCTCAGTGGACGGGTGGATCTGAGTTTCGCCTTTATCGAAGGTATCGCTGATGTGCTGCGCGAGGGCGGCGTGGCCGGGATCATCGTCTCCAATCGCTTCATGACGACCAAGGCTGGTGCGCAGGTGCGTGAGCGCATCCTTTCGCGTTTCGAGGTGCTTCACGTCTGGGACTTTGGCGACACCAAGCTATTTGAAGCCGCCGTTTTACCCGCAGTGCTGCTCCTGCGGAAACGCAGCGGCATTGCCTCCTCGAACCCGCGCTTCACCACGATCTACTCGACTCGCGAAGAACCCATCCATCAGGCAGAAACAGTGTTTGAGGCACTCTCAAATGGCAGCGGCTCGGTGAGCGTGTCAGGCACCACGTTTCTCGTCCAGCACGGTTTGTTGCATCACGGCACTGCTGCCAATGGCACCTGGCGCATCGCCACGGAGCGCGGTGATGCCTGGCTGGACACGGTGATGGCGAACACGCACTGCACTTTCGGTGAAATCGGGAAAATTCGCGTCGGCGTGAAGTCCACTGCGGATAAGGTTTTCGTTCGACAGGACTGGCAGGCATTGCCCGAAGACATGCGACCCGGAGGTTTTGAGGCCGCTGATCACGCACCATGTGGCGCGGCGGTTCAAAGCGCTGCCCGCTGACCGGCAGATTCTTTACACGCATGAGGACCGATCTGGCAAAAAGGCCGCGATCGATCTCGACCAGCATCCGCGCACGAAGCGCTATCTGGAAAGCCACCGCGCCACTTTGGAGGCACGGACTTATGTGATGGAGTCAGGCCGCCAGTGGTTCGAAATCTGGGTTCCGCAGCTTCCCGCGTTGTGGGCCGTGCCAAAGCTCGTTTTCCCCGACATCTCGGAGCGTCCCACCTTCTGGATGAGCCTCGATGGAGAAATCATCAATGGCGATTGCTACTGGCTAGCAGCGGAAGATCGTACCGAGAGCGATCTGCTCTGGCTGGCACTCGCGGTGGCCAACTCACGCTTCATCGAGAACTTTTACGACCACGCTTTCAACAACAAGCTCTATGCCGGTCGCCGCCGCTTCATGACGCAGTATGTGGAGAAGTTTCCGCTGCCATCACCCGAGCTACCAACATCGAAAAAGATCATCGCACTCGCCCGGCGGATTTATGAGCTGACACCCGGAAACGAAGCGGATGCACTCGCCGCTCAGATCGACTCTCTAGTCGAGTCAGCCTTTGGCCTTGCCGAAAAAGCCACGCGGTAAGGGAATCTGAATCTTCTTGTTCAAGACCTTCCCCTCAAAGCGCGGAAACCGGCTGAAAAAAGCCTCGCCAGTAGTGAGAACGAGGCTGTTGATCAGCACCTGATTGTCTTTCATCGAAGCGCCAAAGATGGCATATCGCACATCGCAATGCCGCACCGTGCCTTCGGGTAGAGCATTCAGATCCAGCGGCTCTGTGCTGGATGGCTCGACCAGTCCGAGATCAATTGTCGGCGAAGCTTGCAACTTCACCTCGAGCAATTGGTTCCGCACATCGGGAAACTGGCCATCGTCTGCGTAGCTCGCAAAACCAAGAGCCTTGCATACCAGCCGATGGAGTTCCGCGCCACGATTCCGCTCCTGGTCGTGCCCAGCATTGGCAAAAGAGCTGCCAACAAGCGAAGTCAGCCGCTCAAACAGCGACCGAATCGGTAGCACGGCTCCGCGTTCAGGATCGTCGGTAGGCTCGCGATTTGAAAAAGTGCCCAGCAGTGGCTTCAGATGCTCAGAATCGGTGCTCGAAACAAGCTCCGCCGCCTGCGTGCCTGGAATAAACCGGGCCTGATACTTCTGCGTGAGCGTCCCAGTGGTATCGAGTTTTGCCAGCATGGCTCCCGTGACGACCTTTACCCGACTGACGAGTCCGTTTTCATCCACTGCGATGAGCACATAACGGCGTCGCGGCTTTAGCTCCTCATTCCAGATTTGGAGGTTATCCGATGCCTGCACATAGGTGTCGAAGTTTTGCCCAGGAAAGCGAGCGTGAGGCTTGCATCTGCGGAACGACTTCGGCACCGGATAGCCCAGCACCCTGCAAACCTCGGTCTTCACCACCTTCGAGCGAGTTCGCAGAGGCAAACCCGCCGTATTGAAGCCGCGCAGCCCTGCGTCGAGCAGCTTTTCGAGCTCCTGGGTCGCCAGATAGAGCGTCGAGTCTTTGGGGAGCAGATCAAAAATGCTTAATCCACTCTCACGGATGGCCTGCGCATGATTCACCGTGTTCATGCCACTCCATCCTTGGTGAGCAGGTTCGGCACATCTGTCTTCATCGCCTTTGCGAACAGTTCTAGCGTGGCCAGAGTCACATTCCGCTCACAACGCTCCACTTGGCCAACATAGGTGCGATGCACGCCACACTCGATAGCAAAGTTGTCCTGGGAGATGCCAACACGGGAGCGGTAGCGGTGAACGTTGTCTGCGAGAATTTGGCGAAGATTAAGTTTTGCCATACCTCACAGGATGTCCTGGTGATGACCATGAGGCGACCGACTCTGAGTAGCATTATCTGCTCCGCGTCAGCTCGATGGGCGATTTGAAGGCAACAAGGATGAAGATGGCAGAAGAGCTCCATTTGGGGCGTAGATATAGGCTTCCATTGCCTCTGGAAGCATTCCCATGCTACTCGACGCCCGCATCATCCTTTCCCTGCTCATCGCTCTTACCTGGGCCGCTCCTAGTGGTGCTGCGGAGGAGCCTTTCACGTCCTTCATCGCACAGGCCAGCGCGGAGCACCCGCGCAATTCGGAGGGCGACATCATCGTGCTGCGGGATGGCACTCTCTTCGCCGCGTGGTCGCAGTTTTATGGCGGAGCAGAGGACCATGCTGCCGCACGCATCGTCGCGGTGAAGTCCACGGATGGCGGACGCACCTGGGGTAGTCCCACGACGATCCAGGAGAACCATGGAGGAGCCAATGTGATGTCTGTGAGTCTCCTCCGCTCCGCCAGCGGGGATGTTCTGTTCTTCTACCTGATCAAAAACTCGCTCAGCGACCTCAAAGCCTATGTGCGCAGATCGAAAGATGACACGCAGAGCTGGAGCGAGCCGACGCTCATCACTCCAGAGCCCGGTTATCATGTGATGAATAATGCACGCATCATCCAGCTTCGATCAGGCCGTCTTCTGGCTCCTATCTCGACCTGCGGCACGGTGTTTGCCAAAGGTGATCCCTTCCGCACGGTCGTGTATCGCTCGGATGATGATGGCAGGACGTGGCAACGCGGCAGGACGCTGGTCTCTGCCCCGAAGCGTGGTGCGATGGAGCCTGGACTCATCGAAATGAAAGATGGCCGCGTGATGCAGATCATCCGCACACAGACAGGCTACATTTGGCACAGCTACTCCAGCGATGGTGGAGATACCTGGACGGAGGCACAGCCATGGATCGTCGAAGCGCCTGAGTCACCCACCACCATCACGCGTATTCCTGGCACAGGCGATTGGCTCCTGGTGCTCAATCCCACGGTGGAGTGGAAAAACCCAGAGAAAACCGTACTCGGCACCAATCACGGCGGCGCACGCACTCCACTCTCGGCAATGATCTCACACGATGAAGGCAAGACATGGAGCCGCCCCAAGAACATCGAGTCTGATCCTTCGCTGACTTTTGCCTACACCAGCATCACACCACATCAGGATCGCATGCTACTGAGCTATTACGTCTTTCCGCTGAAGGGGAAGCAACTCTCACTGAAATTCCAAAGCATCCCGCTGGATTGGCTGATGAAATGACCGAAAAACCGCAAATCGGCCTCGGCTGTGTCACCTTTGGGCGTGAGATTGATGAGGCAGCCTCCTTTGCCCTGCTAGACCATGCTTTGGAGTGTGGGGTGCGGCAATTTGATACGGCTGCGGCTTATGGCGGTGGTGCTTCAGAGGCGATCCTGGGCAGATGGCTGGCCTCGCGGCGACCAGTGGGCATCACCATCGCCACGAAGATTCTGCCGCCTTATGACCGCATCGACATCACTCCGAGCCTGAAGCGTCTCGGCGTGGAGCAGATCGACCTGCTCTACCTCCATCAGTGGCATGAAACTGCGCTACAGCTCGATGCCGCAGCCGATGCGCTGCCCGTGAGCCGCTGGGGCGTGAGTAACTTCACACTGGAGCAGCTCCAGGCCATCGGGCCACGCTTCCGCGTGATCCAGAATAATCACAACCTCGCCGTGAGCGATGTCGCAGAGGATTTAAAAGCCTACTGCGAGCGAGCAGGCATCTCCATCGTCACCTACAGCCCGCTGGGGGCAGGTTTCCTCACGGGGAAGCATCAAAACGGCGTCGCGGCTGGTTCACGCTTTCAGATCATCCCAGGGCATCAAAACGTGTACTTCCATGAGCTAGCCTTTCAGCGCTTGGCTAGGCTCCGAGCGCTCGCAGAGCGCACAGGGCACTCGCAGGCACATCTGGCCCTAGCTTGGGCACTGCATCAGCCGGGGATCGAGACCGTGCTCATCGGTGGTCGCAGTCCAGCGCATCTCGATCAAGCCATCTCGGCACGCGGATTCGATGATGTGGGCATTTTGGACGCATTGTCCTGCATCACGAAAAACCCCGCTCCAGCGTGAACCAGAGCGGGGCGGAAAAAATGGCTAAGAAGCTCAGTTTTTCAGCTTCTTGATCAGATACTCCACGGAGGTGGCAGCGACACCTTCTACACCTGGGTAGTAGATCTCACATGCCACGCCATTGGCTTTGCAGTGCTCCTGGAGCTTCACACCGAAGTTCGCGGTGTGGGTGGGATCTTTTTCCTCTTTGCCCAGGTTGGGCTTGCCATTGAAGCTCATATAAATCGCGGGATCATCACTGGTGACGAGTGCGTAGGGCGAGTACTCTGCGATCCACGGAAGGATTTTCTCCCGTGCTGCGAGGAAGGCATCAAAGGTGGGGCGTTCCTTGCCGACGAGGAAGGCGTGGCCGCCGTATTTGCTGTTTGGCGTCCATTCCTTCATCTGCTGGGGATCGAGCGTGGTCTGCGGTCCCATCACAGCGGCGCAGTAGAGGCGGGTGGACTCACGGGCGATGGGATCGCTGCTCTTCGGATCAGCCATGTCTGGGTGAAAGGCCAGCCACAGACTGCTGCAAGCCCCCGCGCTGCCTCCGCTGGCACCGATGCGGACTTTGTCGATATTCCACTCACCGGCTTTGCTTCGCACGGTCTGTAGCGCCAGTGCAGCATCATGCAGCGGGGCTTTGACCGGCGGCACCACCTCCTGCGCTTGCGAGATGTAGCGGTAATTGATCGAGACGACGGAGATGCCCTCCTTCAAAAATGGCTCCACCGCGATGCCTGCCTTGTCCCCGCCCATCCAGCCACCGCCGTGGATGAAGAAGAGCACCGGAGTGGGCTTGTCCGACTTCGCCTGCCAGAAGTCCAGCACGTTGCGCTCATGCGGGCCATATTTGAAATCAGCCACTGTCTTCGGCGGATTCTTCGGATAGACTTTTTTCTTGGCAGCGACGGGTTGCTTCGGTGCAGCGGCCTTTTTGGCCGGTGCTTGTGCCTGGAGAGACACGCTGGAGAGCAGCAGGAGGAGTGAGAGAATGAGTTTCATGGTGGAAAATGGTCAACGGACAGGGCACCTCCGATCTGTCGACCAGCGTGACTCACAGGATCATAAATCCAGCTCGAGCTGCGCCACAGGAGCAAAGCTACGCCGATGCTGCGGACATGGGCCGTGCTTCCTCAAAGCAGCGAGATGAGCCGGAGTGGGGTAGCCCTTATGCACATCAAATCCATAGTGCGGGAACTGCTGCGCCAGGCGCTGCATCAGCCGATCACGCGTCACTTTGGCGATGATGCTGGCTGCCGCGATGGAGAAGCTGATGCTGTCCCCCTTCACCAAGGCCACCTGCGGCAGCGGAAAGGCCTTCACAGGCCGTCCATCGATCAAAACCGCATCAGGCCGTGGATCGAGCGCTAGAGCGGCACGTCGCATGCCTTCCCAGGTGGCCTGGAGGATATTGATGCGGTCGATCTCCTCTGGCTCGATGGCCACACAGTGCCAGCGGATGCGTGGATCAGCGGTGAGTTCTTCATAAATGGCCTCGCGCTTTTTCTCGCTCAGTTGCTTGGAGTCATTGAGCACCGCATGGGTGAAATCCGCTGGCAGAATAACCGCCGCCACCGTGACAGGCCCCGCCAGAGGCCCCCGCCCAGCCTCGTCGATGCCCGCTACGAGAGCGTGACCGGAGGCGCGGAGTTTCATTTCGTGTTCGAGACTGGGCATGTGCAGTGACATCCAAGCGAAAAGCCCCGCACAGGCCAGAACAGAGTGTGCGAAAACTTTCTCCCTGGTGTATCGTTGTAGCCGCCCTCCAATGAAACCCACGCTCACCGTCCTTCTCCTTCTTTCTGCCGCCGCCTTTGCCAAAACTGACTGGAACCGCTTCCGCGGCCCGAACGGAAGTGGCGTCGTGGAGACAACCGGCCTGCCCAGCGTCGTCGATGACAGCACCACCCTTTGGATGGCACCTCTCGGCAAAGGCTGGTCCTCACCCGTGCTCTGGGAGGATAAAATCTTCGTCACCGCCGAGACAGCGCCGACCAAGCGTGCCGTGCTCGCTCTCAGCGCCACCGATGGAAAGGAAATCTGGCGTCACGAAGAAGAATTCATCCCGCACACCATCCACAAGACCTACAACACCTTCGCCAGCAGCAGCCCCTTTGTCGATGCCACCGGCATCTACGTGAACTGGAGCAGCGGCCCAGACATCCAGGCCCTGGCACTCGATCACAATGGCAAAGTGATGTGGAAAAACCCCAAAGTCACCGGCTACATCCACGAGCACGGCACTGGCGTCTCCGCTCTGGTCGAGGACGGCATCATGATCATCCGCAGCGAATTCGATGTGGAAAAAAACGGCAAAGACCTCACCACCGCCCCAGAGCAGCGTGAGTGGAAAAGCTGCATCCTCGGCCTCGATGCCAAGACCGGCAAACAAGCCTGGAAGCTCGACCTCCCAAACTGCCTCAACACCTTCTCCACCCCCGTCATCCATACCGTCGGTGGCAAAAAAGAAATCATCTGTGCAGACACCGGCAGCGGCGTGATGGGCATCGACCTCCAGACCGGCAAAATGAACTGGCAGCACAATCCTGGCTACTCCCAGCGCAGCCTCGGTAGCGGCGTCCTCAGCAACGACTTCTATTTCTGCACCTTCGGCACAGGCGGCGGCGTGAAGGAGATCGCCGCGCTCGATCTGAAAAGCGGCAAGCCCCAGCCCGTGAATTTTGACATCCCCAAAGGCCTCCCCTACGTCCCCTCCCCTCTCGTCATCGGTGAGCACATGTATCTCCTCGGTGATGGCGGCGTCCTCCGCTGCGTGGAGCAAAAAACCGGCAAGGTCATCTATGAAGAGCGTCTCGAAGGTACCAAAGGCAGCGCCAAGTTCTTCAGCAGCCCCGTCGCCGCTGATGGCAAAATCTTCTGCGCCAGCCAGCAGGGCGACCTCATCGTCATCAAAGCCGGACCGAAATTCGAAAAGATCGCCGTCAGTGCCCTCGACGGTGCCGTGAACTCCGTCCCCGCCATCGGTGACAAGCGCCTCTTCATCCGCACCGCAGGCTCCCTCTACTGCATCGGAGCCAAAGGTGCCCCGATCCCGTAACGGCGATACGGGCTGAACTTGTGAAAAAGCAAAGACACCGTCGTTGTCAGTGCGGAATCGTGCCCTACACTCCGCACTCTGCATGAATCTGCCGCCGCCGAATCTCCCACCTCCATCCCAGCCCAGCCCTCCGCCGCCGCCCTCTCATCTGCCCGCTCCACATCTCCCGCCCCCAGCCACCGTGGCCCCAGAGCGCGTGATCTCGAAGTTCGAGCAGCCACCGCCTCGGTCCAGCGTGGTGAAGACGGTGGCCCAGCAGATCGATGAAACCATCGCCGACCGCCCTGTCCTGAGCCGCGACGCCCTCATCACCGAGGCCAAAGCCTATCTCTGGCGCCGTGGGCAGCCCCACATCCTGCGCACCAGTCTCATCCTCGCCGCACTCCTCGGCATCGCCCCCTACATCCAGATCGCAGGCATCGTGCTCGCCGTAGTCTGCGCCATCTATGCCGGTGACTATTTCTACCGCATCATCCAGACCACCATGGAGGGCAAAGACGAGCCCCCAGACTGGCCTGCATTCAGTCAATCCGTCGATGAGCTCGTCAAACCTGGTGTGCGCATCTCCAGCACCTTTTTGCTCACCCACGCCATCGTCCTCTTCGTCTGGATCAAAATCGGTTCCGAACTCGCCACAAGCTGGTGGCCCTATCTCAAAGCAGAGCCCACGCTCTGGCTACTCGGAGCCGCCCTGCCCTGTTTTTACTTCCCCTTTGCCGCGATGATGATCGTCTTCCAGGAGCGCTTCGGTGCCTGGTGGCCGCACTTCGCCTTTGGAGCCTTCAGCCGCACCAAACCCGCCGCCTGGGCCTCCATCCAAGTCTGCGCCGCCACCATGGTGATCGGCAGGCTCCTCCAGCTCATCCCATTCATCGGCTTCTTCGCCTCAGCCATTGTTTCCCTGCTCGGCATGATCATCCTCGCCCGCATCATCGGCATGACCGCCGCCCAGCACCGCCACGCCCTGCTGGAGCTCCATTAAAGCCCTCACCCAGGTTCAAAAGAAAGCCTCACGAGAAGCCCGCTTCTCACCCAGGCCGAAATACGCCTCCGTCCTGCATACGGAAAGCCACGAACTCGACTTGTCGGATAGCTAAGCTTTAACGACTCAGTAACCGCATCATTGCCGCCAAGGCCTCACCTCGCGTGATGGGCTTGTCACCCGCCAAACGTAACGCGGCCATGGCGTCGGCTTTCAGGCTCTTCGTCTGCCTCAGTGTAGCCATGAATTGAGCACCCGACATTGGCTTTAAATCGCTAGTATCTAGCTTCGCCAAGCGAGCCGCGAGCATTTCGGGCTTCAGTTTCTTCACGACCAGATAGTCGAGGCCTGTAACCCAGGCTTCAGCCGTCCTAGGGTCCAGTAGGTCATCCAACCGTGCATCGTAATCGGCAAAAAAGCCCTTCGTGGCAAAATACTGAGCCGCAGCCACTTGCGGATCATCGCTAGCGACATCCACGTCGTTGAAAAAGCTCAACATCACATGACTCGCGGCCAGTTTTCGCAGCAGCACATCAGTATCGAGCTGCGCAGGCGCGATTTGCTGCTGAACCGCCATCGCGGCGGCATGACCAGCCGACTCACAGAGATTCATCCATGTCGGCTCCAGCCGAATCGTGCCCCACGCGACATGCGTGCTGCTCAGGCACACCGGCACGAGGAGATTGTCCACGCTCTGCGGCAGAATGGCGCGATACGGCACCTGGCCGGGGAAGGTCTCGACATCGAGCATCATCTTCCCTTCCTCCAGCGCTGCCTCGATGCGTCGCGGCGTGCAGGCGTGCGTGTCGAGATACCACTCCGTCACGCCGATGCTGTCCGCATGCATCGGCGCACGCTCCAGGCCTTCCGCGAGCATCGCGTCATGCTGGGTGAAGATGTATCGCCCCGTGATGCGCCGTGCCTCGCGCACATAAAACTCGTGCGGACGATGTCCGTTGTCGGTGAACTCGTCTTTTGCGAGACCAAACTCCCGCCACGACTTCTGCCGTACCGGATCGACGGACGGATCGTTCTGTAAAAAGTAGAGCAGGGCCATCGTCGTGTCCCAAAACGCATTCATGATCTTCTGCCGCCCGTTCCAATCGGCCTCGACATACTCGGTTTGCATGCCGACGAGCTGCGGACGGTTCCAGCCGCGTTTCGAATTCGGGATCGGCGATACGATGGAGCCATGCTCCAGCAGTTTGAGCTTCTCGGGATCATAATTCGCCGGTTTTTCGACCGGCAGCCGGTTCGCGGGTTCAGAGCTCAAGATCGTGCGGTAGTTGAAGGCCTGCACATTCCCATCCGCCTCGCCCGTGCTTTCCGGCTGCTTGATCCGCTGAAAGCCGCTGAACTTCCGCATCTTCAACCTGTGATGCAGCTCCGCAGCCCGAGCCATCTCGGGCGTGGGTGCCGATTTGACCGGCGACATGAAAATCACGCCCGCATGAGGCTCGTTGAACTCACTCCGCGCCTCACGTCCGATGCGATACGGCACCTTCGCCATCGCCGAGAGATCGCCTTCGTAGCTGCAATCCGCAAAGACCCTGGCCTGGACCTCGATGGCTTCCACATTCGCCCACAGACTCATGAAGCTCGCAGATCGAATCAACACCCCGTCACGCTTCACCGCGCTGATCACCCGATTCGTGATCAAGCGAATGCGCGGCTCCTTCTTCACCAAGCCCGTCAAAACCATCTCCGCCACTTTCGGCTCAAACTTCCCGTTTGTGTGCCCGCTCTTGCCCGGCAGTGCATCGCGATACTGCGGCGACTTCTCGCCATACGTCGTGCGGTAGTGATCAAAGATCGCCTGCCGTGTCTCATCATAGATCGGAGCCCGTTTTCCCTCCCACAACGTATCCCAAACGCCGAGCCCGTTCGAGAGAATGCCGCCAAGATGATCATCGTGATTCACCAGCACGACCGACAAGCCTTCCCTCGCCGCCCGCACGGCCATCGCGATGCCGCCGGGCGTGGCTTCATAGATGCAGAGATCGGCCTCGACCTTTTCGGCGCGAGCCGACGTGGCAAAAGCAACCATCAGAACGGCAAACAAAGTTTTCATGCGGGACAGGTTACTCCTCAGCCTCCGGCACGAGCTTCAGCGCGAGGCTGCGAAAATTCTTCACACGATGAAATGTCGCATGATCCGCATCGTGCTGGTTCGGTGCGTGGATGCTGCTGCGGGCGATGATGGCGAGGTCGTCGCCGTCGATCACGGGGCGCGCATACATGAAGGACTGTGAGATCTTGCCCGCTTGCGCCACGCAACCGGCCTGAAACCAGTTCAGGCCATCGACGCTGTATTGCAGCATCAGAAAGCGGCGGTCATTGCCGCCGAGGCCGCTGGCGTAGCGCACGTTGCCGCGCTTTTCGCCGTCGCGGAACCAATCGAACGCGCCCTGGCCATCCACGACGAGATTCGCCGTGGCCCAAAACAGCTTCGACTGCTCGTCCCAGATGACGCAGAACTTCAACTGCCCGCCGGGCATGGGATGAAACTGCGTGAACTTCAAATCGAGCGGGCCGCCCTTGTCCTCAAAGTCGAGCACGGCGCACATGCCCGCGGTGGACTGCCGTTTGGGCTTCACGGTCATCAGCACGCGCAGCCTGCCGCGCACATCGATCACGTTTGGCTCCAGATACTGGCTGCTGAGATTTTCATACTGCGGATTCGTCATCGCCTCCGGCACTCCGGGAAAGGGCACCGGCTCGGACAATCGCCACGCGCTCGGATTCATCACCTCGCCGGACAAATCGCCCGCGATGATGCGCGGCCCGCGTTTGCTGCCGAGCGCGAGATCGTCCGTGGCCCAGTAGAGTTTGTTGTCGCGCTGCACCATGCCCGTGTGGCAGTTCCAGAAGTGCCCGGTGAAGAGAGTCACCGGCTCCGACCACGTTTTGCCGCCATCGGTGCTCTTGAGCAGCAGCAGATCGTCATTGCGCACCTTCGTGCCGCCCTTGTTCACGAACAAATACAGCGCTCCGCCATGCGTCCACGGCGCGGCGGAGTAGTAGGGCAAATCGGATGCCTTCAGCCACGTCTGGCCGCCATCGCTGCTGCGCAGGATGTGCGTCACGCTCTGCGTGGCCCGCCGTTCCTTGCTCCACTCCTCACGCGGCACCACCGGCACCACGGCAACGAGCGTGCCATCATTCAATCGCACCAGTCCCGGCCCCTCGACATAAAACTCCGGGTTCGGATTGTGAATCACCACGCGGTAATCCTGCGCGAGCGGCTTTGCCTGCGCATGGAGCATGAGCGGCATCAAAGCGAGGCATGAAGCCATAACGAGACGGCACATTTTGGAACGAAGCTTTGATCTCATGGTCGTGGTTGCAGTTTGGTTTTCACATCCTTGCCTTCAATCAATCCGGTAGCTGAACATGTCTCCATTCTGAAGATGAAAGCGGAGGCGGATGGGAATGCCCGTCGGAAGTGTCGCCGAGTTTTTCCAGCGTATGGGCAGCTTCACGGCGTCTTGGTTTTCGATCACGCAGGCTTCCTTTTCAAAGCCTGGGATCGTTTTGCCATCTGCATCCAGCACCTCCACCATGAGGCGGCCTTTTCTGAAATCAGCATTCACCGAGAGCTGCGTTCCTTCCGGGATGAAGTCGTGGGTTTCGATGCTTCCAGGCTTGTCCTTGGCCTGCATGGACGCGAGACCATCGACGCGCCACTTGGCCAGCGCGATGGATTGCTCCTTTTCTGGTGCCAGGCCTCCGTGTGGAGTGGTCGCAGCGGTGTAATACATCCACATCTCATCGCCGACGAAGACGGGGGCGTTGCAAAGTCCGAAGATGCTCCCCGCATCATACGCATGCGGCCCCAGCGGGATCACCGGGCTGCGATCCGAACAGCGATCCCAATGACGGCCATCCCTGCTGGTGACGAGCTGGACATCGATGATTCCCGTCGCGGATCGTTTCTGGCCGTTGACCTCGTCATTGCCGAACAACGCAGACGGTGGCTCGACGCGGCGGAAATGAGTGACAAAGCCCAGCCAATGCCCGGCGTAGGCGAAACCGGACAGGTTGTAGTATTCCGAGTAAGTGCCGCCCTTCAGCTTTCGCGTGGCCTTGTTGTCGATCTCATCGGCCACATGCACCGGATGCGGCTCAGACCAGTGCTTCATGTCCTTGCTGACCGAAAGGAACACATGGCGGATGCCCACCACGCGCGGATCCCCCTGGCGTTTGTGAAAGGCAAGATATTCGCCCGTCACCGTATCCTGCGACAGCGTGATGGTGTCGCAACCGAGCAGGATCGGTTCCGGCTCAATCGTCCATCGCCAGCCGTCGGCCGAATAAGCCGCGTAATACAGGCGGTGATCCTTGTCGCGATACCAATCGACCAACTCAAACTTATCCTTGAGCCGTTGCAGCTTGGCGTCATCCACACCCCGGCCCGCACTGCCGACCGCCTTGTAGCGCTTCGCGGGATTGGTCTCAAACTTGTCCTCAATGATGCTGGGACTGTGCAGATGCAGATCGGTTTCATTGTTCTCGCCGGCAACCTTCAGCATGGGCCGCTCCCAGCGAATGCCGTCGGCGGAGATGGCGTAAAGCACGCTGCCTGCATCCGCATACCACATCCTGAAGGAGCCGGACTTCGCATCACGCAGCACCGTTCCATAAATGTTCACCCGCTTGTCGATGATACCATCCTTGATCTTCACTTCCCAGGGCATCTCAGCAGTGAGCACAGGCTTCTCGAGTTTCTTGGCGGGATGGATGACTCGCGTGACGCCTTGCTTGCCGCGGATCATCACGCTGTCCACGAAGAGCTGTTTCTCGCCCTTTTTCAGCAGCGGTGCTGGCGGGCGGTTCAATGGGATAGATTGAGGCTCGGCGGACACCGACAGTGCCATGGCGGCGGAGATGAGAAGGATGAGAGGGAGGTGCTTCATGCTAGAGGCTCACGACTTGGATTTCTTGCCCGCAGGCTTCTTCGCGCGAGGCTGATTCAGCTCGCGCTCAATGTCCGTGATGGTCGGCAGCGATCCGCGCAGGTTCTTCGGCAGCGATTCCACCAGCCGCGTCTGCCACTCTGCCACGCCGATGGGCTTCTTCACATCGCGCAGCGCATATTCGACCTTCAGCTTGTTCTTCGCGTCCTTGCACAGCAGCAGGCCGATGGTCGGCGCGTCGTTCTCGTGGCGCATCTGATCGTCCACGGCGGACAAGTAAAAGTTCATCTTCCCCCGCGAACTCCGGCTCGAAGGGCTTCATCTTCAAATCCACCACTACAAAGCAACGCAGCCGCAGATGGTAGAACAGCAGGTCGAGATAAAAATCCTCGTCGCCCACCTCCACCGGCACCTGCCGGCCCACAAAGGCGAACCCCGCGCCCATCTCCAGCATCAGCTTCTGCACATGCTCCACCAGCCCGCGTTCCAAGTCGCGCTCGTGCGCGTCCTCGCCCAGCGTGAGGAAGTCGAAGGTATAGGGATCCTTCAACACCTCCCGCGCCATGTCCGACTGCGCGGGTGGCAGCGTCCGCTCGAAGTTCGTGATCGCCTTCCCGCTGCGCTCATGCAGCCGCGACTCGATCTGTACCGTCAACACCGCCCGGCTCCACCCATGCTCCACCGCCTTCCGCGCATACCAGAGGCGTGCGGCGGGGTCTTTGAGCTTGTGGAGAAGAATCAGATTGGCACTCCAGGAAAGCCCCATGAGCGGCTCTGGCGGAGAATCTTCAAATTGTCTAACGGGCTGTGAGACAATTGATGCAACGGGCGGTTGCACTTTTGCCTTCGCCATTTGTGTCACCGCCTGTGGCACAATTTCGCTGCTCAATTTACTAACAGGGTGTTGGACTATCTCGATGGGTTCCCAGGCGGCGTAAAAGGAACGCATAAAGAGAAGATTGGCTCGTGAAAACCCGCCCATCTCCGGAAACTCCGCCGCCAAGTCCTTCGCCAGCCGCTCCACGACCTTCGCGCCCCAGCCCTCCGCCCTCTGGGCTCGCAGAATCTCCCGCCCAATGTGCCAGTAGAGCAGAATTAACTCCCGGTTCACCGACACTGCAGCCTTTACCTGTGCGGCACGCACACGGGCCTTCAGGCTCGCGAGCAGCGGGGCGTAGGAAATCGATTCGATCTTCATGTGTTCAAAAAAATTGAGCGGTCCTCTGAGCAGAGCTGTTTAGCGATCTTGTTCAAAAGCCATGCGCTCCGGGTAATAGTTTCGGCCACCACGATTGGAAAACCGCCCAACTAGAATTCGAGGTGATACTTTGAAATTTCGCAAGGAACTCGTCTCTCACTGTCTTCCAATTCGCGCGACCTGAAATAATTCCAAGCCTGTCAGGCTCTTTGCCGGATTTGGCCTTTTGGAACCATGGAAACTTTGTTCCTCGCGACGAGTAAACCGCAGTGTATGGATACCACCGAGTATCATTCAGAACATTCGCCAGAAACACAACTGCCTCAGCTTCAATCACCCGCTCACGGTTTAAACGGGTATGCGTGCAACGTTGAAGAACGCGCTCTGCGATTGGTGAAATCCACTTCTGTTCCTGCTTCTGATTCCAGTGCTCCATGAATTGAGAATAGTGGCAGAACTCTGAAAGGGCTGCGTGCATGGATTCTCGGTATCGCCCGCGCTCCGGGAAAGGATGAACCAGTAACATTCGCAGTGCCGCAGGTGCATCTACTTCTAAAAGGACAGCCACAGCGTAGAGCGCCATTTCGTAACCCAAGACAGCCATCGCGTCTCGCACTGCGGAGCATGTTGGAGAATTGTCTGATTCTCTCGGAATGGCATTTACTCGCTCCAGCAGCGGAATGAGGCACCGCCTTACGGCATTCTCAGCATCAATTCTCGCCTCCGAGAGCGCCCATTCGAGCAGTAATTCGCGGGGCTCAATCTGAGCGTGCAAGCAATCCTCCCATCGCCGCCTGACATCAGCATTGTCATCGGTCTTTAGCTGCGAACCACCGCAGGCTTCGAGCAGTTCGTTTTCAAACAAATCAAGGAACTCATCGCGAAGCACCGCCACTCCCGGCTTCCCATCCATCAAAGCTGCACGAAGAGCAGCCCAGGTTCGCTTCATTCCGACAAAAGCACCGCCTGCCTCGATAGTCAGGTATTTTGGTGATTCTCCAAGACTAGGCTTGGTGCGAATTGGCTTACCCCAAAGGTGTCTACCGAGTTTTTCCCACTCACGGTGCATTGATTCTGTGGAGGAAAAATCAAAATACATTCGCGTTCGAAGGAACGTGGGCAGGCAGGGGTCTCCGTCTGGCGTCCGCTCCATCAAGACAGGCACGACGCGAGTTTGCCCGATGTCGTTGTAAACGTCCGCAGAAAGAATCTGCGCCTCAGTGCCAACCCCACGTTTTCGCGAATCGGCTTTTGCAGCGTAGGCCGCGTCCGAAAGCACAAGCACATGGGTGATTGTAGAGTCGGTTTTGAGGCGCTCCATGAAGGCCACGATGTCTTGGCCGCCTTTCAAATCGTATTCATCAACAACGACCTCAACGCGGTCATCTTTGATAAGGCGATCAGCGATGTCCAAGACCAATTCCTTGTAGGCAGGCGTGCTCCAACTGTAAGAGATGAAGACTTTTGGCGGATTGGTTACATTTGTCGGCGCGGTGCTCATGCGTGCTTTGGAGTTTTGCGTTCTTTTCCCACCCTCTCCAGCCGCTTCCGGGTCTCCGCGAGTTCGGCTTCCAGCTTTTTCACTGCGGGGAGGGCGAGGCTGGTATTCTCTCGCCATGACTTTGTTCGGCAGGGTGTCGAGGGTGTAATGAGCGAGCGAGGCATCAGCGGAGGAACAGAGAATGATGCCGACGGGCGGGTTTTCGCCTTCGTGGGTCCAGTGTTCGCGGGCGTAGCTGAGGTAGAGGTGCATTTGACCGGCATCGGCGTGATCCAGCGTGCCGAGCTTGAGGTCGATGATGACGAGACAGCGCAGGCGGCGATGGAAGAAGATGAGATCCACGCGATACCAAGTGCCACCCACACGCAGGCGGCGCTGGCGTCCAACGAAGGTGAAATCGCCGCCGAGTTCGAGCAGGAATGCTTCAAGATGGCGAACGAGGGCATCTTCGAGATCGGTCTCGGAGTATTCGTCTTTCAGATTCAGGAACTCGAGCACCAACGGATCGCGCACGGCCTCATCGACGGTGAGAGCGTCGCCGGATTGCGGCTTCGAGCCTTTGCGGAGCACCGCCGCCTTGTCTTTGGAAAGCAGGGTGCGCTCATAAAAGAGGCTGCCGATTTGCCGGTCGAGCTGTCGCACGCTCCAACCGCCGCGCAGGGCTTCCTCCTCGTAGAAGCGGCGGGCTTTTTCGTCCTTCACCGTGAGGAGTTTCACATACTGCGACCACGGAAGTTGGAAACGAGCGGCGAGGGCGCGGAGTAACGGTAGCGTGTCGGCGGGAGAAATACGCGACAGTGTCGCGGAAATTGGCACGCGGGATTTCGCAGACAGTGTCTGTCCAATTTGCTCCTCGGCGGATTCGTCCGACACTGTCGGGAGAGTTTTTGGGGTCCCGGATTTTTCAGACACTGTCTGAAAAATCTTTTCGGTCGGCCAACTGAGGTAAAACCGCTTCATGTGGCTGAGATTGACCGCTCCGAACCCCCGCCCATGGCGCTGCGTCAGGTCTCGCGACAGCCGCTCCAGCAGTTCATCGCCATACTCAGCGCGCCGTTTGCCACCCTGCTCGAACTCCACGATCCGCCGCCCGATTTCCCAGTAGGTGGCGGTCATGAAGCAATTCGCCGCACGGGCGACCGAGCGGCGAGACTCCTCCAGCAGCGTGCCGATGCCGGTGATGAGTCTCGGATAGGCGGCAGGTTTGGGTTGGGCGACTGGCTTTTTCATCGTCGTGAAGGTGTCATGCTGCTTCACTGAGGTAAAGGCCAGCATTAGGGGAAGAAGGACTTCCACATGGCAGCAAGTGCTGCACCCCGCGTCTCCTTCGTGGCTGGTGAACCCTTCATTTCCGCCGCATGAACGACCTTCGCGAGCTGCATCGGCACCAAAGTGCCTTTTTGGAGTTTTTCGAAGCCGTCCTGCCATACGGCTTTCACCGTTTCGGTGAGGGGTTCATCGAGATTGGCGTCGTAGCTGGCGAAGAAGCCTCTCGTGGCGAAAAACTGCGCGGCGACGACTTGGGGATCGTTCGAGGTGACATCCGCATCGTTGAAGAAGCTGATCATGACGCGGCTCGCGGCGAGTTTGCGGATCAAGGTGTCGGCAGGGAGCTTGGCGGGTGTTGTTTGGCCCTTCACCGCCAGCGCGGCGGCGTGGCCGGCGCTTTCGCCGAGCTGCATCCAGACGGGTTCGAGGCGGATGCTGCCCCAGCCGACGTGCGAGGCGCTGATGGCGACGGGGACAAGGAGGTTGTCGATTTCCTTCGCGAGGATGCTGCGATACGGAACTTGCGCGGGGCGTGATTCTTCGCCGAGGAAGAGGATGCCGTCGGTGTTGCCGCCGGGCGCTTTGCGCGGAAGGCAGGCGACGGAATCGACCGGCCAGTCCGTCATGGCGATGCTGTCAGCATGAATCGGCGTGCGGGCGATGCCTTCGACGATGACGTTGTCCTGCTCCTTGAAAACGTCGCGATCGACGAGGCGACGGGCTTCGCGGACGTAGATCTCATAGGGCATGTGGTGGTTGTCGGGGAACTCATCGGCAGCGAGGCCGTAGCCTTCGAACTGCTTGCGCTCCTTCTCCGGGGCGCTCGGATCGTTTTGCACCCACCACAGACGCATCATCATGCCGTTGAGATACTGTTGGGCGATGGCTTCGCGTGTGGGCCAATCGGCAGCGGGATACTCGTTCTGCGGGCCGATGAGACGTCCGCCGTTCCATGCGACCTTCTTGTTCGGCAGATTCGGCACGAAACCACCACCGCCTGCGGCTTTGGCGATAGCGACATCGTAGTTCTCAGGCTTCGTCGGCATGATGCGATTCGCCGGGTCGCGCGTGAGCACGAGCCGATAGTTGTAGGCCATCACTGATCCATCGGCTTCGCCGCTCTGCGGACCTTCGACGATGTCGGCGGTGGCGTGGCTGTTGTAGCGAATGTTGAGCGAGCCTTCGTCGGCGGCTTTGGGAAAGCCTCGTTGTCCCGGCTCTTTGTGGCGCTCTTGAGTGTAGATGACGCCTGCGTGTTTCTCGCGGTATAGCGCGCGCGACTCGCGACCGATTTGCGTCTTCACGCCCACCGCCGCCATGAGGTCGCCTTCATACATGCCGTCGGCGAAAACTTTGCCCATGACGGTGATGAAGCCATCGCCGTGCATCGGCTTGAACGTGATGCTTTTCAGCAATGCGTCCTCGCGCTCGGCCTTGGTGACGATGTGGCCAAGCAGAACGGTCAGCGTCTTTTCCCTCTCGACCATCGCATTGAAAAGCATCTCCGCGATGCGCGGCTCGACCTTCGGACGGTCAATGTGAGCACGGCTGGTTTGGCTCGGCATCGAGAGCAGATGTTGCGTCGAGCCTTCGCCGTATTTGTCTCGATAATAGGCTGCCGCGCCCGTGATCATCTCTCCATACAAAAGTGAGCGCAGGCCGTCATACGGCGCCTCCCAACCGCCTGCACCGCTGGTGACGAAGCCGCCGAGGTGCTGCGTGTGATTCACGAGCAGCACGCTCAGTCCTTCTCTTGCCGCCCGCACGGCACAGGCGATGCCGCCCGGTGTGCCGCCGATGACGACGAGGTCATACGCTTTGCCATTCACGTCCTGTGGCTTCGCGGCGCTCGTCAGCAGCATCGGTGGTGGAACGACCACAGGCTTGGCCGCATCGCTCGTCTTGATCGGGAAGCTCGATGCCGCGTGCGTGGTGCGTTCACCGATGGCCTCAGCCTCAGGCACGAGTTGCAAACCATCGACGACGACAAAACCTTCCGCCCCGTCATTCGAGACCTCGATGGTTCCTGACTTGCCTTTGGCAAAAGCAAACACACCCAACGCTCGCGGTAGGCCCTCCTCAAGGCAGGCTTCGCGTTGGTTTTGCTGCACGATCTTCTCTCCATCCGCACAGCGAATCTTGATCGTCGCTTTCGTCGAACGATTGGTCGCCGCGACGTAGAGCAAGCGCACCTCATACTTGCCTGCCTCGGGAATGTTCGGCGCGAAGGTCGCCGTGGCGGCTTGCTTGCGATCCGCTGTGCGATAGCTCGCTCCGACGAGCGCAGGCAGTTTGTCACTCACGGCCCAGGCTCCCGTGAACTCTGCCGCATCGTCATCGAGCATGAGGTCACTCGTGCTGGCCTCAGATGTCGCCGCCAGCGTCATCGGCTTTGCCTTGTCCGTCTCTGCCAAAGTGAACCGCGTGCTCACCACCGAGTTCTTCTCGGCACCCTCGCGATACTGAATGTATGTGGTCGCGACAAAGGTGTCGTCCGGCAGCAGTTCCAGGCCCGAGTAGCCGCAGTCGCTGCCTTTGTAGCTGTGCAGCAGCAACAGTTTCCGCTGGCCTTCGCGATGCTGCACGATGTCATCATAAGTCCCCACCCACGCGACGAAGTGATTATGCGTTCGCTTGTCCGGCCCCATGTCGCGGAAGGTCACGACGAGCCTGCCATCACGAGCATAGCGCAGCATGTGGCGATCACCCCACAAGCCCTCCGGCAGTGGCTTCAATTCCGACCACTTCGCCCCTTCGTCATCACTCGTGATGAAGTGCGAGCCCGCCGCACGGATGTTCTCACGGATCATGCAGAGCAATTGCTTGCCATCAGGCGAGCGGATCACGGCAGGTTCGCAAGGCTTCAGCGCCTTGTCATCCACCAGCACGCGCCACTTCGTCCACGTCAGGCCGCCATCGCTCGACTCGCTCTGCGCGAGCACGTTCGACCGGAGGTCAGCGTCACCCTCGCGACGAATGCTGCTCAACCCGATCAACTTCTTCCCGCCTTCCACCGGCACGATGGTCGTGAACGGCATCACGCACTCCAGACCATTGCTCGCCATCGGCGACCACGTCTTGCCTTCATCCATCGACACCGACTGCTGCATCTGCTTGTCCGGCCCACGCCCCGCATACACGATCAATCGCGTCACGCTATCTGGCCCCGTGATCCGATAGATCGAAGGACAGTTCTTCGCCTCCGTCCAGTTCTCGGGCACCGTCAGCAGTTCACTCCAAGTCCTCCCGCCATCCTCGCTGCGCTTCATAGGCCCACACGTCCCGCCATGACCGAGTGTCCACACTGCGATCATCGTCTTGCCATCTGGCAACAACACCGTCGTCGGATGCCCCTGATAGACCTCTTCAGAGCCTTGCGCGATGATGACCTGACGCTGCGTGTCCTGCGACAGATCGATGACGGGCAGCGGATCAACCGCAGCGGCCAGGAGAACAGGCGCTAAGGCGCAGAAAGAAAGTCGGAGGAGGGAGAAGCAATGCACCTCCTCATGACGAAGACCACGACGGCGAAATATCTTCTGAATCTGCTTTGGAGGAGAATCGTTTCACTTCATGCAGAAAGGCATGATGCAGAAACGAACAATCAAGAAGCGATGCGGAAGAGCTTTTGGCGTTCTCGAACAGAATCTTTCGCTCCACGAGCTTGTTAGGCGAGAGCTTGCGGATCATCGCCAGTGTCTGCGCCCCTGGCAGCCGGGACCACGGCCAAAATGGTCTGCGCAATCACTGCCATAGAGGATTTTATCCTGATGCCGGTCGAAAAAGCCCCGCGTGTGCTCCTCGTCCCGCGTCAGCGCCAGCAGGCCGCTGCCCGCAGACATATCGGCGAACATATTCGGATAATCGGCCAAATAGCGATCTGTCAGTCCGCCTGGTGTCACTTTGCCTTTTGGGTAATTCACCTTCTGGTCGTGGTTTTTGTCGATATTGCCCCAAAATGCCTGCGCATGGCCGATGAAGCTCGTTTTGGGGAATTTCGAGAGCATCGTGTGGAGGCGGTCATAGCCGCGATTGTACGTCTGGTGCTGAAAATGGAGCAAAATGGGCACTCCATAGGCCCCGGCGAGCTCATAGAGCTTTTGGCTCGCAGCAGAATCACACTCCACATCAAACTTTTGCTCTGCGATCATGCATGCACCGCGCTTGAGCCAGTGTTCCAGTTCAGAGGGCGCAGAGTCTAAATCCGTGACCTCATTCGCCGCCCACAGATATGCGCCAGGATGCGCTGTGGCAAAATTCATCGCCCAGGCCGTGCCGCTGACCTTTGCCGCTAGGCCATTGGAGCGGCCCTGGTGCGTGGATGCCCGCTCCACCATCGTCCCGCCCGGCAGCAGGATGCTGGTCGTCACGCCCATCGCCTCCTGGTGTGCCAGCAGATGTGCATCTGTGCGCAGGTGGTAGTTCATGTGCTGGTGGATGTCGATCACCGGCTCCACCGCTGCTTTTTCCTGTGAAAATGCCGTGGAGCACAGACTAGTGACTGTGGAGGCCAAAAAATTCCGCCGAGAGATGTTTTTCATGTCATTGCTGCATACGTCGGCTGCATGCCATTATTCCGCAGCCATCAGCAACTTTGATCACCACCCTGCGTTTCACCTGGGAACTCTCTTCTATGCCGAATCTCATCGACGTCCTCGTCCAAACTGCTGCCACTGCCGGTTGCCCCGAGCCCACCCGCCTCCGTCACTCCCTGGAAACAGCCGCCGATAAGCGCCAACCGCTCATGGATGCGCTCGTGGATGCCAATATGGTGGATGAAGATCGCTTCTTCTCCCAGCTCGCCACCAGCCTCGGCATTCCATTTGAGCAAAATGGTGCCACCGATGCTCCAGAGGGCATCCACAACCGCTTCCCGGCCAAAATCGCCCTCCGCCACCGCGTCTTTCCTACCCAGCTGAGCAGCACTGAGGCCACGCTGCTCACTTACAATCCCTTTGACCTCAGCGCACGCCAGGCCGTGGGCCAGGAGCTGCGCAAACGCGTCCACTGGCAGATCGCCCCACGCCACCGGATCCTCGAAGCCCTCCACCAGGGCTACGGAGTCGGAGCAGAGAATTTCGAGGAGCTGCTGGAAGGCCGCGAGGCTGGCGACGACCACGACGACCTCAAACAGGAAACCACCGTACTCGATGAGGCTGATGAGGAAGCCACCGTGCTCAACTTCGTGAACCAAATCTTCCGCGAGGCACTCAAAGAACGCGCCACGGACATCCACGTCGAGCCCTTAGACAAAGACCTGCGCATCCGCTACCGCGTCGATGGCAAGCTGCTGGAAGTCCCCGTGCCGCCAAACATGCGACTGCTGCAAAACTCGCTCGTCTCACGCCTGAAAATCATGGCCCACCTCGATATCGCAGAGCGTCGCCTGCCGCAGGATGGCCGTATCAATCTGGAGCTCGATGGTGAACCGATCGACGTCCGCGTCGCGACCATCCCTAGTGTGAATGGTGAGTCCGTGGCACTGCGCCTGCTCACACGCAAAAAGTTCGACATGAACGCCATCGGACTCGATCCGCACACCGAGGCTACCTTGAGAAAGCTAATCGCAGCCCCCAATGGCATCATCCTGGTCACTGGCCCCACTGGCAGCGGGAAATCGACCACGCTCTACACCCTGCTCAAAGAGCTGAACACCAAGGAGCGCCGTATCGTCACCATCGAAGACCCAGTGGAAAACAAGCTCGATGGCATCGTGCAAATCGCTGTGAAACCAGAAATCGACCTCACCTTTGCCGCAGGCCTACGCAGCATCCTGCGTGGCGACCCGAACGTCATCATGGTCGGCGAAATGCGTGACCAGGAGACCGTGGAGATCGCTATCCGTGGTGCATTGACTGGTCACTTAGTACTTTCCACGCTGCACACCAATGACGCTGTCGGCGGCATCTCACGCCTTTTGGACATGGGCATCGAGCCCTTCATGGTCGCCTCCAGCGTGCGTGCCTTTCAGGCTCAGCGCCTCGTGCGCACCCTCTGCACAGCCTGCAAACAACCCGCGCACTACGAAGAAGCCTATCTGAAGAACGTTGGCATTCCGGCTGATTTCAAGCGCACCTTCTACAAGCCTGTCGGCTGCCGCTCCTGCCGTGGCACTGGCTTCACTGGCCGACTCGCCATCATGGAAATCTGCCTCATGACCGAAGCCATCCAGGACAAGATCAACCAACGTGCCAATAGCATGGAACTCAAAGCTCAAGCCCTCAAAGACGGCATGGTCCCCATGCGCCAATACGGCTTCCGCAAAGCTAGCGAAGGCATCACCACACTCGAAGAGGTGCTCACCGTCACTGCGGCTAGTGAGTAGCCCCTGAAAAAGGGCTCAGTCCAATCACGAAATCAGACGGTGTTGATCCACACGATCAAGCACGCACCTTTACCTTCCCATGCGGCACGCTGACATGGGGATTGCCACGTGCGAGGAAGCGCCACGGGAAATCCACGGCCTGGCTGATTCCTACACGGATGTCGCTCACCACCTCGTAATCTTTTTTCGCCTTCCGAAGGCCACACTCTGCCTCCCTGCCCTGCCCCACCATCGGCAGGCCATGATGCGATCCGTCGATGCCTAGCGCCTGCGCCAGCTTGCCGGGACCAGAGCATAAATCGCGGACTTTTTCGCGCTTGCGGCGGCTTTGCATGTCTTCGAGACCGCTTTGCGGATCAAGCGCCCGAACTAAAATAAGCCCATCGTGCTCGCCACCCTTCACCAGCAAGTTAAAGAGCCAGTACATGCCATAATTGAAATACACATAGGCCGCACCGGGTGGCTTTGAACGCACGAACTCACGCGCACTAGGCCTGGAGGCCGTGTGACACGCTGCATCCCCCTCCACCGCATACGCCTCTGTCTCCACGATGATGCCCGAGCAGCCGTGCCACACCAACTCCACGCCTACGAGCTCGCGGGCCACAGTGAGCACATCCCGCTGGAAGAAGTTCCGTGTTAGATAAGGCATATTTCACAGCCCTGTCGGATGGTCCACAAATTGCCACGGAATGCCGAACTTCGACTCGATGTGGGCGGAGAGTGCCTTCACGCCGAAGGTCTCAGTCGCGTAATGCCCACCGTAGATGAGATTGACCCCCAGCTCCTCTGCCAGCGTGTAGCTCCAGTGTGGCCCCTCGCCGGTGATGAAGGTGTCGATGCCGGCCTTCGCCACCGTGGCGACTTCCGAACCCGCACCACCCGTCATGATGCCGATGCGGCGGCAGACGGCTGGGCCACCTGGACAGACATGCACGCGGGAGCCTGTTGCTGCCCCGACTCGCTTCACGAGCTCTTCGCGGCTGATTTCTGTTTCGATCCGGGCACCATTGTCCGTCCCCTTCGTCTTCATAAAAGTGCCACAGGGCTCAAAACCGATCGCACGGGCCAATACAGCGTCGTTGCCGAGAGTGGGATGAAAATCCAACGGCAGATGGCAGCTATACACCGCCAATCCGGCATCCAGCGCCACTTTCATCTTCTGAAACACCGGTCCCGTCCAAGTCTGCAATCCAGTCCAAAACATGCCATGATGCACAATCAGTAAATCTGCTCCAGCATCCACAGCCTTTCGTATCACGGGCAGTGTGGCGTCCACAGCCGCGACGATCTTGCTGACGCTGCCGTGGTGATTCTCGAGTTGCAGGCCATTGAGAGCGTTACCGTAATCCGCGATCTCATTGAGGCGCAGTTCGGTATCGAGGTAGGTGACGAGGTCGGCGAGTTTCATGGAGGAAAGGGGCGGCGGGGCACTTGTGATGCTGCCGAGTGGTTTTTCCATGTCATTTCGCATCAAAAACGAACGTAGTGTCCCCTGCCCTGATTTATGTTCCGCCCCCTCCTTTTCATCACACTCGCTCCGATGGCTGTTTCTGCTGCCGAACAGCCTCTACCAGCCAAAATCGAGTTCAATCGCGATGTGCGGCCCATTTTGAGTGACAACTGCTTCTACTGCCACGGCAACGACCCGAAGCACCGCGAGGCCGATCTCCGTCTCGACCTCCGCGATGAGGCCGTGAAGGCCAAAGCCTTCCTTCCCGGCAATGCAAAAGACAGCGAACTCATCGCCCGCATCCTCACCCAGGACGAGGACGATCACATGCCGCCGCCGGATTCGAACAAGAAGCTCACTGAGCGTCAGAAGGCCATTTTGCAGAAATGGATCGAGCAAGGTGCCACCTACCAGCAGCACTGGGCCTATGAAAAGCCCGTGAAGGCTAAAATCCCCGCCGGTGCAAATCCCATCGACCACCTGGTGCAAAAACGCATCGCCGAGATCGGACTCAAACCGTCCCCGAAGGCCGATGACCGCACATTGATGCGCCGTCTGTCCTTCGACCTCACCGGCCTGCCACCGCAGAAATCGGAAATCACCAATCTGAAATCCGAAATCGACCGCCTGCTCGCCTCCCCGCACTACGGCGAGCGCATGGCCATCGGGTGGCTCGATGTCGTGCGGTTCGCCGACACCATCGGCTACCACAGCGACAATCCCACAACGTCTGGCCGTACCGCGACTACGTCATCCGCAGCTTCAACGAGAACAAACGATTCGACCGCTTCACCCTCGAGCAGATCGCCGGAGACTTGATGCCGGATGCCACTCAAGAAACCCGCGTCGCATCCGCCTTTAACCGCCTGCTCCTCACCACCGAAGAAGGCGGCGCTCAAGCCAAGGACTACGAGCAGCGCATGCTCACCGACCGCGTCCGCGCCATCGGCAATGCGTGGATGGGCCAGACCACCGGCTGCGCCCAGTGCCACGACCACAAGTTCGATCCCATCACCATGCGGGACTTCTACACCCTCGGCGCTTTCTTCTCCGACATCAAAGAGCCCATCCTCGGCCGACGCGAGCCGGGCATGATGGTCCTCGATGCCGAGGGTGAAAAGAAACAGGCAGACATTGCGAAACGTCTCGCAGCCTTGCAGGCGGAGTTTGCCAAGCCACGCCCGGAACTCGCGACCGCGCAATCCGAGTGGGAAAAGAAGGCGCTGGAGGCCGTGACCACCAAGAGCACGTGGCAGCCGTTGAAGCCGCTCACCGCGGCCTCGGTGAAAAAGAACGTCACCCTCAAAGCCGACAAAGACGGCATCGTGCGCGGCGTGATCGACAAAAAACGCGAAGAGAGGAAGCAAAACGACGGCACCGAAACCTACACGATCACCACCAAGCTCCCGAAAGGCACCACCGGCATCCGCCTCGATGCCTTGAAGGAAAAATCACCCGGCATCGGCCTCGCCTCGAATGGCAACTTCGCCCTCAGCGAGGTCGCTTTGAGCATCGGAAACAAAAACAAGCAGGAGAAACTCCCGATCGCCCACGCCAGCGCCACCTTTGAGCAGAAGAATTTTCCCCGCGAAGAACACCATCGACGGCATCGCCGATCAAAAACTCAACGGCTGGGCCGTGCTCGGTGCGACTGGCGCAGATCAGTCGCTCTACCTCGAACTCGCTCAGCCACATGCCGATGCGCAGGCTGTCGTCACCCTCACGCTAAGCTTTGCGCATGATGGCAATCACGAGATCGCCAACCTCCGCCTCAACACCACCGCCGCCGCCGCGCCCATCCGCGCACCGGCCATCGCGCTTCCAGCCAAAGAGATCGCCGACATCCTCAAAGCACCCGCCGACAAACGCACCGCGTCGCAAAAACAAAAACTCGCCGAAGCCTATAAGCAGATCGCACCCGAACTCGCCGCGCTCCGCACCCAGCTCTCCACCACCGAAAAAGAAAAGGCCGACTTCGAGGCCGCCGCGCCGAAGTGCATCGTCTCCGTCAGCGACACCGCGAAACGCACCGTGCGCATCCTTCCGCGTGGCGATTGGATGAACGAAAGCGGCGAAGTCGTGAAGGCCGCGCTGCCCAGCTACCTGCCCAAGCCAAAAATCGAAGGCCGCGACCTCACGCGCCTTGATCTCGCCCAGTGGCTCGTTTCCAAAGAGAATCCGCTCACGGCCCGCAACGTCATGAACCGCCTGTGGAAGCAGTTCTTCGGCACCGGCCTCAGCAAGGTGCTCGACGACCTCGGCGCTCAAGGCGAGCCGCCCGTGAATCCCGCGCTGCTCGACTGGCTCGCTTGCGAGTTCATGGACAGCGGCTGGGACATGCAGCACATGATCCGCCTCATCGTCACCAGCCACACCTACCAGCAGGTCAGCACCTCCACGAAGGAACTCACCGCCGCTGATCCGTATAATCGCGAATGCGCCCGCCAGAGCGCCTTCCGCCTCGATGCCGAACTCGTGCGCGACAACGCCCTCGCCATCTCCGGCCTGCTCGTGCCGAAAATCGGCGGCCCCAGCGTCAAACCTTACCAACCCGCCAAATACTGGGAAAACCTCAACTTCCCCACCCGCGAATGGCAGAACGACAGCGGCGAGAGCCTGTATCGTCGCGGCATGTACACCTGGTGGCAGCGCAGCTTCACCCATCCCGCCATGCTCGCCTTCGACGCCCCCAGCCGCGAAGAATGCACCGCCGAGCGAAATCGCTCCAACATCCCCCAGCAAGCCCTCGTCCTCCTCAACGACCCCTCCTACGTCGAAGCCGCCCGCGCCTTCGCCGCCCGCATCCTCCAAAGTGATGGCGATGCCCCAAAACGCATCACCTGGGCCTTCCAGCAAGCTTTGCAGCGCCCACCGAGCGCCGACGAAATCAAGACGCTCTCCGCCTTGTTCACCAAACACCTCTCCGATTACCAAACGGACCCTGTCGCCGCCGAAGCCCTGCTCCAAACCGGCGCTGCACCTGTCCCCGCCACTTTGAACAAGCCCGAACTCGCCGCGTGGACGCATGTCGCCCGCGTCTTGCTGAATCTGCACGAAACGGTCACGCGGAGCTGAGTCATGAATCGCTCAGTTCACCTTCAAACCCTCCAACCGCGCCAGCTTCTTCGCCTTGGCGTCAAAGCTCCAAAACGTGTCGCACCCCAGCACCAGCGCGGAGGAGACGTGGAGGATGTCATAGGTGCGGAAGCCTTCTTTCGCGGTGTGGCGATCACTAAGCTGCATAAACACCTGTTCGACGGTGTCATCATCCAATGGACAGTTTTGAAAGCGCCTGCCCGTTCTGACTTCGTCCGCAAATTGTGCCCGGACTGCGGAAACATACTCGGGCGTGATGCGGAGCACTTGTGCCCCGTGTCGGGCCATGTACAGGCATTGCTGGAGCGCATTGGCGATCTCCAGACGCAACAGCCGCGTGATTGGCAGGATGTCGTGCGCGGTGGGAAGAAGTCTCCGGGCCTCTTGGCTGTCAGAGAGGTCCACCAGGATATTGGTGTAGAAATTGGTGTCGGCGTAAATCATGCAGCCTCTCCGGCGATCATGCGGGCCAGCAGATCCGACTCTTCCCGTGAGGCCGCGACCAATTCACCGTGCGCACGAAAAGGCCTCTGCAAAAGCTCCAACTGGGCGAGAAAATCATCCGGCGCTGGCCCTGCCAAAATCTTCACCCGTGGGTGTGCGGTCGACTTGATCACGCGAACAGGGGGAGATGCCACGGAACGGCGGCGGGCAGTTTTTTTGGCAAGCGTTTTGGTCTTCATTGGCAGGATCATGGCGAAAATCACGCCTTTCAGCAAGCCACTTCTACTCTCATGACCTCCCCGCTTCTCCACACCCGCCGCGCCTTTCTCGGCCGCACCTCGCAAGGTCTCGGCGGCATCGCTTTGGCTTCGCTGATGAGTCCGGGGCTGCTTGGTGCCGCCTCACGCGGAGTGCTGGGCAAACTGCCGCTGCCGCAAAAAGCGAAACGCGTCATCTGGCTCACGATGGCGGGCGGACCGTCGCAGTTGGAGCTGTTTGATTACAAGCCGAAGCTCGCGGCAATGGATGGGAAGCCTATGCCGGAGTCATTCACGAAGGGGCAGCAACTCGCGCAACTGCAGGGACAGAAATTGGTGTGCAAAGGGCCGATGTTTGGTTTCGCGAAACACGGCGAAAGCCAGATGGAGCTCTCGGAGCTGCTGCCGCATCTAGGCAGCGTAGCGGACGACCTCTGCCTCGTGCGCTCAATGACCACGGACGCGATCAACCACGACCCGGCGCACATGTTCATGAACACCGGCGCTCAAATCGCCGGCCGTCCGAGCATGGGCGCATGGATCACCTACGGCCTCGGCAGCGAGGCGGAGGATCTGCCCGGATTCGTCGTCATGGTGTCCACCGGCAAAGGCCGCACGCCGCAACCCATCGCCGCGCGGCAGTGGAGCAGCGGCTTTTTGCCGTCGAAGTATCAAGGCGTGCAACTCCGCTCGCAGGGCGATCCCGTTTTGTATCTCACGAGTCCAAATGGAGTCACCCGCGAGCGCCAAGGAGCCGATGTGGCCGCGATTAATGCGCTGAACAAACAGCACGCCGCCATTTGCGACGATCCCGAGATCGCCACGCGCATCGCGCAGTATGAAATGGCTTTTCAAATGCAGGCCAGCGTGCCGGAGCTGATGGACATCCGTCCCGAAGGCCCGAAAACGCTCGAACTCTACGGCTGCACGCCCGGCGACGGCTCCTTCGCGTCAAACTGCCTGCTCGCCCGCCGACTCGCCGAACGCGGCACGCGCTTCATCCAGCTCTACCATCGCGATTGGGACCACCACAGCCTCCTGCGCGAGGAATTGCCACTCCGCGCCAAAGAAGTGGATCGCGCCTGCATGGCCCTCATCACCGACCTGAAACAGCGCGGCCTCTTCGACGACACGCTCATCGTTTTCAGCGGCGAATTCGGTCGCACACCGATGGCGCAGGGCAACAAAGGCCCCATCGGCCGCGATCATCACAACAAAGCCATGTCCATGTGGCTCGCCGGTGCCGGCATCCAGCGCGGCATCACCTACGGCGCCACCGACGATCTCGGCTACGCCGCGCAGGAAAACATCACCACCGTCCACGACCTCCACGCCACCATGCTGCACCAGCTCGGCATCCAGCACGACGCCTTCAGCTTCAAGTTCCAAGGGCTTGATGCAAGGCTGAGCGGCGTCGAAGGAGCCAAAGTCATCAAAAAGATCCTCTCATGAAAAACACCCTCCTCTTCCTCGCACTCGCCCTTCCATCCTTCGCTTTCGACATCACCGTCGCTGAAAAAGACCACGTCGCCGTAGCGAATGGCGGCAAGGTCGTGGCGAAGCTCATGATGGCGAATGATCTCAGCACGCCGGAGAAGCATCACGAGACCTACAAGCCCTACATGCACGTCTTCAGCGCCGATGGCTCCACGCGGCTCACGAAAGGCGCGGGGTTCAACTTCACGCACCATCGCGGCATCTTCCTCGGCTTCAGCAAGATTGGCTACAACGGCAAATCGTATGATCGCTGGCACATGAAGAAGGGCGATCAGGTCGTGACGAAGGTCACGCCCGGCGAAAACACTTTCACTGCCCACATCGACTGGCAGGGCGACACCACCGCGCCCTTCCTCACCGAAGAACGCCGCTTCAGCTTCACCACGCCCGCGAAGCCCTTCTACCTCGGCATCGAAATGAACAGCGCCATCAAGACCGTGTCCGGCGAGGCCGACATGAATGGCGACCCCGAACACGCGGGTGCTCAGTTCCGCCCGAGCGAACTCGTGGACACGAAAACGACGACGTATGTTTTCCCCGGCGAAAACATCGACGCCCACAAAGTCCGCGACCTCCCCTGGGCTGCCGAAATCTTCACCGTGGAGGGCAAAACCTTCACCGTCGTGATCCTGAACCATCCCGACAATCCAAAGGACACCGCCACCTCCGCCTACCGCGACTACGGTCGCTTCGGCATGTTCCTCAAAGGCAAAGCGACTGCCGAGGCTCCCTTCAAACTCCGCTACCAATGGCTCATCGCCGAAGGCGACGTGCGTGATGCGGCTGCCTTTCAGAGCGCGTGGAATGCCTTCGCTGGAAAAAGCGAGCCTGTGCCGCCGCTGACCATCAAAGCCTCCGAGCAGTCGAAGCCAAAGGCAAAGAAGTAAGCGGTGTTTTTAGCAAGGTAGTGTCTGAAAACGTGCCCGATTCGCCCAGGCGAAGCAAAGTGGCCATCTCGCTCCGTGAGATGGCTACCCTGCTGACGCTGCTTTCAAGCGCCCCAGATGTTTTTCAAACACAGCCTAGTACGTCAGACTGGCACTGCGACCGTGCTTCACAAACGCTTGGCATGTGAGCTCAGTGGAGATGGTGTGATGAGCCTTGACGCACGCTTTTGCGGCGTCGAAGGCGAAAAAGGAATCAGTCCATTCTCGTTTAATCTGCTCCTATGAATCAAATCGACCTCAAAAACCGTGTCGCCATCGTCACTGGCGGTGCCCGTGGCATCGGGAATGCTATCTCCACCCGCTTGCTCCAATCTGGTGCAAAAGTCGCCCTGTGGGATGTGGATGAAAAAGCACTCGGGGAGGCCAAAGCTGAGCTTTCTGCCCTGGGGGCCGTCCACACTGCTCAAGTGGATGTGACCTCACTCGCATCGGTGGAGGCTGCCACGGCCTCCACGCTCGCAGCCTTCGGAAAAATCGACATTTTGGTCAACAACGCTGGCATCGCCGGAAACAACGCGAAGACATGGGAGCTCGATCCAGCTGATTGGCGCCGCGTTGTCGATATCAATCTCCACGGCCCGTTTCACTGCTGCCGTGCAGTCGTTCCGCACCTGATCGCAGGTGGTTATGGACGCATCGTAAACATCGCCTCCATCGCGGGGAAGGAAGGCAATCCGAACGCCTCCCATTACAGCGCCTCCAAGGCCGCCGTAGTGGCTCTGACGAAGTCTCTCGGCAAGGAATTGGCCACGGCTGGCATTCTGGTGAATTGCATCACGCCTGCCGTGATCGAGACGGATATTTTGAAGCAATGCACGCAGCAGCATATCGACTACATGCTCTCGAAGATTCCGATGAATCGCTTTGGCAAAAAAGAGGAGGCCGCAGCTCTCGTGGCTTGGCTATGCAGCGAGGATTGCTCTTTCACCACGGGCTCTGTCTTTGACCTCTCGGGCGGTCGTGCGACGTATTGAGGCGCAATACACTTTCTATCGCCATTTGATGCATTTCATCCACAGGCTACGGAGCTTGGAAAGGCTCGTTTTTCCACGACGTGGCTACAATAGGTCACGCAGGAATCGCCCTGTCACGCTTGCTGGATTTGCAGCGATCTCTGATGGAGGGCCTACGGCGAGTAGGTGGCCGCCAGCCTGTCCGCCAGTGGGGCCTAGATCGATGATGTGATCAGCATGGCGGATGATGTCTAGATGGTGCTCGATGATGATGAGGGTGTTCCCCGCATCACGCAGACGCAGTAGCACATCGAGCAGGGTCTGGATGTCTGCACTGTGGAGGCCCGTGGTCGGTTCATCGAGGAGGTAGAGGGTTTTTCCCGTGCTGCGCTTCGCTAGCTCGGTGGCGAGCTTTACCCTCTGGGCTTCGCCGCCGGAGAGTGCGGCACCACTTTGACCGAGCTTGATGTAGCCGAGCCCGCAATCCTCTAGCGCCTTGAGTTTCGCGGTGATCTGCATGTTGGCGGCGAAGAAGCGGTGTGCTTCACTGACGGTCATTTCGAGCACATCGGCGATGGATTTGCCTTTGAAGGTGATTTCTAGCGTCTCCTGGCCGAAGCGGCGACCCTGGCACGCGGTGCAGGTCACGTGCACGTCGGGGAGGAAGTGCATTTCGATCTGGAGCTGGCCATCCCCCTGGCATTTTTCGCAGCGCCCACCTGGTGTATTGAAGGAGAAGCGACCTGCATCATATCCACGCTGGCGTGCGAGCGGCAGCTTGGCAAAGAGCTCGCGTATCGTCGTGAAGACGCCGCAATAGGTGGCGGGATTACTGCGCGGACTACGACCGATGGGCGACTGGTCGATGATGATGGCTTTGTCGATCAAATCGAGGCCTGTGATGCGATCATGCGCGGCAGGGACCTCTTTGGCGCTGTAGAAATGCCGCTGTAGGGCCCGCATCAAAATGTCATCGACTAGAGTGGACTTCCCACTGCCACTGGGACCTGTGACGCAGGTGAAGCGACCGATGGGGAAGCTCACCGTGAGGTTTTTGAGATTGTGGGCACTTGCGCCATGGATGGTGAGGGCGGATTGGGGAGAGGATAGAGGCTGCTTCTCTTTCTTCTCACTGCGGTCTTCGATCTGATTCTGCGTTTTGGCCTCGATGCGGCGTGTGCCGCTCAAAAACTGCCCGGTTAGCGAATTTGGGTTCGCCATGACTTCTTCGGGGGTGCCTTGGGCGATGAGATGGCCGCCATGGGGGCCAGCGGCGGGTCCCAGCTCGATGAGGTGATCGGCGGCACGCATCATGGCCTCATCATGCTCGACGACGAGTACGCTATTCCCCAAGTCTCGCAGGCGAGTGAGCGTGCGGATGAGTCGTTCGTTGTCGGTAGGATGCAGGCCGATGCTGGGCTCATCGAGCACATAGAGCACACCGGAGAGCCCCGCGCCGATCTGGGTGGCGAGGCGGATGCGCTGCATCTCGCCGCCAGAAAGGGTGCCGCTCTGTCGATTCAGCGCCAAGTAGCCCAAACCGACTTGTTCGAGGAATTCGAGCCGATTGCGAATCTCTCGCTGGAGCTCCCCCACGTAGGCTTTTTGCTGATCGGTGACTTCGAGTGCATTCAGCCACTGCAAGGCATGCGAGATGTCGAGGCTGGTGAATTCATGAATGTTTAAGCCTGCCCCTTGTACATTGTCATGGCCTCTGGTGTTGGTTTCCAACAAAGAACTAGAAACCAAGAACGAAGAACTCAGCCTGACGGCTAGGCTTTCTTTTCTCAATCGCTTCCCTTCACACGATGGACAGGGCTGCGCGGTCATCAGCCGGGTGAGGTTGGCTTTGAGCATTTCGCTCTCGGCGTTGCGGTGCAGGCGGGCGATTTCGGCCAGCAGGCCTTCAAAGGGCTTTTCGAGGCTCTTTTTGTTCGCGGTCTTTTGCCATCCGGTGTCGATGGTGATGGCCCCAGTGCCATGAAAGAGGGCTTCTTTGAATTCTGCGGGCAGTTTGGCGAAGGGGGCTTTTTCGTCGATGGCGTAATGCTTTGCGAGGGCCTCAATGCCGCGATTGAAGATGATTTTGAGCTTGGGGATTTTCGCCCACCAGGACTTGATCGCGCCGTTGGCGAGCGATTTGGACTCATCTGGCACGAGCAGCGCCGCATCGGGCTTCAGGATGCTGCCCACGCCCTCACAGCGCGGGCAGGCTCCGACATGCGTGTTGAAGGAAAAATGCTGCGGCGTGAGTTTTTCGAGTGTGTAGCCGGTTTTGGCGTTGGTGTAGGCCGTGGTGAAGGTGAGGACGTTTTGTGGTGCTCCAGCGGGCTCTGAACTCGGCGAGCTGGGTTCTTGAATGAGAAAGCGCACTTCACGCTCATTCCAGTGCAGCGCGGCCTCGATCGCCTCCATGAGGCGTGGGCGGACATCCGCGCGGAGGATGAGACGGTCGATGACGATCTCGACAGCGTGCTTTTCGCTCTTAGAGAGCATGGGCAGAGTATCCAGCTCATGGATCACGCCATCGAGTCGGATGCGGATGAAGCCCTGGCGGCGGAGCTTATCAAATAGCGGTGTGAGCAGCTCTGCGCTGGCTGCTGGTAGTGGAGCCAGCACGACAAGGCGTGTGCCTTCATCCAAAGCGAGGATTTTTGCCCCGATCTCGTCTGGGGTGCTGCGCTGGAGTGGATCGCCAGTCTCGGGATCATGCGGCTGCCCAGCGACGGCGTAGAGCACACGCAGATAGTCATAGATCTCCGTGACGGTGGCGATGGTGCTGCGCGGATTCGGCGTCGCATTGATCTGCTCGATAGCGACGGCGGGGGAGAGTCCCTCGATGAAATCCACGTCGGGTTTTTCGAGCTGATCGAGGAACTGCCGTGCATAGGCGCTGAGGCTTTGCACATATCGCCGCTGCCCCTCTGCGTAGAGGGTGTCAAAGGCGAGCGAAGACTTCCCACTGCCACTGACGCCCGTGAGCACCACCAGTTGGTGACGCGGGATGTCGATGTCGATGTTCTTGAGATTGTGCTGGCGTGCACCGCGCACGCGGATCATTTCACGGCTCGCAGTTCCCGGCTCTATGTTCGCGGTTTGGCTCATTCAGTTTTCGATAGGGAGGCTCCATGTTCGATGTTCCTCCCCCGTTCAAGGCATTAAGCATCCCAAGAACTTGCCGCCAAAGCCGTTGAAATCCTGCACAGTCCTCATAGACTCACCTCACCATGAAACCCCTTCTCGTCCTCCTTCTCTCCGGCGCTCTCGGCTATTTGGCCTATGAATACGCCTATCCGCCCATCGCGGAGGCCATGAAATTCACCCGCCATGAGGATAAGAAGCCTGAGAAAAAGGACGTGGAGGTGGCGGTGGTGCCAGTTCCTAAGCCGGAGCCCAAACCGGAGCCAAAACCCGAGCCGATGGTCGCTGAGGTGAAACCAGAGCCCAAACCGGAGCCGATGCCCGAAGCGCCAAAGCCAGTGATGCCCGAGCCCCCGCCCGTGGACCCGAATGCCTTCGTGCCGCCCGTTTTCCCACCTGTGGATGAAGTGACAAAAAACTGGACTGCCGTGCCAGCAGGCTTCTTTGCCCAGCCAAAGCAGGTCAAAATGAACAAAGACCTGGAACTCACTATGAAGACCGGCAATGCCACGGCCAAGTCCGCCGTGAAGGCTGGAGGCAGCATTTTTGTCATGGGCCAGAATGGGACCAATCTCATCGTGGGCTCCAATCCTGGCTCCCCGATGCGCGGTGAGGTGGCGATGGATGACACGAACTTCAAAGAAGTCTTTGCCGCTGCCTACGAGCAAATCAAAGTCGTCCGCACCGAAGAAGCCCGCCGTGCGCATGACAACCGCCTCGCGGCTGCTGAGCGTGCTAAGAATGCCCCTGCTGCTGGCGCTGGTAAATCCGGTGGTGGCAGCGGTGGTGGCAAGCCCGAGAAAGACGCCGATGGCAAATACCCCATCCTCCTCGCCAGCATGCGTGCAGGCGAAGTCACCGAGATCAAACCCGACAACATCAAATTCTGGGGCGATGTGCAGCAGGAAAAGATCGACGGTGCGGACTACTTCACCATCAATGTGAAATACGAAACGCAGACCATGTTCGGCAAATTCGAAACCGAGGCCCAAGCCCGCATCAAGAACGGCAAAGTCGAGAAATGGGTCTATACCGGCTCTGGTGAAGTCGTGCCGTGATGGGCTTTAGGTTCTCGGTTCGCAGTTCGCTGTTCCCTGTTCGCTGTTCCCTGTTGTTTTTGGGGGCTAGGCGGCCTGCATGGCAGGTGTTTTCACAGAATCCAGCAGCTTGGTGATGATGTCGTCCACTTTCACCTGGGCGGCCTCGCCTTCGAAATTGAGGATGATGCGGTGACGCAGAGCTACGAGGGCGATGGCGCGGACATCATCGGTAGAAACAGCGGTGGCCCCATGCACAGCGGCCCACACGCGGGCACCTCGGATGAGCGACTGGAGCCCACGCGGGCTGCTGCCATAGCTGACGTAGCGCCGCACCTCTGGCAGCGCATCAGGCTGCTCTGGATGGGTCGCGAGCACGAGGCGGCTGGCATAGTGGGCCACGGGATCTGCCACCGGCATCTGCGCTAACTCACGCTGCATGGTGATGAGCGACTCGCCAGACACCAGAGTGTTCAGTTTGGGCTCCTCAAAGCCCGTCGTGCGGCGGGAAATCTCTACCAGAGAGTCTAAATCTGGGAACGGCACTTTGATCTTAAACATGAAGCGGTCGAGCTGCGCCTCTGGCAGCGGATAAGTGCCCTCCATCTCCATCGGATTCTGGGTAGCGAGCACGAAAAACGGCTCTGGCAGCAGATGGCGCTCCCCACCCGTCGTCACACAGCGCTCCTGCATCACCTCCAACAGCGCGGCCTGCGTCTTGGGCGTAGCGCGGTTGATTTCATCGACTAACAGCAGGTTTTTGAATACCGGGCCTTTTTCATAGCGCAGTGTGCGGTGTCCGCGCTCGTCCTCACCCACAATGTGTGTGCCCAAAATGTCTGCGGGCATCAAATCCGGCGTGCATTGCACCCGCCCCGGCTCCAGGCCGATCACCTGCGAGAGCGTCCGCACCAAGTAGGTCTTCCCCAAGCCCGGCACCCCCTCTAGCAGCACATGACCACCTGAGAAGATCGCAATGAGCACATCACCGAGCAGCGCATCGTAACCGACGATGGCTTTTTGCAGCTCCGTTTTGAGCTGGTGAAAGAGGGGGCGGAATTCAGACATCGGATAAAAAAATGAGAGACGGCGCATCACACCGCACCGCGCTGATTCTGCAACCTAATCCTCCAAATACACTGCATACACCCGCGCCATGCTCTGCGGCGGGAAATGCACCCTGAGGGCGATTTTTTGGCCTACGGGCAGCGATTTGGCAAAGGTGATGGGCACACGCACACCATTCGCACCTACCTCGGCCTCATAGCCGGCCAAAACATGGTCCAATGGATCTAGAAGCTGAATCTTCAGCGGCTGCTCCTTGGTTACACCGTCCACATTCAGCGCGATCCGCTGCGCCGCGAAGGCACTGGTGATGAAGAGCCCCTCCTCCTCCGCGACTTTTCGCGACAGGGAGCCAAATCCATCCCGTCGCAGCGTCGCGAGCCCGATGTCCATATCCTCCAGCACGCCACCCGTGTCCCAGTGTGAGTACCAGATCATCGTTTTGTCCCCCTCATTCACAAAGGCGTGCCCCTGCAGGATCGCCACATCATCCCACTCGCCTTCCCTGCCCCGTGGGATGATCTGAAAGCCCGGCACGGGCTCACGGAAATGCACGCCGTCATTGCTCATCACCAGCCCCAGATCGACTCGCACGCCGAAATTCCAGCTCTTGCCTTTCGGTGGAGCTTCTGCTGCATCCTGCCACATGCCGTGCAGACCGACGAGCACATTCCCCCGGTTCCAAATCCCAGCTCCCATGTGCATCTGGCGGCCTTTTACCGGCGGATTCACGAGCTGCTCCGGCCGTGCACAGGCCAGAGCTTTCGCCTTCGACCACGAGAGGAAATCTGGTGAGCGATATGCCAGCATGTCACGCCCGATGTCACTCCCATCTGCCCGCCATGACCACGGGCTAATGAGCTGCCCGGTGGCATAATAGAAGTCTCCAAAGCGATACAAACCGCTCACTTCAAAGCGCTCGCCACCCGCATTCACGGGTCGATCCCCGACGCATCTCCATCGCAGACCGTCCGCACTCGTCGCTGTGACGAATGCACCCCAGCGCCGCTCATTGGGGCCTATTTTACTGCGTCCGCCCTTCACTTCATCAAAGGGCATGTGTGCGATGAAGGCACATTTGTAGCGTTTTGCCGGATCTGGCTCCTCCGGCTCATAAAGCACGGAGAGGAAGTCATTCACGCGTGTCATGGAATGAGGATCACCCTCGATGAGGCAGATGTTGTTCTTCGTATTTCCACCGAACTCCACGAGTCCCAGCTCTGGCTTGGTCCATGTCACTCCATCTTTGCTCTCCGCATAGCACATCGGCCGCCACCAGCCCGGTGCCTGCCCCGCTTTGATCTCTGGCTCATGCATGCCGAGATACCACATGCGAAAGGTGCCCCCCTGCTTCATCACGGTGCCGTAAAGAATGGCATGGCCATGATCCGGGGCACCTGGTGGCCCACTGCGTAGCACTGGATTGGCTGGATGCTTTTGCGCCGTCTCTAGCGTCAGCTTCAAATTGTGCTGCCAAGCGATGTTTTGGTCATCAAAAGCGAAAAACACCTGCTCACCCGCTTGGCTGAAGCACATGGAAGCGATGAGGATGGAAAAGAAAATGGCGCTGGGCTTCATGGATACGGTCGGTGAGTGCTCCATCCAATACGTCTCTGTCCGTAGGTCTTCGTTTAGATATTCGTTCCTGTAAGCCAGTGATGTCCCTCCTGCCAGGGGCGGGCAGAGTTCTGCGTGGTGCATCAAAAGACCTTCTTCTGTGCATGCAGCACCCAGCGAGGAAGTCTGCACTTTGAACCTTGAACTTTAAATCTCGGACCCGATAGAAAGCGCATGCGTCCAGCTCCGCGCTCCAATCATCCCTCTCGCTCGAATCGTCCCCACCGACGCCCACCGCCACCTGCTGCCCCCGTGATGGCGGTGCCCGGCGCTGAGGCGTGGAAGACGCCCTGGGCGCAGATGAAGTATTTCTCCTTCAATCCGGCCGTTTACCCGAACATGCTCACTGCCGTCTCGCCTGATGCAGGGCCAGGCGACCTCGTGAATGTGTATGACAAGGAGGGAAATCGCTTTGGCACCGGTTTTTACAACGGGAAGGCCCGCGTACCACTCCGCGTGCTCGATCATCATCACGAGGACTTCGATGAAGCGGCGCTCGATGCACGCTTGGAGGCTGCGATCGACCTGCGGTTAAATACCTTGCGTCTCAATGACGTCTCGGATGCCTGGCGGGTCATTCACAGCGACGGGGATGGGCTTAGTGGCCTCATCGTAGATCGCTACGCGGACGTACTGAGCATCGAAGTGACCACCCTGGGCATCTGGCAGCGACTACGGCGCTGGCTACCCCGGCTGCATGAGCGGCTGGGCACGAAGCAGCACGTCATCGAAGTCGATCCCGACATCGCCCGCATCGAGGCCATCCGCCGAGCCGATGTGCCGGAGGCTGATGATGAGGCTCCGCGCAGTATCCGCATCCGTGAGCACGGCGTGCGCTATCAGGTGAGTTTTGAGGATGGGCATAAAACAGGCTTCTTCTGCGATCAGCGAGAAAATCGCGTTCGATTCGCCCAAATGGCCCGTGGGCACCGGGTGCTCGATCTTTGCTGCTACACGGGCGGATTCGCTCTAGCCGCCAAAGTTCTCGGTGGCTGCGAAGATGTGACGGGCGTCGATTTGGACGAAAAAGCCATCGCTCAGGCCAAAAAGAACGCCGATCTCAATCAAACCCGCCTCACCTGGACCCACGGTGACACCTTCACCTGGGGCCGCCAGATGCAGCAGAATGGCGAGCAATGGGACGCCGTCGTGCTCGACCCACCAAAACTCATCCACACCCGTGAACCGGAGGAAGCCCAGCTCGGCCGGAACAAATACTATGACATGAATGTCGTGGCCCTGAGTCTGCTACGGCGCGGGGGGCTCTTTGTGAGCTGCTCCTGCTCAGGGCTGCTGGATGTGGCAGAGTTTGAGGAGATCGTGATGCGTGCCGCCCACCGCAGCAAGCGCCGCCTCCAGATCCTCGACCGCCCCGGCGCAGGCGCAGACCACCCTGTGATGTCCAACTGCCCCGACGGCCGCTATTTGAAGACCCTGTGGGCCGTGGCGCTTTGAGGGCTCTGATTACAATTTCATTCTCCGCCTCAGCACAATCTGTTGCCAATCCGCCACTGGGATTTCACAAAACACGAGGACCGAGTGCGTCAAATCACAGCTCGATCTTCATCGCTGGTGGCGGCGTGAGCTTGAGCGTGGGTGGAGCGTCTTCGGGCTCGGCACCAGGATCGACTGGGATGGCTTTTTTCACTGGGGAGCCGTCTTCATTCACTGGAGCGGCCTTGGGCGTGGCCACAGCAGAGTTGTAGGGGTCCACTCCGATGACGGTGACACCTCGCATGCGCACCGGCTCGACATGGGCCCACTTGGCCCCTTCGGGGATCAATGAGGCATCGGGGGATGCTGCATCGAGTGCCGCACTCTGTGTGAAAGCGGCGATGTCCATGCCGAGTCCATCACCGGTGTGGGTGGAGCAGAAGCCGTCGATGATCGTGCCTGCGCGGACATATTCCATGTAGGTGTTACGCACGGATTTTTCGATCCCGTCGGGGCCTTTGACCTTCTCGTAGCAGTAGTCGGTGGCCCGCAGTCCACTCTGGCGGCAGAGCTCGACACGCTCTGCGACTTCTGGCGGGGCTATTTCCACGGCGGGATACGAGGCGGTGGCAGCATTGATGATTTCTGTCCAAGCAGGGAGCACGACTTTGCTGGAGAAGGCACCTGGGTAGATGGTTTTTTGCTTATCAAAGCCTGCCCATACTCCGCAGGTGACGCTGGAGGTGTAGCCGAGGAACCAGAGGTCTTTGAAATCGTAATGCGTCCCCGTTTTTCCTGCGACGGGGAAGTCCCCCAGCTTGTAATCCGTCACGGCGAGGCTGCCGGTCCCTGTGTGCAGCGCCTCGACGAGGCAGGTGTGCGTCTGATAGGCCGCGATGGGGTCCATGCTCTGCACGGGAGCCTGCTCGGCATCGGGGATTTGGAAGACGACATTGTCCTGCGCATCGGTGATGCGCTGGATGACGCGGAGCTTCTGCGGGCGACTGCCGAGAGTGGGAAAGTTCGAATAAGCGAGGCACATATCACCCAGACGGCACTCACTGGAGCCGAGGAAGAGATTCTGATACTCACTGAGGGTGGAGGAGATGCCGGCACGGGTGGCGGTGTCCTTCACGGCCTGCAGTCCTACTTTTTCCCCCAAGTTCATGACGGGGCTATTGCGACCACGGATGAGCGCATCCCGCAGGCTGACATCGGCCATGATGTGCTTTGGAGAGTCTTCTTCGGTGCCCCACTCGCCGAGCCAGCCTCCGTCACCACCGATCTGCACACGGCGATTGTCAAAGGGCATGGCACTCACCTTGGAGCCGGGATAAACACCGCGCTGACTGAAGGCCGCCGCATAGACAAATGGCGTGAAGGCTGTGCCCGCCGGACGGAGGCCATCCATGGCACGATTGAACTGGCTGTCGGCGAAATCACGGCTTCCGACCATCGCGAGGACGCTGCCGTCTTTGTTATCCATGACGAGGGCGGCTCCCTGGAGGTACTCGGGGCGCGGGCGGGGCGTGTCGGGGGCGATTTCTCCTTTGCGCAGCTTGGTAGTGTAGTCGGTGAGGATGGTTTTGTACTGGTCGTAGGTCTGGTGCTCGTAACCGGGGTGCTTTTCGACTTCCGCGAGGTGCTTGGTGATGGCGGACTCGACCTGACGCTGGAGGCCCTGGTCGATGCTGGTGTAGATTTTAAATCCACCGATGGAGGCCTTTTCCTCGCCAATGAGATTCATGACCTCCGAGCTGACGGTGTCAAAGATGCTGCTCTGACGCATATTCGCACTCTGAGGTGCCGTGGCCATGGGCTTGAGCTTCAGCTTTTCTGCGACATCGCGAGTGAGAGTGCCCTCGATGACCATACGCTCCAGCACATAGTTGCGCTCCTTGATGGCGCGGACGGGGTTTTTCAGGGGCTGGATGTTATTCGGGCTCTTGATGAGGCCGACGATGGTGGCTGACTCCTCTATGGTGAGCTCTTTCACGTCTTTGCCGAAGTAACCGCGTGCAGCGGCCTGGACCCCATAAAAATTCGCCCCGAAGAAGATGCGGTTGAGATACATCTCCAGGATCTCGAACTTGGAAAAGTGCTTTTCCAGCCGCTGGGCAAGGAAGGCCTCCAAGATTTTTCGCTTATAGCTCTTTTCCATGAGTTGGAAGGTCTGGCGGGCGAGCTGCTGGGTGATGGTGGAGGCCCCCTGAGTGACCTCACCAGCACGGAGGTTCAGCCACACAGCACGGGTGAGGCCGATGTAGTCCACCCCATCATGCTGAAAGAAGCGGCTATCTTCCTGGGCGATCAAGGCATCGATAAAGTGCTGCGGCACATCCTTGATCGCGATCGGCGTGCGATTGAGCACGTAGATACGGGCCAGCTCCTCCGCGTCGCGGTCATAGATGACACTGGAGGCTTCCAGCTTTTTGAGCTCGTTCAGGTCGAATTTTTCCGCCTCGATTCGTAGCGGGGCCATGATGACGCTGTAAACGCCAATGACCGCCACGATGCCGAGAAGGAACAGGGCGACGAGAGCGCTGAACCAGGCACGCTTATAAAATGGCAGTCGTAGGCCGGCTTCGCCGCGCCAATTGGACTGGGGTCTGAGTGCAGGATCGAATCCCTTCATGAAAAGTGGGTGGAGGTGCTAGTGGGCACGGATGTTAGGCCAGATTAAGAGGCTGGCAATGCCGGGAAAAGCGGAATGTCGTTTGCCGAAGCTCGATTCTGGGGCACTACCCGCCTCAGAATCCCATGACACGCCAGGACGCCGCCGCCATCTTTGAACGCATCGCCACTTTGCTCGAGCTAAAGGGCGAAAACCCCTTCAAAACACGGGCCTACCGCGCTGGCGCAGAGATCGTGGAGAGCTACAGCGGCGACATCATGAAAATGGCGGCTGAAAACCAGCTCGCAGGCATCAAGGGCCTCGGTGAGGCCCTCCGCGATAAGCTGCATGAGATGGCGACGACCGGAAAACTCGTGTTTTACGAAAAACTGCGATCCGAGTTCCCAGAGACACTTTTTGAGCTTTTTGACATCCAGGGCCTTGGACCGAAAAAAGTGGCCGCACTGCACTCGCAGCTCGGAGTGGGCAGTATTGCCGATTTGAAGCGAGTTTGCGAAGACGGCTCCGCTGCGGCGCTTTCCGGCTTCGGAGCCAAAACGGTGGCCAAAATCCTCGAAAGCATCGCTTTTCACGAACAGCACGCCTCTGAGTTCCGGCTCGATCAGGTCTATCCGGTGGTGCAGACCATGCTGGAGGCACTGCGTGAGCATCCAGCGGCCTCACGCGTGGAGATTTGCGGCAGTTTTAGGCGTGGAAAGGAGACCGTGCATGATCTGGACTTCCTAGTCGCCACCAAGCAGCCAGAGGCCGTCATCGCCGCTTTCGTCAAACTACCACAGGTGGTCGATGTCATCGCCCAGGGAGCCACCAAGGCCAGCGTACACGTAGAAAACGGCCTCCAGTGTGATCTACGAGCTGTTTCGAGCGCCGAATTCCCCTTTGCCCTGGCCTACTTCACCGGCAGCAAGGAGCACAATGTGGCCATCCGCGGGCGGGCACTCACGCAGGGGCTCTCGCTCAATGAATACGGCTTCACCGCCACGAATGATGGCGCGGCCCTGCCAGAGGTGCATGAAGAGCGGGATATTTACCGCGCACTCGGCCTAGACTACATCGAGCCTGAGTTGCGTGAGAACACTGGTGAGATCGACGCTGCCGAGCAGGGCAAACTACCACGCCTCATCGAGCTGGAGAATCTGCGCGGCGTTTTTCACAATCACAGCACCGCCAGTGATGGCCGTGCGACACTGCGTGAGATGGCAGAGGCCGCGCAGGAGCTCGGCATGCAGTACTTCGGCATCGCAGATCACAGTAAGTCATCCTTCCAAGCCAACGGCCTCGATGAAAAGCGCCTCCTGGCCCAGATCGACGAAATCCGCGCACTCAATGCCGAATACGAAGGCTTCCGCATTTTCACCGGCAGTGAGGTGGACATCCTCAAAGACGGCACGCTCGACTTCCCAGACGAAATCCTCGCCCAGCTCGATTACACCGTGGCCAGCGTGCACAACGTATTCAATCTGCCCGAGGCGGAGATGACCAAACGCATCATCAAAGCCATCGAAAATCCCTACATCACCATGATCGGCCACCTCACTGGCCGGCTACTGCTCCAGCGTCCGAGTTACGCTGTCGATGTCCCAGCCATTCTGGATGCCGCAGCCGCCACAGGCACCATCATCGAGCTCAATGCTAGCGGCTGGCGCCTGGACATGGACTGGCGCTGGTGGAAGCTCGCCCGCGATAAAGGCGTGAAATGCAGCATCAATCCCGATGCCCACAGCACCCACGGCTTGAAGGACGTCGTCTTCGGCATCCGCGCCGCCCGCAAAGGCTGGCTACGCCGTGAAGACGTCATCAACACCCTGCCCCTCGCGGAGGTGGAAAAGGCCCTCAAACTGAAACGCAAGTAAACTATCCCTAAGCTCTCCGCATGCCCCCGCCGCCGCCCCCACCACCACGCCGCCGCCCTTTACGCTCACAGGCGCAGCATTCGCATCCGCAGCCGCAACGTGCTGCAAGCAGCAGCGGCGCTCATCCACTGCGGGAGCATCGCACTTCCTGGGAGAAATCGGCCGATTGGTATGACCGCATCATCGGAGAGCGTGGCTCGGAGCTGTATCAGGCGGTGGTGATCCCGCAGGCGCTTCAGTTGCTCGCGGTACAGCGCGGGGAGCGTGCGCTGGATCTGGGCTGCGGCCAGGGTGTCTTTTGCCGTGCTTTGGCGCAAAAGGGCGCTGAGGTCACAGGCGTGGATGCCTCCCCTACCCTGATCCAGAAGGCCAAGACGTATCAGGTGCGGCCACCGGTGCGTTACTTGGCCCGCGATGCAGCCCACATCGCAGATCTAGGCGAGTACGATGCCATCTCAGCCATCCTCTGTGTGCAAAACATGGAAAAACTGGCCGAGGTGACGGCTGCGGCCGCGAAGGCTCTGAAACCCGGTGGGCGCATGCTCTGGGTAATGAATCACCCGGCCTTCCGCATCCCACGCCAGAGTGCCTGGGGTTTTGAGGACGATCGAAAAATCCAATACCGCCGCATCGACGCTTATAGCAGCGAGCTGAGCATCCCCATCGTGATGCATCCCGGCAAGCACGACAGCGAGAGCACCGTGAGCTTTCACCGCAGCATGGAAAGGCTCACGCAGGCAGGTTTCGCCGCCGGATTGATGCTCGGCGGCTTGCAGGAGTGGCATAGCCATAAAGAAAGCCAGCCAGGTCCCCGCGCACGCGCAGAGAATCGTGCTCGCAAAGAGTTCCCGCTCTTTCTTGCGCTGCTGTGGCGGAAGGTGTGAGCTTTTATGGAGGAGCGGACGCTGAAAACAGCCCGCTTGATTTCGACTACGCCTTCAGTGCCCAATCGAGCAGTGCCTGCGCATCTCGCCACACGCTGGACTCCGTGTCATTGAGGACAATGACGATGCGGCGGCGGCCATTGCGCTCGCCGGTGGCGATGAGGCAGTAGCCAGCGGCCTCGGTGAAGCCGGTCTTCATGCCGTCGCAGTCGCCTAGCGTGCGCAGGACGCGGTTCGTATTCGCGAGGTCGATGACTTTGCCATCGGGCTTTTTAAACTTGTAGGTCTGGAGCCTCACGATCTCGCGGATGTCGGGCATTTGATCTGCTGCTCGTGCGATCACGGCCAGATCGCGTGCGGTGGAGTAAGGTTGGTCCTCTGGATTGAGGCCTGGCAGGCCATGCGGGTTGATGAAATGGGTGTTTTGCAGGCCTAGTGCAGCCGCCTTCTCATTCATCTTCGTCACAAAGGCATCGAGCGAGCCAGCGTGATCGCGAGCGAGTGCCTGGGCGATGTCATTGCTGCTTTTGACCATCATGGCGGTGAGGAGCTGTCTGCGGGAGTATTTCTCTCCCTCTTTGAGGCCGAGTCGGACGGGTGAGCACTGCGTATCGCTCTTTTCGACGGTGACGATGTTATCGAGATTCCCATTTTCCACCACGAGCACGCTGGTCATGACCTTCGTGGTACTGGCGATAGGACCGCGCTTATCGGCATTCTTTTCAAAGAGCACATCCTCACCGCGTGCATCAATCACGATGCAGCGCTCGGCATGTATTTGTGGGATAGGGCCACGCAGATTCCGAATCTCGATCTCCTGCCGGACACGGCGTGTTTTCTCGATCTCATCGGAGAGCTGCTTTTGCAGCAATTCGACGGTTTTCTCCTTGGCGAGGATGTTGGTGCGCATCTCCTCCACTGCGTGTTTTTCTTTGGCGAAATCCGCCTCACGCTGAGCTACGGCAATGAGCTTCGCGGCGGCCTCCTCCTCACGCCAGAGGAGCTGCTGCTCACGCTTTGGGTCATCACAGCCCACGGTGAAAAGGAGCAGCACAAAAGCCGTCAGAAAGCGGACAGCGCGGTGATGGAATGGCGGGAATGGCATCGGAGCGGGGATCAAAGCTGCTGAAGAAGGTTTTTCAACTCGGCAACGGGCCATTGGCCAGGAGCGTTCGCCTTTCCGATATAGCCGTAATTGAGCAAACTGCCGCATTTTGCCAAAACTAGCCGCGAAACACGCCCCCATGGCCCCATCCCCATCACCGAGAGGCGCTGCCGGTTCGGTGCAGCGGCCAATTTCATGAGGCGGATCAGATCTTCCTGCGATTGCAGGAAAGTCGCGATTTTCACCGCATCCACACCGGCTGGCTGGCCATAGGAAATGGCACCAGAGAGCACTTCATCACTCGGCGTGATCTGAAAGTCGTGAAAGGAGCCCACCACAAAGGCACCCGCCGCGTGGGCATTCTTAATCGTCGTGCTCATCTCCTGGGCGCTGCGCAGCTCGATGTCGATCAGGGCTGCTAGGTCCAAAAGGGGCTCATACATCGCCGCACGAGCCACTGGGTCCTCTGGTGCCTGCCCCCCCTCCGCCGGATGACGGGCGGTGAGCAGCAGCGGGAGCGTGTTTCCAGCCAAACGAGCACGTAAATCTGCGGCAGAGAGCCCCAACAGATCGAGTCGCAGTTCCACGACATCACAGAGAGAATCGCGGTCAGAAACGGGCATTTCCATCAAGCGCTCCAGGGCATCCTGATCGGCCACCACACCCACGGCGAGGGGGCGGGATGAAAGGAGTAGGTTTTTCGATGAAAGGAGTTGTGGCATGAGCTAGATTGACTATAATTTCGAGAACACTAAGTAATTTCTAATCGTTAACGGATTCTACTTCGACTCATTTATGCTCGGCAGAAAGCAGGAAATCAATTTGCAGCTCACGGAGATCTTCGACTCCGCGATTCTGGCATTCTGCCTGTGGTTTAGCCACTACCTGCGAGATCGCGTCGTGCCGATCTTCATGCATGACGTACCCGCGATTCCCGGTTTCGAGGAATTCTACTGGGTGCTGGCCATCGTGCCACTCTTCACCCCCATCGCACTGGAGGCACGCGGCTTTTACTCCAACATCTACAACAAGACACTAGGGCGCAGCATTCGCCAGATGATCGAGGCATTGGTCATCATCGGCATGTTTGTGGGAGTCTGTGTGGTCTTCCTGCGCTGGGACGTGCCCAGCCGAGCAGTAGTCATCTTTGCTGTGGCGCTAGGAGCCTGTGCCCTGCTCCTACGGGAGTCCTGGCAGCGTGAGCAACTGCGCAAGCGCCTCCGCACCGGCAAAGGCCGTGACCGCGTCATCGTCGCAGGCGGCAGGCAGGACATCGAATCGTTTATCCGTGGCCTCAGTGGCGAGCAGAGTGCAGAAATCGAAATCGTCGATGAATTCGACATCACAGAGCGCCCTCCGGTGGAACTCCAGGCAGTGCTCAAAGAGCACGCCATCAGCCGTGTGCTCTTCGCCGTGCAGCATGTCCATTTTGGCCGTATAGAAGAGGCTGTGCAGGTGTGTGAAACCGTCGGCGTAGAGGCCTGGATCGCAGCAGACTTCTTCCAGACCGCCATCGCCCGTCCCACCTTTGACGTCATGGGGGGCAAGCTCATGCTCGTCTTCCACAGCACACCACAAGCATCCTGGGAACTGCTCTGCAAAGGAGCCCTCGACCGCATCGGTGCAGCCATCCTTCTCACGCTTTCCTTCCCCTTTTGGCTAATCGCCATCATCGGCATCCGCCTCGGCTCTCGTGGCCCCATCTTCTTCAAACAAGATCGCGCTGGCCTCTATGGCAAGAGCTTCACCATGTGGAAATTCCGCACCATGCATATCGATGCAGAGGCACTCCGCACAGAATTGGAGACACAAAACGAAATGGACGGCCCCGTTTTTAAGATCAAAGACGACCCCCGCATCTTTGGATTCGGACGCTGGCTGCGCCGCATGAGCATCGACGAGCTCCCCCAGCTCATCAATGTGCTACGTGGTGAAATGAGTCTCGTCGGCCCTCGCCCGCTCCCCGTCTATGAGATCGAGCGTATCGAAAAACACGCCCAACGCCGCCGTCTCAGCGTCAAACCCGGTCTCACCTGCCTCTGGCAAGTCACCGGTCGCAACGGCATCAAGAACTTCGATGAATGGGTCGCCCTGGACCTTAAATACATCGACAACTGGTCCCTCTGGCTCGACGTGGAAATCCTCATGAAGACCGTCCCCGCCGTGCTGCGTGGATCAGGCGCGAGCTGAGAGAGACTATTTTTCTCAGATCTTCATCACGATCGACTCGTCGCCCCTCTTTTTCGCCTACTTTGCACTACAGCAGCGGCCTTCTCCTAACTGAGACCTGAATCCGTGAGGTAAAAAAAACGCCCCAGCGTCGTGTCAGTCCGTGAAAACTCCGCGACTTCCTCATTGGTCAACATAGCTTACGGAATCAGGTGGAATATAAAGGTTTTCAGAGGTGTCCGAGATTCTGTCAGCAGTAAGTTTACCAAATCGAACCAGGAGGAGCCCCCCTTTCTGTTTGTTGAAGAGGACTCGGGCAGAGTGCATGGATCGCCCCTGCTTCCACAGAAAATGCTCCAGATTAGCCAAGTACTCCTGCCCGTCGATCACACCGAAAGCGCCCTGCGTGAGGCTGCCCTGCGGCTACTAGGCATCCGCGCGGCCGATCTGCGCTCCGTCGCGATCAAGCAACGTGCCATCGACGCCCGGCGTGGCCATGTGGAGTTCAGTTACACGCTGTTTATCGAGGTGACGGATGAGGCGGCTGTGCTAAGGCAGCATGAAAAGAATCCACGAGTGCAAATAGCATCCCCTTTGCACTACGAGCCACCCACAGCGAATACGCAGATCACGACGCGGCCCATCGTTGTCGGCACCGGGCCGTGCGGGCTTTTTTGTGGCCTATTGCTGGCCCGTGCGGGTTTGAAGCCGATCCTGCTGGAGCGCGGAAAGGCCGCTGGGGACCGCGCACGCGATGTGACGGGCTTTTGGAATCGTGGGTGGGACTTCGATGCGGAATCGAATGTGCAGTTCGGTGAAGGCGGTGCGGGCACTTTCTCGGATGGGAAGCTCTACACGCAGATTCGCGACCGTGAGCAACGCATCCCCTGGCTGCTGCGGGAGATGGTGCGCGCAGGTGCCCCAGAGGACATCCTGATCAAAGCACGACCCCATATCGGCACGGATCGCCTGATCAAGGTGGTGCGGCATCTGCGGGAGGAAATCATCTCTCTCGGCGGCGAGGTGCGCTTTCAGGCACGCGTGACAGATGTGGTCATCGACGACGTCGCCATGCGCGGCGTGGTGCTGGCAGACGGCGCTGTCATCGAAGGCGGGCCATTCATTTTTGCCATCGGTCATAGCTCACGGGACACCTTCGAGATGCTGCGACGTCATGCCGTGCCGATGGAGCGAAAGCCCTTCTCCATCGGGGTGCGTATCGAGCACCCGCAGCAGATGGTGGATCGTGCGCTTTATGGCAAATGGGCAGGTAGTCCGCTCCTCGGAGCCGCTCCCTATAAATTCGTCTCCCATTGTGGTGAGCACGCGGCATACAGCTTTTGCATGTGCCCCGGTGGGCTGGTGGTGGCGGCGGGCTCAGAGCCTGGCACGGTCGTCACCAATGGCATGAGCAGCTACGCCCGAGCGGAGTCGAATGCCAACGCGGGCTTCATGGTCGATGTGAGGCCGCAGGACTTCCCTGGTGACGATCTCCTCGCCGGAGTGGAGCTTCAGCGCCGCATCGAGCGTGCAGCGTACAAACTCGGCGGCAGTGATTACCGTGCGCCGGTGCAGCTTTTGGGTGATTTCCTCGCAGGCAAAGCCTCCACCGGTCCTGGAGCAGTGATGCCCAGCTATAAGCCTGGTGTGACATGGACGGACCTCACACCCGTGCTGCCAGATTACATCGTAGAGACACTACACCGAGCCATTCCAAAGATCGAGCGGGGCATCCCTGGCTTTTCGCGTGAGGATGCGGTGCTCACGGGCTTCGAAACACGCAGTTCGTGCCCGATCCGCATTCCGCGTGATGCCCATACGCTGGAATGCACCGGACTTCGCCAGTTTTATCCAGCTGGTGAAGGCGCAGGCTATGCAGGCGGCATCATCAGCGCTGCCGCAGACGGTCTGCGTGTGGCAGAGGCTGTTCTACGCGGCCAAAGCGCTCCTTAATCATCTTTCACTCCACGCTTATGCGCTATTTCCTCGCTCTTTTTCTTCTCTCTCATGCTCCCGCGGCAGATCTGTCCGTCAGCGCCTATCCGTCGATTCAGGCCGCTTTGGATGCGAATCCGAACCGCATGCTTTTCGTGCCAGCGGGAGATTATCCGATCAGCACAAAAATTCGTGTGCGGGGTGATCGCAGTGGGCTTTTTGGCCCTGGGCGCATCATTCAGCAAAATGCTGATCAACCCATCATCGAAGTCGAAAATGCATCTCAGGCCGAAATCCGTGATCTGACGCTCACACGGCCAGAGGGGAGTATGGAGACAAAAAACGAGGGTATTTTGGCAATCGGATGCCGCGACCTCGTCATCGACCATGTGAGTGTGATCGACAATCACACACGCTCGGGAGCCATCATGCTGCGAGAATGCCAAAATAGCCGCATCAGCCGCTGTCTGGTGAAAAACTACATGCGTGTGACTGTGGATGACCGCACCGCGAGCCATGAATGGGGCTACGCATTCAACTGCACCGACGGCACAGGCCTCAGCATCAGCTACAGCACCGGCACGCTGATCGAGGGGAACCGCATTATCGAGGAGCGAATGATCCCGACCCCAGAGATCAAAGCGAAACACAAACTGGGGGATTACGTGAAGAAAAACGCCGTCAAAGGCACTTTCCTGAGCCAACAAGCATGGGACGCAGGCTACACCGATAACTGGCAGCAAGGCAGCGGCCTCATCGTCACAGCACCGGATAAGAGCGATCTCACCCGAATCCTGGGCAACCACATCGAAAACGCTGCCCAGGGCATCGACCTGCACACAGATCACGTCATCGTTAGCAACAACATCATCGTGAACTCTTTCATGGGCATGAAAGCCATGCATGGCAGCCGTAACGTACTCATCACAAGCAACCAGTTCATCAAAAACTGTCTTTGGGCCATCGGGCTCATGCCTGGAGCGGCCGCGAACGCCGAAAACAGCGACGGCGGCAGCATCATCGCCAACAACATCATCTCCGACTTCGGTCACGGTGATGCGCAGTGGATCTGGGGCAAGGAACGCTCTCCTTTCAAATTCGACAATGGCCAACAAGCTGACGATCCGCCACTCACCAGCGTTCTGGTGACTGGCAACATCATTCACAGCATCGGCCAGCCTCGCTACAAATACGCCGTCATCATCGCTGGCGGCCCTAGCGGCCCACAGGACATGCATTTCACGAGCAATCTCTTCCCCAAAGGCACCCAGGGCGTGGCCAATTCTGAACTGAAGCCGTGAGATCTACAAAGCCGCTCAGAACTTCAGATTCGTCATTACATAAACAAAGTCGGCATCACTGCTGCTGCCGGATGCGGAGAGATAATCACCCGCAAAGAAGTGTGAGTAACCAAAGGTGATGCTGAGATTCGCATGAGCGGCGTAGGTGAGCAGCAGATCGAGCTCACTGCCTGCGAAATTGCTAGCAGCGGGACTGAGGGGCCGCACGGCAGTAGCGGCATTCGCTCTGCGCCAGGTGTCGGCAGTCGTAGCGAGCCAAAAAAGGTGATAATCGAGGCTGGTGGTGAATTTGGGCGTCGGCTTGGCACTGAGATGTAGGACGACGTCATGCACATTGCTCCACGAAAAGGCGTCCATGTAGCCATAGTGTGGGTGATTGGTGGGAAAGAGGTTTTGAAAGGCTCCTTGCTTGTTGTCCGCAGCGTTGCCGTCTCCACTGCCATAACTGTATTCAAGGCCCACGCGGGGCTTCCAGGGTGCCTGAAATGTGTAGCCACCTTCGATATAGCTGGCAAAAGCACGCAACTCCCGCCCGCCTGCTTTACCCGTTTGCAGGACGAACTCGGTCTCATAGTCCCAGGGACCGAGTTTGCCAGGGATAGACTTCCAATGAGTACCGAGAGTCAGGAAGTGATCGTTGCGATTGGTGTCGTCGAAGTAGAGAGCATAGACCTCCGTGTCCTGAATCCCGTATGTGGGGATGTGCGCATAGAGGCCGGTGAGTAGCGAGTCTTTGTCGCTATCATCCATGCCGAAGCGGTCGATGTTTACCACGGAGGCGATGAAGGCATCCACCCAGAGGCCGTCTTTGCCTGTGTAGCGTAGTTTGATGGCATCAAAGGTGCGGCTGAGATTGCTCCACTCCAGCGGGCCGATGAGGCGCTGGTCGCCGTACAGCAAGACTTGGCGCCCCATTTTGAGTGAAAGCGGGGATATCTTGGCATCGCCGATCTCGATGTAGAGCTGGCGTAGATCGAAGGAATTATCGCCTTCGGCACCGAGCACACCTGGGAGGTCAGCACGCTTGCTGCCGATCTCGCGAGCGTCCTGGCCCTGCACGTAAAAGGTGAGCCAGCTCACCGGCTGAAGCTGGAGACTGACGCGGGCACGATTGAGCAGCCATGCATCATCGGTGGCGGCATGGATGCTGTTGTTGAAGTCGAAGTTGTTCTCCCTCATTTCGAAACGAGTCTGGTCCTCGATGCCGACGACAACACGACCATCTGCAAAAGAGAGCGGATTCGGCGCAGCGGGTGTTTGCGAGTAAAGATTTATTGAGAGATTAAACGCGGTGATGAATAGAAGGATCTTTTTCATGGGGTGAGTAGTTTGCGAATGGCCTGCACGGTGGGTTCGATGTCGGCACCGAGGGATTCCTCGCGGTGGAGGACGTTTCCTTCTGCATCGAGCACAGCGATGAGATTGGAGTGAGCGAAGAAGCCCTCGACGAGTTGAAACTTGAAATTCAGCGCCACAGCTAGCTGCTGTACATTTTCTGCTGGTGATGCGAGGAAGGTCCAGCGTGCTGCATCCAGTTTCAGCTCGCTCATTTTGGCGGCCATGCGTGTGGGAGTGTCGTTCTCGGGGTCAATGGAGAGAAAGGTGAATCCCACGCGGTTCGCCTCAGCGCCGAGTGCGGACTCAATGCGCTGCATGTCATTGAAAATGCGTGGGCAGGCGAATTTGCAGCGCGTGAAGCCCATTGTAAGTACACGCACCTTCCCCCGCAGACTAGCCAGCGTGACAGGCTGGTCATCCTGTGTGCGCCAAGTGCCAAGCAGGTCATACGCTGTGCGAAAAGCCGTGGTGGCGAGTGCTGGCGCGTTTTTTGTCACGGACTTCGCAGCTCGGAAACCGAGACTGCCGACGCAGTAGCTACCCTGGAGGCTGCTGCGGAAGGCATAGCGCATAAAGGCGGCGTAATTGCTCACATCCGCTGCAAGTAGCGAGCCTGCACCGCAGAAGAGTTTTCTCTCCAGCGAGCCATCCCCGCGTGAGTCACCGACGACCATGGTGGAATTGAAATCATGCACCCATTCCCATACAGCACCGTGCAAACCACGCACGCCGTGCACATTGAGCACGCCTTCATTGGCAGCAGACAGAGGCCCACTCGCAGGTTTGGAGTACCATTCGAGGAGTTGGCGCAAAAAGACCTGGTCCGAGCTAGCATCCAGCCGCGTAGCATCAGCACGGGCGACGAACTCCCACTCATCCTGCGTGGGCAAGCGTTTGCCTTGAGCCTCGCAAAAGGCCTTTGCAGCAAACCACGAGATATTCACCACAGGAGCTGCGAGAGCCTTTTCATCTCCTACATCCAAATCCCCGCGCCAGTGGGATAGGTAGTTTTTATCCGCAAGGGTGCTTTGGATCTGTGATCGACGCCAAGTGGGGTTGTTTGTCACGAATTCAAGAAACTGCGCATTCGTGACTTGAGCGATGTCGATGTAAAACGGCTCTGCATTGCGTGCCTTTGCCTCTTTGGCGTAGAGCGGTTTGTAGCTGCCGCCGGCGATCAGAGCCATGCCGAGCGGCTTGGATGGCAGAGGACCGTTTTCGGCTGCTGGCAGCAGACTAGCCGCCAGCAGCATGATGGAGAGTGTGTAGCGCATGGGGAGATGGATCAATGCCCCGGTGCGGCTGGTGCAGGGGCCGTGGCACGAAGCTCTTTGACCATCGTTGGAAGCACCTCGGTACCGTTATTGCCCCACTGACTGTACACATAGGTCAGCGCATTGGCGACTTGTTCATCATTGAGACCGAGCTGCGGCATGATGCTCTCAAAGACCTCTCCATTGACTGTGACTTTTCCTTGTAGACCATGGAGCACGGTGCCCACGGCACGTTTCACATCGGCGTTGAGGTAGTCAGACTTCGCTAGCGGTGGGAAGGCCTTTGGAATGCCTTGCCCCTCTGCCTGATGGCAGGCCATGCAGATGGCAGAGTACACGAGCTTGCCGCGTGCGATTCGCTCCTCTTTGTTGGCAGCAGGTGGCTGTTGCGAGGATGCCTGCGGGATGGACTGAATGGCTCCGCCTTCGAGCTGATAGATGCGATCATCCTGCTTGCCAGAATAGACCAGCTTGTTCTCCGGTCCACTGACCTTGATCATGCCCACAGCACCTTTGTTGAAGGCACGGAAGATCGAGTGGTCAACGAGGATGTAGGTGCCTGGCACCTCCAAACCGAAATCAACAATGACACTGCCCCCGGCGGGAATCATCGTGGTCTGCACCTGATGTTGCGCAGGTTTCGCGCCGCCTTCGAGATACACATTGTCAAAAATCTCGCCGATGACGTGGAATGATGAGGTCAAATTTGGCCCTCCATTGCCGACAAAAAGGCGCACTTTTTCGCCCACCGCTGCCTGCACAGCTTTATCACCTGCCATCGCTCCCACGCTACCATTAAAGACGACATAGTCAGGCGTCTCTGTGAGTGCCTTGTCCATACTGAAGGGTTGCAGTCCAGCCTCGCCATACGGTCCTTTCGTATAAAACTCAGACTGCATGACATAGAATTCTTTGTCCACCTTTGGTAGTCCGCCGATGGGCTCAACGAGAATGAGACCGTACATACCATTAGCGACATGCATACCCACGGGTGCCGTGGCACAGTGATAGACATAGAGTCCTGGATTTAGCGCCTTAAATGAAAAAACAGACACATGCCCAGGCGTGGTAAAGGAGGAAGCGGCACCACCACCAGGGCCAGTCACAGCGTGTAGGTCGATATTGTGCGGCATTTTACTGTCGGGACGATTCATGAGGTGAAACTCCACTTCATCATTTTGGCGGATGCGGATAAATTTCCCCGGAACACTGCCCCCAAAAGTCCAAAAGGTGTAATCAACACCATCAGACATGCGCTTCACGACCTCAACGACCTCAAGCTTGATCGTAACCTTCGTCGGATGGTCTCGCGTAATGGGTGGAGGCACGTTCGGCGCATCTGTGAGGATGGCATCCTCCGCGCCTGAGACTGGTTTGTCCTGCTGCTTCGATGGGTTGGCCGATGCATCATCCGAACCGCTCGTAGTGGAGACAGCAGAGACCTTTGCAGCCTCCACCGTAGTCTGACGAGCCTCTAGCATGGCCTTCATGAAGGCTTCTTGCGACTGGCGCTCGTTCGAGCTGAGTTCACGATCACCACATTGGGTGATTAGCGGGGTGACGAATGCGATCAGGAGTAGGTGTAGGTTTCGTTTCATGGAGTATCTGTCTGTGGTTGGGATTTGTAGCGTGCGTAGCGCTCACGCTGCTCAGGCGTGAGATTCGCTGGGTCAAAGCGGGCATCGGGGATGCTGTTGATGCGGGAGTGGATCACGTTGGCCATGTCCTCGGCGCAGCGCTTGATGTGATCGGCATTTTCACCAGCAAAGAGGTCGTCCACCGTGCTGCGAAACAGCACCAGCCAGTGATCGAATTTATCCCGACCCATGTCCGTGAGCGGCACCAACCGAGCATGCGCTACGAGTGGATTCCCCGTGAATCCGCCACTGCGGAACATCACAGTCTCCCAAAAGGCGTACATCTTCGGTAAATGCGTCTGCCAATTCGTCTGCGCCACATCATCGAAGATGTGTCCCAACACGGCATCCGACCTGACTCGGTCGTAGAAGGTATTGACGAGCAATTCTATCTCGGTTCGACCTAGTAGGTCGGGATTATTTGCGGGTTCAGAAACGGTCATGCAAAACCGATCATAGAGCGCCATTCGCACGATACTCCGCAAGCCCTGTCAAGATTTGTGCTTTAATTGCGGAACTCGGCTTCCGTAATAAGATCATCATCACACTTTCGTTGAGTTCACACATGCAAATTCACGGATCAATGCATCGTGGATTACCAAGTCCCGACCCTTTAATCATGAAATCCACCGACCCATCACTTGCTGAACCATGGGAGCCACCCGGCGGCTTACTGGTATGGCTACTAGTAGTCGTTGAGATCGTCACCTTCGGCGCAGGAATCATCACCTTCCTTGCACAGGGGCGTGATCTTGCTGCGGAGTATGCCGCAGGGCGTGCATTGCTGAACCAGCAGATGGCTTTCGCCAACACGCTGCTGCTTTTGACGGGCGGCTGGTGCATGGCCAATGGCATCCATGATTTACGCAGTGGAAACTCACGAATCGCCCTCCGCTGGGTTATGGCTGCCATCACCACGGGTCTGCTGTTCACGGTTCTCAAAGGCGTCGAGTATGCGGACAAAGTGCAACACGGCATCGGTTTCGGTAGGGATGTATTTTTCACGTTTTATTATGCCCTGACTGGTTTTCATCTGGTGCATGTACTGGTAGCCGTGGTGCTGCTAGCCTTCATGGCACGGGGCATTCATAAAGGTCACTATCACCGGGAGAATCACTTGGATGTCGAGAGCAGCGGCATCTTCTGGCACATGTGTGATCTCATCTGGCTGCTGGTCTATCCCATTATCTATCTGTTATGACTCGAGCCAACACACTCATCTGGGTTACACTCATGTTGCTGACGGCCCTGAGCTATTTTCTGGGGGAAAAAAGCACCGCTAGCGGCTTCATTCTGTTGCTCGCTGGCGTGAAGTTCACGCTTGTCGCGTGGCAATTCATGGATCTGCGTCACGCCTATATGCGCTGGAGCGTGGGGCTCGTATCGCTGCTAGTTCTCGTGCTAGGAATCGCCGCATTTCTGATCTGATCTCACGCGGCCAGTTTGAGCCGGGCGAAGGCACCACACATGCTGGCCACGAGTGCTTTGGGGTTCGGAACGATGTCATAATGCTGACGGGCAAACATGCGGGGAAATTGCTCACGGGCACGTTTTTCAATGGCGAAGGCGTGGGTCATGATGCCGTGCTTGGTGCCGGTTTCGATAGCTTTGCGCACGTCACGGATGCCGTGTTCACCTTCATAGCGGTCGTAGTCGCATGGGCGGCCATCAGTGAGCAGGAAGATGACTTTTTTGGACGCGGTCTGGCGCATGAGCAGCTCCTGCGCGTGACGCAGTGCGGGGCCGATGCGGGTGTAGCCCTGCGCTTCCAGCTTGCCTAGTCGTGCGCGGGAGCTGTGCCATGGATCGGAGAAATCTTTGACCAAATGAAAGCCGCACTGGCGGCGTGTGTTGCTGCTGAAGCCTGCCACAGCAAAGGTTTCGATGAACTCCTCCATCACCTCAGCCACGCAAAAGAGTGTCTCACGGATGGTATCGAGAACGCGGGCATCGTCGATCCAGGCATCGGTGGAAAAGCTCTGATCCATGAGAATGAGTGCGGCGACGTCATGAAGGCGGCGCTGACGCTGGATGTAAATGCGCTCATCCGCTGCATGGCCACTGTGTCGGGCGACTTGCGCGGCGATGACGGCGTCGATGTCTAGCTCCGGTCCATGGGGCTGGCGTTTCGCGCGTTGCGTCTGCGTGGCCAGCGCAGCGAGTTTTTTGCGCAGATCCAGGATGACAGATCGGTGCCGCGTGGCGGTGGCCTGTGCCCAGGCGGGATCAGCCTCAGTGAGCAACTCTGGCTGCACATGACACCAGGCGGGCAGGTGGCGCTGCTTGCGATAATCCCACTCAGGATACGGGATGCCGCCTGCGGGTGCGGTGGTGCCGATTTCCAATGACAGGCCATCCATGACGATGTCACTACGATAGATGGAGCGCGGTCGCTCACGCGTGCGCACGACGTGCTTCATGTCCACCGAGCGTAGGGCTTCGGCGTGCTCTTCGAGCTCGTCTTCATCGTCGGTTTTGCGATTGAGCCCTGTGTATTCTTCCAGCGTCTCGGCTTTTTCAAAGGTGTGGATCGGCATCTCGGCCTCGACGGGCTGGTCTTCGTCGCCTTCGAGCACGGTGACATTCGTTTGGCCGCGTCCTTCGATCTCGGTGACGTTTTCTGGCTGCTGCGCGGTGGGTTGATCACCGAGGAGGCTTTTTTTGACTTCCGCAGCCGGTGCGTGACTGAAGTCCGGTTGGCCGATGATCTGCCAAAAGTCCGCTTCTCCAAGTGATGGCCGCAATTCGTCGATTCGGGCCTGCAAGGTCGGCATTTCGGCTAAAAGTGCCTGCGGCTCGAAAAGGCGATTTTTCATCGCAAAGGCAGCAAGGAGTGTTTTGAGCTGAAACAGCGCCGCATTGGCCTCCAGCGTGTCTGCGCAGGAAAATTCCGATGGCAGAAAAACGCGCTCATGGTCGCAAAGCACGGCATTTGGTGTCTCGAACAAATTCACAGGCCGCTCGGCGATCATATTCGCCAGCAGGAAGAGCTGCTGACGGAGTGGTGCCAGCGAGACCCGCACGGTTGCAGCCTTCCGCTCCGCCGGTGTGATGAACAATCGGCGGTGCAGAGCCTTGAGGCCGAGAAAGAGGTTTTCTTCCCATTCAAACATGGCTCATAGCGTCAATTCTATCACCTGCGTGATCGCAGCGAGTGCGTCAGGGTCATCTGTGAGCGGCTCGGCGATGGCGACAGTGGCGGCGTAGCGCGGCGGAAGTCCTGCACGAATGAGCTTCGCCGCATCGACGAGCAGGCGGGTGGAGACACTCTCCAGCAGCGAGAGCTCGGTGAGAGAGCGAACTTTTTTCGCGATGCTGACGAGGGAACGGGCTTGTTTGTCGTCGATGCCGGTTTCGCCAGTGAGGATTTTTATCTCGGTGTCCTCCGTGGGGTAGCCGAAGCCGAGTCCGATGAAGCGCTGACGGGTGGAGGGTTTCAGCTCCCGCATGCTGCGCTGGTAGCCGGGATTGTAGCTGATGACGAGCATGAACTCCGGCGGTGCGTGCAGGGTTTCGCCGGTGCGGTCGAGAAACAGCTCGCGGCGATGATCGGTGAGGGAATGAATGACGACGATGGCATCTGCGCGGGCTTCTGCGACCTCATCGAGATAGAGGATGGCCCCTTCCCGCACGGCGCGGGTCACGGGACCGTCTGTCCAGCGTGTTTCCCCGCCGATGAGCAGGTGGCGTCCGAGTAAGTCAGTGGCCGTGGTGTCCTCGTTGCAGGAGACGGTGATGAGTGGGCGGCTGAGTTTGGCAGCCATGTACTCGACAAACCGCGTCTTGCCGCAGCCGGTGGGGCCTTTGAGCATGAGCGGCAATTTGGCCGCCCATGATTTGCTGAAGAGTTCGGCCTCGCGACCGGTTTCGAGGTAAAAAACAGAACCAGTACTCACGAGACAGTGGGCTGATCTTCAATGGCACGAACATCCGACTGCATGGCCTCAGCGGATGGCAGACCGAAGCGGCAGAAGTTGTAGAGGTAGAAGCAGATGCCGAGGAAGAAGAGGCAGGCTGCGAGGATGAGGCCGACGAAGTGGATCTCGATCTCCTTTTGCACGGCGAGGAAATCCATGCCCATGCGGCGCTCCAGATTCACCTGCGTGATACCAGCGACGGCGAAGGCACCCGTCATGGCCGTCATGCCGATATTACTGAGCCAGAAGCCGTAGCTGGAAGCGGCATTATCCCAGAGCTTGCGTCCAGTGAGGATGGGCATGGCATAGGCGATCATGGCGAGATTGATCATGGCGTAGGCTCCCCAGAAGGCCATGTGACCGTGCATGGCGGTGACGAGTGTGCCGTGCGTGTACATATTTACCTGAGGCAGCGTGTGCGCGAAGCCGAGGAAGCCCGCACCGACGAAGGACATGATGGCGCTACCGAGAGTCCAGTTCAGCGCGGTCTTGTTCGGATGGCGGCGACCGCCTTTCTTCGCCATGGCGAGAGCGTAGATAGCCATGCCGAGGAAGGCAAGCGGCTCCAGCGCGGAGAAGATGCCGCCGACCATGAGCCAGTACTTCGGTGCTCCGATGTAGTAGTAGTGGTGTCCGGTGCCGAGGATGCCGGAGAGGAAGGTGAAGCCGACGATGATGTAGAGCCATTTTTCCACGACCTCGCGGTCCACACCGGTGAGCTTGATGAGCAGGTAGCAGAGTAGAGCACCCATGATGAGCTCCCACACGCCCTCTACCCAGAGATGCACGACCCACCAGCGGTAGAAGGAGTCGAGCGTCTGATTATCAAAGTCGATCATTCCTGGCAGATAGAGCAGCGCGGCGGTGAAGAGGCCAAAGAAGAGCACGATGGCCGTGGTGGTATAGCGCTTCCCATTCCAGATGGTCAATCCGATGTTCGCGATGAAAGCGAGCACATTGACCACGACGAGGTAGTCGAGCGGTCGCGGGATTTCGAGGAACTTGCGACCTTCCCAGTAATTCAGGTGGTAGCCGATAATGGCGGCCACGCCGACGACGAGGAAGGAGATGAGCTGCACCCAGGCGAGCTTCGGCCACATGAGTTCGCGGTCTGCCTCCTCTGGGATGATGAAGTAGGCGCTACCCATGAAGCCGAGCAGTAGCCAGACGACGAGCAGATTGGTGTGCACAGCACGAGCCGTGTTGAAGGGGATGAACTCATGCAGCCCGTCCATGCCGATGCGGGCAAAGCCCATGATGAAGCCATAGACGATCTGGAGCACGAGCAGCGCCATCGCGGAGGCAAAGAACCAGTAGGCGATCTTTTGGGATTGGAATTTCATGTTCGTCGAGAAAGGGAAAAGGTTTTATTTAGGCTGGGCGGCAGGCGCGGGGGCCGGAGTGGCAGGTGCCGCAGTCTCTGGATTCAGGCTGACGAGCCAGTCAGCGATTTCGATGACCTGCGCTTCGGTGATGGCGACGCCCACGAGCTTCGGCATTTTCGTGTCAGGCTTGGACTTTACCGGATCGCGAATCCACTCGATGATCTGGTCACGGGTCTTGCGGCGGAAAACGTCATCGAGTGGCGGAGCACCGATGAGGGCACCTGCGGCACCTCCTTGACCCTGGATCTGATGGCAACCGATGCAGGTGCCAGTGGTAAAGATGGCGGGCACTGGCTTTTTCAACGGTGCAGGGCCGCTGGAGGCCGCGACGGGCGTGCCTGTAGCTTGCAGGGCCTGGCGCAGCGGCGGATCAGCGGGGAAGCCATTTAGATCGACTTTCCCGCACCATTCGAGGAAGGCGATGGTGTTTTCGATCTGCTCATCGGTGAAGTTATACTGCACCATCTTGCGCTGGCCGGGGAACATGGCCTGCGGGTTTTTCAGGAAGATCTTCAGCCAGTCCTTGCCCCGGTTTTCGACCGTCTTGGTCAGCTCTGGGGCGTAATAAGCACCCTCGCCGAAAAGCGTGTGACAGCCCATGCAGTTATTCTCCTCCCAGATGCGTTTCCCTGCGGCGACAGCGGGCGTGATGTTCTTGGCATGAGTCTGGTCAGGCACCTTCAGATGCGTATCAAAAGAGAGCACCAGGAAGATGCCGGCAAAGACGGCGGTTCCTCCGAGGAAGAAGACTTTGGCTTGGAGTTTGGTCAGCACGGCGGCAGTCGGGTGAAGTTGTATTGCGGAAATAGAGTTCCGTATTTCGTAGAGTGCCGCCCATAGCGACTCGCTCAAGTGACAACGACCGCCTTATCATGCGTAAGGGTGCGCAGATTTTGCTTTTTTGCCGCGCACGCTCTTATGTCGAGTATCAGTCCACCCACTTCAACCATGCTAAAGATCGGAAAACTCGCCCAACAAGCCATCGCCGCTGCCACATACCTCGCGGAGCGCTATAATGCCGAAGGCACGCGTGTGAGCGCGGCGGAGATCGCCGATGCACGTGAGTTGCCTCGACCCGTAGTGGCAAAGCTACTAGCATCGCTCTCGCTCAATCACCTGACCACCGGCACCACGGGTCCCACTGGCGGCTACCGCCTTGCCCGCCCGCCAGAAAAAATCACACTGCACGACATCGTAGCTGTGTTTGAGCGCATGGACATTCGTCCCATGTGCCCTTTCGGCCCAAATTACTGCGGCAACGGCACCCCCTGCCCTCTCCACGATGCCATCTCCGTCGCCAGTGATCAGGTGGACGACTTCCTCAAAAGCCAACATCTCGGCCCCTTCCACAGGCAAGGTGGCAAAACCGCTGCGAGCCGCGTCATGAAAAAACCAGCAGCGAAAAAGAAGCATGCATCGAAAAAGCGCTAATCAGCGCTTCTCACATCATCAAAATGCATCGTAGAACGTTCCGATGTCGCCGGGCTCGGCGGCTGCATTGAAGGCAATGGCGGCACGGGGATGCTGATTGTGCAGACCGGTGAGCATGTAGGGCAGGTCGAAGCCCCAGCCGAGGTCTTGACGCAGCGGCTCGATGGATTCAGCGACGCATTTTAAGACGGGGCGCAATTGATACTGCGGTGAGCGCAGCAGCCCCAAGAGTAGCTCCATCGGGCAATTGCCCGCACCACGGCCGAGCCCGGCAAAGGTGGCATCGAGGTAGTTCGCACCGAGGGCGATGGCTTCGATGGTATTCGCGTAGGCGAGCTGGAGGTTGTTGTGGGCGTGGATGCCGACCTCTTTACCGCCCGCTTTGGCGTATTGGAGGTATTTCTGCATGAGGCGGCGTGTCTGCGTGGGGTATAGAGCTCCAAAACTGTCCACCACGTAGATCGCCTGCGCCTCGGAGGGAGCGAGCAGCTCCAAACCGGCCTCCAGCTCGCAATCTCCCACCGTGGTGACGGCCATGAGGTTCACCGTGGTCTCGTAGCCTTTGTCATGGGCATCTTTGAGCATGTCCAGAGCCAGTGGCACCTGATGCACATAACAGGCCACACGGACGAGATCGACGACGCTGTCTTTTTTCTGCGGAATGTCCTCGTGATAGTCGCATTTGCCCGCATCGGCCATGATGGCGAGTTTCAGTGGTGTGGCGTTGTCCCCGACGATGCGCCGGATGTCCTCCTCACGGCAATACTTCCAGCAACCATGCTCACCGACTTTGATGTCTTTTTGCGAGGCCCGGTAGCCGATCTCCATGTAGTCGATGCCACCCGCGACACAGGCCTCATACACGGCCTTCACGACTTGATCATCAAACTGGTGATTGTTCATGAGTCCACCGTCTCGGATCGTGCAGTCGAGCACACGGATTTCAGAGCGATGGGAGAGCCAGTCGGAGCAGTTTGGGTTGGCCATGGGTTAAATTAAGGAGTGGGTTTCACTGGCGTCGGCGGTGGAGTGCGCACATCCACCAGCAGGGCGTCCACTGGCACGAGGTGGCGGTAGATGAAGGCCTGCATCATGTCCTCCGCTGGCACAGCGGTGGAGGTGAAAGTCTGCACCCCATCGCCTGCGGTGCCGATGATCGTTAGAGCATCGGGTTGTGCGTGGTCTGGACCGCTTGGCACACTGATGGTGACATCCGCAGTATCTTTTCCTTCCGGGACGACGGCGTTTTTCATTTCAAAACCCTTCGGAGCATCTTTGAGTGCCAGAGTGATAGGGCCAGTGAAGCCGCCATCCCTCAAAGCATGCACAGTGACCCTAGCGGTGGTGCCAGGTTTGGCACTGAGTGAGGCGGGGGTGATGCGCAGTGAGAAAACACGCTCGGCGATGTGTACTTTGAGCCGATAGGCATTGGTGATGCCACTTTGTCCCTGAGTGTCACTGACGCGGATGAAGGCTTGGCCATCGGCTGGGAGTTTTACGCTGACGCGTGAGTCCGCGTGATGCGTGGTGAGACCACTGGCGAGGTCTTCATGGTCATCATTGAAGGCAATCTGATTCCCTTCGTTATCAAAGACAGATAAACTGGAATCCACAGGCGATCCGAGGCGCCGTGCGAAGACCTCAACAATCAGCTCATGATTGCCGCGCCCTTTCACGCGGTAGAAGTCAGCCTCGCCGATGGTTTCGATGAGGCCATTGACGATCATGGGCGGCTTCAGCTCCTGGGCACCGCCGAGGGTGTTGTTGGGCTCGCGTTCACGCTCTTGCGGCACGCTGTCGATTTGGAAGGGAATGGCGTTGGATGTCAATCCGCCGACTTTGGCCTGCATGAGCACGATCCCAGGCTCTTTAGGTGCTTGGTAAGTCGTTTTGAACTCTGAGCCCAGATTCCCCCCCTGGTAGGTGATTTCGACTTTTTCGCCCGCAGTGGCTCCCAGCGGCGAAATACCCGTGAGGAAGGGTAACTGCCCCAAAGAGATGCGGTATACGAAATCGTCCCGACCACGATAGATCGAATCATGCACGCGGATGCGGTACAGCCCATCCGCAGGGATTTTGTAGAAAAGCACGGGATCTGGATCAAAGCGGTATCCATCCGAATAGCCGACTTCGAAGCCCTGGTCATCATGCAGCGAGACGACACTCTGGAACCAGCCAGGCACGGCATCCGCCAGATACGGGATCAAGCTGCGTGCGTGCATGGCGAGCACGACACGCTCATCCTTTTTTGCTGTGAAGGTGAATTCATCCACCTCGCCAGGCATGATGCGGCCATTGAGTGTCACGGGCAGTGTTACGGACTCATTGAAGACACGTTTGTTCTTCACTGCATCCATGCCACCACGGTATTTTTCGAGATCAAACTCACGCGGCGGCTCTGCCTCACGGTATTCTGGCAACTGGCCGACGACGAAGCGCATGGGATTGCTCAGGCCCCAGGGTGTTCGCACACGTAGGTGGCGCAGGCCTGGCTCGGCTGTCTCCGAGATCGTGATCTGCACGCGGACGTTTTCACCGATCTGGGTATTGAGCTGCTGCTTCGGGTCATTGCGACGACGATCATACTCCATCATCAGGCGCAGATTTTTCTCCGTGAGATCCGCTTCACGGAGCAGTTTACGAATGAGGGCCAGTTTTTTGATCTGCGGGCACTTCACCAGTGCGGCCCATGTCACGTAGTTTTGCCTGCACGTCGCGGAGGCGGTCGCGGTAGTCGTCGATGATCTGCGCAGAGGGCAGCTTGTCGTGTTCCAACACTTTACCACTCACACCGGAGCCTGAGACGATGACTTCCGTCTTTTCATCGAGATACTGCCCCCCGATGGAGACCTCTAAGCTGCTACTAAACTGCCCACCCGCAGGATACACGTAACCGATGCGTGGCGCTGGCTGCGCCTGTGCGGTGGCGCAGCCAAATAGGCATAAAAGAATGACTCGCAGTTTCATGATTTGGCTCCGATCAGATGAGTTCTTTGAGCAGTCCGCCCATGGGCACTTTTTCTTCTTTGCCTGGCACAACGAGTGTCGGTGTGCCGAGAGGGTGCGGTAGCGGTGCGTCCGCTGGGATGCCTAGCTGGCCGTAGATGCTACCGATCACGTCAGCAGGGTACACAGGACGCTCCGCGACTTCTTCCCCTGTGGCGTTCGATTTGCCAAGAACCTGCCCGCCTTTGAATCCACCACCCGCGAGCAGGGAGGAGAAGCATTTGCCGAAATGATGCCTGCCACCATTCCAGGGCGACTCATTGGCCACTTTCGGCGTGCGACCGAATTCGCCCGTGCACCACACGATGGTGCTTTCCAGCAGCCCGTGCTCAGAAAGATCTGCCAACAACGCGGCGAGCCCCTGATCAAGCTCTGGCAGCTTGCGGTTCATGATCTGGAAGTGCTGCTTGTGCGTATCCCAGCCCTGGTAGTTGATGGTGATGAAGGGAACGCCTTTTTCGACGAGCCGTCGTGCCATGAGGCAGCTCTGACCGAAGGTGTTGCGTCCATAGCGGTCTCGCATCTCGTCTTTTTCCTGACTGAGATCGAAGAGCTTCCCGGCATCGCCAAGGATGAGCTCATAGGCCTGCTGTTCGGACTCAACGACGGTTTTCAGCGTCGCATTGCCGGGCAATGCACCTCCGAGGGTATTGAGGCTGCCCATGAGTTTACGACGCTCCTTTTGATGCTCCTCGCTGATGTCTGGCGTGACAATGCCCTCGACCGCGAAAGGCGTCCGAGCTGGATCGCCACCCGTAGCAAAAGGCTTGTAGCGTGGCCCGAGAAAGCCTGCCTCCGAAAAGCGGCCCTGCGGCTGCGTGAGCACGACGTAGGGCGGTATGAGCCCCTTATAACCTGCGTCGTATCCTTTGAAATAACTGACCACCGCTCCCAAGCCAGGGAACACATCACGCTCAGAGGCTCGGCCTGTCTGCACGAGGTAGGCGGCGGTTTCATGGCCGTTATTGCCATGTGTCATGCTTCGAATGAGGGAGTATTTATCCGCACACTTGGCGAGCTGCGGCATGAGCTGACCGATGCGAATGCCACTGACATTCGTCTCCAACGTCTGGTCCAGTGCACCCGTAAACTCACGCCCGGCCTCTGGCTTCGGATCAAAGGTGTCGATATGGCAAGGCCCACCCCACAGCCAGATTTGGATGACGGACTTGGCTTTACCGTCTTTGGCGATGGTCGTGGCACGTGGAGCGGCCTGGATGCCAATGGGCTCCATCAGTAGCAGACCGGCGGAGCCATAGATGCTACGCCGCATGGCCTCGCGGCGTGAAAAAGGTGCCCCGCCCATGCGCTGAGTGAGGCGGAGCACGTCGCGTGCCGTTTCAAAGGATGGTGTGGAGGTGTTCATGGCGTTCGCTATTGGGTTGTAGGTTCAATGATTGAAGTAAAACTCCGGTTGATTGATGAGCGCCCACACGATGTCTGCCGCCAGTGAGCTGCCACTGGAGTAGGTGGCAGTCATGTGTGCTTTGAGCGTTTCGATCTCCTGGGTAGTGGGCGCACGAGCCAGGAGGGTGTGATAAATTTTATCTGCGAGTTTGTTCAGATCATGATCCCCGCCGTCCGCCTCTGTGACGAGCGGACACTCTTTGATTTTGCCAAGCACATGGCTGGAGTTTAGCAGATGCAGGCGCTGTGGTGGGCTGGTGCTCTGATTGCGTTCTGAATCATAGCCTGTGTCACGCGGTGGCCGACCAAATAGCTCTAAAAACGAGCTGGTAATGCTGCCATCCGCCAGGGCGATGCCGCGCACATTTTCTGGGATAAAGGTGAAGGGCTCTGGAATGGGGCTGCTATAGGTTTCCTTGGTCGCCGTAATCTGATTGAGCGCATCAATGAGCACTTCAGCCTCTAAACGGCGCAGCGGATAGTGTGCAAAATGCGCTACTGCGGCTGCTGTATCCTGCACGGGCACGGAGGAGAGCTGGAAGACCTGCGAGTTCAAAATGATGCGGAAGAGATGCCGCAGATCGCATTTGGACGTGGCAAACTCCTTTTCCAAAAAAGCCAACAGCGCGGGATTTGATGGCAGATTATCCGCCCGAAAGTCATCCGGCTCATGCACGATGCCGCGTCCCATCAGCCAGCCCCAAATGCGGTTCGCCCAGTTTTTGCTGAACCACGGATTCTCCGGTCGCAGCAGCCATTCGGAAAAAATAGCCCGTGGGTCCTCCAATCCCGTTTTGATATTCACCGCAAGACCATCCGGCATCATGGCATGCTTGGTGAGGCCATCTTTATCCGCCGTGGGATCGAAGTACACGATCTCCTCTTTCCACTCCGCCGTGGACTTGAAGGCGACTTGCGCGAAGAAGCCAGACATAGCCTCCAGCTTCTTCACAGGCCACTTATCCGCACGCTCACCCATAAAAGTGAGCGCCACCGTAGCGGCAATCCCCTTCGGACTGCGATCCTGCATGGCGCGGTAAAAATTCACTTCGCCTTCGCGGAAGTTGCTACCGTTGGCGAGCAGCAGTTGTCGCGTGAAAAGGTGCAGCGGCTTATTTTCACGTACGCTGGTATGGATAAAGCGATGATAGGCCTGCACGGCATTGGGCCACAGTTTGATGGGAAACTCTGCCTTCACGCGCAGGATGTCGCCGAACTTCATCGCCCAAAAATCGGTGAATTCAGGCCGCTGGAGAAGGATCTCGATGAGCTGCGCCCTCTTGTCTGGCTGCTTTGCAGCCGCAAATCCCCGCGCCTCCTGCTCTGTCGGCAATGTGCCGATCACGGTCAAAAACGCACGACGCACGAACACCGCGTCGGAGCTCAAATTGGCCGGTTTCAGACCAAGTTCGGTCAGTTGTGTCAAAACAAGCTCGTCGATGCGCTCATGCGGCTTCAGCTCTGCGCCGATTTTTGCCACGGGCGGCCCCAAATCATACACTGGAGCCTCTGCTGCTATGGCGGGCGTGAGTGCGAGCAAAAGAAAGGTGAGCGCCTTTTTCATGAAGCACCTCCTTTGGACGGTGAGTTCCGCTCGAGAATACGTGAGAAGGCCACACCTTCGATCTCGACCAGCAAATCTGGCCTACACACATCCGCCTGGGCATAAATCGTCGGCAGCGCACCCTAGCCGTCGCTCACACACAGCGCGGACTTTTTCAAAATCCTCTGCGTGCTTCACATAAACATGGATCTTTGCCAAATCATCCAGCGTCGCGCCCACATCCGCCCATCCGAGTCGGGCGAAATTCTCCGCAGAGATGAGCCGCTCGATATTGGTCAGCGTCTGCTCCGTTTGCTTTCCTGCATCACCTGGGTGGACGGTCTCTGCATTCACGATGCTAGCCGTGCCAGAGACCCATGTGGTCACATGGTCTCCTGCCCGCACAGCCATCGCACGTGCGAATTTTGGACTCTTCGCAGAATACTCCTTCGGGTAATCGAAGGCAGAGGTTTGTAGCGGATTCTCCAGCGCCAAAAGCGAGACATCCGTGCGCTCGGTTTGCAGCGCCATGCAGGCTGTGATCAGACCGTGGCAATGCGTGCCAATGCCTGTACTAGCCGGATAAACGGCGTAGCCTGGATGCACCACCGGTACAGGCCGGTTATCGAAGGCGATATTGGCAAAAAGTCCGTGCGGGCCCGATTCAGCTCACGGTAACGCTCCACGCCGTCCACCACCTCGGTGATGCATCCCTGGTAGAGCCACACCCGCACCACATCCTCAAAGGCCGCTCCAGCCTCCGCGAGCACGCGGCGCATGCTCTCAAAGGCCTCCAGCGACTGCTCATAGGCTGTGCGTCCCTCACGGTGCAAGGACCCGCCTGAGGCATAAATCCAGCGCATCCCATCATAGCTCACCGTCACCAGATGCTCGCCGTGGTAGTCCACTTTTGCCGTGCTAGCACTCACCGCCCAGGCTTCGATGGCAAGTCCCCTGCCCTCACACGGTGGCTGCACCACAAACAACGTCAGCGGCATGCGTTCCCCATAATAAGCCTCAAAAATCTGCTTCGCCGCAGGCACATCCGCACGGTCACGGATGAAAACAGTCTGCATCGTCACCGCCATTGGCTCCCCCTGCTGTCGCAATATCGCACGGATCGTAGAAACAGCCTCCCAGGCCTCATCACGGAAGTCACCCCCACCCTCCGGCGTCACCATCATGGCCACGCGCTTCACATTGCCCAAATCGACCACCGTGTGATGCTGCTGACCGATGAGATGCGACGGAAATACCCTTCCCACGTTCGCAACGCCCAGTGGAGCCCCCTTCTCTGCATTCTCTCCCAGCAGTCTCCTATCTGGCGCGAGGCTGTGACTGATAAGACCATCAACGTGAACATGAGACATGGGGTAAGGGTTCTAGGAAGTAGGCTGCGGACCCTCTGCCTCCGGCCGGAGACAGACAGCTCCACAGTTCACAACGAGCAACCCTGTAAACGTATGTTGCTGAGTGCTGTGCCGACCTTGCGTTCAGCCAGCAGAGCACCTGAGCGATTTACCCCCCAGGGAAGTCCTAAACGCCGAGATTATGCCCCTTTATGTCCGTCGAAGTCACTCACGACCGCGCCAGCCCCAGATACGCCTTCGCGTTCGCGTCGCAGATGTTTTTGACCATCTGGCCGACGAGGGCTTTCGTCGTTCGGGACGTGGCCGTTTTCGATGTCGTTGCCGAGGAGGTTGCAGAGGTGCGGCGGAAGTATTCGTGGCGGGGAAGCTCATGAAGCTGCGGCTTGTCGGTGGGCATGCCGATGAAGCAGCTGAGGAGGCCGAGGGCGTTAAATGCCAAAGCACAGAACCGTCCTGCCAAAGCGCAGCGCGGGGATGTCAAAGCGCAACGCGGGAATGCCAAAGCACAGAACCATTCTGTCAAAGTGCAACGTGGGAATGTCGAAGCGCAGAACCATTCTGCCAAAGCGCAGCGCGGAAATGTCAAAACGCAGAACCATTTTGCTAAAGCGCAGTGCGGGAATGCCAAAGCGCAGCGCGGGAATGCCAAAGCGCAGCGCGGGAATGCCAAAGCGCAGAGCGGGAGTGCCAAAGCGCAGAATAATTCTGTCAAAGCACGGCGTGGGAATGTCAAAGTGCAGAACCACTCTGTCAAAGCGCAGCGCGGGAATGTCAAGCACCGTAGAGAGGATGGTGCGGCGACACCTCCTCGCCAATCCCCCAAAACCGGCCAGCGCATTCCGATGGCGGCGGTTTTACCTATCGGGCAGACTTGGGGCTGAAGGGGGGCTTTTCCATTCACGGACCACCGGGCGTTCAGCGTCTGGCAGTAGGCTGCAAGAAAGCCGTGCTCAACTATCATGCTCAAAGGTACCCGCCGCACCTTCGCTGGCGACGACGCCCAACTCGCCGCCTTCGGCATCGGCCAGAACCTCAGCAACGCCGTCACATGCGAGCTCATCCGCGTCGCCAAATGCGCCCGCGATCAATTGACCGGCACTCCGCCAAAAATCGTCCTCAAAGGCGTCATCGCCGCCGAGATCACCGCCATCGCCACCCTGGCGGATGCCTACGACCAAGCCAACTGGGCCCAATCCCAAGCCCAACAAACTGCCAGCACCCTCCTCCAAGACCTCCGCCCCTCGTCCAACAAAACATCAACCCCGCCCGCCGCGAACTCCACCTCACCGCCGACCTGGCCTCCCCCAGCGAGTCAAAACGAACGCCGCCCACCGAAACCCTTCGGCCTACAGCCGGGTCGGCTGTTGGTGTGCCATCAAATCTCTCATTGCCTCCCTTGCTCACTCGAAAATTGTGGGCGAATCTGATTCGCCCACAATTTATAGTGACTAAACAAAGTTCTCCAAGAAATGAAGACCATTGCAAAAGTAGCGCGATCAGTCGCCAGACACATCGCATTTCGCATTGGAGTTGTAGTCGCATCGGCAGCACTCACGGCTAGTCTTCTTCTCGGCATCGCAATCAACATTGCATTCATGCAGCCATACGGACCACTGTCACGTTCTGAGAATCTAGCAGCGATGGTCATTGCGGCAGTCTTTTCTATTCCAATGTTGCTCGGAGTGATAATTCTGCTTCCTCAGAACAGAAAGTGGGTTCGCTTGGTTGAAACTTTGTTGTTTTCGTTGCTGCTCCGGGTATTTTAGCGTCACTATTAGTCACTGGCTATATAGAGACTTTCAGTGAGGGTTTTTTGGATCCTCCTATGGATGTTCGCTATCGCTGCTTACTGGCTCCTAATCCGCCCGCTACCTATGACGTCGCTAGGCAACATCGCAAAAAAGAAGGAGAAAAAGGCATGCGAGGCAACGCGGGTTAACGTCCTTCTTTGAATTCGAGCTTTCATCTCCCGCGTGCCTCCACATCATCGTTAGGCAGAAGAAAATGGCCAAACCAAAATACACACTGTCTTTCATCTCCGACGGCAAGGGCCGGCTCGCAGTCCATGCTGACTCGGAGGGACTCGCGCTCTTAATCGCGCAGATCGAGCGTCTGAAGCGGAAGGTTGATGGCGGATCCTGCGACCACGACCATTTGCACACGGATGCGTGGGCAGGAGATGAGTTATCCGAGACTACGGGATGCGAGAAAGAGGGCGATATAATCCACCATGTTAAGATTTATGGATGGACCGAAGAGTGGGCGAAAAAGCACGGATTCAGAAAATGAAAACTGAGTCTAACAATGGGATGCAGCGAAGACGATTTCTTGTCACGGATCGTGCTTACGCACGCTTCGCGCCAAGCAACCGTCTCGCTGATCTTTGACGTTGGGCTCGGGGTGCCTCACGACCTCGCCAGCCCCAAATAGGCCTTCGCATTCGCGTAGCAGATGTTTTTCACCATCTGGCCGACGAGGGCTTCGTCATTCGGTAGGAGGCCGTTTTCGATGTCGGTGCCGAGGAGGTTACACAACGTGCGGCGGAAGTACTCGTGGCGCGGGAAGCTCATGAAGCTGCGGCTGTCCGTGAGCATGCCGATGAAGCGGCTCAGCAGGCCCAGATTGCTCAGCGCATTGATCTGCCACTCCATGCCTTCTTTTGATCGAAGAACCACCAACCGCTGCCGGGTCCTGTTTCGAGGGTAAGCCAAAAGATCGTGCGTGACATATTCGTCGCGTGTCGAGTAATCTCCAAACGAGCAAAATTCATCGCCACCCAAGCAGCGGCCTACGACCACGCCAACTGGGCCCGATCCCAAAGCCCAACGAACCGCCAGCGCCCTCCCCCAAGACTTCCGCACCCTCGTCGAACAAAAAATCAACTCCGCCCGCCGCGAACTCAAACTCACCGCCGACATGGCCTCCCCAGCGAGTCAAAACGAACGCCGCCCAAAGAACCCCTTCGGCCTACAGCCGGGTCGGCTCTCGGTGTGACATCAACTCTTTCATTGCCTTCCTTGATCACTGAAAAACTGTGGGCGAATCTGATTCGCCCACACTTTATTGTGACTAAAGAACGTTCGCCCAACTAACAGCGTCCATGCTCCAGTATCTCACGACCTTTATCGTCTCGCTAGTCTCGGCTGGTGCTGTGATGTTGATTGTGAACAGCCGCATTTCGGATATCACTCGAAAGAGGCACCATTTACTTTTTGCTCTCGGGGTAGCGGTGGGGGCAACCCTTGCAGAGATTGTCACCGACCTGTGGCATCCACCATACGAACCTCTTGTCCGAGCATGTATCGTCGGCGCTTCAGTAGGACTTGTTCCTTTGCTATTTACGCGGAAGAGTCGAACAGATGATATACCAGCCAGACTTGATTAGCCCTGAGCAAACGGTCGGCCACACAAGGTCGAAATGGAATGCAGGCAACGGCTCGAATGGCATCTGTCGTGTCATCGACGCCTCCCGCTCGCCGTCGCCTGATCCGAAGCGTTCGCAACAACTACAACAAGCTATCCGTAGTCGATGGATGACCCATTTTCCAAGTTACGGCTACCTCCTCCGACTCCGGATGATGAGATATGTCGCTGTTCCGAGCTTTCCGCCATTATGCTCAGAAACTCTCTTGGTCCATGCCACATCTACTGCATCGAGTGCAACGGTGAGGTCGCTCCTGAGCGTGTTCCGATTGATTTGCACATCGCCGAGGACATTGCCTCCTGGCTTTCAGTCGAAAATGCATTTTATCACTTATGGCTGGACTCGGGCGACTACGAGGAGATGGCCGCCAGAGCTTTGTCTGATCCCTCCGGCGCTGTTAATCAAACTGGACGTCGGCTTGCCACTTCGATCACAGAGCGAGGATTGCGGACTTACTTGTGGTGGTTTATTGCGGACCCAGATGTCCCGCCGCTCAATTGCCCTTCGTGTGCGGGCGGCTTCACGGACTGGCCCACTAGACATTTCCGATTCTGCAGAGTTGTCGCATCATCCTCTAGCCATGACTACCACAATCACAGGCCAAACAAGGGCGAACAAAACGGATGCATGAGGCCGAGAGGTTGGGCTCGAGGTGCCTCACGACCTCGCCAGCCCCAGATACGCCTTCGCGTTGCCGTAGCAGATGTTTTTCACCATCTGGCCGACGAGGGCTTCGTCGTTGGGGATGAGGCCGTTTTCGATGTCGGTGCCGAGGAGGTTGCACAAGGTGCGGCGGAAGTATTCATGGCGGGGAAGCTCATGAAGCTGCGGCTGTCGGTGAGCATGCCGATGAAGCGCCAAGAATCGGTAAGTCACCCAATTGGGAGCACTTGAGCCGATGGTGGAGGGGGAAGGAGTCCGGCGGTCTTCAAGTCCTTCACATGAGCTGCAATGGCATCTGTGTCCCGTTCTTCGTTGGTGTGTCTTTCGGCGGTGTAATCCCCGGAACCTGCGCTGAACTGCTGCTGATACCGGGCGTAGTCGGCTGCACCTAGGGCGCTGCGGAGCACTTGCCGGGCTTTGAGATTGATCTCGTTCAGGGTGGTCATGTTGATGGAGAAGATGCGGGAAAATCGAAAGGATTCAAGACTTTCACTCGAATGGCTGATCCTGCGCGGTGGCAACGACGGATGAGGCGATCATCGGTGGTGAGAAAATAGTCGCACTGTGATGCCTCGGCAGCGGCAAGATGGAGTGCATCATAGCCGCGAATGCTCCATGCAGAGAGAGGCTGTGCCCGGTTTTCGATACTGGCATGCTGAGGCACATGAAGTGCAGCGGGTTTCAGCAGAGAAAGCACATCAGACTGGCGGACAGGATCGGGAATGTCATGAATCTCAGCGAGAAGATAGTCGCTACTCACGAGGGTCACCGCGCCTCGACGCGCAGCATCCAGAAGGTAAATGACCGCTTCAGCCTCCAAATGGATGCGCACCTGAGACTGGTCATCCCAGGGGCGGTTCAGGCTACATGTGTCAAGGTAGAGACGCATGAAATGGTGGCATCATGGTTTGATCACGACCTAGCCAGCCCCAAATAGGCCTTCGCGTTCGCGTAGCAGATGTTTTTGACCATCTGGCCAACGAGGGCTTCGTCGTTGGGGATGAGGCCGGATTCGATGTCGTTGCCGAGGAGGTTGCACAACGTGCGGCGGAAGTATTCGTGGCGGGGGAAGCTCATGAAGCTGCGGCTGTCGGTGAGCATGCCGATGAAGCGGCTGAGGAGGCCGAGGTTGCTGAGGGCGTTGATCTGCCACTCCATGCCTTCTTTTGATCCACGAACCACCAACCGCTGCCGAACTGCACTTTGCCGGGCGTGGTGCCATCGGCGTAGTTGCCGGCCATGGTGCCGAAGACGTAGTTGGCGGCGGGATTGACGTTGTAGAGGACGGTTTTGGGCAGGTGGTCCTCGGTTTCGAGGCGGTCGAGGAAGCGGGAGAGCGTCTCGGCCTGCGGCCAGTCGCCGATGCTGTCGCAGCCGACATCGGCACCGATCTGGCGGGCGAGGCGGCTGTTGTTGTTGCGCACGGGGCCGAGGTGGAGCTGCATGGTCCAGCCTTTGGCGGCATTCAGGCGGCCGACGTGGAGCATGATGTTGCTGGCGAACTGATCCTGCTCAGAAGCGGTGGCGGCGGTGCCGCTGCGGGCTTTTTGGAAGATGCGCTCGGCTTCGGCATCGCTGACGAAATTGGCGTGGCAGTAGTTCAAGCCGTGATCGCTGAGGCGACCGCCGACGCTGTGGAAGAAATCGTGACGCTGCGTGAGGGCGTCGAGCAGCGTGGCGTAGTTTTTCACGTCGATGCCGCTGGCGGCGCTGAGTTTGTCACACCAGGCGTTCCAGGCTTCGGGTGCATGCACAGCGAGAGCTTTGTCGGGACGGAAGGTGGGATAGACACCGACTTCGAAGCCATCGGCGGCGCACTTCTGATGATGCGCGAGATCGTCGATGGGATCGTCCGTGGTGCAGAGGGCGCGGACTTGGAATTTTTTGAGGATGCCGCGGGCGCTCATGTCCTTCTGCGCGAGCATGGCCTCGGTCTTTTCCCAGATGGCGGGGGCGGTTTGCTCGTTGAGCAGGTCGTCGATACCGAAGTAGCGTTTCAGCTCGATGTGGGTCCAGTGGTAGAGCGGGTTGCGCAGGGTTTGCGGCACGGTTTTGGCCCAGGCGAGGAATTTATCGCGAGGAGAGGCGGAGCCAGTGATGTGGCTCTCCGGGATGCCGTTGCAGCGCATCGCACGCCATTTGTAGTGATCACCTTCGAGCCAGGTTTCGAAGAGATTGGCGAACTGGCGGTATTTGGCGATGTCCTGCGGCGGGAGGTGGTTGTGGTAGTCGATCATCGGCTCGTTCTCGGCGAACGAGTGGTAGAGGCGGCTGGCGGATTTCGTGGAGAGGAGAAAGTCGTCGTGGATGAAGGACATGGGGGAGGAATGAGTGATGTGTGAATGGTTAAAAAACAATGAGGCTGCGGGCGACTTCGCCACGCTGGAGGGCATCGTAGGCTTCGTTGATCTCGGAGAGCGGATAGCGTGTGGTGATGAGCTCGTCGAGCATGAGCTGGCCGCTCTGATGCATGTCGATGAGGGTGAGTAGATCCGTGCGTGGCCGTGTGGTGCCGTAAAGACTGCCTCGGAGCGTTTTTTCAGCGTAGAGGAGTTGGTTGATGTTGATGTGAGCGCGGTCGGCGGCGCTGGTGATGCCGACGACCACACAGAGGCCGCCTTTCTTGGTGGCATCGAAGGCCTGTTCGGTCGTTTTGCCGCTGCCAAAGGCCTCAAAGGCATAATCGACGCCTTTTCCGCCGGTGAGGGCTTTGATGGCCTCCACGGGGTCTTTTCCGTCGCTGACGTCGATGTAGTCGGTAGCGCCAAAAAGGCGTGCATCGGCCTCTTTGCGCGGAAAATGGTCCACGGCGATGATTTGCCGTGCGCCAGCGAGTCGAGCTCCCTGGACGATATTTAAGCCGATACCGCCGACGCCGATGATGGCGACGCTGGAGCCGGGGCGGACCTGTGCGGCATTGATGACGGCTCCGACGCCGGTGATGACGCCACAGCCGATGAGGGCGGCTTTTTCAAAGCTGAATCCAGTGGGGATTTTCACCACACTGGCCTCTGGCATGGTGCTGAGACTGGAGAATGCGGACACGCCAGCGTAGTGGCGGATGCTATCGCCTGCGGAGTTGCGAAAACGCGTGGTGCCATCTGGCATGAGGCCGGTGAAGCGCATGGCGGTGCCCATATCGCAGAGTGCAGGGCGGCCTGCGGCGCAGTATTCGCAGCGACCACGTGGCCCACGCCACATGAGGATGACGGGATCACCGACCTGTAGCGTGGTGACGCCTTCGCCGACGGCTTCGATGACGCCGCTGCCCTCATGCCCGAGGATGATGGGTGTGGGCATGCTGAGGTCGCCTTTCATGACATGGAGATCACTGTGGCAGACGCCAGCGGCCTTCATGCGGACGGTGACCTCCCCACGCTGCGGAGGTAGCACCTCCACTTCCTCGATACGGAGTGGGGTTTTGGATGCGTAAAGGACGGCGGCGGGGGCGAGCATGTGCGTAGGCACGTTTTTCGCAGCGATGCGGACTTTCTTCAAGCCGCAGTATTTGGCAGACGCACGGTCTGGGCCGGTCTCAGATCAGCTCCGGCATGGGCTGCCAGCCATCGACGACATACTGCGGGCGGCCCGTGAGGTCACTGAGTGTGGTCTTCACGGTGTCGATGCCCATGTGGCGATAGAGCGTGGCAAAGACCTCCCCGAAGTGCACCGGTCGGTCGGTGGGCTCACCGCCGAGTCTATCCGTCGCACCGATGACTTGGCCTGTCTTTAAGCCACCACCAGCGAGCAAAGCACCGCCGACTCGTGGCCAATGATCGCGGCCGCCGTCTTTGTTCACGATGGGGGTGCGGCCAAACTCACCCCAAGCGACGACGGCGACGTCTTTATCGAGGCCGCGCTGGTGCAAATCCTCGACGAGGGCACTCATGCCCTGATCAAAGAGCGGTAGGTGCCGCAGGAGCTGTGGGTAATTGTTATCATGGAAGTCCCAGCGTCCGAAATTCAGCGTGACGACGCGGGCACCGGCCTCCACGAGTCGGCGTGCGAGGAGGAAGTGCTCCAAATTGAGCGGAGCGCCATCCCCGTAGTTTTTCGCATCGCCTTTTCCATAGCGCTCGCGGGTCTGGGGCGTTTCTTTGCTCAAATCGAGTGCCTGGAGCAGCTTGCTGCTGGTGAGGACATTGAGCGCCTGCTGATTGAAGGCATCCATGCTGCTGACGAGGCCAGAGGCATCCATTTCACGACGGAAATGATCAAAGCCATCGAGCAGCGAGCGGCGATCTTCGAGGCGATCGAGCGTGATGCCATTGAGCTGGAGATCCTCCACGCCCGCACCATTCGGACGGAAGGCCGCATGGGTGTTCCCAGTGTATCCAGGGTGCCCAGGCGAGCCGTAGGGCGGATGCCCCGCCTTCGGAGCGAGTCCGACGAATGCGGGCACGGCCGGATCAGCCTGCCCCTGCAAGCGTGAGATGACGGAGCCGAAGGACGGTGGATCCGAAAGCCTACCTGTGGGTGCATTGCCGCCATTGGGGGGCGGTGGACGCCCAGTGTAGCAGATGAAGCTGTCGTGCGCTCCATTCGGACTGCCATACATGCTGCGGATGGGCACCAGCTTGTCCATGATCTTGGCCAGGCGCGGTGCGTGCTCAGAGATGTGGATGCCGGGGACAGCGGTCTTGATCGGCTTATACGGCCCACGGATTTCCAGTGGGGCATCCATCTTCAGGTCATACATGTCCTGATGCGGGGGTGCCCCACAGAGGTAGATCATGATGACGGATTTGAAACTGCGACCGGTTTTGGCCTCGGCCTCCGCCTTGAGCAGCTCCGGCAGCGATAACCCACCCATAGCGAGACCGCCGATGCGCAAGAAATCACGACGGGAGACACCGTCGCAGAATTTGCCGTGGGTTTTGCCAGAGATGGTCAGCATGAGAGAGCGGACAAACCTACGCATAGGCTACGCCGTTTTTTTCACCCACCCTATCCCAGTTCTGTCTGTGAAATGATTCGGCTTAAACATGGTTCGGGAGAGGGCCGCCAACACTGCATGTCACTTGCCGGATGGACCAAGCCCATGTTTAGGCGCTGCATGATGCATTTCTCCATGCTGCTCTTTCTCACCGTCACTAGCTGGACTCGCCTGCCCGATGTGCCAGATGCACGCGGCTTTGCGGGCTCCTTTGCGGGGGTGCAGGACGGGGCACTCATCATCGCTGGTGGCACTCACTTCACGGATAAGATGCCGTGGGAAGGCGGCACGAAGGTCTGGTATGACAGCATTTATCAGCTCGATCAGCCAGATGGCACCTGGCGCATCACTGGGCAGCTCCCGAGGCCCAATGGCTATGGCGTCAGCATCTCCACGCAGCGAGGGATGCTCATCGCTGGCGGTGGGAATGCCACGGAGCACTACCGTGAGGTCTTCTGGCTCAAAGGCGGCACTGCACTTCCTCCATTGCCGCGACCCTGCGCATTCATGAGCGGCTGCGTGCTCGATGAAGTGCTCTACATCGCCGGAGGGATCGACTTACCCGCAGCGACGCGTGCGCTCGATAGCTTCTGGGCACTCGATTTGAAGAAAGCAGATGCCACATGGCAAGAACTCTCCCCTGCCCTGGCGGCGGACGCATCCTGGCCTGCATGGCGGCCGCGAATGGCCATGTTTACCTCTTTAGCGGTGCCGCCTTGAAACCAGGCCCCGATGGTAAAGCGCAGCGTGAGTGGCTCCGAGATGCCTGGAGCTACTCTGCGGCGAATGGATGGAAAAAACTGCCCGATTTGCCGCGTGTCAGCGTCGCGGCTCCGAACCCTGCTCCCGTCATCGGGAGCCAAATTTTCATCCTTGGCGGCGATGATGGCTCCAAGGCCAACTTTGAGCCCAAATCCGCTCACCCAGGCTTTCCGAGGTCCATTTTGTGTTTTGATCTTCAAACTCAATCTTGGTCCGAAGCAGGCGAAGTGCCCTTCTCACTCGTCACCACGCCAGCGGTGACTTGGCGGAGCAAACTCGTGATTCCCGGCGGCGAATCACGCCCCGGCGTCCGCTTACCGCAGGTCTGGAGTGCTCCACTCACTCCGGCACCGCGATGAGCCGCATCCGGGCACCGTATTCTGAGTCGATTCCTTCTTCTCCGCCTCTGGCTGGCGCTTGAAGCCCGTTCATTCAATGAGCGGTCGGGGAACAACATGAACACGGCCATCAAAAGCATGAGACCGTCCTCAATGATGGTGACGGTGGACATGGGAAGTTGAAACACGGTGCCTAAGCAGGCGCAGCGGATTGCGCGGTTGGAAAACACGGCACGCAACACTCCGGCGAGACTCACAGCCATGACGGTGGCGGTGATGGCATTCACGACCAGCGGATGGGTGTCTGCGAGATAGGCTAGGCCCAGTCCGAGCTCGATAAAGGGATAGACGATGCCGTAACCCGGCCAGACCTTGGCGACGATATCATAACTCCGGTAGGCATCGGCAAAGCCGCGCAAGTCGAGCATTTTGAAGAAGGAGAAGGCGATGAAGAATCCGCCCATGAACAAGCGCATGGCCTCCGTGAGGTCAAAATGACTACTAGCGACACTGGCGGCGAGGATGACGAGCAACAGATAGGCAAGCAGGATGAGCAGCGGCTTGTAGGTTTGCGCGGATTTCGGCGGCAGCGCGGTGCTGGGCACGGAGAGTGGTGTTTCTTCGGTCACTTGGTATTTGCCGAGCGGCCGAAGCCAGTCATTGAGTTCGGCAGAGCGCAATGCCGTGCGGGTGATGATCTGCGCCTGCGGCGGTGTGAGGGTGACGTTTGCCTCGATGATGTCTGGATGCTCCTGGAGCCGTGCCGTGATTTTTGACACGCATGAGCCGCAACTCATGCCAGTGAGAGGGAAGGTTTGTGGTAGGTTCATAAGCTGGGTGGATGAGGGGCCTGCTCAGGCGAGACTAGCAGCGGATCAACGGAGGATGACAAAGCTGCCATCCGGCTTGGCATAGGCAGCGGCGTAACTGGAAACGGGCAGCTTGGTGCCATCGCCAGATGCGGTGACGTGGCCCTCGGCATCGAGAACATCCCAATGCAGGTTGCCTGCTTTCCCCCAGCCGGAGCCGATGACGCTGGCGATGATGGTGCGGCCTTGGGCATTTTGCGCCAGGACGGGATGCTTGGCATTCCTGGGGCCGATTTTCTGCGCCTCACTGGAAGGAGCACTCATCAGGCTGGTGATGATCTGGCCGTCATTCTCCCACGCGGCACGCAGGGTCTGCGCGGCGGGCAGGAGGCTGGCGCTGCTCATGGGACACATGGCGACGCGCCAATCATCGAGCTTGGTCAGAGTACTGCGACTGGCCTTGCTGGTGATGAACCACATGCCGCGGGTGGTCGGTGCGGTGGCGGCTCGATAGAGCACGCTCAGCGTTCCATCGGCGGCTAAATGCGCACGCAGGGAGCAGCATGCGCAGACGCCGGGCTGTTGTTCATTCAGCGGCGTGGGAGCGGAGAAAGTGCCGCCGTCGTCGGTGGAGGATCGCACATAGACGAGGCGCTGGGCTTCTCCAGACGCTCCGGCAGGCGCGGCGTGCCAGACGACGCTGACATGTCCTTTTTCATTGGCGGCAATGGAAGCGCCGCCATCGAGAGCAGTGGTGTCGCCGATGAGGTTTTGCTGCGCACTGAAGGCCTTTGCGCCTGATGGGAGCCGCGCATGCAGTAGCGGGGCTCGCATCATCATGTCCTTTTTGCCCCCTGTGTTGCCATTCCAGATGACCTGTACGCTGCCATCTTTCCCCAGCGCGACCTGCGCACCGCGAATAGTACCTGCGGCAATGGCGGAGCGCGGCTCGCTGTTCACGGTGATGGGTGCGGACCATGCGCCACCGTCGGCCCGGCGTGAGGCATAGCGGATGTCGCATGCCTTCGAATCGCCCTTGAGATAGACGAGGTGCACGAGGCCGGTGGAGGTGACGATGACCTGCGGCTGGATGCCCGGCTCCGGCAGGGATTCCACCTGCACCTGCACCTGCACCTGCGCAGCTAAGGCAAGCGGGAGAATCAACAGGGAGAGAAGGATGTGTTTCATACGGATTGGATCAATGCGGGCGGCCATAGCCGCCGTCCAGCGCCGCAGCTCGAAAAAGCTGCGGTGCTGGAGCAGGCAGGACTGGGGTTATTTCTTCTCCGCCTCTGGCTTGCACTTGCATAGCCATTCTTCGGCTTTGCACTCCTCGCAGGTGGCCGTGTTGTATTCTAAGCGTGCAGTGATGGCTTTTGCGCTTGGCGTTTCTTTGTAGCGCAGGATCAGCCACTCGCCCGCCTTCACCAGCGGCAGCGTGAAGCCCTTCGCGTCCTTTGTCACCTCCAGCTTCGCAGGTGCAGCACGATCGCCAGTGACGGCGGTGAGTGACTGTTCGCTCATCACGACCGCTTTCATATCTTTATCCAGCAGAGCGATGTGGAATTTGCCATCTTTGACCGCGATCTCGCCGTGCATGGTTTCGTTGTCACTGAATTCGAGGATGCGCCCGCCATTCGGCCCGCGCTCCACGCCTTCGTGGCCGAAAGCGAGGCTACTGATGAGTGTGGTAATAAGGAGGATGAGTTTGGTTTTCATGGTGTGGTTTGGGTTGGTTGTTTGCCGAAAAGATAAAACACCGCAGGTGTCACCATCAGGTCCAGCAGCGTGCTGCTGACCAGACCGCCAGCGATGACGACGGCTACGGGGTGGAGGATTTCTTTGCCGGGCTCGTGGGCGGCGAGCAGCAGCGGGATCAGGGCGATGCCAGCACTCAGCGCCGTCATCAATACAGGCACCAAGCGCTCTAACGTGCCACGCAGGATCATCGCACGGCCAAAGACCTCTCCCTCATGACGCATGAGATGCTGATAGTGGCTGATCATCATGATGCCATTGCGTGCGGCGACTCCGCCTACTGCGATGAAGCCCACCAGCGTGGCGATGCTGATATTCCCGATCAGCCACCACGTCAAAGCGAGCCCACCCATGAGTGCGAGCGGTATATTCAGCATCACCTGAAGCGCGAGTGACAAGCTTCTAAAGAAACTCGCCAGCAACACGAGCACAACAATGAGTACGAGGCCAAAATAGAGCGTGATTCGCTTTGCAGCGGCCTGTTGAGCCTGGAATTCCCCCTCAAAGCGCAGGAAGTATCCTTCTGGCAGCTTCACCTTTTCACGGATCGCCGGTTCCCATTGCTTCACCAGTCCCTCTAGGTCACGCACATTGCTGTTCGCGCTGATCACGATGCGGCGCTGCGTGCTTTCGCGATTGATCACATTGGGGCCTTTGCCTTCGCGAATGTCTGCCACGAGGCGCAGCGGGATGCGCTGACCGCTTGTGGTCTCGATCAGCAAATCACCGACTTTTCTGGCGAATCACGCCAGGCCTCCGGTAGCCGCAGCACCAGATCGATCGTGCGCGGGCCTTCGCGCAGTTCCGCCAGCATTTTACCCCCGAGAAGGGTCGATACCTGCTCATTGAGTGTCCCTGGTTGCACACCGTAGGCGACGGCTCGCTCGCGATTCACTTCGATCTTGATCTGGGGTATCGGCACCTGCGCCTCCAGGTTCACATCGGTCAATCCGGGCACGGTTTTAGCGATGTCGCGCACCTTCTCACCTTTCTCACGCAGCACGGCTAAATCGGGGCCGAAAATTTTCACCGCAATCTTTGCTGACACGCCACTGAGCATGTGTGAGAGCCTGTGGCCGATGGGCTGGCCGATGTTCAATGCTGTGCCAGGAATTTTGCCGAGCTTCTCACGGATCTCGCGAAAAACCTCGTCGCGAGGCCTGCCGTTGTCGAAAAACTCCACATCCAGCTCGTTCACGCTCACGGGCATCACATGGTCATCACGCTCTGCACGACCAGCCCGTCTGCCGACGCTTTTCACTTCTGGGATGCTCCTTAACAGCCGCACCGCCGCCTCACCGACTTCGTTTGAATGCGCCAGCGAGGTGCCTGGAGCACCTGCGAGCGAAATCGTCGCACTGCCCTCATTAAAGGCCGGGAGGAACTCTTTGCCCATCTTGGGGTAAAGCATCAACGCCGCGATCAAGAGCACCCCAACAAGTGCCAGAGTCACCACAGGTGCTCCCAGGGCAAAACGCAGAAAAGTATGTCTCACCGTCCATTTCATCGCTCGGACGACAAAGCCATCTCCATGGGCTTTCCGTTCCCTTTGAGCATCAGCGAGCACAAAACCGGGATCACTGTCAGCGAGACGATGAACGATGCCGCCATGCTGGTGATCGTCGCAATGGCGATGGGGGTGAAAAGCCGCCCTTCGATGCCTTCGAGCCCCATCAGTGGCAAAAACACCAGCATCACCAAAACCGTCGCATACAGGATCGAGTTCCGCACCTCGCTAGAGGCTGTAGCGATGATGTCGAGCCTGATTTTGCCCGGATTTTCCCGCAGTCGCCGCCACACATTTTCTACATCGACGATGGCATCGTCCACCACCATGCCGATGGCTACCGCGAGCCCACCGAGCGTCATGGAGTTCACACTCACTCCAAAGAGTTTGAAGACCAAAATCGTCACCGCAAAGGACAGCGGCATCGCCATGAGCGTGATGAACGTGGTGCGCAGATTCAGCAAGAAAAGAAACAGAATGACCGCCACCATCACCGCACCATCGCGAATGGCCTCCTTCAGATTTCCAATAGCATGCTCGATGAAATCACCCTGGCGGAACAAAACCTCCGCTGAGACTCCCGCTGGCAGACTCAGCTCCTTCAGAGCTGCTTCGACCTCTGTCGTTAGCCGTAGCGTGTCAAAACCGGGCGCTTTGTCGATACTGAGCACCACGCCCATCGTCCCATTCACGCTGGCGTCGCCGCGCATGGGCTGCACGCCGTGCACGACCTCCGCCACGTCGCTAATGAGCACAGGGCGATGATCGACTGCCTTGATCACCGTTTTTGCCAGATCGTCCAAGCTGGTGCTCATGCCGAGATTGCGCCCCATGACCTCACGCGGGCCATTTTGCAGATAACCACTCGTGGCATTGCCACTGGCACGGCTCACAGCGGCCTCGATTTCATCAAAACTCACGCCAAAAGCGGCCATGCGATGCGGATGTGGCCGCACCTCGATCTGCCGCACGCCACCGCCGATGGTCAGCACCTCTGCGATACCGCGAATGCTCTGCAAGCGCCGCCGCACGGTCCAATCTGCGAGCACTCGCAGCTCCACCGGTGTCGTCTTGCCATCGGTGCTCTTCAGCCCCACGAGCACGATTTCTCCCATGAGCGAGGAGACCGGCGTCATGCCTGCTTTGACGCCTTTCGGCAGCGCTGCGCCTTGCAGTCGCTCCTGCACGAGCTGCCGTGCACGGTAAATGTCTGTGCCCCAGCCGAACTCCGCAAAAACAAGCGACAGGCCCACATCTGAGTTCGACCGCAGCCGATCCAGCCCGCCCACGCCCTGCACTGCCGCCTCGATGGGCTGCGTGACGAGCGCCTCCACTTCCTCAGGTGCGAGTCCCGGAGATTCTGTCAAAATGGTCACTGTCGGTTTCGTCATATCCGGCAGCACCTCCACCGGCAGCTCTGTGAGCGTCTGCGCCCCAAAGATCAGCACCACCAGCGCCATCATCAAAATGAGAGGTCGGTGGTGCAGAGAGAAATGGATGAGGCGGTTTAGCATGGCTGGGCCTCCTGCGTTGTAGCGAAGCAAAGTAGCCATCTCGCTCCGTCGAGATGAGCACACAGATCCCCGAAGCTGAGTGAGAAACGAATCACATGGCGACATACCGATGGCGCAGCGGTGGGCCCATCTCGCGGAGCGAGATGGCTACCGTAAGCCACTCACGCGGCCACCTCCTTCCGCTTCAGCATCGCGAGCAGCAGCAAAACGAAGAGCAACCCGCTCGTGGCGGCAAAGAAGGTGGTCATTTCGCTCCAGCCTTCGGCATGCTCGTGGTCGTCGTGTTCATGCGCATGCTCGGCTTGCTGTTCGGTGGTCATTTCGGTGCCGTCTTCGTTGTGGGCGTGGCCGTGGGCGGCGTCGAGGGCTTCTTTGAGGCTGACGCTGCCTTTGCCTGCAAAGGCGAGCGAGTAGGCACCGCGTGTGACGACTTCATCGCCGGGGAGCAGGCCCTTGGTGACTTCGATGAAGCGATCATTCTGAGAACCGAGCACGACCGGCACTTTCATGAAGGCGTTTTTCAGGTCGTAGGCCTTCACATAGACAAAACGCTGCGCCGCATCTCCTGCACGGCGGCGCGGGGGATGGACATGACGTTTTCTCGCTGATCGACGACGATGCTGAACTCCGCCTTCATTCCGGGGCGTAGCAAGCGCTCTGGATTGCCTACGTGAAACGCAGCCTCGATGGTGCCGCTGGTTTCATCCGCCACCGTGGCGATATGGGCGACTTTGGCCTCGAAAACACGATCTGGCAGCGCCGTGAGGCGGATATGGGCATTTTGGCCGAGCTTCACTTTTCCAGCGAGGTGCTGCGGCACGCTCGCGGCGGCCTCCACCGTGCTGAGATCGACGATTTCGATGAGTTCGGCCTCCGGCGACACCGGTTGGCCTTGGGCGATGTTCACTTTAGAAACGAGGCCGCTGATGGGCGCTTCGAGCTTGATCACCGGCGGTGGATCACCGGGCTGGCGGCTTTCGATCCAGGCGACTTCGGCACCGACATCGACCTCTTGATGTGGAATGACGAGCACGGAAAACGCACGGCCCGGGATGCGGCTGCTGACGATGGCTTTTTTCCCCGGCAGCACCTCCAGATGCCCGAGTGCGAAGATGGTCTCTTCAAAGGTGGTCTCTTCGGCCTCTGCGTATTCGAGCTGGAGATTGGCCACGGCGATGTCATCCAGGATGACGTCGGGCTTTTCGGCAGCGTTCAGAAAAAGTGAACCGAGGAGCAGAGGCGCAAAGTGCTCAGAATGAGTCTGATGCTTCGTTTCCTTCGACTGAGCACTGAGCACTCAGCACTGAACACTTCTTCTTTCGATGGCTTCATGATCTTCTTCATAGCGATGTGGCGGCTTCGTAGCGGATGCGGGCGAGGTGAAAGTCACGTGCGGCGTCCAGCGCAGCGGATTCGAGCTGGAGGCGCTGCTCACGGACGCGGAGGAGGGTGATGAGATCGGTCTGGCCGCTCTGGTAGGCTTTTTCGAGCTTCTGGGTTTGTTCGATGACGAGTGGGAGCAGCGTGTCGCGGGTTTCACGAACGAGTTCGGCCTGGGCCTGCATTTCGCGGCGGGCGGTATCGGCTTCTCCGGCGATTTGTTTACCCAGAGCTTCGGCTTCCAGGCGATAGCGCTCGGCGGCGGCGGCTTTTTCGGCGATTTCGCCTTCGTTTTTATTCCAAAAGGGCAGCGGGATGGAGAAGCGGATGCCGACGTGGCCGGTATTCACGCCTTGTTGCTTTTCTTGCGCTGTAAAGAGACCTGCGGTGAGATCCGGCGTGCGTTTGGCATGGGCCAGTGCCGTGTCTGTCTGCGCCGCAGTGATTTGAGCCTGCGCCTGCTGATAATCCGGCCTACGCATCCAGCCACGGCGATCTGGGATGACCAGCGCTGGCAGCGAGCCAGTGAGAGAGAGCGGATCTGCGGGTGCGACGCCGAGCATAGGCTTGAGCTGACCGAGGAGGCTGATGCGCTCTGTTTGCAGGCGCTTGGCTTCGAGCAGGAGGCGCTGCGCATCGACTTGGGCCTGTGCGGCATCGAGTGGAGAGAGCTCCCCTTTTTCGGCACGGCTTTTCGCGAAGGAGCTGAGCTCACCCGCGAGCCTGACCTGCTGCTGGCGTAGCGCGGACTGCTGATCCAGCGCCATGATGCGCACGGCCAACGTGCGTGCATCTGCGATCAAGCGGCGAGAGGCGTCCTGCACCTCGAATTCGGCGGCGGTTACGAGCTGGGCGCTGAGTTGCTTTTCGAGCGTGAGCCGCCGGGTGAGTGGAAAGGCCTGGTCGATGCCGACGCTTGCAGTGCGGGGGCTGACAGCGCTTTCGTTTTGAAAGCTGGTATCAAGCGTGGGGTTGGCGAGCCTGCCACTGCCGAGCTGGCGGCCACGGGCCTGCTCCACGGCCATGCGGGCAGCTCTGAGCTGCGGGTGGTGGGACTTCACGCGGGCTGCGATCTGCGAGAGAGGCAGTTCCAGAGCTGGCGCGGTGAGTGGTATGAAAAACAGAAGGAAACGAAGAGCGTGCATGACGAAATGAAGCTGAAGTGAACAAACCGGGTGGTTGTCACTTCAGGATCAAATGCGTAGCGCGATGCTCTGAGTCAGCCGTGGCGGCCAAAGTGGCGGTTCATGCGTGTTTTCACGCGAGATGGGCCTTTTCGTCTGTTTTTCCAATACGACGGAAAAATCGAGGATCGGCGTCAAAACCGCCAATGGGGCCAAAACGGCTATTTGGACGTTTTGATCAGCCTGAAGCTCTTCTTTGAGTGGAGCGTGCTCCTCATGCTCTGGGCAGCTCTGCTCGGTGGTGTGATGATCTTCACACAGATAACCACGCTGCATGCCACAGATCTGCGCACCGAGGACGGTGAGCAGCATGAGCATGACAAGGAGGCGTGGCATGGCGCGGAGGCTATCTTAAAACGATCCGGGCGTCCAGTGCGATGATGCTGGTGGGAGTGGCCAGGAGTGGATTGATGTCGGCTTCGACGATGCGTGGATGGGCAAGGACCAGATCGCTGAAACGCACGATCACCTCTTCTAAGGCCGCAAAATCGACCCCAGGATGGCCACGGATGCCGCGCAGAATGCGGTGGACCTTGGTTTGTGCCATCCAGCGGCGAGCGAGGGCGTGATTGAGCGGCGGGAGGGCGAGGGTGCGGTCTTGGAGGACTTCGACCAGGGTGCCTCCAGCTCCAAAAAGCAGCACAGGGCCGAATTGCGCATCCTGCGAGACACCGAGGATGAGCTCGGTGCCTTTGTCCTGGATCATGCGCTGCACGGTGACTCCCGCGAAGTCTGCTGGGCTGACGCGGCTGCGGATGCTGCACCAGGCCGCACGGACGGCGGCTTCGTCGCAGAGATCGAGCTGCACACCACCGACTTCCGTTTTGTGCGTGATGGTGGCTGAGAGAAGCTTCAGGACGACGGGAAAGCCGATCTCCACTGCTGCGGCGACAGCGGCATCTTCCTCCTGCGCCGCGTGTGTTTCGACGACGGGGATACCAGCGGCGGAGAGGATGGATTTGGCCTCAGATTCAGAAAGGAGGCCGGTGCGAGCAGGTAGGGCGACCTGATGCGAGTGCGCATCAAAATCAGCAAGAGCGGTCTGGGTGTCATGCAGCCAATGGAGCCGGGTGTGATGCTCGTGCATGCGGACAAAGGCCTGCGCAGCACCATCTGGGTAATCGTAGGTGGGGATGCGGGCTGCATTGAGGATGCTGCGACCTTCTGCGACGCTGGTGGCCCCCATCCAACTGGCGAGAAGCGGCTGCGCCGTGCTCGCAGCGAGCTGGGCGACCTCGCGGGCGATTTCGCTCGGACGTGTCATGCTCTGGGGTGTGAGGATGGCCAGCACGCCATCGACATTGGCGTCTTCGGAGACGATTTGCAGTGCCTGGGTAAAGCGTGTGGCATCCGCATCACCGAGGACATCGACCGGATTGTGATGGCTCCAATGCGCAGGCAGCACGGCATCGAGCTGCTGGAGGGTGTGGGCTGAAAGATCTGCCAAAGTGCCACCGCCGAGGACGAGCGCATCGGTAGCGAGTGCCCCAGGGCCGCCAGCATTGGTGATGATGGCCAGCCGTGGGCCTACGGGCAGTGGCTGCTTGGCCAGTACTTCAGCCATATCAAAGAGCTGCTCGATCGTATCGACACGCAGCACACCGTTTTGCCGCAGAGCAGCATCCAGCACATCATCGCTGCCGGTCATAGCTCCTGTATGCGAGGCTGCGGCATGGGAGGCCTCTGCCGTGCGACCGACTTTGATGACGACGATGGGCTTTTGCGCAGCGATCTGGCGTGCGGCAGCGAGGAAGCCCGCGGCATCTGCACCGACGGACTCGACATACATGACGATGCTCTCCGTGAGCGGATCATCGCCAAAATGTCGGATCAAGTCGCCCCAACCGATGTCGGCCATGGCTCCAGTGCTGACAAAGGCGCTGAAACCCACATTTTGATCACGACTCCAGTCCAGAATGGCGGTGCAAAGCGCCCCGCTTTGGCTGAGGAAAGCCACGCTACCTGCTCTGGCCATGCTGGCAGCAAAGCTGGCATTCAGGCCACCATGCGGGCACATGAGGCCGAGGCAATTCGGGCCGATGAGGCGCATGCCATGGCGTTTGGCCGCATTCAGCACCGCCAGCTCGAGCGCGGCACCTTCGGCGCCGGTTTCCTTAAAGCCTGCGGAGATGATGATGGCGGCACGGGTGCCCTTTTGACCCGCCTCCTCGATCAATGCGGGCACGCTGGCTGCTGGCGTGACCAGGATGACCAAGTCTGGCACCTCTGGCAATGCGGCGAGGGATGGAAAGGCCTGTGCGCCGAGGATATGGCTCCGTTTGGCATTCACCGGAAAGACGGAGCCTGGAAAGCTGCGCAGGTTTTCAAAAAGAGCGCGGCCCACGCTATCTGCCCGCTCGGTGGCACCGACCAGGGCGATGCTGCGTGGGGAAAAGAAGGCGTGGAGAGACATGGTCGAGCAGAGATGGCGCAAAAAGCCACACAGGTAACGATCCAGGGCTGCGGACTCTTCCCCAGACCTCATGGCACCACTGCGGAGCGGGGGGCGGTGAGAGGGCCACTTTCCGGTTGCGTAGCGGGGGGCTAGTGCCTTGATTCGCGGCCCTCCAAAAACCGCCCCGCAATCATGCTCGAATTTTTCCGCCGCCACCGCACCACGCTCTTCATCGTCATCATCATCGTGATGATCTCATTCACCGTCTGGGGTGGCTGGCGCTTCGATAAAGACTCACGAGTGACAGCACTGCCCAGCGATACGGCGATGACCGTCTTTGGCAAAGACTACACCAATGCTGAGGCCGCTCAGACTTACCGCTCCATCCAGTTCTCCATGCAGGGACTCCAGATGTATGATCTCTACTTCGGCCTGATGAGCCTGGGTGGCAGCAAGGCCTCTCCCAACGCTGAAGAGATGATCGGCAAGGTCCTCGCCCTCAAAAAAGTCATGGCAGATAGCGGCATCCGCCCCAGCGATGCCGAAGCAGTCGAAGCGATGAAAAAGCTCCAGAGCTTCCAAACGAATGGCCAGTTCGACGCCAACCGTGCTCAGGAAGTGGAACAAGGCGCCGCCTCGATGGGCATGACCAGCGCCGACTTGCTCGACCTCATGCGCCTGAAGCTCGGCCTCGAAAAGCTCAAGGACGTCGTCGCCAAGAACTACGCCGCATCCACCTTCGCCGGAGACAAGAGCTACGCCAACAGCCAGCAGACACTGAAGATGTCCAGCATCACCTTCGCCACCGATGACTTCAAAAAAGGCATCGAAGTCAAAGAGGAAGACATCCAAAAAGCCTTCGACGAGAAAAAAGAGACCTACATCAGCGAAGAGAAGCGTGCGGTGAAATACGTGCTCTTTGAGAACCTGAAGGACCTCGACAAAAAAGAGCTCCCAGAACGCGAGAAACTGGAAAAGGAACTCTCCGACAAGATCAACAAATTCTCCGAGTCCGTCCGCAATGCCGGTCCAGGAGCCAAAATCGACGAACTCGCCAAAGCCGTCGGCGCCAAGGTCGAAACCCTCCCTCCCTTTACCCAAGAAGCCGCTGCCGATAGCATCAAAAGCGAGTCCTCACTCGTCAGCGCCATCTTCCAGCACCCCCACAAGACCCAGCCCATCTCTGATGGCCTGAAAGGCGACAAAGGCTGGTATTTCTTCTCCGTCACCGCTGTGGAAGAACCGAAGCAGCAGGCCCTCGCTGAGGTGAAAGACAAGGTCAAAGAAAGCATCATCTCCCAGCGTGCCACAGAGGCCCGCACCAAGGCAGTCAATGAAGTCCGTGACTTCATCGTCGCTGGCCTGAAGGACAAAAAGAAGATCGAAGACCTCGTGAAGGAGAAAAAGCTCACCCTCGTGAAACTCGATGACATGGGCGGCAGCGCTCCCCCTCCAGCCACCATCCCCGAGGCCCAGAAATACATCACTGAAGGCGGAAAAACCGCCGAAGGCCAGATTTCCAAGCCCGTGGACACCGCTAGTGGCACTGTGCTCCTCTATGTGAATGCTAAGGAGCTGCGCAAAAGCGACACCGCCGCCGCTTCACGCAAGCAACAGACCGACGGACTCTCCAGCAACGAACGCGAAGGCATCTTCAATGCTTGGTTCGCCAAAAAGCTCGAAGAAGCCGCCGTGACCATGCCTGCTAAGGCAGAAACCAACGCGTGAGCGACTCCGCCGACATCAGCACGGCTGTCGAAGACCTCTTTGACGACGCGAACGGTCATCTCGCCCTCGGCGAAATCGAGGAAGCTGTGCCCCTCTACCGTCGCTGTGTGGAACTCCAGCCGGACTTTTTCGATGGATGGCATGCCCTGGGTATGTCGCTGCTGAAAACCGGTGCAGTCAAAGAAGCCATCGGCGCAGGCATGATGGCCACTACTTTGCGCCCGAACGATCTCCTCGCCTGGACATCCCTGTCCCAGATGTATGTCAGCGATGGCCAAATCGCCGCCGCAGAGGATGCCAAAGGCAAAGCCCGCATCCTCTCACTCGGCGGACGCATCGCGAAGTGATTCACCACCAGCGCTCCTAGTTCAGCCGCAGTAGCAAGGCGTTGGAGTCCTTCAGACGCATGCCCGCAGGGCTACGGGTCATTTGCTCGAACTGCATTGCCCAGCGGCGCATGGAGTTCACCGCATGGCCATAAGGCTGGTAATCGCGCATATTCACGATGGTCAGCGGATCACCCTCATTGTCCGCGAATTGGAAAAAAGTGCCCGCATGCGGCCCCTGCCCTCTCACCTTGCCTTCGATGGCCATATTCCCCTTTGTGAAATGACCCGCCAGCCCCGCCACAGGCGTCAGAGCCACCTTGAGCAGCGTCACCGCCGCATTCCCCTTCGGACATGTCGGATTGAGCTCCGTGATCGCTAGGTGCAGCGTCGCCACACCTGGCCCTGGTCGATCCACAATGCGATAAACCGGCGCTGGCGATGCACGAAAAGCCGCGATGAATTCCTCACGCAATCTGGCCGCGACCGCATGCTCCTGCCGCTGCAAGCCCCACTCCGCCTCACGCCGAGCGATCGTGCGCTTCAATGGGCGTAAATACGCCAGCGTCACCGGCGCGATGTACAGCCGCCGCGCCGCCACTCCCGCTTTCAGAACGGCAGAATTCGGCGTCGTCCATGTTTTTTGAAATGGCAGATACTTCCGCGCATCCACCGCATACTGCGGCTGCTCAAAAAATGGCGACAACGCCACAGGCCGGGACTTCAGCAGCCGATTCGTCGGCGCACAGCTTGCCAACATTTGCAACAGCAACACCAGCACCGTGAACTTCGATAGACGAAAAATCATGGTTGTGATCCTACCGAACCAGCGCAGCACAGACAATGCTTTTTCCATACGCGAGAAACCCTCCCCCGTGCCCGTTTTCATTCACAGATATGCGCCTACTGCCAGCTCTCCTCCTCATCACGCCATTCGCCCACGCCGTCGATTTTTCTCACCAGATCGTGCCGATCCTGCGGGAGCATTGCGCGGAGTGCCATGCGGGGGATAAGAAGAAGGGCGGCTTCAGCTTCAATGATCGCAAATCGCTCCTGGAAGGCAGCGAAAACGGCGATGTGATCAAAAATGGCCGCCTCATCGAGGTCATGCTCTCCTCCGACCCCGATGAGCAGATGCCGCCGAAGGGCAAACGCGTGCCCACCGACAAAATCGCTCTCCTGAAGCAATGGATCGCGGAAGGCACGGCCTGGGAGGAAGGTTTCGCCTTCCAAAAACCCGCCTATGAGCCACCGCTGCTGCCTAGGAAGGTGAAGCTGCCAGATTCCAAGCATGCGCACCCGATCGACCGCATCTTGAACAAAGATTTGCCCCAGGTCAGCGATGCCGCCTTTCTCCGCCGTGCCCATCTCGATCTCATCGGGCTCTTGCCCACGGCAGAAGAACTCGCGGCTTTTGAAAAGGCACCTGATCGCGCAAAACTCGTCACCGCACTGCTCGCTCGCGACATGGACTATGCCGAGCATTGGCTCACTTTTTGGAATGACCTGCTGCGCAATGACTACGGCGGCACCGGCTTCATCACCGGCGGGCGCAAGCAGATCAGCAACTGGCTCTACCAGGCACTCGTGAACAATATGCCCTTTGATCGCTTCGTGCGTGAGCTCATCGCTCCGCCGAATGACGAGAGCCGGGGCTTCATCGACGGCATCAAATGGCGCGGCGATGTGAGCGCGGGGCAGACGGTGGAGATCCAGTTCGCCCAGAGCGTCTCGCAGTCCTTCCTGGGCATCAATATGAAGTGCGCCTCCTGCCACGACAGCTTCATCGACCGCTGGAAGCTCTCCGAGGCCTATGGACTCGCCGCCATCTATGCGCAAAAACCGCTGGAGATTCACCGCTGTGACAAGCCCATCGGCCAGACTGCTACCGCCGCATGGCTTTTCCCAGAAATCGGCCAGATCGACCCCAAAGCACCACCTGCGGAGCGATTGAAGCAACTCGCCGCACTCATGACGCATGAAAAAAATGGCCGTGTGCCACGCACCATCGTCAACCGCCTTTGGCAGCGCCTCATGGGGCGCGGCATCGTCCATCCCGTGGATAGCATGCAGACGGAGCCGTGGAATGCGGACTTGCTCGACTACCTAGCCGTTTACCTGGTGGAGAGCGGCTGGGACTTGAAAAAAACCATCGCCCACATCGCCACCTCACGCGCTTACTCGTCCCAGGCGCAAATCGTCACCCCTGGAGCGGACGATCACGGCTACAGCTATGCGGGTCCCCGTGCGAAGCGCCTCACGGCGGAGCAATTTGTCGATGCCGTGTGGCAGCTCACTGGTGCCGCACCGCAGAAAATGGACGCCAGCCTCCTGCGTGGCAAAGTCGATCCCCAACTCGCCAAAAGCGTCTCCATCCGTGGTCAGTGGATCTGGAGTGACAATCCCCACCCCGCCGCAGGCGAGACCATCACGCTGCGCAAAACCATCAAGCTCGAAGCTGATCCCGCTAGCGCTAGCGCCGTCGTCACCTGCGACAACGGCTACACCCTCTACGTCAACAACCGCAAAGTCAGCGAAGGCGATGACTGGAACAAACTCGCCGCCGTGCCACTCCAGACGGCCTTGCGCAAAGGAGCCAACTCCATCGTCGCCATCGCCAAAAATGCCGGAAATGGCCCCAACGCTGCCGGTTTCTTCTTTGATGCCCGCATCCGTGATGCCAAAGGAACTGAACTCACCGTCGCTAGTGATGAAAGCTGGGAATGGAGCGCTAAAGCACCTCCCGGCAAAGAAGGCCGCCTCGGCCAATTTGACCCCAAAGACTGGAAAAAAGCGAGCATTGTCAAAACTGTGCCCGTTTGGCAAAAAACCATCGACACCCAGGCTCCCATGCTCCTGGCCCAAGGCTCGGCATCGAAGGGCAAAATGATCCGCGCATCGCTCATGAAGTCAGATTTCCTCATGCGCACGCTTGGCAGGCCCAATCGCGATCAAATCGTCTCCACCCGGCCCAATGAGCTCACCACGCTCGAAGCCATCGACCTCGCCAATGGCAGTGTCCTCGCCGCCAACATCACCGCAGGTGCCAATGGCCTCCTCAAAGCCAAAAAGACCGATCTCATCACCGATCTCTATCGTCAGGCCCTCTCGCGTTCACCTAGCGACTCGGAGAAAAGCCTCGCGGCCGAGCTTCTCGGCCCCACGCCTACTCAACAGGGGCTGGAAGACCTCATCTGGTCCCTGTGCATGCTGCCCGAGTTCCAACTGGTGCGATAAAATCACCCAGCACTGCCAGCCGCATGGATCCACGCTCCATTTTCAAAAAACCGATGAAACAAGCCGCCTACTTCCTTTTCGCCTTTCTGCTCGTCGTTGGCCCTGCACTGCATGCAGCGGAAAAACCAGCGAGGAAGGCCAAAGCAGGAGGCATCGGCACCGATGCGCCAGCCGGAAAGGCCTACATCTACAAAGAAAGCGCCGGAAAGCCGCGGCAGATGGAGATTTTTTTCCCGCCGAATCATGATCCGGCAAAGTCCAAGGTGCCTGGGATGATCCTCTTCCATGGCGGAGCATGGGGTGGCGGCTCATTGGCCCAGTTTCGCATCGCCTGCGCTTACTTCGCCAGTCGCGGGCTCGTTTGTGCGACATCCGAGTACCGCATGCTCACTGGGCCAGAAACGAAAAACCTACCCGCAGGTGAAACTCGGAAGCGTGTCTGCGTCACAGATGCCAAAAGCGCCATCCGCTGGTTCAAACAACATGCTAGCGAGCTGGGCATCGACCCACAGCGCATCATCACGGGCGGCGGATCGGCAGGTGGACACATCAGCGCTCTCGCCACCATGAATCCCGGCCTCAATGACCCTGCGGCCCCGAAAGACATCGACACCCGAGTCGTCGCCTACTTGTGGTTCAATCCGGCCTTCGCCACCGATGATCACAAAGACGCCGAGATCGACGTGCTGCGCCATTTGAAGGCAGACTTGCCGCCCGCCATCGTCTTTTTCGGTGATATGGACTCTTGGAAAAAAGGCTGGGACATCGCCTACGCGAAATGGAAGTCGCTCGGCACAACGAGCATCGACCTCCAGATCGCTCCCGGTCAGTCCCATAGCTTCTTCAACAAAGATCCCTGGCAAAGCATCACCCTCATCGCCGCTGATCAGTTTTTGGTGAAGCACGGACTCCTAACGGGCCAGCCGACCAAGGCGATGCCCGCGAGCGGCGAGAAGCTGGTTCCTGCCCCCTAGACACGGAGGTTTACTTTTTCAGTGCCAGTCGGATTTCAGCGGACACTTTTTCCGCCAGGTAGCGACTCCCCTCTGGGGTGTAATGGACATTCGCGGGGAGCTGCGCCTCTGGCTTGGCCAGTGCGTGGGCGCGGAGATCATCGGTGGGGACGCTGGCGGCGGTCATGACGCGGGCAGCGGCGGCGTTGTACTTTTCTTCATCGCCTTCGATGCGGCCATCACTGCCAGCGGGGACGTGGGTGGTATTGCACCAGATGAGCTTGGCACCAGTGGCCTGCATGGTTTTGACCAGCGCGGTCAGATTCTTTTCATAATCCGCGACCGTGACCTGCGGGTGAGCAGCGGGGTCTTTCGGATCGGCACGCTTGGAGGGATCGTTGAGGATGTATTTGAGATCGTGCAGGCCCCAGTTGAAGTGGATGACGTCCCATTTGGCGTCCCCGAGCCATTGCGCGATGCTTTTGAGCCCATTGGTGGTGGGGCCGCCATTCGTCGGGATGCGGTGGACATTGGCCGTGCCTTTGAGCATCTCCCGCACATCCACGGTGTAGCCCATGCTGATGCTATCGCCGATGAGTAGGACACGCGGCAGCCCTGGCACATCCTCCACACGCACGAGGGACGGATGCGGCTGGCGCACACGTTTTTTCGCGGTCTTTGGCTCCTGGGCGTGGAGGAAGGTGGCGGTGAGGGATAGGAGGAGCAGCGTGGTGAGTGTCTTCATACGCCCCACTGAACGCGTGAAAGCCAGTCGCATTTCGCCGATTCATGGCGGAAATCTGCCCTGGGCAGCTCTGCGGGCCTTGTGCATCCATTTGGCAAAAAATCATGAACTTATGCCGTGGGCGGGCGTTTTCCCCGCAGGATGGACAATCACGGCGATTTCGCCATTATCCTCCCTCTCTGTCACACCAAACGCCTCCTACATCCCACTTATGCGCCGACTCCTTGCCTCTCTCGCTCTCGTCTCCATCGCTCACGCGGCTGATCCAGTGCCACTGACGCTCGCAGACTTCACCGATGTCAAAGGAGCAGCTCCATCCGGTGGCTGGCAGTCGGAGTCCGACGGCAGCATCCACCTCGCAGGCAAGGGCGGTGGCAATTTGATCTCCAAAAACGAGTATCAAAACTTCGTCCTCGAATGGGAGTGGAAACTCAATCCCAAGGGCAACAACGGCATCAAATATTGGGTCACCAAGATCGCTGACAAAGAGTGGCTCGGCATCGAATACCAAATGATCGACGACAGCGGCCACCCCGATGGCCTCCGTGGCGGCTCCCACACCACCGCATCCATCTATGACATCAAAGAGCCCGTCGCTGGCAAAGCCGTGAAGCCCGCTGGCGAATGGAATAGCAGCAAAATCGTCGTCCAGGACGGCAAAGTTCAGCATTGGCTCAATGGAGCACTCGCCTCCGAAGCAGACACCACCACCCCCGAGTGGCAGGAGCGTATCGCCAAGAGCAAATTCAAGAGCAAGGTCGGCTTCGCTCCTGGAAAAGGCAAAATCATGCTCACCGAGCACGGCGATGAGACTTGGTTCAAAAACCTCCGTATCACCGCGAATTAAATCACAGAGTCGCTCGTATGCGACCTGCTACCGACTTGAATGTTCCCCTGCCCTAACTCCGTTTCCATCAGCTCATGAAGCCCACTGCACTCCTCCTCGCCCTCATCGCTAGCGCATCCCTCCTCCATGCGGAACTCCGCACCTGGAAAGATGCCACTGGCGCTCACGAAATCACCGCCGAGCTCGTCAGCGTCGCCGGTGGCAAAGTCACCCTGAAGCGTGAAAACGGCACCACCATCAGCCTACCTGTCGCCAGCCTCAGCAAAGCGGATCAGCTTTTCATCAATGGCGGCAAATCCGATGGCGCAGCAGCAGGTGCAGCCACATCCGATTGGCCACAGTGGCGTGGTCCAAACCGCGATGACGTGTCCCAGGAGACAGGTTTGCTGAAAAAGTGGCCCTCCGATGGCCCGAAACGCGTGTGGGTCAGTGAGGACGCCGGGCTCGGCTACTCAGGCTTCGCCGTCGTGGGCGGGAAACTGTACACGATGGGACTTTACGATGCGGAAGAGAAGCTCATCTGCCTTGACACCGCCACTGGCAAGAAGCTGTGGAATCGACCGTCGGTGCCATTTACAAGAACAATGGTGGGGTGACGGCCCGCGCTGCACACCCACCGTGGCTGGCGGCAAAGTCTTCGCCCTGGGCGGCAGCGGAAACCTCATCTGCGCGAATGCCGAAAGCGGCAAGCAGGAGTGGTCCATCAGCCTCATCAAGGATCTGGGCGGGGTATTGCAAAACTGGGGTTACACCGAGTCCCCGCTGGTGGATGGTGATCTCGTCATCGTGACTCCGGGCGGATCAAAGGGGGCCATCGCCGGCATCGACGCCAAGACCGGCAAAGTGAAATGGCAGACCAGTGATGTGACGGAAAACGCGCAGTACTCCTCGATCATCCCGATCGATCATGGCGGCCAGCGCCAGTATGTGCAGCTCCTGATGAAGAGCATCCTGAGCGTCTCCAAGGAAGGCAAAGTGCTCTGGAAAACCGATTTCCCAGGTGCCGTCGCAGTCATCCCCGACTCCGATCTTCAAGGACGGCCAGGTTTACGTGACTGCTGGCTACAAGGTCGGCAGCAAGTCAGTGAAGATCGACGGCAACAGCGTCACGGAAGTGTACTCCAACCCGGACATGCAGAATCATCACGGCGGAGTCATTCTGATCGATGGCAAGCTCTACGGCCACAGCGACAAGGGCGGCTGGACCTGCCAGGATTTCAAAACTGGTGAGATCGTGTGGCAGGACAAAGGCATCGGCAAAGGGGCCGTGGCCAGCGCGGACGGCATGCTCTACTGCCAGGCCGAGAACGACGGCACCATCGCGCTCGTCAAAGTATCGGACAAAGGCTGGGAGATGGTCAGCAGCTTCAAGTTGGAAGCCCAGACCTCCCAACGTGCCAAAGATGGCCGCATCTGGACCCACCCCGTCGTCAGCGGTGGCAAGCTCTACCTCCGCGATCAGGAGCTGATCTCCTGCTACGACATCAAAGGTTAAGCCACCGACATACCTGCATCCGAGCTGGCCGGCACGCACGCTGTCCCAGCGATTCTGCGCAAAGCAGTGCCTACGAGGTCCGTTTTCACCTACGTGACCGCCTTTAACCTGCTTTGCCTTTTTCTCCCTGTCGCCGCACTCACCGCCGCGCCGGTGGACTTTTCACGGGATGTGCAGCCGCTGCTCGCCCAGCATTGCCTGGAGTGCCACGGCCCAGATGACTCCAAAGGCGGCCTCGTGCTCACCAGCCGCGAGCTCGCTCTCAAAGCACTCAAAAGCGGTGCCCACGCCATCATCCCCGGCAAGCCGGAGCAGAGCGAGATGCTCGCCCGGCTCACCACCTCTGACCCGGATGAGCAAATGCCACCGCCCAAGCACCGCGAAAAGCACGCCATCCAGACCCGCGACATCGACACCCTGCGCCGCTGGATCGCCGAAGGTGCCCACTTTGAAGCTCACTGGGCCTACAAACAGCCCGCATCGACCTTCAAGCTGCCAGACGGCGTGCATCCCATCGATCACTTCGTCCGCCAAAAGCTCGCGGAAGTTGGCATCGCCCCTTCGCCAGAAGCCGATGCCGTCACTTTGATCAAACGGGCCACCTACGACCTCCACGGCCTGCCGCCCACGCCGCAGGAGGTGGATGCATTCATCGCCGCATCTCAGCGCGATCCACAGCATGCCTTTGAGCAGCTCCTCGATCGACTTTTCGCTAGCGAGCGCTTCGCCGAGCGCTGGGCTCGTCATTGGTTGGACATGGCACGCTACGCCGACAGCGATGGTTATGAAAAGGACCGCGCACGGCCAGACGCCTGGCGCTACCGCGACTGGGTCATCCGCGCGATCCATGAAGACAAACCCTTCGATCAATTCACCATCGAGCAACTCGCCGGTGATCTCCTACCACAGGCCACACCGGAGCAGATCGTCGCCACAGCCTTTCATCGCCAAACCCTCACCAACACCGAAGGCGGCACCGATCAGGAGCAATTCCGCATCGAGGCCTGCATGGACCGCGTAGAGACGCTCGGCACCGTCTGGCTGGGCCTCACCGTCGGCTGTGCACGCTGCCACACGCACAAATACGATCAGATCACGCAAAAGGAATACTACCAGCTCTTCGCCTTCTTCAACAACGGCGACGAAGTGAACCGCCAAGTGCCCACCACTCCCGCCGAATGGGCCGCGTATGAAAAAACCAACGGCGATGCCGTCAAAAAGCTCATCCCACTGCGCCAGGCACTCGATGCCGCCAAAGCGGAGCTTCCCGTGAAACTTCCCGCTTGGGAAAAAGCCGTCAAAGCCCGCCTCGCTCAAGCTACCGCCGCCAAAGCCGCACAATCCTTCCTTCCGCTGAAACTCACCGCGCCCAAAACGCTCAAGCCCCAGCCCGATGGCAGCTTTTTGACCACCGACCGCAAATCAGCCACCGCCACCTACACTCTCGAACTCAGCGCTCATGCCAAACCGATCAGCGCCGTGCAGATCGAGGCACTGCCAGATGCCTCCTTGCCCCAAAACGGCCCTGGGCTCAATACGGGAGGCAACTTCGTCATCACCGGCGTCAGCGCCGCACGCAGCGATGGCCGCGAAGTCATCCTCCACTCACCCAAAGCCGACTTCGAGCAAGCCAAGTTCACCGCCGCCAATGTCCTCGATGCGGATGATCAAACCGGCTGGGCAGTCAGTGGCAAAACCGGCCAAAAACACAGCCTCACTCTCCAATTCGCCGAACCACTCGTCTTGACCGCGAAGGATAAACTCACGCTCCGCATCGAGCAAAAATACGCCAAAGGCCAGCACACGCTCGGGCGCTTCCGCGTGCTCGCCGCTAGTGAGGAAACCGAAGACAGCATCGCACCGGCAGATGTGCGCAAAATCCTCTCCGAAGAGCCGAAACGCCGCAATCCTGTCGTCATTCAGCCCCTGTGGGCCTGGATGGAAAAAGTCGATCCTGAAGTCGTCGCCGCCGCACGCGCCTTGCAGCTCGCCGAGGCCAAATTGCCAAAAGCACCGCTCATGGACGTCCGCGTCATCGCCCACCGCGCTAGCAATCCACGCAAGACGCATCTCCTCCATCGCGGCGATTTCCTCCAGCCTGCCGATGAGGTCACTCCCGCCACCTTTTCCACCCTGCCGCCCATCCGTGGCACTTCGCGGCTCGATCTCGCTCGCTGGCTCGTCAGCAAAGATCATCCACTCACTCCCCGCGTCACCGTGAACCACTTTTGGACCCGCCTTTTCGGTGAAGGCCTCGTCCACACCGTCGCCGACTTCGGCGTGCGTGGAGATACCCCGACGCATCCCGAGCTACTCGACTGGCTCGCCACCGAGTTCATCAAGCAAGGCTGGAGCCGAAAGCGCCTTTTGAAGACCATCATGCTCTCCAAGACCTACCGCCAGAGCAGCGCCATCGCTGCCAACTTGCCTGCGAAGGTTCTGGAGCTCGATCCACGCAACAGCCTCCTCTGGCGTCAAAACCGACTTCGCGTCGAGGGCGAGATCGTGCGTGATCTGCACCTCGCCGCCAGCGGACTGCTCTCCGCGAAAATCGGTGCCCCCAGTGTCTATCCGCCCATGCCGCCGGACATCGCCGCACTCAGCTACGCGGGCAATTTTAAGTGGACCACCTCCACGGGCGAAGATCGCTACCGCCGTGGCATGTACACCTTTTTCAAGCGCACCGCTCCACACCCGGATTTGACCACTTTTGACTGCCCCGATGCCAATTTGACCAATGTGCGCCGCACTGTGAGCAACACACCGCTACAAGCCCTCACCACCCTAAATGCCGAATCCTTCGCCGAAGCCGCACAAGCCCTCGCCAAGCGTGTTTTGACCGAAAAGTCGCTCACAGACGACTCTCAGCGGCTCAAACAGGCCTTCCGACTCTGCATCGCCCGCGAGGCTGCGGACTCGGAGCTGCGCAGCCTGGCCAAACTGCTCGAAGAATCCCGCTACACTTATCAAAACAGCCCCGCAGACGAAGCCAAAGCCGCGCTCGGCACCCACGCCGCCGCCAGCATCCCCACCGCCGAAAATGCCGCCTGGGTCGCTGTCTCTCGCATCATTTTGAATCTCGACGAACTCATCACACGCGAGTAAAAGGCCGTCTTCACCTATGTTGCGCTACAAGCCCCTACCTGCCTCGTTTTACACCGAAAACCGTCAGCGCCTCTACGCCAAGCTGGCACCACGCTCCGTGGTGATCGTTCATTCAAACGATGTGCTCCCCACCAATGCGGATGGCTCCATGAGCTTCATCCAAAACACGGACATGCTCTACCTCAGCGGCATCGACCAGGAGGAGTCCATCTTGATCCTCTTCCCTGATGCCTCCGACCCCAAGCAGCGTGAGATGATCTTCACCCGCGAGACGAATGAAACCGTCGCCGTGTGGGAGGGCGAAAAGCTCACCAAGGAGCAAGCCCGCCAGCAAAGCGGCATCGCTCGTGCGCATTGGCTTGATGACTTTGAGACCCAATTCCGCTCCGTCATGTGCCAGGCAGATCATGTTTACCTGAACTCGAACGAGCACATCCGCGCCACCATCCCTACGGAGACACGCCAGACACGCTTCACCCACCGCTGCCGCCAGGAGTATCCGCTGCATGACTTTCGCCGTCTCGCCCCGCTGATGCATGACCTGCGTGCCATCAAGAGCCCGCATGAAATCACCGCGCTCAATGAGGCCATCCGCATCACTGGAGATGGTTTTGAGCGGCTGCTACGCTTTGTGAAGCCCGGCGTGCATGAGTTTGAGATCGAAGCAGAGCTGACCCACGAGTTCCTGCGCCAGCGGGCACGCGGATTCGCCTACACACCCATCATCGCCACCGGGGCGAATGCCTGCGTCCTGCATTACATCACCAATCACTGCCAGTGCCAGGATGGAGAGCTCATCCTGCTGGATGTCGCGGCGAACTACGCCAACTACAACGCTGACCTCACACGCACCATCCCCGTGAATGGCCGCTTCACACCGCGCCAGCGCCTCGTTTATGATGCGGTGCTGCGTGTCTTTAAAAAATGCTGCACCATGCTCCGCCCCGGCGTCATCATCCGCGAGTATCAGGAGCAGGTCGGACTCCTCATGCAGGATGAGCTGCTCGGCCTGGGCCTCATCACCCAGGACGACATCGCCAAGCAAGACCCGGAGAAGCCTGCGTATAAAAAATACTTCCCACACGGCACCAGCCACCCACTGGGGCTCGATGTGCATGATGTAGGCCGCATGTGGCAGCCCATCCAGCCCGGCATGGTCTTCACCGTCGAACCCGGCATCTACATCCGTGAAGAAAAACTCGGCGTCCGGCTCGAAAACAACATCCTCATCGGCGAAAACGGCAACACCGACCTCATGGCCCACATCCCCATCGAGGCGGATGACATCGAAGCCGCGATGAATGCCGGGAAATAGCCCCATGTGTCATGTCGCTCCCGCGCTTTCACCTCCCTACCGCTGCTTGGACACCGCCGCTGCTCACACTCACGGACGATGAGGCTGCTCATTGCAGCCGCGTGATGCGGAAGGAACCCGGCGACCGCGTGGAGCTCTTTGACGGCGCGGGCCGTGTCGCCCTGTGCGAGATCACGCAGGTCACCAAATGCAGCGTGCAGGCACGCATCGAGTCCGAGACGCACACACCGCCCTTTGCGACGGCCATTCACCTTTTTCCCGCACTCATCAAAGCAGAGCCCTTTGAGTGGCTGCTGGAAAAAGCCGTCGAGCTAGGCGCTGCGAGCATCCAGCCCGTGATCACCGCACGCAGTGTGATCCATCTGGACTCCGCGCAGATGGAAAAAAAACTCACCAAATGGCGCAGGCACATGATCGAAAGCGCCAAGCAGTGCCACACGCCCTTCATTCCGCGATTGGAGACGCCACTGCCCTTTGCGAAGGCTCTCTCCAGCGTGAATGCCGCCCTGCGCCTCATCCCAGCACTCAGCGAGCACTCTCGTAGTCTGAAGCAGGCTCTACCCGCGATCAGGCCAGCCACGGTGGCCGTCCTCATCGGCCCAGAGGGCGACTTCACCGCAGAGGAGGAGTCTTTGGCCCAGAGTCACGGCTTTTTGCCCATCACACTAGGCCCACTCATCCTGCGTGCCGAGACCGCCGCCATCACCACCCTCGCCATCCTGGGCCACGAGCTGCGCTAAGCGCTTTCCGCACCACCATCAGTCCCGCGTCAGCGTCTCATCCAGATTCAGCAAAGTGCGGGCGGCAGCCAGAGGCGGCAGCTTTTGCAGCAACGCGAGTTCATCCGCATGTGGACTGCGACTGGTGCAGAGGCGGAAGGCATAAGGGATGCCTTTTTGCGTGATGGTCTTCTCCAGCGCCGCAGCGAACTCAAAGAAGCCGCTGTCATTGAGCAGCGTCAGCGCCTGCAGCGGCGTGTTGCTGCGAATGCGGCGTGTGCAGGAGGTGAAGCCCTCTGGCGCATCGAAAACCGTCAGCGCTGGCGGCGGTGAGGCGCGGTAAATGAAGGTGTAGAGACCACGGCGGTATTTGTCTTCTCCTTTGCTCACGGTCCACACGCGTTTCACCTGCCCCTGGCCCATGACGCCATCCGGGATCGGCGGATAGACGGGCGGGCCGCCGATTTTCCGCGAAAGCAGGCCGCTGATGCTCAGGGAGGCATCCCGCACGATTTCGGCATCCAGTCGGATGCGCTGCTGGCGGGCGAGGAGGTAGTTGTTCGGGTCTTTTTCACGCAAATCAGGGCGATCCGCGCTGTCTTGACGATAGGTGTGTGAGGTCACGATCAGGCGATGCAGCTCCTTGAGGCTCCATTTCTTCGCCATGAACTCCGTGGCCAGCCAATCGAGCAACTCAGGATGGCTGGGCTGCGTCCCCTGGGAGCCGAAGTCATTTTCCGTCTCTACCAGCCCACGGCCAAAATACTGCTGCCAGACGCGATTGACGATCACTCGGGCAGTGAGCGGATTTTTCGGACTGACGAGCCATTTGGCCAAATCGAGCCGATTGGGCTGCTGGGAGCTGGTTTCAAAGGCGTGGAGCACTTTGGGCGTGCCTGGCTTCACCTCCGCATCCGGGCGGGTGAAGTCACCTTTGATGAAAACGGTGGTCTTGCGCGGCTTTGGCAGTTCCTTCATCACCAGCGTAGTGGTGCCCTGATTGAGCTGCGTATCGAGTTCCTTGTGCTGATCACTCAGGATGCGGATTTCATCGCTCGGATTCACGATGATGGCAAACAAGGCCAAATTGTCGGCGAGTGAGCGCTTCGCAGCGGGCTTTTCGACGGCTTTTTTGACACCTGCGGTCAGCTTTTTGCGAAAGTCCGCGCTGAGACCTTTTTCCCACTCGGTGACTTCCGCGTAGCGCTGCTTGATGAGCGCTTGGAGCTTGGTTTCCACTGCTTTGAAGTCGGCCGTGAGCGCTTTGACATTCACCTTCGGGTCAAAGACCTTCATCACCGGCTCATCCTGGTTATTGAGGAAGGCAAAGAGCTGGTAGTACTCCTTTTGCTCGATGGGATCGAATTTATGATCGTGACACTGCGCACAGCCGATGCTTAGCCCCAGCCACACGCTGCCCGTGGTCGCCACACGGTCAAACACGCTGTCGATACGGAACTGCTCCTTATCGATGCCGCCTTCTTGATTGATCTGCGTATTGCGATGAAAGCCGGTGGCGATGATTTGGCTCTCCTTTGCCTTCGGCAGCAAATCGCCCGCGAGCTGCTCAATGGTGAAGCGATCAAACGGCATGTCCGCATTCAAAGCATCAATCACCCAGTCGCGGAACTTCCATATCTGCCGTGGTGCGTCGATGGAGTAGCCATTGCTATCCGCATAGCGTGCCTGATCCAGCCACCAGCGTGCCCAGCGCTCACCATGATGCTGACTCGCCAGGAGCCGATCCACCAACTCAGCGTAGGCTTTGCTCTTCGCCTCCGGCTTGGCGCTGGAGGCAGCTTGCACAAAGGCATCCACCTCCGCAGGCGAAGGCGGCAGCCCCGTGAGATCGAGCGAGACACGGCGAATGAGCTTTTCCGGCGCGATCTCCGGCGAGGGCGTGAGACCCTCTTTCTTCAGCCGCTCGGTGATGAGCTGATCGATGGCCGCAGCACCCCTCGTGGCGATCTGGGGCCTACGCGGCGGCAGAAAAGCCCAGTGGGACTCATATTTCGCACCACTCTCGATCCAGCGGCGGATCAGATCACGCTGCGCCGCAGTGAGCGGCTGCTTATGCGACTTCGGCGGCGGCATGACTTCATCCTTATCCGTCGTGATAATGCGCTCCCAAGTGCTGGATTTCGCCAAATCCCCCGGCACGATGCCCCGCACGCCATCGCGGTCCTCCGTAGCCCCCTTAAAGGTATCCAGCCGCAAATCCGCCTCGCGGTGCTTCGGGTCAAAGCCATGACAAGCAAAACAATTCTCCGCCAGAATCGGCCGGATGTGCTGATTGAATGAAATCTCCTCCACTGCGACGGCGGAGGAGATGTTGATCAAAAGAAAAAAGGCAACCTGCGAACGAATCATGAATGGAAAGTTATACTGCTACCCACTGCGGAACATTTCCACCGAATGCAAGACGACTCAGGGATTGACCACGTGGACCGGTTTACCCGCGAGGAAGGCTCGCAGGTTGGCGGCGCAGGCGTCGATGAGGCGTGTGCGGGCCTCGCGGCTGGCCCAGGCGACGTGGGGGGTGATGAGGCAGTTTTTGGCTTGCTGGAGCGGATTGGGCTGCTTCGGCGGCTCGACGCTGAGGACATCTAGGCCTGCTCCGGCGATGGTGCCGGCATTGAGCGCGGCTGCGAGCGCGGCCTCATCTACCAGCGGGCCGCGTCCGGTATTGATGAGCAGCGCCGTGGGCTTCATGAGGCCGAGCGTGCGCTCATTGATGAGGTGCTTGGTGTCATCGGTGAGTGGGCAGTGCAAGGATAGCACATCTGAGTGGCGAAAGAGCGTGTCCGTATCCGCAGGCTCGATGCCCGGAGGCGGCGGTGTGGGCCAGGAGCGACGTGAGGCGAGCACGCGCATGCCAAAGGCCGCGCCGATGCGTGCCACGGCCGCGCCGATGCCGCCGTAACCGACGATGCCGAGCGTTTTCCCGGCGAGCTCGATGATGGGCTTGTCCCAATAGCAAAAATCCGGGCAGCGCTGCCAGCCGCCGGCACGCACGTCTGCGGCGGCAGCTCCGACATGATTCGCTAGCTCCAAAATGAGCGCGAAAACATGCTGCGCCACGGCTGGTGTGCCGTAGCCGGGCACATTGGTGACAGGTATGCCGCGCTCCTTTGCTGCCACGGTATCGACCACGTTGAAGCCTGTGGCGATGACGCCGATGTAGCGCAGATCGGGTAGCGCAGCGATGATCTCGCGTGTGATCGGGGCTTTGTTCGTGATGATGGCGGTCGCGCCGGCACAGCGGGCGACGGTTTCCTCCAGCGGCGTGCGCGGATGGATGTCGCATGGGCCGATGGACTCGAAGGGGGACCAACTCACGTCACCAGGATTGGCGGTGTGAGCATCAAGAAGGACGATTTTCATGGGAAAGGCCCGCACAGGAGAAAGGCGCGGCCTCTCGTCAATCTGCATGCGCAGCAAATCCATCCGGCTTCACGGCCAAAATAGAGCACGGGATGGCCTGGATGATTTTTTCCGCCGTGGTGCCGATGAACATTTCCCGCAATCCGCTGCGACCACGCGTGCCGACTACGACGAGATCAGCGCTGGCCTGCTCCACATGCTCCAGGATGGTCTGGCGCACATTGAGACGCTCGATGACATGCGAGGTGGTTTTTACCGATGGCTCTTCTTGGGTGAGTGGAGCGAGGAAGTTGCCCAACTCGGCCTCCCAATGCTGCTGGGCATCTGGGTCGATCTGCACTGTGTTCACGGGGCTAAAGCCACCGTAGTCGATCTGCATGGCGAGTGCGGACTGATGCACATGCAGGCAATCGAGCGCCGCTGCATCCTGTGCGGCGACGTGCAAGGCTCTGCGCACGGCTTTGGCGGAGTTCTCGGAGAAATCGACACAGGCGACGATACGCTTGAACGGGCCCTGCGCCTCTTCACGCACGACGAGGACATCGACGGGCGATTTGCGCACGCATTTCGCCGCGATCACGCCGAGGCGATGCGGCTCCTGCTTGGAGCCCTTGGCCCCCATGACGAGCAGATCAGCCTCATGCGCCTGACAAAAGCTGCATAGCTCTGCAAAGGGAGAGCCCAGCCGCACCTCACACCGTACCGTGACAGCACCTGCGATGGATTCCTGCACGAATTTTTCCAAGCGCTGCTGCCACTCACCCACGACGGCAGCGGGCTCCTGGGAAAGCGCTTTGGTGAGCTCCTTCACCAAAAAATCATCCATGACATGCACGGCCGTGAGTCGTGCACCATCGAGCGAGGCACGCCGGGCGGCCTCCTTCAGTGCGAGACGGCAGGACGGCGTGAAATCGACAGCAGCGATGATGTGGCGGAGTTGGTTCATGGGAGGTGGGTGTGTTGTTGAAGTGCAGGGTATGCTAAGAGGCTTTTTGCAGCCTGCATCTCGTGCTTTGCGTGGTTTTGGGCGGCTTTTGCAGCCAGCGGGGCCGCCTTTTATGCGGTGAGCCAGCTCCGCAGTGTCTTCACATCGCGCACATGGGCCTCGCGGAAGGTCTTTAGCACCGCAGGGTCTTTCGCATCGCCAGTGAGGTACTCCAGATGCAGTGAGATGGGGCCAGAGTAGCCGGATTTCATGAGCATGCTGCCGTATTCAGGATCGACCTGGCCCTCACCGAGCGGGACGGTGACGAGCTTGCGCCCCTCCCATTTGTAATCTTTGAAATAAGCCGCGCCGATGTGCTCCCGCACGAGGGCAAACTCCAGCGGCCAGGATTTCCCGCCTTCGCAAGTGGCGTGCAGGATGTCGAAACAGAAGCTGAAGTCCGCTGGCGCATACTCACGCATGATGGAGTAGATGTCCCAGACCGGAGCGGCGAAGTAATCCTTCCCACTGTGATTCTGAAAGAGCGGCTGGATGCCCAGTTCCTTGCTGAGGGCGATGAGGTCCTTGATCTGTGGGCGGATGGCCTGGAGCTGATCCCAGATGGGTTTCTTCAGATCGTATTTGATGAAGCCCATGCGGTAGCGCTTCACTCCGAGTGCAGCGGCGGTGCGCAGCACCTCCTCGGTGCGCTGTTCTTTGCTCACCTCTGTGATGCCAGAGGTCATGATCGTGAGCTCGACATGCTGTTTTTTGAGTGCCGCGACCAGCTTCGGCAGCTCATCGACGACTTTTTCGGGCTCGATGTGCCCTTTGAGCCGGATCGGGGCCTCGATGCCATCGAATCCCGCCTCTGCTGTTAGTGCCGCGATGTCATCATAGCCGAGTCCCTGGAGATGCTTGGTGAAGTAGCAGAGCGTGTTGCGTGCTTTCGGCGTTTCCGCCATCAATGGGGTCGTGAGAGCGAGGGCGGAGAGGTGGCGGACAAAATCGCGGCGTGTTTTCATGCGTCTGGATGAACGTGCCACTGCATGCAGCTCGTTCAAGCGATGTACATTTCACCCAGCCTCACCTCTGATGCCCCGAGAACCCTCCACCGCCTTTCGCCGCATCCGTGCGGAGGTCGTCCGCCTCCTCGCCCTCATCCCCGAGGGGAAATTCACCACCTACGGCAGCATCGCCATCCACATGAACGTGATCGCTCGCCACGTCGCCACCGTCTTGAGGAAACTCACACCAGAGGAGTCCGCATCTCTGCCGTGGCACCGCGTCGTCAGCGCCGATGCCCGCATCAGCCCGAACATGGACAAAAAGCTCGCCGCCCTCCAAAAACGCCGCCTGAAGGCCGAAGGCATGCGCATCGACCGTGCAGGCTACATTTTGGATGCAGATGCACATTTTCACGTCGTCGGAATCCGGCGAAACATCCGCTGGAGTGAGTGATCCTGTCCCCTGCCGAAAAAAGCTGCCAATGCACCCCCAAGCACGCTCACGAGAGCCCGCGTCCAAAGCACACTTGAGAGTTCGACATTTCCTCATTCATCATACACAATCCGCGCCATGCTAAACCTCCTCCGCGCTCTATTGCCGCTCCTCATCCTGCTCGGATGCGGGTGGCTGGGCTATTGGTTCATCACCAACAAGCCAGAGCAGCAAATGCGCGAGATGCCCGCCCCGCTCGTCAGCGTGGAGGGCATCACTCTGAAGGCGGTAACACATCCCGTGCGAGTCACCTCACAGGGCACGGTACAGCCCCGCACACGCTCCACCATGCACCCAGAGGTCTCTGGGAAGGTCATCGAGGTCGATAGCAATTTCCGCCCCGGTGCCTTCTTCAAAAAAGACGCGGTGCTCATCAAGCTCGACCCAGTGGACTACGAGACGGCCATCACCATCGCCCAGGCAGAGGTCGCTCAGGCGAAAGTCATGCTCGTGGAGGAAAAAGCACGCGCCGATCAGGCCCGCGATAGCTGGAAAACGCTGGGGCGTGCTGGCCAGCCCGGCGAGCTAGTCGTGCGGGCACCGCAGATCATCCGTGCGGAGGCAGACATCGCCGCAGCGGAGGCCCGCGTCGTCAAAGCACGCCGCGATCTGGAGCGCACTATCATCCGCGCACCCTACGATGGCCAAGTCATCGAACTCGGGGTCGATGTGGGCCAATTCGTCAGTCAAGGGACGGTGCTAGGCCGCATTTTCGCGACCGACTATGTGGAGATACGCCTACCCCTGCCAGAGCGTGAAAGCATGCACCTCACGCTGCCAGAGCGCTACCGTGATGGCATAGAGGCCGCCTCCGCGCCGAAGGTCCACCTCCGCGCCATGCACAATGGCAAGCCCGTGTTCTGGGAGGGCAACCTCGTGCGAGTGGAAAGCAATCTCGATGCTGAAACACGCCAAATCACCGCCATCGCCCAAATCATGGACCCATACGCACGGCGCAGCGATGGCATGCCCCCGCTGAAGATCGGCCAGTTTGTCGAGGCAGAGATCGAAGGCCGCATGCTGGAAAATGTGTTTCTCATCCCCCGGAGCACCGTCCGCGCTGGCAATGAGATCATTCTCATCGACCGGCCAGCAGACACGCTGCGCCGCATGAGCGTGGAGCCGCTCCTGGGTGATGAGCGGTATCTAGTCATTGATGCAAAGGCCAAAAAAGCTCCCGCAGAAGGCGCTGTGCTCTGCCTCACGCCCATTCCCTTCCCCGCAGATGGCGCACGCGTGAAAATCGGCCGTCTCGATGGCAAAAACATCGCCCCGACAGAAAAACTGGCCTCCGGCAAAAAATCCGCTCCCAGCACCAGCGGTGAAGCCACCGCCTCCAGCCACACGCCCGCAGCCAAACCGCTACCGTGACCGTCCGCCAAGAGAAGGAACTCCCGCTCGCCATCATCACCTCCACGGTGGTGCATGTGCTGGTCTTCCTCTTCCTCGCATGGCTTTTCAGCGTGGAGGCACAGAATGCCCTCCGCAGACTCCAGGAGCCCCCAGTGGCCAAGACAGAGCCCATCCTCCTCTATCCAGAGCAGCTCATGCCCGTGATCGTGCCGCCAGCACCGCCGCCGATCAAAAAAACCGAAATCTACATCCGCACCACGCAGAACAATCCGCAGACGGAAAAGCCAAAGGACTCTGCCTTCATCTCCGACCGCAATACCAAGGCCAGCAGCAAGCTCGGACCCGCCCCCGGCGCAGATAAAGCCCTCCCCACCACCGAAGGCATCGCCATCCCGATGAATGACCTCGCCAACCGCGATTACCGCGACGGCGAGATCAAAGAGGACTCCGCTCCGGCTCAAAACAAAGTCATTGTCCGCGATGCGCCGCGCCCCACCGCCATCATCACTCCACCGCAGCCCCAGGTCGCGAAAAACACACCGCCGAAAAAGCCACTCCTCCAAATGATGGAGGAAACCGATGCCGAGCTAGCCTCCCGCGACCAAAATCGCCTCAAAATCGAGGTCAAACGAGCCGAGCAGCCTGAAATGAAGGAACCCGACTCGCCGCCGCCTCAGCTCAAAGCCCCGCAGATGCGTGAGACGGAAGAAGTCGTGGCCAAAGCCATCGCCATCCCGCAGGAGGAAGTCCGCTCAACCGTCCTCACGCCCAAAGACAATGCCTACATGCCGCACACCCGCACCAGCGAAATCAAGGGCACCATCTCCAATCGTGGCAGTGAAGACAGTGTCGATGCCGAAGACAGCCCCAAAGGCCGCTATATCCGCTCTGTGCAGGACATGATCGGGAAGAAATGGAACATCTACCGTGTGATGAAACGCGAGGCAGTCACCTACGGTAGCCTCCAGGTCATCGTCTTCATCAACAGTCGCAGCAAAGTGGAGGAAATCCGCATCGTAAATGACAAGCAGAGCAATCCCCTGCTCACCGAATTCAGCCTCAGTGCCATCCGTGATGCCGAACTCCCTCCCATGCCCAAAGAGGTCCGTGATCAGCTCCCGCTTCTGGAAAAAAAGTGCCTCAAGATGGACTACAACATCCTGATCTATTGAGTCGAGCCGGGTTCCGCGTGAGAGAAATGCCCCTCGAGCGCTGTTTCGCTCTTCAAATGATGCAGACACCTCCTTTTTCACGCCGAGCAGCCCTGGCACAGGCCAGCACCGGATTTGGCCTCGCGGCACTCTCTGGGCTTTTGCAGGCCCAGACGCCCCAAACGCATCGCGCACGAAAAATCGCCCCAAAAGCACGCAGCGTCATTTTTTGCTACATGAGCGGCGGTGTCTCCCACATCGACACTTTCGACCCGAAGCCCCTCTTGGGCAAATACGCTGGCAAACCCATGCCGATGGCCGTCAAGCGCACCCAGTTCAACAACAACGGCACCGTGCAGCCCTCCCACTGGGACTACAAGCCGCGTGGCAAATCTGGCATCGAGGTCAGTGACCTGCTACCGCATCTCGGAGGCGTGGTGGATGATCTCTGCATCATCCGCAGCATGACCGCGAAGTTCAGCGAGCATGCACAGGGGAATTTTTTCATGCACACGGGCTTTCCCTTCCTCGGCTATCCCAGCGCCGGAGCATGGAGCAGCTACGGACTCGGCACAGAAGCCTCCGACCTGCCAGGCTACATCGTGCTCCAAAGCGGGGATGCACGCACGCCGCACGGTGGCGTGGGGCTTTTCAGCAATGGCTTCCTCCCTGCACAGCACCAGGCCAGCATCGTCCAGGCAGATGAGTCAGAAGCCATCACCAACATCCGCCCGCGCCAGCCAGCGAGCATGCAGCGCCGCCAGCTCGACTTCATCGGCGACATGGACCGCCGTTTTGTCCGCACCACGCACGATCCACACATCGAAGCCGCCATTTCCAACTACGAAATGGCCTGGCGCATGCAAAGCGCCGTCCCAGAGCTCTGCGACATCTCCGATGAGTCCGCAGCCACGAAGAAGCTCTACGGCATGGATGACCCCGAGCCGAAAAAAGCCGCCTACGCTCGCCAGTGCCTCCTCGCACGCCGACTCGTCGAGCGTGGCGTGCGCTTCATCGAGCTGAGCACCCTTTCCTACAACCTCGGTGGTGGCAATGCAGCCAATCCCTGGGACCACCACGGTGCCATCAAGGAAGGCCACGGCAAAATGGGCTACCAGATCGATCAGCCCCTCGCCGCACTCATCCAGGATCTCCGCGCACGCGGCCTACTCGATAGCACGCTCATCGTCTGGGCTGGCGAGTTCGGTCGCACGCCATTCGCCCAGGGCAGCAATGGCCGCGATCACAATCCCTATGGCTTTAGCGTCTGGATGGCCGGTGGTGGCGTCAAAGGCGGCCACATCCACGGAGCCACCGATGATTTCGGCTACAATGCCGTCGATGGCATCTGCACGGTCTATGACATGTGGGCCACCGTCCTTCATCTCATGGGCGTGGATCACGAGCAGCTGACTTACCGCTTCGGAGGACGTGATTTACGCCTCACGGATGTGCATGGCAGTGTCATGCGTGACATTCTCGCCTAATTTCCATCTCATGCTCCGCTCCATCGCATTCCTCGCCGCACTCGTCACCACCCTACATGCCGCGACGGAAGCCGACGTGATCGTGTATGGCGCCACGCCGGGGGGATTCTGTGCGGCCATCGCTGCGGCGCGAGAAGGCAGCTCCGTGCTGCTGCTGGAGCCCAGTGGCCACATCGGTGGCGTGAATACGGGCGGGCTTTGTTTCAGCGACTCGAACCAGACCGTGCGCAGCACCGTGCTCGGCCTCTTTGAAGAGTGGCACCTGCGCATCGAAAAAGACTACCAGCAGCGCGGGGTAAAGCTGCCGTATGCCGTGAGCAAGAAAGACCACACGCACTGGACTTACGAGCCGCATGTGGCGGCTAAAATCACCCGCGAGATGCTGGATGAAGCAGGTGTGAAAGTGCTCACCGCTCAGGTGCTGCAAAAAGCCGCCAAAGACGGCACCCGCCTCACGCAACTGACCACCAGCGGCGGCACCTACACGGCCAAGGCATTCGTCGATGCCACCTATGAAGGAGATCTGATGGCCGCTGCGGGTGTGAGCTGGACCATCGGCCGCGAGGGCCGCGCCGCCTATGGTGAATCACTCGCAGGCAAGCAGTATCCCAAGCCTCTCATGCCTATCGACGGGCGTGATACCCAGGGCCAGCCGCTGCCACTGGTCACCACCACTGATGCAGGCCCGGACGAGGATGGTGATGCAAAGGTGATGGTCTATAGCTTCCGCCTCTGCCTCACCAAAGACGCCGCGAACCGCGTCCCCTTCCCCAATCCCACCAGGTATGATCCAGCACGCTTCGAGGCTGTGCGGCGCTATTTTTCAAAAGAGAAGCGGCCCATCCTGCTGTGGGATCTCTACCCGCTGCCTGGGCAGAAGTTTGATGCGAACAACGGCATCGGGAAACAGTTCTACATGGGCCTAGTCGGAGGCTGCAATGGCTGGTGTGAGGCAGATCAGGCTGGCCGTGCAAAACTCTGGGAGGCACACCGACAATACACGCTGGAGCTGTATCACTTCCTCACCACCGATGCGGCTGTGCCCGAGGTGCTGCGACAACAGATGAGTGAACTCGGCCTCTGCCAAGATGAATTCACCGCGCAGGGCCACTGGTCGCCACAGCTCTACGTGCGTGAGGGCCGCCGCATGAAGGGCGAGTATGTCGTCTCACAAAAGGACATCATGGATCAGCCAGAGAAGTCGGATGCGATCATCGTCTCCTCCTTCCCCATCGACTCCCACGACTGCCAGCGTGTGCTGACCAAAGACGGCGTCATCAATGAAGGCACCATCATGCCCGTCCGTGTGCCAGGGCGGCGGCACGGCTATGCCTATCACATCCCCTACCGCGCCATCACCCCACTCGCCGCCGAGTGCGCGAACTTGCTCGTGCCCGTGGCACTCTCCAGCACGCATGTGGCCTACTCGTCGATTCGCGTGGAGCCCACCTGGATGATCCTGGGCCAGAGCGCGGGCATCGCTGCCGCCTTGAGCGCAAAACAGAACCTCCCCGTGCAAAAACTGCCCTATCCCGCACTGCGTGAGCGACTCCTAGCCCAGCATCAAGTGCTCACACTGCCAGTGCTGGCCGATTTACCACCAGAGCCTGCGGGAGCGATCTCCATCGACCCGAAAACCCTCACGGGCATCGTGCTCGATGACTCAGCGGCAGAGCTGACCGGGAGTTGGAGCCGCAGTAGCAGCTTCAAGCCCCACATCGGCACCGGCTACCTACATGACGACCGGCGGAGTGATGGCCAGTCCATCGCCACCTTCCGCTTCAAAGCGACTACCAGTGGCCAATACGACCTGCGCATGGCCTACAGTGCCCATGAGACTCGCACCACCCAGCTCCCCATCCTCATCCGCAGCGGCTCGCATGAAACGAAGCTCACTGTCGATCAAACGGTGCCACTCGCACCAGGCGAGAGCTTTCGCAGCATCGGCAAAGTCGAGCTAGAGGCCGGAGTCGAGTCCACCCTCACTCTGAGCAACACGGGCACAGAAGGTTTTATCATTCTCGATGCGTTTCAGCTAGTGAAATGAACTTCGCGCACACCCATTCCTTTTCCCGCCGGGCTTTCCTGCGCGGCACAGGAGTCAGCATGGCATTACCGTGGATGGAGTCCGTCCGAGTATGGGGAGACCAGCCGCAGAAAAAAACATCCGCCAGCCAGCCACCCCTGCGCCTCTGCGTCACCTTCTCCGGCAATGGCTTCCACTCGAAGGAATGGTGGGCAAAAGGCCAGGGCAAAGCGATGGAGCTCGGCAAAGTGCTCACTCCATTGCACGAGTTCCGTCACCGGCTGCTCTTTGTGCGTGGCCTGTATCACGAAGAGGCCCGCAAGGGCAACATCCACTCCTCGCAGACTGGAAACATGCTCTCGGGTGCTCCCATCGCCAGTGGTGGAGACATCCGCTCTGGCACCAGCTTTGATCAGATGCTGGCACAGACCTACGGCCGCAGCACCAAAGTGCCCAGCCTCGTGCTCGCCTGTGAGAAGTCGAACCCATCCGTGCATAAGAACTATTCGATGCTGTATAGTTCACACATCTCCTGGTCCTCACCCACCACCCCCACTCCGCTAGAGCTGTATCCCGCGCTCGCCTTTGATCGGCTCTTTAAAGATGAGGCCTCTCCAGCAGACAAAAGCGTGCTCGATGCCGTATTGGCCGATGCCCAGGACTTACGCCGTGGAATCAGCAGCAATGACCAGCGCAAGCTCGATGAATACCTCGACAGCGTGCGTGAAGTGGAAAAACGCATCGAAAACGCCGGCAAACGCGGCGAGCTCCAAGGCTGGCGCCCCACTCTGGATAAACCAAACATCCAGCGCCCCGCAGACGGCATCCCCCAGGACATCGGCGAGCACATGCGGCTCATGATCGACATCCTCGTGCTCGGCTTTCAGACAGACACCACCCGCATCACCACGCTCAAGCTCAACAACGACCACAGCGCCCTCCGTTTCCCCAATCTGCCTAGCATCCAACAGAGCGGACACGGCATCGACTACATGATCCATCACCTCCTCAGCCATAGTGACGGAGACGACTGGCTGCGGGTGAATCAGTTCTTCATGGAGCAGCTCGCCTACCTCGCCACTAAGCTGGAAACCATCCGCGAAGGCGAGCACAGCCTGCTCGATAGCACCATGGTCATGCACTGCTCCAGCATGATGGCCGGTGCCAAACACAACAACGACGAGCTCCCCATCATCGCCCTCGGCGGTGGCCTAAAAGGCGGACGCGTGCTCGATTACACTGGCAAACCAGATCGCCAGCTCTGCCGCCTCTTTCTCTCCATGATGGATCGCATGCAGGTGCGGCCAAAAACCTTCGGAGATGCCAAAACTAGGCTCGAAGAAGTCTAAAACACCCTTTCACATGACCTTCCACCATCGCCTCTTTGTCCTCCTCATCGCCGCATCCACTGCCTGCGCCCAGACCAGCACCACCGTCCCCAAAGGCGAGCCCACCAACGCCGCCGAAGCAGCCGCAAAGAAAGCCCAAGCCGATGCCGCACTCGAAGAGCAGTATCAATCCATCGTCGCCAAGCTTCCCGCCGATCAACAAGCCTGGGAACGCGTCCTGCAGAGCCAACTCGGCAGTTTTTACCTCCCCATTCACAAACGTGAAAAAGTAGCCGGACGCTCCAATGCCTGGGACTTCGTCCAGGATGACCCGAAACTACCCCGCGTGCTCCTCATCGGCGATTCTGTCTCACGCGGCTACACCCAGGCTGTCCGCAAGGCCCTCGCAGGCCGTGCCAATGTGCACCGCGCCCCCGCCAACTGCGGCCCCACTGCCAGCGGGCTCAAAAACATCGACATCTGGCTGGGTGACGGCAAATGGGACGTCATCCACTTCAACTTCGGCATCCACGACCGTGCCACCCCCATCGCCGACTACCAGACACGCCTGACACAGCTCATCGAGCGCATGCGCAAAACAGGAGCCAAACTCCTCTGGGCCAGCACCACCCCCTGCCCAGACACCCCCGATGGAAAATCCAAATCCGCCCCCATCATCGAGCGCAATACCGCCGCCGCCGAAGTCATGCAAAAGAACCAAATCGCCATCGACGACCTCTTCACCGCCATCACTCCGCACCTCTCCACCCTGCAAAACCCCAACGACGTCCACTTCAACACCGCTGGCTACGACTTCCTCGGCCAAACCGTCGCCCAAGCGATCCAAACAGCGCTGAAGTAATCAGCGATCACAGTGGAGCATCGAGTTCTTGGTTATTGGTTTGTCCGACCTACTCGTCCTAGATCGCCCTTGGCTACTGGATAAGGCAAATGCTTCGTATCCGATATAGACCGACTCTCAAAAAGGATGTCATAAACGCGTCTTTGGGCGGCACTGGGACTGAAGGATGGAGGGCTGGTCGAACAAAGAGCGCAGGGACTCGATGATACGGTCCTGAAGTTGCTCGGAAGTCTTGGCGATCCAGCCGTTGAACCAGTCGGCTTTCATGCGCAGCCACAAGCGTTCGATGGCGTTGAGATCGGGCGAGCGTGGTGGCAGATACTCGGGCTCAAAGTGGTGCCAGTTAAGGCTCTTGGTCTTGTGCCATGAGGCGTTGTCGAGCACCAGGATGGCGCGGCGTCCTGCCACGTGCGGATTCTCCTCAGCTAGAGTGTCAAGGAACACCTGAAAAGTGACGCTGTCGCACAGGTTGAAGAGCAGTGCGCCGAGACGTCCATCTTTGGGCCGCACTGCGCCAAACACATTGTAGCGGATGTGCTCGCCGAGATAAGGTGAGTGGCGCACCTTGCCGATCTTGGTCCAAGTACTGGCGCGGGCGCGGATCGCCTTCAAAGCCGCTTTCGTCGCTGAACCACAAGTCGACGCTCGGATCGGCCACCCAGCGCTGGAGCTTTTCGCAGAAGGCTTGGCGCTTGTCCTCATCCTGATTGAGCGGCCAGGGGCGCGGAACTTTGAGGCGGTAATCGTGCTCGTGGAGATAGCGCACGGTGGTGCTGTAGCCGAGTTGCGTTTGCAGGTTCTGCTTGATCCAGCCGTGCAATTTCACAGCGGTCCAGTGGCTTTGTCCGGCCAGTGAGGGATCTTCGATGAGAGGTAGGATTTTACCGCTCACTTGTTCCTTGGGCAGGATTCGGCGACGGCCGCTGCTACCCCGGGAATGAGACCATCAAGGCCGGCGAGATTGAAGGCTTGGATGAAGCGCAAAACCTGCCGCAGGCTGAAGCCTGAGAGGTCAGCGACTTGCTCGCGGCTCTTGCCTTCATAAAGCCAGCGCAGCGCGAAACCGACGAAAGCCCTTCTTCGTGGGTGAGCAATCCATCGCCACGCAGACCTCTTCCAAGGTCGCGTTTTCGAGATTGAGTGTGATACACGGGCGGGCCACCGCTGCCTATTAATTACCGCAATTCTAAAAAGTACAGCCTCAATATGACATTCTTTTTGAGAACCGGTCTAAATACCGATTAATTACGATTAGGGCACCTGTCCGCCCCCCTGAGAGGGGCTGAGAAGCCCCGTATGCAGTGAGGGGAGGAGGTGACAGTGTGTTCGGTGAACCGGCAGACGATCCGGCTCATGGTGTGTTGGTCAACAAAACCAAAAACACACCACCACCATGAAGATCACTACCCAAGAAAGCCAGGCGGAACAAGCTCGCAGACTGGCCGCCAAAACCCAGGACCAGCGCATGCTCAACGAAGTCACATCCGGCACTGGCATGAGTCCGTGGGAGGCCCAAGTCGTCATTGAGGTCATCCGCGAGGTCTATTTCGCCACCCCGGGCAATACCCCACTGCGCCACGGCCAGCTTCTTTATACCTGCGTCAAAGTCGAGGCCGGGGCGGGTGTCGCGCTCAAAGACTGCCCGATGCAAAGCGTCACCCTCAGCATCCTGGGCGAAGGTGACGTGGGGTAGAGAGGGGGCGAAAAGGAAGTTGAGAGAGCCTCGGTTAAGTGCTACTAACTTGCATGAAGACCCTCCTCGCCTCGCTTTTTCTCGCCGTTCCTGCTTTTGCTGGTCTCAAGGTCGCTACATTGCATCCGATCGTAGCGGATGTGGCACGGCAGGTCGGCGGTGAGCATGTGGAGGTGGTGGAAATCCTCAAACCCGGTGGCGATGTGCATCACTTCGAGCCCGCGACAAAGGACATCGCCGCCATGCGCGGAGCACGGCTGGTGCTCGCCTCTGGCAAAGGCCTGGAGACCTTCCTCGACAAGCTGCGGGACAGTCTGGGCGCTGGCGTGACACTCTTTGATGTGGGCGAAAAGGTGCCCTCCATCCCCTATGTCTGCGATCACGAGCATGAGGAGGGGCACGATCACAATCACGGCGAGTTCGATCCGCACTGGTGGCATAGCGCAGAGAATATGAAGCGGGCAGCCCGCGCCGTGGCGGATGCCTTTGCCGAGGCCGATCCAGCCCATGCCGATGCCTACGAAGCCGGAGCAAAGGCGGCCTCAAAGCGCTTCGCAGGCCTACAAAGCTGGGCGAAAAAAGAAATCGCTGCCATCCCCCGCGCAGACCGCAAGCTCGTCACTGCGCACAACGCCTTTGGTTACTTCTGCAAAGAATACGGCTTCGAGGCCATCTCCGTGCTCGGCATGTCACGCGGCGAGGACGCTAGCATGAAAAAAATCACTCAGTCCGTGCAGATCATCCGCGATAACGGTATCAAGGCAGCCTTCCCAGAAGACCAAGCCAATCCGAAAGTGCTCGCCGAGATCGTGCGCAGCACCGGCATCAAGCTCGGTGACACGCTCGTAGCCGATGGCACCGCCAAACACGCCCACACCTTTGAGATGATGCTCGCGCACAACGTGCGGGCCATCGTCGCGGCGCTGGCAACCCCAACCAAGTAAGTGCTTTGAGTGAATGATTTGACGCTCCGGTGCATCTGCGCAGGTATCGAATCACGTCATTCAGAGAGGCTTTTTGAACCGCTGATAAGACGCTAATCCGACGCTGATTCACCAAATGGGTTTCTGATGCCTTCATTAGCGTTTTGTTAGCGTCAAATTAGCGGTAAAGAGCTTTCCGAGATGCCCCTCGCCTCTGCAAAACTTCATGAAAATCCTCCGCCATTCAGATCCCGATTACGCCGCCTTTGCTGCCAGCCTCAACCGCCGCGCGGAGGCTAGTGATGCCGTGCGGGAAGTCGTCAGCAGCGTCGTCCAGGCTGTGCGTGAGCGCGGTGATGCCGCTGTGATCGAGTTCACCGCGAAATTCGACGGTGCCGCACTCACTCCGGCGACACTGCGGGTGCCGCAGGCCGCGCTGGATGCTGCGTGGGATGCGGCGGATGCAGAACTGAAAAGCGCCCTCCAGGCCTCGCAGCGAAATGTGGCGGAATTTGCCCGTAGAAGCCTGCGCACGGACTGGAGCATGAAAAATGAGCAAGGGGCCGATGTGGGCGAGGTCTATCATCCCTTTGAGCGAGTTGGCTGCTACGTGCCTGGCGGCACAGCACCGCTTGTGAGCACCACGTTGATGACGGTGGCCATCGCGGCGGCGGCGGGTGTGCCTGAGATCGTCGTTTGCACGCCGTGTGGGCGTGATGGCACGGTGAATCCAGGCCTACTCGCAGCGCTGAAGCTGGCGGGTGCCACGGAGGTGTATCAAATCGGCGGTGCACAGGCCATCGCGGCGCTGGCATATGGCACGGAGACGATCCGGCCGGTGGTGAAGATTTTCGGCCCCGGCAATAGCTACGTGGTGGAGGCGAAGAGGCAGGCGTTTGGCGTGGTGAGCATTGATCTGCTGCCAGGTCCGAGTGAGGTGCTCATTTTGGCCGACTCCAGCGGAAATCCGGCCTGCATCGCCGCCGACATCCTAGCGCAGGCTGAGCACGGAAAGGACAGCATGGCCGGATTCATCACCGATGATGAAAAACTGCTCCAACAGGTCATTTCGCAGGTGGAGGAGCAAAGTCGCAGTCTGAGCCGTCAGGCGCAGTTGGTGCCCGTTTTGGAAAAAGGCGTGTTTCTGATGCTCGCGCCCGATTTGCAGGCCGCAGCTCGCTTGGTGAATGAATTCGCCCCAGAGCACCTCAGCCTCATCACCACGCGTGAAGCGGAGATTTTGCCCCTCATCCGCACGGCGGGGGCCATTTTTCTCGGGAATCACTCACCTGTCGCGGTGGGTGACTTTTTGGCTGGGCCTAGCCACACGCTGCCCACGGGCGGCAGCGGCAAGTCCTTCCCCGGCATCACCGCAGACATGTTCCAGCGCCGCACCAGCATCATCCGGCTCGATCCGGCAGCCTGCGCACGCTCGGAGCCCATCGTGCGAGCTTTTAGCAAGGTGGAGGGCCTGGATGCGCATGGCCGCTCCGTCTCGATCCGTTCGAACTCCTCTCTATAATATGTCACTCCCTCCTTTATCTGCCGAAATGACCATGAGCGAGGTGCTCGCGGCCTATCCTGGTGCTCAGCGAGCGCTCTTTGCCCGATACCACATCGGCGGGTGCCGCAGTTGTGGCTTCCAGCCCGGTGAGACGCTCGCGGGTGTCTGCGAGCGCAACGAGAACATCCCCGTGGAGGAAGCGATGGAGCACATCCGCGCCAGTCACCGTGCCGATGACAGCCTACGCATCGCTCCGCGTGATTTCGAGGCACTGCGCCGGGCGAATCCTGAGCTCATCATTCTCGATGTTCGCACGCGGGAAGAGCATGATGCCGTGAAGCTGCCCGGAGCACGCCTGATGACGCAGGAACTCGCACAGGAGCTTTTTTCCAGCCCGGAAAAGACACGTCCCATCGTCATCTATGACCACACTGGCTCACGCTCACTGGATGCGGCAGCTTACTTCATCGGGCATGGCTTTACGGAGACAAAATGCCTCGCTGGCGGCATCGACGCCTACAGCACGGAGGTCGATGCCAGTCTGCCGCGTTACAAGCTGGAGATCGAGGCTTAGAGAGCTCTGGACTCACAGCACATTCACCGCAGCACCGCCATCGACGACGAGTGCCTCACCGGTGATGTAGCTGCCAGCATCACTGGCCAGCAGCAGCGCAGGCCCAGCCAGCTCACGCGGGGCAGCCCAGCGCTTCAGCGCCGTGCGATCTGCGAAGTATTTTTTCTCCTCATCATTGAGCAGCTTCCCCGGCATGTCGGTGAGGAATGGGCCAGGGCAAAGGCAATTCACCGTGATGCCATAGGGGCCTAAATCCAGCGCACTGGCCCGTGCTAGGCCGATCAGGGCGGCCTTGCAGGCACAGTACACGTTCCGCTTCAGTCTGCCGCCCACACCCAGCACGCTACTGATGTGGATGACGCGGCCCCATTTCCGCGCCTTCATGCCGGGCACGATAGCGCGGGTCAGGGCCATCACGGCGGTGAGGTCCACTTCGACATTTTTGTCCCAAACCTCATCCGTGATCTCATCAATGGCCTGCGGGTTATTGATCCCGGCGTTGTTGACCAAGATGTCGATCTTTCCCAGCCGCATCTCTGCCTCGGCGGCCAAGGCGCGGACTTGCAGGCGATCCGCCATGTCGGCCACCATCCACTCCACCTTCACCGAGAGTCCCTGGCCGATCTCTGCCGCCGCAGCACGCAGTTCATCCGCATTCCGGCTGGAGATGAAGACATCGGCTCCCGACTCGGCAAAACCGCGTGCCATCGCCTTCCCCAGTCCTTTGCTGCCGCCAGTGACGAGTGCGCATTTACCGTGGAGATCAAAAAGAGGGTGGGGGGAGGTCATTTATGCGGTTTAGGCAGTGAATGCACGCTGGCAACTCCGAGCCGCACTCCCCTGCCCCATCCCGGCCTTGCGCCTGCCGCATTGCTGGTTAGAAAAGACCACCGCCATGCCACGCATCCAATACACCACTCCCAGCGGCTCCTCCGGCCTGCTCGAACTCTCCGCCGAACGCCTCTCCCTCGGTCGTGCGGACGACAATGCCCTCGTCCTGGCGGACGACTCTGTCTCCAGCCACCATGGCGAATTCGTGTATGACAACGGCTCCTGGTTCTTCACCGACCTAGGCAGCACCAACGGCACCAAAGTCGGCGGGCAGCGTGTCGAGAGCCTCGAACTCAGCGAAGGCGGTGCCTTCACTCTGGGCCACGTCGATTGCATCTTTTTCAGCGATGAAGCCGCCGCAGCAGCCCCACACGGTGGTGCCGCAGCCTCCCGCACCTTCTCCAGCGGTGATTTTGCCTCCCGCCCTTACAATCGCAACCAGCGTACTGGTTTTGGCACGGCCAAGACCCGCAAAAAATCCACCAAAGGTAGCGGAGCTGGTGCCCTCATCGCCCTCGGCATGCTGGGGCTCATCGCCTGCGGCGCAGCAGCCTACTTCGCCATGCAGCTCGCCTGAAGCACAACTCTCTAGGCAGCAGGGATGCGAGATCCGTGGTGCGTGCGCCGAAACAAGGCCACGCATGAGATTCCCGCGTCACTCGGCATGGCCGCCATGCCTGCGCCTCGTTCCCCGTCCCACTCACTCTCCATTTCCCAGAAAAAACACCCTCCCATGTCCAATACCATCATAGTCGGCGCCCAATGGGGCGATGAAGGAAAAGGCAAAATCGTCGATTACCTCACCGAAAACACCGACGTCGTCGTCCGTGCCGCAGGCGGTAACAACGCAGGCCACACCGTCATCTCTGGCGGTCAGAAATACATCCTCCACCTCATCCCCAGCGGTATCCTCTGGAAGGATAAAATCTGCGTCATCGGCAACGGCGTCGTCATGGACCCCCTGGGCCTCCTGGAAGAAATGGCCAAACTACGCGGCCAAGGCGTGACCATCACGCCAGAGAACCTCCTCATCAGCGAGACCGCGCACCTTGTCCTCCCCTACCATCGCGGACTCGATAAAGCCCGCGAAACCCAGCGCGGAGACAAAAAGATCGGCACCACCGGACGCGGCATCGGTCCTGCCTATGCTGACAAAGTCGAGCGTGATGGCATCCGCACCATCCTCATGACTCAGCCGGACATTCTCGAAGAAGAACTCCGCTCCCGTATCGACCGCCACAATCAATTCTTTGCCCAAGTCGGTGTCGAACTCGTCCCTGTCGAAGAAACCGTGCAAAAAGTGCTCGAAGCCGCCAAGACGCTCGCCCCGCACATCACCAACACCACCGTCTATCTCCACGAAGCGATCAAAGCCGGCAAAAACCTGCTCTTTGAAGGAGCGCAGGGCACTTACCTCGACATCGACCAAGGCACCTACCCCTTTGTCACCTCCTCCAACACCACCTCCGGCGGCGCATGCACCGGCTCCGGCGTCCCACCGCGCATGATCGACAAAGTGGTCGCTGTAGGCAAGGCTTACACCACCCGCGTCGGCTCCGGCCCCTTTGTGACTGAAAATGACGCTATCGGCGACATGCTTCACAACATGGGCCGCGAATTCGGAGCCACCACGGGCCGCGCACGCCGCTGCGGCTGGCTGGATGCCGTCCTCGTCCGCTACGCCGTGATGATCAATGGTGCCGACGAGCTCGCCATCACCAACCTCGATGGGCTCGATGGCCTGGAAGAAATCAAAATCTGCACCGCCTACAAACTGCGCGGCAAAATCATCCATTACCCGCCCAGCACGGCAGCCGACCTCGCCGCCTGTGAGCCCATCTACGAATCGCACCAGGGCTGGAAGCAGGACCTCAGCGCCATCACCCGCTTCGCGGATCTGCCACCTTTGGCCAAAGCCTACCTCAAGCGCCTCGAAGAGCTCACCGGAGCCCGCATCAGCCTCCTCGGCGTGGGCCCTGCCCGCGAACAGACGCTGGTGGCCTAAGCATCGCAACAACGCTTCGTATTGTCCCGGCAAGTCGCTCTGACTCACTGCCGGTATCAAGGCGCAGCCCTGTAGTGCAAAAGGTTTGCTCTCTCAGCCGCGTTTCTATTTCACCTACCCATGAAGCCTCTTCGACTCGCACTTTTCCTTTTGGTCGCCGCTACCGCTTTTGCAGAGCCTGTGGCACTTTTCGACGGAAAAACCTTCACCGGCTGGGAGGGCGACATCGGCAGTGTTTGGCGGATTGAGGATGGTGCATTCGTCGCGGGCTCATTGCAGAAAAAGCAGGAGAAAAACAACTTTTTGGCCACGACAAAGTCATACGGCGACTTTGAGCTCACGCTAAAATGGAAGCTGGAAGGAACCGAGGGCTTTGTGAACGGCGGAGTGCAATTCCGCACGAAGCGTATCCCGGATCACCACGAGGTCTCCGGCTATCAAGCCGATCTCGGGAAAGGCTATGACGGTGCCTTGTATGACGAAAGCCGCCGCAAAAAGATGCTAGCCCAACCCACGCCCGAGCTGCTGGCGAAAGCACAGAAACCGCTCGGTGAATGGAATGACTACCGCATCCGTGCCCAGGGGAATCGCATTCAAATCTGGCTCAATGGCGTGCAAACCGTCGATTACACCGAAACAGAGCCTGGGATCGATATGAGCGGCATCATCGCCGTGCAGATCCATGGCGGGGCCACTTCCATCGTCCGCTACAAAGACATCCAGATCGAGGAATTGAAGTGAGAGGCCACCGTTTGCGTGTCACACAGGCACCAAATGCTGCTTCAGACGTGCCTAGGGTGAAGATTGTGCTATGGCCACGCCTTTGCAGCATGGATGAGCGAGAACGAATTGTGACCATGGGCTAGAAACTGCGATAACAGCAGTGCATCGCGCCCGTTTGTTGCCATCCTCCGAGCCAACCAATCACCACGCCTCTCCCACAAGCACACTCCTCATGTCGAACTCCGCCACTGCACGCAATGCCGCTCTCCTCGCTGCCTTTTTAGGATGGATGTTCGACGGATTCGAGATGGGCCTCTTCCCACTCACTGGCCGCGATGCGCTCAAAGAGCTTCTCGGGGCAGATGGCGCAGCAGATCTGAATAAATGGTTCGGCGTGATCATGGCCATGTTCCTGGTTGGAGCTGCGACGGGAGGTGTGGTTTTCGGCTGGCTGGGAGATCGCATCGGACGGGTAAAGGCGATGTCGCTGTCCATTTTCACCTACGCTATTTTCACGGGCTTGTGCGGTGTGGCTAGTGAGGCCTGGCACGTCGCGGTGTATCGCTTCGTCGCCTCCCTGGGGATGGGCGGCGAGTGGTCACTGGGTGTGGCTCTGGTGAATGAGGTGTGGCCTGGCAAATCACGCATGCTCGTGGCAGGCCTCATCGGTGCTGCGGCCAATGTGGGCTATCTCCTCGGTGGATTCCTCAGCCTGGGGCTCTCCAGTGTCCTCGGCAGTGTCAATGACATGCTCATTGCCATCGGTCTCACTCAAAAAACCGTCACCACGCTGCTCTCGAACAACGGCTGGCGCATCCTCATGATGAGTGGTGCTGTGCCGGCCTTTTTGGTCTTTTTCATCCAGCTCTTTGTCGGTGAATCGAAAAAGTGGGAGGAAGAAAAAGCCCGCGGTGCCACCGATCACTGGGCGACGAAGGATCTGCTCGGTGTGCTCATCGGCTGCGTCTCTGCATTGAGCATCGTGGCGGTCTGGTCGCCCTTTACCGCGGTCCCAGTCCCATTGGCGATTCTGGTGACAATCGTGGGACTCGTGATCACGCTCTTGGGCTATCTTTACCCCGTTTGGCAGTATCTCGGTCGTGCGGCATCCCAAGACCCTGCGCATGGCAGGCCATTCATCATCAAACGCATGCTACTCGGTGCTGGGCTAGCTGGTGTGGCTCTCATGGGCACCTGGGGAGCCGTGCAATGGGCTCCGAAGTGGGCGGAAGAGCTCGCAGGTGACCCCGCGCTGCATGCCAAAGACTGGGCACAAATCTGGACCGCCACCGGAGCCATCATCTTCACCATGGTCGCCGCACTCATGGGCGATAAATTTGGCCGCCGCATCACCTACACCATCCTGTGTGTCGCTACGATTATCGCTGCGCTGCTGTTTTATCAGACGAATGAGAGCTACACGAATTGGTTCCTCTTCACCGGCTTCCTCATCGGTGGCATCAGCGCCTCGTTCTACGGCTTCTTCCCGCTCTATTTCCCGGAACTCTTCCCCACCCAAGTCCGTGCTACGGGCCAGGGCTTTTGCTTTAACTTTGGTCGCGTCCTAGCCGCTATCGGAGCCCTCCAGACGGCCAATCTCATGTCCTACTTCGGCGGCTCTTTCGCGAAAGCGGGCAGCGTCTTGTGCTTCATTTATTTGCTAGGCATCGTGCTCGTGTGGTTCTGCCCTGAGACGAAGGGCAAGGAGCTCTCTTGAGCGCTACACCTCGCACGCGGCCCCAAAGCGCCACTTCACGGCATTCACCCAGCACTGACGCGGCGACGGAAATATTTCTCCACCGCGAGCACGGCCAGCGTGCCAAATAATCCTCCCAGAGTGTCTGCGAACCAGTCGCCGACATCTCCGCCGCTGCGGCCAGGGACGTGGAGCTGATGCCACTCATCCCAAATGCCCACAAAGGAACAAAACAACACGGTAAGCAGTAGCGCCAGCCACTTGCGCTGCGCCTTCCCCGCCAGCCGCAGCCCCATCAGGAAACAAAAACCACCCAGGGTGAAGTAACCTGCATGCTCGATCTTATCGATGCCCTGGACTCCTGGCGGCGATGGCAGCGTGCTCTGCGCTGAGAGCCAGTACAACACACCGATCCACACCAGCACGGCGGATCGCCAAAAAAGCGGCTGCTGAAGAAATCGCGGCATCATGAGCACTTCGGACGATTTTTTAGAGCACCTTGCTCAAGGTTCCCAGCCCATGAGGCCGATGGAAGTGGAGTCCAGTTGCCCCAAAATAGGCCTGGAGAGTGCCGCATATACCTCTGGTGCCGTGGTGGAGGGGCCTGGGCCGAGGAGGGGGATGTCAGGGATGGTATCGAGCGCATGGGGCGGGACGGTGCGGCTTTTACTCGGGATTTGCCGTGCCGCTAGTGTTTGCGAGAGGCCTTACTATGCTGAAAGAGACAATCCGATGCGCCCCTTGCCCCTTTTCCTCGCCCTCTCAACCTCGCTCGCAGTGGAGCCAACTAAACCCCACCCACAGGCCCTGGCCAACACCCATCCTCCAGGTGAAGTGGATCGGCCTGAGATGGTGAAATTCATCGTCGCAGATCCAGCGACACTGCCGGGCATCCTCGTCGATGAGACCAGCGCCGAGCTCACTGGCCAGTGGCAGTATTCCACGCACACACCGCCTTATGTCGGGCTGGGTTATCTGCATGATATGAAGGCAGGCAAAGGCCACAAATCCGTCACCTTCACACCGGATTTACCCACCGCAGGCTGGTATGAAGTGCGGCTGGCGCATTGCTACAATGTGCGCCGTGCTACCAATACTCCCGTAACCATCCACCACGCTGATGGAGAAACCACCCTGCGCATCGACCAGCAGAAGGAGCCCGCGCATGGCCGACTTTTCCGCAGCCTGGGCATCTTTCGCTTTGCCAAAGGCCACATGGGTTTTGTCCGCATCTCCAATGAAGGCACAGATCCCTCCAAAGTTGTCATAGCCGATGCCGTGCAGTTTTTGCCCGTCGTCGCACCCAAATGAATGGGAGATTCAAAATACTGCCTAGCGGATCAGGCCCCAATTTCTCCCAAAGGGGAAATAGCAGAACAGCCCTGGCCCAACGAGGTTCCGCTCAGGCACATGGCCCCAGTAGCGGCTGTCTGAGCTGTTGAAGCTATTGTCACCCATGGCCCAGTATTGACCAGAGGAGAGCTGCTTTTGGTCTCCGGCCTGAAGGTGATAAATCGCTCCGTAACCACGATATTGCCCCTCCTTGGAAGCAACGCGTTTCATGCCGGGCTCTTCGGCAGGCTTACCATTGACCCAAAGCTCAGGTTCTTTGACTTCCAAAGTATCTCCAGGGACGCCGACAAGGCGCTTGATGTAGTGCTGAGATCCCTGTTCAGCCGGAATGTGCATATTGGGGCTGTTGATGTTCTTGGTGGTGAAAACAAAGACCTCACCACGCTCTGGACGACGAAAGTGGTAGGCGAATTTATTGACGAGAACATGATCTCCCGTGTCGAGCGTGCCACGGGCGAGAGTTTGCCCCTTGGTCACGAGACGTCCGCTAAGTCCGCCTGGATAATGCTGCCCCACGCGATCTGGCGTGATCACCGAGCGATCCACCTCTGGAGCTGCTCCGACATACTGGAACAGACCGAGATTGAAGTGGGTATTGATGAGCTGCGATAAGGGAGCCCAGATTCGGATGCTATGACCATCCTCAAAGTGCAGCTTGCAGTGGGTAAAGAAGCCGAGGACGCCATGCTCCGTGAGTGGCTCACGGGAGCGTATGGTGCCGGTGTGATCGGAGACGACATTGATGTAGCTGCGCCCGGTGACGAAGTCTTTCGCCTGTGCCAAGATGTTCGGCGAGGTGTCGTCCTCCGTGTGATTAGCGACAATGCCGTACAGCGTGGGCTGCATGGACCCGGTAGGGATTTTAAATGGCTGTGCGATGTAGGTGCGGATGCCAAAGGCGACGACGATGGCGACGAAAAAGACCTCGATATTGTCTGCGATCTCCGAGTGCGGCGTGACAGGGAGCGCCTTTTCGCAGGTAGCATTGATTTGCTCACTGAGGGTGTCGATGCGCTCTTTATCTTTTGCACGCATGGCATCCTCCAGACCAGATCGAAGCGTGGTGATCTCATCGAGCTTCGCGGGAGGGAGAATGTCCCGCTTGTAGTTGATGAAGCGAGTGACCCCTTTGTGGAGGAGCTTGGCGTTCTTGAGGTAGCGCGGAGTCAGAAAGAACATGGATGGATTCCTGTGTTGAGATTCACGATTCCTGGTTCTGGGGGAGCTTGATCGATGAACGAGGAATCTGGATTCATAAATCAGCGATTCGAGCAGCTTTAGTTATTCTTGAGCACCTCGATGAAGGCCTCTTGGGGGATATTGACCTTACCGATGGCTTTCATCTTCTTTTTACCTTCCTTCTGCTTATCGAGGAGCTTGCGTTTACGGCTAATGTCGCCGCCATAGCACTTGGCCGTCACATCTTTGCGCAGGGCACTGATGCTCTCACGGGCGATGATTTTGCCCCCGATGGCGGCCTGGATAGCGACGACGAAAAGTTGCTGTGGAATGACTTCTTTGAGCTTTGCACAGAGCTGGCGACCACGGCTCTCCGCTTTGCCACGGTGAACGATGCAGGAGAAGGCATCCACGGGATCACCCGCGATGAGGATGTCCATTTTGACGAGTTCTGCGGCCTCATAGCCTGCGTGCTCGTAGTCCATGCTGCCGTAGCCACGGGTGATGGACTTGAGCTTGTCGTTAAAGTCCACCAGGATCTCATTGAGTGGCAGGACGGTGTGCAGGAGCACGCGGCGGTCATCGAGCGTCTCGGTGTTATTGACCTGGCCGCGTTTATCCATCACGAGCTGCATCATGTCACCAATGTGTTCATTGGGGATCATGATATTGACCTTCACGATGGGCTCGCGGATTTCGTCGATCTCCTGGGCACTGGGGAGGAAGCAGGGATTATCCACCTCCATCTCCGTGCCGTCGGTTTTGCGGACTTGGTAAATCACGGACGGATAGGTCGAGATGACGTCCATGTTAAACTCACGGCGCAGCCGCTCCTGGATGATCTCCATGTGCAGTAGGCCCAGGAAACCGCAGCGGAAGCCGAAACCGAGCGCGGCGGAGCTCTCACTCATGAAGGTGAAAGCGGCGTCATTGATCTGGAGCTTGCCGACGGCGGCTTTCAGGCTCTCGAAGTCATCTGTACTGACTGGATAGATGCCACTGAAGACGAGCGGATGAATTTCTTTGAAACCGGGGAGAGGCTGCGGCGCAGGTTTGCGTGTCTCGGTGAGCGTGTCGCCGATTTTCACATCGGCGGTGGTTTTCACGTTGGCAATGAGGTAGCCGACGTCGCCGGGCTCCAGCTTTTCACAACTGACCATCTTCGGGCGGAAGATGCCGACGTCTTTGATCTCGTAATCGAGCCCGGTGGACATCATGCGCACCTTTTGGCCACGAATGATGGTGCCCGAAATGACACGGACATAACTGACGACGCCACGATAAGGGTCAAAAATGGAATCAAAGACGGAAGCGCGGAGGTAGCCATCCCCTGGATCGGTAGGATGCGGGATGAAGGCGATCACGGCCTCCAGAATGTCCTGGATACCGATGCCCATCTTCGCACTAGCGGGGACGGCTTGGTCCGCTGGGAGCTGAAGGATGTCCTCAAGTTGACGTTTGCACTTTTCGATGTCGGCGCTGGGCAGATCGACCTTATTGATGACGGGGATGACGTGCAGATTTTGCTGGAAGGCCAGGTTCAAATTCGCCACGGTCTGGGCCTCTACGCCCTGTGACGCGTCGATGAGCAAGAGGGCACCTTCACAGGCGGCGAGAGAGCGACTCACTTCATAGCTGAAATCGACATGACCAGGCGTGTCCAGCAGGTTGAGTTTGTACTCTTTACCATCGCGGCCCGTGTAGTTCATGCACACGGGGTGTGCCTTGATGGTGATGCCGCGCTCGCGCTCGAGGTCCATGCTGTCGAGGAGCTGGTCCTGCTGCTGGCGCACGGTGATGGTGTTGGTGAACTCCAGGAGACGGTCGGAGAGCGTGGTCTTCCCGTGGTCGATGTGTGCGATGATGGAGAAGTTTCGGGTAGTTTCGATGGGCATCCGGCAGTGGTGTGGAAAAGGGCGGCTATCTAGGCCACAGGTAGATGGAATGCAACGCAGGATGCTGGAGCGACCTGATAGCCCCAGGAAACAATCTCTCAATAGTCCCCAGCACTCCCCAGCAGCCGAATGCTAGGTCAGGACGCCCACCAATGCTCAATCTCGACAAACCAACCTAATCTTGGCGTGTTAGGTGAATTAATTCATAAAAAGCACAAAAAATACCGTGCTGTTGTAGCGTATCATGCTACACGCCTCCCCGCCACGAGCGCCACACATTGATGCCTATAATTGTCACACCTTCTTCCGGGTATCCTACGACTACCAGAAACCTCTGGATGCTTCTCTGTGCCCTAATTGCTTTTTTGGCCGTGGAGACTCCTTCTTCTGCCCAGTTTGCAAATGGGATACTGCGTTCTAACGGCATAAGTCAGCAGCCCATGATGTTGCCACAGATCATCCTGGCCCCACCCGTTCCTTCTAGCCCAGTAAGTGAGCCAGCCGAAGCCGCCAAGAGCGACTACCAGTCTAGCTCGGGCCCCTGGGGTGATCTACGAGGTCATTTTATTTACCTAGAGGCACCGCAGTCGCTTTTAGAAAACTTCTCGTTACCTAGCACGCAGCCGCGCTGGACTTTCCCTGCCGACTTTGAAGCATCCTTACCTACTTTTCTAAAATCAGCAGGGCTCCCAGAGGAGCTTGTCCAAAAATCTCTCCACAAAGCCTCACATCGTCCACGAAGATGCTTTTCTGCACATCATTCCGAGTGTCGCAGATGTCGAATCCCTCACCTCAGAATCCCGTGCAACGATCTACACGGAGCTATCGAAATACCCGCCGAACGAATACCACGTCGATCCAGTGCTCATCATCGGTGCGAGTGTGCAGGAATGGTACAAAGGCAGTAAACTGCGCCCAGAGCTGATCGATAAGATCGACAAACTTAGCTACAAACGCGGCGAAACCACGGCCTTTAGTGACATCCCGCTCCTCATTAGCTACGCCAAATCTGACACCGAAGCGAAGACCATTTTTAAGGCCTGTACTCGCACCCGTGCGCTGATGGTTCGTCTCCACCTCGATCACAGCACAGACGTACCTGCTCTGCTGAACTATTGGTCCTTTGGCGTCGGTATCCGGCGCAAAGACATCGAGCCTATCATCACCTCCATCATCGAGAATGAAACCCTGCCCGACTTGGGCATCTCACAGATTCTCCCGGCCCTCGCTCGCAAGCTGCTCTATACTTACCCCGGTCTGGACATGGCCAAAAACGGCCTCCTTCCAGACTGCCACTGGACCTGCCTGAACTTCTATAACTTCGAGCCCCATCAGTATCTACTAGACTCTGGTCTGGCCACCAGTCAGGTTCTTGAGCAGTTCACGCCCGTCGAAGCACCTTATCAATTTGGAGACGTTTTATTCTTCCTCGATAACAACACTGGAGATGCCTTCCACTCCTGCGTCTTCCTCGCTGATCAGCTCGTCTATACTAAAAATGGGCGAAACCTACTCTCCCCCTGGGTGCTCATGACGTTGGACGATGTTAAAAAAGTTTATCTCTACCGTGGTAATGGCCGAGTTCAGGGCTTCCGCCGCAAGGACATCGCCGCAGCGAAAGCATCTTCCACAGCCTCCACACGCTGATTCTGAATGTGAAGTCCAGAGAGTCACCTCCAGCGGCATCTCTTCTCAGTTCCCCATTTGACCTTTCCGTCCCGACCGTGGACTAAAATGTCCATGAACTGCCACCTCCACACGCTGCACCTCCGCGAGCCCTTTCGCATCGCCCACGGCACCTCCAGCACGCGCCAAGTGCTGCGCATCCAGCAAGACTCGCACACTGTCGAGGCACCTTTCGTTCCCTATTACGGCGAAAACCCAGATGAAACACTTCGCATCGTAACACAGGCAGTTTTGCCCCAAAAACTGCCCCAAACAGCCTCCCTCGCCTTCAATCTCCTCCGTCACGACATCCTCTGCACGGCGCAAAATCAGCCCCTCAGCAGCATCGCGGCGGATTCGCTCGGCAGCGCTGGCGTCGTGCCCCCAGGCTGCCGCTCACTCGGCATTCCAGACGATCTCGCAGCTTTTGCGGATAAAGTCCGCGCACTAGCAGCAGATTTCCGCGTCTTGAAGCTCAAGCTCGGCAGTGGCGACCTCGGGCTCGACATCGCCACCGTCTCCGTCGCACGCATGGCCGCACCAGAGGCCCAAATCATGATCGACGTAAATGGTGGCTGGGATGTTGTGCAAGCCGTCTCCATGATCGAAAAACTCGCAGAGTACGAGCCAGCACTCATCGAGCAGCCCATACACCATCGCCATGGCATTGATGCATGGATCGATCTGCGAGCCAATCTCAGCGCCAAGGCACCGCCCATCTTCGCAGATGAAAGTGCTCAAACTGCTGCCGATGTGGAAGCCCTCGCGCCCTATGTCGATGGCGTGAACGTGAAGCTGCTCAAATGCGGCAGTTTTGATGGCGCTGTGGCCATGATCGCGGCAGCACGGAAGCACAGCCTCCGTGTCCTCCTTGGCTGCATGATCGAGACGAGCCTCGGAGTCACCACCGCAGCCCATCTCGCCCCCTGGGCCGATTGGATCGACCTCGATGGCCACTTCTACGTCGCCAATGACGATTTCGATGGCCTCTATTACGACAAAGGCACTCTGCTCATGCCTCAGCGTCCCGGCATCGGCGCTCGCAGCATCACCCCGGCCTGAAAAATGCCTCTTCGGCATCAAAGTCATGTCGAAAGTCTATTTTCGTTACCGTCGTGTTGATGGATTCTAGCGGTCCACATGAATCCCGCCAAAATCGAAGACCACCTCAAGCTCGTTCTCCTCGGCTGGATCGTCATCATCGCCGCCTCGTGGCTGATGGGCCGTCTTTGCCGCCGCATCGGGCAACCACCTGCTGTGGGCGAAATCGCAGCCGGTTTACTTCTGGGCCCTTCCTTTCTCGGCCTCTTGGCACCGGATTGGGTCGCCTTCATCTTTCCAGATGAGATCAAAGGCTCACTTGCTCTACTCGCAAAAATCGGACTCATGCTCATGCTCTTTCAGGTCGGCATGGAGTTCGACTTTTCACATCTACGGGCCAAATCACGCGTCGTCTTTGCATCCTCGCTCATGGGCATCCTCGCCCCACTGTTAGGCGGGCTAGCCATCGCACCATGGTTGCACCGCACCTTTGCACCCGAATTACCCGAATTTGGCTTCAAGCTCTTTATCTGCATCGCCTTAGCCATCTCCGCCCTCCCCATTATGGGCCGCATCCTGTTAGAAATGCGGCTGGAGCGCACCGCACTCGGTGCCACAGCCATTAGCGCCGCCGCCATTGATGATGCCATCGGCTGGATCTTCCTCGGTATCGCCAGCGCCATTGTGAAACTCGGTAACTCTTTCTCCTGGCTGCCCTTTCTCGGCCAAGTGGCGCTCATCACCCTTTACTTCGTCGTAATGATGAAAGTCGTCGGCCCGCTGCTCATCCAACTCTGGCGCAAACAGTGCGCACAGCACCAAACCACCACCTTCACGCCGGGTTACCTCGCGCTCTTGCTTTGCGCTCTCTTCATCTCCGCTCTCATCACCAATAATCTCGGCATTTTTGCCATTTTCGGAGCCTTTGCCCTCGGAGTCGCTCTTCACAGCGAAACCAGTCTCGTGCGAGCCTGGCGTGAACGATTCGCCGACTTCGTCATCGTCGCCCTCGTACCCATTTTTTTCACCAACACGGGCCTCGGCACCAAAATCGACTCTTTCAACGACGCTACGGCATGGATCGGCTGTGCGCTGGTCTGTGGCATCGCCATCCTGGGTAAGCTCGGTGGCTGCACCCTCGGCGCACGCTGGGGTGGAGCGAGCTGGCGTGAGGGACTCAGCATCGGAGCCCTCATGAACACGCGTGCGCTCATGGGCCTCATCGCCATCAATGTCGGCAAAGATCTGGGCCTGCTCAATGACAAGCTCTTCACCATGTTCATCATCATGTGCCTGATCACCACCGCCACGACCGGCCCGATGTTGCGAGCATGGCTGCCGGCGGATTTGAAAAAATTGGTGCCGGATATGAAATGACAAAATAATGCCGCAGTCTCGAAGGACCCGAGCTTCCACATGCGTCCTTTTCAGCTCCGCATACCATGAACCGCACCATCCTCGCCATCGGCGCTCACTACGACGACTGTGTCTTCGGCATACCTGGCACGCTGCTACGGGCGGTAAAGAAGCACCAGCGAGTCGTCATCCTCAGCCTCATCGGTGATTACTCAAACTGGCCCCCCGTTCGCGGACGTGACCAGGATCTGCTCAAACTCAGCACCGACATGGCCCGTGAGCGCGGCATGGAGATGCGCTTCCTCCCTTGGAAGAGCATGGGCTTCGAGCCCACTCTGGAGGCAAAACGTGCCGTCGCCCAAGTCGTCGCCGATGTGAAGCCAGACACCGCCTTCATGCTCTGGCCGCGTGACCGCCACCCAGACCATGAGGCCGCCAGCGCCATCTGCCACGCTGCCTTGCACCAGCCCGCTCGCCTGCTCGGCATCGAAGAGGCTCGCGTCCCCTCCCGCGTTTATTGGTATGACAACGGTCCCGGTCACACCATCGGCTTCGAGCCAGACACCTACGTCGATGTCACCCCCGAGTGGGAGGCCTCGCGCGAGTGGCTCGGCCGCCTCATGGCCTTCGTGCGCAAAGAAGAATACGACCCAGCCAAGGTAGATGCCGCCATGGACACCAAGACCGTCCTCTCCCGCTACCGCGGCCTCGCCAGCGGCGTGCGCTACGCAGAGGCACTCCGCAGCGTGAAGCCCATCGTCAATGCAGAGCTTTGATCACGCTAGAAGGAGCCACCAGTCCCCTCCCAGCGCACCTCCAGCTCCTGAATCCGCGCTCGCACCACACGGCGCACCTTAATGTCTGCCTCATGCAGCTTCAATCGCTCACCCGGCTTTGGCACATGGCCGAGCTGGTTAAAAACTAGCCCACCCAGCGTGTCGATCCCGCCCTCATCATCGAATGGGATGCCTAGCTCATCACGCAGATGATCCAGACGCGTGCCACCATCCACCAGATAGCGCCCCTGCCCTAGCTCACGGATTTCAGATGCCTCACCCAGCCATGGAGCCGTATCATAGAGCAGCCAGTCCGCGATCTCACGCCGCGTCACCAGCCCCTCCAGACCACCGTACTCATCCACGATGATGAGTGGCGCATCATTCGCATGCAGATGCTCACGCAGTGCATCCAGAATAGGCATCGTCTCCGGCACAAAGACCGGAGGCCGCAGCAGCCCACGCCAGGCAGGCCGTCCAGCATGCCGCCACTCTGACACATCCAATAAACCCACGACACTGTCCGGCGTCTCACCATACACGATGACAAAACGCCCCGCCGCACGCTCGAGCTGCCCAGCGATCTTCGCCTCCGAGTCCTCTGCACTCACCAGCGCCAGATCGACACGCGGGATCATGCAGTCACGCACCGTCAGCCCCTCGATGTCCAGCACCTCATGGATCATCGCGCTCTCACTCTCCTCCAAGATTCCCTGCTCATGAGGCATCTCCACCAGTGTCTCAAACTCCTCCCGCGTCACCGGCAGCCGCGTCTTCACATGCTGCGGCACAAAGCGGGCCAGCAAAGCATCCGCAGCACGATCCGCCAAATTTGTCACCGGGTCCAAAACCGCACGCAACGGCCTCAGCAGCCGCAGACTGCCCAGCAGCACCGCAGAGGGCGATCTCGCCGCGAGAAACTTCGGCAACAAATCACCAAACAGCAGCACTCCGCCGAAAAGCACCCCGCCAGGCAGCCAGGGGCGCCATCCCGCCTCACGCAACGGTCCCGTGATGATCCACAGACTCAGCGCCGCCAGCGACAGATTCAGCGCCGCAGACACCAGCAGCGAGCGCTGCATCTGCGCAAAGGGATTCACCGTGATCTCACGCAACCGCCGCGCCACAGAGCCCTCACCCGCCGCTAGCAGCTCCTGCTCCAAATCGCGTGCGCTATGGATCGCCGTCTCCGCCGCAGAAATGACCGCCAATAACGCCAAAAGAGCGAAGTAGAGCAAGAGAGCGGCAGCGAGTAGCATGGAACGTATGACGCAGCAGCATGACGAATGCCGAGTGAAGTGCAACAGTGTGCTTCGAGCCTCCTGCAACTCGCTCCTCCGCTAGATCACCTCCCTCATCCGCGTTTCCTCCGTCCCCCAAAAATGTCCCTTCGCCTAGTCATCTTCTCCCTCGCCTGGAGCGGCCTCGCTGTCGCTGCGGATAGCTTTCCACCAGACCAGATCGAGTTCTTTGAGAAAAGCGTCCGCCCCGTCCTCGCCGAGCGTTGCTATGAATGCCACGGAGCACATAAGCACCAAAACGGCCTCCGTCTCGACTCCCGCGCCGCCGTCCTGCGCGGCAGCGATTACGGCAAAGTCGTCGAACCCGGCCAACCCGCCGCCAGCAAGCTCATCAAGGCCATCACACACGCCCCCGGCGTCGAAGCCATGCCAAAAAAAGGCGACAAGCTCACCTCCAGCGAAATCGCCGCACTCGAAAAATGGGTCCAGCTCGGACTCCCCTGGCCCCCAGAGGCAGAAACCGCCTCCCACACTGAAAAGGCCGATCCCATGCAGCATTGGGCCTTTCAGCCCGTGAAAGCTGATCGCTCAAAATCCCTCGATCAACTCGTCGCGGCAAAACTCCAGGCCGCTGGCCTCGACTTCGCTCCTACCGCAGACTCAGCCACACTGGTTCGCCGCATTTATATCTCCCTCACAGGCCTACCACCGAGCTACGACGAGCTCCAATCCTCCATCCGCAGCAATCCGCAGTCCACCATCGCGAAGCTCCTCGCGACGCCCGCTTACGGCGAAAAATGGGCACGCATCTGGCTCGATGTCGTCCGCTACGCCGACACGAACGGCTACCAAGTCGCCGGCCGCTCCAACTTTTATCCCTACGCCTACACCTACCGCGATTGGGTCGTGAAATCGCTCAACGATGACATGCCCTACGACCAGTTTATCATCCGCCAGCTCGCCGCAGACCGCGTTTCATCACCGGATTCACCGCAATTAGCAGCCCTCGGCTTCTTCAATATTGGTGAACGCTTCATCAACGACCGCGTGCTCATCACCGATGACCGCATTGATGTCATCGGACGCGGCTTACTCGGACTCACCATCGGCTGCGCACGCTGCCACGATCATAAATTCGATCCCATCCCCAGCCGTGACTATTACGCCCTCTACAGCGTCATGAATAGCTGCACCGAGCCGGAAGACCCCGCCATGCCCATCATCGGCAAAGCCGCCAATCCAGCCGATGCCGCCGACTACGACCAAAAAGTCGCCGAGATCGACAAAAAGCTCCTCGACTTCAAAAAGAAAATCCACGCTGAACTGCGCACGCCCACGCAGATCGCCAGTTACCTGCTCTTCGCCCAGGAAACGCAGCACATGGAAAAAGATGCCGAATTCCGTGGCAAAGCTGGCCAGCGCCAGCTCCGCGACAGCGTCGCCTTCAAGTGGAAAAACTTCCTGAAGCGCTACGCACTCAATCCAAAGCCGCACCCAGCTCTCACGACATGGAAACGCTACGCAGAGGCCAAACCCGAGCAATTCGCCTCCATCACCACCGAACTCGCGAAAACGCCCAATGACCCCGTCGCCGCCGAAATCGTGAAAAAAGCCCCCAAGTCGCTTCCCGACGTCGCCAGCATTTATGGTCAATTATTCGCCACTGGGAAAATCGACTCCAAACTCCTCCAAGACCCACTTTGCCCACTCTCCGTGCCCGTGGAGCAGATAGACGCCTTCCTCACCCGCAAAGACCGCGAAACCGTGGTCAAAAACGAAAACGAACGCACCAAGCTCGACAGCACCCACCCCGGTGCCCCACCCCGCGCCATGGTGCTGCTGGATAAACCCAAGCCCGAAGACGTCCGCGTCTTCATGCGTGGCAATCCCGCACGCCAGGGCGAGCCTGCGCCGCGTGCCTGGCTCACCATGTTCGGCGGACAAAAATTCACAGATGGCAGCGGCAGGCTCGAGCTAGCCAACCGCATCGCCAGCAAAGACAATCCGCTCACCGCACGCGTCCTCGTCAATCGCGTCTGGATGCAGCACTTCGGCAAGCCGCTCGTCGCCCAGCCCAGCGACTTTGGCGTGCAGACACAGCGCCCCGTGCAAGCGGACCTGCTCGACTTTTTGGCCGACTACTTCATCCAAAACGGCTGGAGCCTCAAAAAGCTCCACACCCTCATTTTGACCAGCCGCACATGGCAGCAGAGCAGCCACGCCACACCGGAAAAACTGCTCAAAGACGCCGACAATGAGCTCCTCAGCCGTTTCAACCGCCAGCGCCTCGATTACGAGACCATGCGGGATGCCATCCTCTCCGCCACGGGCGAGCTCGATGCCCAAAAACGCGGAGGACGAGCTATCGAGCTCACGGCGAAGGACGCCGACACTCGCCGCACGCTGTATTTGAAAGTGGATCGCTACGACCAAGCCTCCGTGCCCGCTATGTTCGACTTCGCCAACCCGGAAAGCCATAGCCCACAGCGCTTCAACACCACCGTGCCACAGCAGTCCCTCTTTTTGATGAACAGCCCCTTCATGCGTGCCCGCGCAGACATCTTCGCCACAGCCGAGGTCGAATCGCTCTACCGCCGCATCCTCGCCCGCACACCCACGAAAGACGAGCTCACCCTCGCCCAGCAGTTCATCAAGGAAGCAGAGGCCCTCAACGGCGAAAAACCCTTCCGCTGGAGCTACGGCATGATGAAACTCCATGGCGACAACACCTTCAGCGACTTCCAGCCCTTCACCCACCTCACCGAGCGTGCAGGCGGTGGACAGAAGCTCTGGAGTCCCGGCGAAAAAATCCCCGACAAACAATGGGGCCACGCCTTTTGGGCCAACTACGGCGGCCACGCCGCTCCGAACGGCTACGTCGTCACCTCACGCTGGCATGCACCTGCCGACATGCAGATCCGTATCGAAAGCGTGCTCAGCCGCAGCAGTGATCGTGGCGACGGCGTGCGTGGCTGGGTCCACAGCAGCCGCACCGTCATCCTCACCGAAAGCACCGCTACTCCGCAGGCAAAAAAATCGCCCATCCAGCTCACCACCGCCGTGAAAGCGGGGGATGTCATCAGCTTCATCGTCCACAACATCGGCGGCACGGATAGTGACAGCTTCGACTGGCAGCCCATCATCCACCGCGCGGACACAGACGAAGTGCTCACCAATGCCAAAAATGACTTCTGCGACGCCTCCCACTGGCCCTTCGGTCGCCAGCGCCCGCAGTCTCCCACCAGCCAGCTCGCCCAAGTGCTGATGATGAGCAATGAGTTCCTTTTTGTGGAGTGATCGGGAAGGTCTTGCCACAGATTCAGGAAAGCCGCCGATTTTCTCCCGAACAATTCCATCTGTGGTTTTCCTGAATCTGCGGCAAAAATTTGGACGGATGATGAATCAAGGCATCACGGCTTCACCGCATCTTCCACACCATTCAGGCTCCGCACGACGCTTTCTAGCCAGTCTTCGAGCTGCTGACGCATTTCGGCCACACGTTCTGGCTGCTCGGCGATGAGCACGTTTTGCTCCTCCGGGTCGGTGGAGAGGTTGTAGAGCTCCCAGCTCACATCCGAGCCTTTTTTCTCGATGCGGTGCAGTTTCCACGGCCAGTCAGTCCACGCAGCATGGCCTAAAAATGTATCCAGCGGATGCTGCGTGGTGATCTGGCCCGCATCAGCACGGATGCGGGCGGGATCAGCCGGTTCGATGCCTTTGGCCTGATCGGCGAGTAAATCGCTCATCCATTTGTCCGAGGGCGTGCTGATGCCTTTCGTGGGGTGATCCCAGAATCCCATAGGCTTGCGGCGCTTGTTCGTTTCGCCCTCCAGCAGCGGCATGAGGTTTTCACCATCCAGAGGCACCTGCTTTTCCAGTTTGGAGTCCGTGATGGCCAGCAGTGTGGGGAAAATGTCACTGGTCACGCATGGCGTGCTGATGACCTGCGGCTTCTTGAACTGCGCGGGCCACTCGATCAGCGATGGCACCGGCAAGCCGCCCTCATAGATGCTGCCCTTATTCCCACGGCGCTTGCCCGCACTACCCACTTTGGGCAAAGCACCATTGTCGCTGCAATACCACAGCAGCGTGTCGTCACGCAGGCCCAGTTCTTTGATTTCGCTACGCAGTCGTCCAAAAGCGCGGTCCATCGCGGTGATCTCGCCGTAAAAGTTACGCACGTTCGCCGGCTGGTCCGCATAGAGCGCACGATCAGCCTCCAGCGCCCGGTGGGGACTGTGAGGCGAGCCAAACCAGATCACCGTGAAGAAACGCTGCTCCTTTTCTGCGCAGCGGCGGATGAACTTCAGCGCCACATCCATCGTCACGTCCGAGCTGTCGCCGTGAAACTGCGTGGCCTTTCCTGCGTCGCTCAAAATGGGATCTAGGTCGAAAAAGTTCGGCGCAGACACCCATTCGTCGAAACCGCTCGCACCTGGAGACACCGGGCTGGCTTTTTGCACCGATCCGAGATGCCATTTCCCGAAGTGCCCGGTGCGGTAGCCGCTCTTTTGCAGCACCTCCGCGATCGTCACTTCCTGCGGGCGCAGCGTGTGCCCCCAGGAGAAGCAGCCAAAGCGATTCGGCGTGCGTCCCGTCATCACACTACCGCGTGTGGGCGAGCACACTGGTGCAGCGGCATGAAACTGGTCAAAGCGCACTCCCTCCCGGGCCAAAGCGTCAAAATTCGGCGTCTGAAGATGCGGGTGACCATTGTAAGCCATGTCCCCCCAGCCCTGATCATCCGCCATCACCAGCACGATGTTTGGCGGGCCACCCGGCTCGGCCTGGAGCGTGACACAAAGCGGTAAAAGCAGAGCGAGTAGGATTTTCATCGGCATTTTCTAGCATGAGCGGCGCTCCCAGGACCACCAGTTTTTGCGCAAGCACATTTTCCGCCGCTATTCCGGTTTGCATCCAGGCGGTGGCTTTCTATGACATCTGCCTATGGCAAAACCCGCACTCGGAAAAGGACTCGGAGCACTCATTTCAGCACCAGCGGCTGTCTCGGGCGTCGCTCGCCCACCTGTGCTCGCCCAGCCAGCGCCCGGTGATGTCGTACAGCGTGTCTCGCTCGATCAGATCGTCCCCAGCCCCCTCCAGCCGCGCAAAGAATTCCAGCCCGAGCAGCTCACCGAGCTCATGGAGTCCATCCGCGAGCACGGCATCATTCAGCCGCTGATCGTCCGCCGCGTCGCAGGCAAGCTGGAGCTCATCGCCGGTGAGCGCCGCTTCCGCGCCTCACGTGAGCTTGGGCTCAAAGAGGTGCCCGTCATCACCCGCGAGGCCAGTGATAAAGATGTGCTGGAGATGGCCCTCATCGAGAACCTCCAGCGTGAGGGGCTCAATCCGATCGAGGAAGCCCAGGCCTACGCCCGCCTCTCCAAGGACTTCAACATGAAGCAGGAGGACATCGCGCAGCGTGTGGGCAAGAACCGCGCCACCGTGGCCAATGCCATCCGCCTGCTCGACCTACCTACGAGCGTGCAGGAGATGCTCTCCAGCACCATCATCACCACCGGTCACGCGAAGGTCATTCTCGGGCTCAAGAAGCCTGAAGATCAAAAGAAGATCGCTCACGACATCGTGCAAAAGGGGCTGACGGTCCGCGCCACGGAAAAAGCAGTCCAACTGATCCTCCATCCACCCGCTCCGAAGCCACCGCCCGCTGGCGCAGGTGAGCTGGACAGCGCCATCGCCTCCGTCGAGCAAAAGCTCATCTCCAGGCTCTCCACAAACGTCACCATCCATCACTCGGAGAAAAAAGGCCGCATCGAGATCGACTACTACGGCACAGAGGACATGAATCGACTCCTCAGCCTCCTCGGAGTCGAAGAAGAAGCCTTTTAAATGATGCACCCTGACCGCAGCGCAATGAATACGCCCACTCGCAGCATGCCGAGCTGGGTTTATTCCTTCCTTTGCTATTTCTCTTGCCTGCTGCTCCTCGCACTCGCTTCCTGTGCACCACAATCCGCACCCGCCGCTCACCCGGATGAGCCTGCGGTGCGCACCTTCCTGGATCGCTATTTCTCCACCTGGTCTGCACAGGACATGGATGGCTATGGTGGCTGCTTTCACCCGCAGGCACGCGTGACCTTTGTGCACGACGGCGTCGCTGACACGCAGGGGCTCACGGATTTCCTGCATGGACAAAAAATGGGTCACCAGACCGCCAGCGTGCCGATGAAGGAAATCCCTACCAGCATGCGCATCCTCATGGACGACCGCACCGCGCAGGCCAGCGTGCGCTGGAAGCTCACTCAGGGCTCACGCGTCGTCACGGGCACAGATTGCTTCACGCTCATCAAAACACCGCAAGGCTGGCGCATCGCGAGCTTGGTGTTTTACAATGACTAAGCCTTCGTCCGCATCGACTCCGGCACCATTTCATAAAAGGAAGGCAAAGGCCAGGAATACTCTGGATAGGCCGGATCACGTGCGGAGCCATCTGCTAGCGGCGTGTAGCGCCAGTGCTTGTACATCCACATCCAGCACTCGGGGTGCTCACGGATGGCTTTTTCGAAATCATCCCACACACGCTGCGTCAGCTCACGCGTGTCATCATCTGGCCCGGGCTGGATCGCCTCAAAGAGCCGCGCCTCATAGCGCCCATCTGGCAGCGGACGGCACACACCGGTGATGATGGAGAGTCCCAGCCGCTTCGCCAGCTCCACATGCAGCGTCGGCACGCAGGTCCACATGCCAAAGCACTGAATCGCCGCCGCAGCCTTCCCTGGCTCCAGATTTAAGTCGGTGAGCAATCCGGCGTGGCCTTGGCGCTTCAGCGTCTTCATCAGCTTCAGCATCGCATTCTCCTGCGGGATGATCGTATGCCCACTCTGCTCACGCAGCTTCTTAAAAAGGCGTGTGAGAGCCGGATTTTTGAAATCCTGCGCCACCACGGTGAATGGGAAGCCCCGAAAGCCCCATACCATGCTCACCAGCTCGAAATTCCCGAAATGCGGCGTCACCCACACGCCGCCGGTGCGCCGCGCCTGTGCCTCGATCTCTGGCTGTGGGATGTGGATGTCGAAAAAGGGCTGCCAGTTATTCTGAGTCAGCCGCGTGGACCAGAACAGATCCAAAAATGTCCGCGCAAAAGTCTGATACGAGCCCTTGGCGATACGACGGCGAGCTGCATCATCATACTGGTCACCGAAAGCACAGCGCAGATTCTCCAGCGCCGTCGTGCGACCACGTTTGTCGAAAAAGAACGCCAACGAGCCTACTCCGCGAGCCAGCGCCAGCAGCAGCCCACGGGGCAATCGGGGCAAAATCCACGCCACCGACTCCAAAACAGCGGTTTCTAGGAAATGACGGAGCTTCTTCACGAGAGAGTTGGCGTTGATGAAAAGTGCGTTACGGTGCCTACATGGCCCAATCCCTCACTAGCATCCTCAAACGACTTCTCAAGCTCCCCACGGCTCCCTTTCACGAGTACCATGTCCGCGCTGAGATCGAGGCCATCCTGAAGGACTGCCCGAATGTGAAGCTCAAGTGCGATAAATTCGGCAACCTGCTCGCCACTTACAAAAACGGCACCTCCCGCAGCAAGCCCACCTGGGTCTTCGGAGCCCACATGGATCACCCCGCCTTTGTACAAGGCGAAGACGGCTGGGAATTCCTCGGCGGCAGCGTCACTCCAGAAATGGATGGCGCCATCAAAAGCGGCCTGCGCAAATCCCACGGCGAAATCGCCACCTGGAACTTCCCCGTGAAAGTCACCGGCACTCGCATCGAGGCCCCCGCCTGCGATGACCTCATCGGCTGCGCCATCATCGTCTCCACGCTCCTAGAGCTCGCACGGCTAGAAATCAAAACCACAGTCCATGCCGTCTTCACGCGTGCGGAAGAGGTCGGTTGGCTCGGAGCATGGCATCTGGCTCAAAACTGGCCCTTTGGAAAAGACAGCGTCTTTGTCTCCATCGAAACCAGCCGCCCCGTCAATGGTGCCGTCATGGGCGAAGGGCCCATGGTCCGCGTCGGTGATCGCATGAGCGTCTTTGACAGCGAAGCCGTCGCTATCCTCTCCAAGACAGCGAAAGAACAAGCCATCCGCGTCCAGCGCTGTCTGCTCGATGCCGGCGCCTGCGAGGCCACCGCTGTGCAAGCCGCCGGCATCCGCAGCGTCGGCATCTCCGTCCCGCTGGGCAACTACCACAACATCGGAGTCCAGCGCCAAATCTCCCCCGAATACGTCATGATGGACGACGTAAAGTCCCTCATCGACCTGCTCAAAGCCCTCGTCGCCACCAAGCATGATGGCATCGGCGAGCGCACCATCCGCGAACGCGTGGAAATCCGCATGGCTGAGCACGCCGAGCACTACAAGGCTGGCTCGAAGCTCTTCGAGTGAGGTTTCAAGTTTCAGGTCCAAAGTTTTAAGTCTTCCAGGCGCAGGACTGGAAACCTCCAACTTTAAACTTGGAACTCGGCCCGTCCTCGCCTTCTTCCGCGCCCCTATGTCCAGCGAGCAGCGCAAAGCCTTCCCTTTCTCCGAGTTTGAACCGAAATGGCAGGGCGAGTGGGAGGCGAAAAAGGCCTTCCGCACGCCCAACCCCGGTGATGCCGACTTCGATGCCTCCAAGCCGAAGTACTTCGTGCTCGATATGTTCCCCTACCCTAGTGGCAATGGTCTCCATGTCGGCCACCCGGAGGGCTACACCGCCACGGACATCATCGGCCGCTTCAAAAAGATGTCCGGCTTCAATGTGCTGCACCCGATGGGCTGGGATGCCTTTGGCCTGCCTGCGGAGCAATACGCCATCAAAACCGGCACGCATCCCCGCGTGACCACGGAGGCGAACATCGCCAACTTCACCAAGCAGCTCAAATCCCTCGGCTTCGCCTACGACTGGGATCGCGAGGTCAACACCACCGACCCCGGCTACTTCAAATGGACGCAGTGGATCTTCCTGAAGCTCTACAACTCCTACGTCGGCGACGACGGCAAGGCGCATCCGATCAGTGAACTGGAAGCCAAAGGCCTCTCGCGTGAGGAAATCGACGCGAAACGCCTCGCCTACATCTCCTCCGCGCCAGTGAACTGGTGCCCGCAGCTCGGCACCGTGCTGGCGAATGAAGAAGTCGTGGACGGCAAAAGCGAAGTCGGCGGTTTCCCCGTCGAGCGCCGCCCCATGCGCCAGTGGATGCTGCGCATCACCGCCTACGCCCAGCGCCTCATCGACGAACTCGACGGCCTCGACTGGCCAGAAAGCATCAAGCTGCTCCAGCGGAACTGGATCGGCCGCAGCGAAGGTGCGCATGTGAAATTCCAAGTGCATAGCACTGAGCACTCCATAACGGTGTTCACGACCCGCCCCGATACCCTCTTCGGAGCGACTTACATGGTCCTCGCGCCCGAGCATGCCCTGGTGGATCAAATCGTCACCAAGGAGCAACTTCCATCCGTCGAGGATTACCGCGCCAAGACCGCGCGGAAGAGCGATCTGGAGCGCACCGAGCTCTCGAAGGACAAATCCGGCGTCTTCACCGGCGCTTTCGCCATCAATCCGGTGAGCAACGAGCAAATCCCCATCTGGATCGCCGACTACGTCCTCATGGGCTACGGCACCGGAGCCATCATGGCCGTGCCTGCACACGATGTGCGTGACTTTGAGTTCGCACAGAAGTTTGCCTTACCGATTCGTGAGGTCGTAGCCGCTTCACCAAAGCTCGTGGGCGAAGGCTCACCCGTTTGCACGATGGAGCCGCTGGTTTGCTTCCAAGAGGATGGTTTCGCCGTGAACTCGGGCTTCCTCGACGGCATGCCCACCGCCGAAGCGAAGAAGAAAATCGCCGCCTGGCTCGAAGAACAAGGCCTCGGCAAAGGCACCACCAATTTCAAACTCCGCGACTGGCTCTTCAGCCGTCAGCGCTACTGGGGCGAGCCCTTCCCCATTGTGTGGGAAGACGGCAATCATCGCAGCATTCCCGAAAGCGAGCTGCCGCTGCTGCCGCCGACGCTGGAAGACTTCAAACCCACCGGCACGCCCGAGCCTCCGCTCTCCAAGGCCACGGATTGGGTGCGTTACTCCGCCACCGCCACGCGTGAACTCAACACCATGCCGCAATGGGCCGGTTCGTGCTGGTATTACCTGCGGTATTGTGACGCCCGCAATTCGGAGCGCTTTGTCGGTGTGGAAGCCGAGAAGTATTGGATGACGGGCAAGTGCTCAGTGCCCAGTGCTCAGTCCTCAGACTCTGAAAAACTAAGCACTCCCCCACTAAGCACTGAGCATTCCGCTCCGACTCGCCCCGGCGGCGTCGATCTCTACGTCGGCGGCACCGAGCACGCCGTGCTCCACCTGCTTTATGCCCGCTTCTGGCACAAGGTGCTCTTTGATCTCGGTTACGTCAGCACGCCGGAGCCTTTCCAGCGTCTGGTGAACCAAGGTCTCATCCTTGGTGAAGATGGGCAGAAGATGTCGAAGTCCCGCGGCAACGTGGTGAATCCCGACGACGTCGTGCGTGAGTACGGTGCCGATGCGTTGCGCCTGTATGAGATGTTCATGGGTCCGCTGGAGCAGGTGAAGCCGTGGAGCATGAAGGGCGTCGAGGGCGTGTATCGCTTCCTCGCCCGCGTGTGGCGTCTGGTGATGGAAGTCGATGACGAAGGCGTGTGGAGCATCTCCAAGGCCCTGCAAGACGTGCCTGCGAACAAGCAGCTCACCAAAGCACTGCACGAGACGATCAAGAAATGCGGCGAAGACATCGAGAAGCTCAGCTTCAACACCGCGATCAGCCAGATGATGGTCTGCACCAATGCCTTCACCGGAGCGGAAGTGAAGCCTGCGGGAGCCATCGTGACCTTCCTCAAGGTGCTCAGTCCTTTCGCACCGCATCTCGCCGAGGAGCTGAATGCGATCATCCGCTCCCAATTCCCCGCCTTGGCCGCTTCCAGCTTCCTCAGCGATGAAACCTGGCCGAAATACGATCCCGCCGCCCTCATCGAGGACGAGGTGGAGGTCGTCTTCCAGGTGAACGGCAAGCTACGCGACAAAGCCCGCGTGCCCATCCAGGCCACGAAGGAGGAGATCGAAAAAATCGCCCTCGCCAGCGCCCGCGTGCAGGAATTCATGGAGGGCAAGCCCGCCAAGAAGGTCATCGTCGTCCCCGGCAAGCTCGTGAACGTGGTGGTCTAAAGTAGCCTTGTTGCTGCGCAACAAGGGCTGTGCTGTTCCGCAGGAACAGCACTACTTTTGCTCATCGTCATCCCCATGGGTGCTCGCGAACGTCGCGGCCTAAAGTAGCCTTGTTGCTGCGCAACAAGGGCAGTGCTGTTCCGCAGGAACAGCGCTACTTTACAGATACTCCTGAATCGGCAGCACGCCGTTCCAGGCGCAGATGAACATGGTGCCGGGCTTGGTGGTGCTCGGCTTCGTGGTGACTTTCCCACCCGCGTTTTCGATGAAGAGCTGGCCTGCGGCGATGTCCCAGAGGCTGATTTGCTCCTCAACATAAGCATCGAGCCTGCCACTCGCGATGTAGGCCATGGCGAGGGCGGCGCTGCCGAGCATGCGTGTTTTCCGCACTTCGTAGGCGATGCGTTTGTAGCGATCAAAGCCGAGATCGAGCGCCTCTTTGCTTTTGCTGAAGCCCACCGTGACGACGGCTTCGGCCATGGTGGCGCGGGTGCTGCATCGGACAGGTTTGCCATTCAAAAGTGGCCCTGAGCCCGCGACGCCGGTCCAGGTCTCGTTCTGCATCGGATCAAAGATGACGCCCACGAGCAGTTTTTTGCTCGCACGGTCGCGTGCGGCGATGGAGACGCAGAAGTGCGGGATGCCAAAGAAGTAATTCACTGTGCCGTCGATGGGATCGACGATCCACTCGATAGGGCCATCTCCACCTGTATCGCCGCCTTCTTCACCGAGGATGGCGTGATCTGGATGCGCGGCGAGGATCATCTCGGTGATGAGTTGCTGACTGCGCACATCGAGCTCGAGCTTGATGTCGTGCCGCTGCATTTCGTTGACGGTGAGCTCGGAGCCGAAGTTTTCTTTGATGAAGGCGCCGGCGGCATGTGCGGCGGCAGTGGCGGTGGCGAGGAGGGCTGGGAGGTCGTTCACGAGGCGGTTTTTTTCTGGGCTAGCGGGATAATCTCGGCGAGCAAAGCACGCGCGAGGCCGGTTTTTGTCTGACGTGGTAGCGGGAGTGCCCGGCCACCGGGAAAGCAGAGGGTGACGGCATTCTCTGCGCTGTCAAACCCGATGCCGGGCTGTGTGACGTCATTGGCGATGATGAGGTCGCAGTCTTTGCGTGCGAGTTTTTCACGAGCGTTTTCGAGCAGATTTTCTGTTTCTGCGGCGAAACCGACCAAAAAGCCGCGAAAGCCGAATTGAGGCCGTGCGGAGCCTAAAATGTCCTCGGTGCGCTCCAGCTCCAAAGTGAGCGACTCGGCACTTTTTTTGATTTTTTGGCCTGCGGTGGTTTTGGGCCGGTAATCGGCCACAGCGGCAGTCATGATCGCGATGTGGCTACTGCTGATGTGCTCGGCCACAGCTTCAAACATCTGCCGCGCCGTCTCTACCGGCACCAAGACGGCTCCAGGAGGCGGCGAAAGGCTCACAGGGCCGGAAATGAGCACGACCTCATGCCCCGCAGCCAATGCAGCCTCCGCCAGCGCATAGCCCATGCGCCCGGAGGAACGGTTCGAGAGGAACCGCACCGGATCGAGCGGCTCCCGTGTCGGACCTGCTGTGATGAGAATGCGCATGAGTGGGGATGGTGTGCCGGATGCGGTCAAAAGGCAATGATTGTCAGGATTCGGCTAAAAGGGTAGAATGTGCGCATGAAATCGCTCAAAAATCACTCTGTGCTTGCTGGTTTCACGCTCGTGCAAACGCTGGTTGTCCTCGCCATTTTGGCTGTGTTGGCGGCTTTGTTTCTGCCTTCTGGCAGTATTGCTTTAAAAAATGGAAAGCGCCGAACGAATGAGTCCATGCTCACAGCAGTCGAGTCAGCTTTGGAACTTTATCATGATGAATATGGTGAATTTCCGGAGCCATCGAATAGCGATGAAACTGCCGAAGTTATGCCTGGAAAAGTTTACCGCATCGGCGCGGCCAGATGCCTGTATCAGGCGATGACCGGAGAGGCAGGCGATGCGATCCAACAAAGGACCAAGGATGAGTCTGGCCTGAGGATTTTTAAAGACATGCCGAGTAGCTTCTGGCGCGATGTAGGCGGGAAACGAATCCTAGTGGATGCTTTCGGTGCCCCTTTTCAATACACGAAGGCGGAAGCAGGCCAAAACAACACGGTAAACTCAACTTACGATCTATGGTCATTCTCTGGCGATGATGAGAACATCATGGCGACATCAAAGCAAACAGAGAGCAATCCGCAGTTGGGCTCGAAGTGGATCAAGAATTGGTGATCAAACCGCCTGTGGCAAGGTCACTCGCACGGCGGCTCCGTGGGGAGAGGTGTTTTGGATGGTGAGTTGGCCGCCGTGGGCTTGGATGATGGTGGAGACGATGTTGAGGCCCACGCCCATGCCGCCTTCTTTTTCGCTGAAGAAAAGTTCGGTGCCGCGGGCTAGGGCGGCTTCGGAGAATCCGGGGCCGCTATCGGTGAAGATCATGGCGGGGCCTTCCCTCTCAATGCGCAGGGTGCCACCGCGGGGCATGGCCTGGATGGCATTGAGGAGGATGTTGCGGAAGGCTTGGGCGAGGCGTGAGGAGTCTCCCTGGACCCAATAGGGAGCAGCGAGGCTGTTTGTGATCTGAACGCTGGCATGCGTGGCCTGCGGGGAGATGTTTTGGACGACGCCATGCACGCAGGCGGTGAGATCGAGCCGTGTGAGCACGGGCGGGAGCGGATTGGCGAGGTGGAGCCACTGATTGACGAGGCCTTCGATGACACGGGATTCGCTTTCGATGAGTTGCACTGCTTTGGCATCCTCCTCGCCACTGGGCTGGAGGAGTTGGGAGTGGAGCTGGATGGAAGCGAGTGGGTTTTTAATGTCGTGCGCGAGGCTGGTGGCGACTCGCCCGAGCATGGCGAGCCGCTCGGACTCTGCCCGCTTCCCACGCTCGCGTGCAAAGAGCCATCCCACTGCACCAGAGGCGAACCAGAAGGCGAGTAGCGCATTCCGCGTGGCGGGATCAGCGAGGGTGAGAGTGGCAGCGGGGTGAGAGCGTGTGAAGACCATCTCATGGGCTCCATCGAGCAGGATCGTGATGCTGTCTGGGGTGGTGGAGCGCACAGGCAGGTCACTGCCGGCGGGGCGGAACTGGATGCTCATTTCTGTGAGGCGCTCTAGATCATGGGCGAGCTTTTCGCTGCGCGGTAGATTCATCTGCCGGACGAGCTCGGCGCTTTGTTGGGCGACTTTTTCGAAGAGATGCCGTGCCTCATCCTCCTGGCGGTGACGTAGCCAGAGGAGCAGCACCAGGGTGCCGATGAGGACAAAGCCAGCAAAGCCGAGTCCGAAGGCAAGGCGTGAGCGTGTGGCGGTAAAGAGCATGGGCGGCGCGGTTTTCCGTTCTCGACTGGGACAAAAAGGTCAAACGGAGAACTGCGAACAGAGCTCCGTTTTATCGCTCTTCGATGGGGACGACTTTTTGGCCGTAGGGCTTGCCGGTGTACTCGCTGAGGGGGCGGAAGAGGCGGTTTTCGCTCCATTGCTCCAGCACGTGGGCCGTCCAGCCGCTCATGCGTGCGATGGCGAAGATGGGCGTGAAGAGATCCGTCGGGATGTCGAGGCTGTAATAGACCGTGGCGGAGTAGAAATCGACGTTGGCGTTGAGGTTCTTCTGCTCGCGCATGATGGTGGCGATGCGTTCGCTCATCTGGATCCATTTTGCCTCGCCGAGCTGCTCGGTGAGCTTGATGGCCATCTCGCGGAGGTGCGGGGCGCGGGGATCGAGCACTTTGTAAACACGATGGCCGATGCCCATGATCTTCTTTTTCTGAGCGAGTGCGTCTGCGACCCAGGCATCGACTTTATCGAGGCTGCCGATTTCCTGGAGCATGTGGATGACGCCTTCATTGGCACCGCCATGGAGGGGGCCTTTGAGGGCACCGATGGCGGCAGAGATGGCGCTGTACATGTCGCTTAGAGTGGAGGCGACGACGCGTGCGGTGAAGGTGGAGGCATTGAAGCCATGCTCGGCGTGGAGGATGTAGGCGATGTCGAGGGTGCGCTCTGCTTCCTTGCTGGGGACTTCCCCATTCATGAGGTAAAGGAAGTGTGCGGCTTCGCTGAGGTCTTTGCGCACAGGTGGCAGTTCCAGCCCCTGACGAGCACGGTGGAAGTAAGCTGCGATGACGCCGATCTGGGAGGTGAGGCGGATGGCGTTGGCGAGATTTTCACTGACGTCGATGTCGTGGCGCTTCTGATCATAGCAGCCGAGCATGGAGACGGCGGTGCGCATGATGTCGATGGGCTTGGCGGTCTTGGGCGCGGTCTTGAGGAATTCGATCACGCCCTGAGGTAGCTCACGCTCAGCACGGAGGGCGGTAGTGAGCTTGTCGAGTTCAGTCTGATTGGGCAGTTTGTTGTAGTAGAGTAGGTGGACGACTTCCTCGTAGGAGACTTTGACGAGTTCGTTGATGTCGTAGCCACAATAGAAGAGGACGCCTTCGGCTCCTTTGACTTCTCCGAGGCGGGTTTCGGCGGCGACGATTCCTTCAAGACCTTTGCTAACGATGGATGACATGGCGTGACTGGCTTTCTAGGCGGTTTTTTAAAAGTGAGCCTTTGCCTTAGCGGGAACGCCCGGCGGCACAAGAAAAAGTCCGTGAGAAATCCATCTCATTGGCCATTTTGGTGCCAAAATTTGATCTGGGTGAAACTAACGCCCTGGGACATCCGCGTCACACCTTGCGCGGTGGCGGTGGCGCGGTAGCGTGGGGTGTATGAGTAGAAAAATAGGCTGTTTGTTCGCTTTTCTCGTTTTCGTGCTCTTCGCGAGCTTTGCGCTGAATCTGGTCTTTTGGGCCCGAATGGGCGATGGAGACGGGGAGGCCTTTGTGTCCTCTAAAGCAACCCCGAAGACGAAATATAGCGAAAAGCTCATCGAGCCGGCCTTGGGCGGCATCTCGGATAAGATCGTGCAGATCGACCTCGATGGCATGATCTCATCCATGGGGTCTTCCTCGCCGATTTTCGATGCTTTGCCGGATATGGACGCGATCAAGCACCAGGTCGAACAGGCGGCAGCAGATGCCCAGGCAAAGGCGATCATCCTCCGCATCAATAGCCCAGGTGGCGAAGTCACCGCCAGTGACGTCCTCTATAATAGCGTGAAAAAAGCGGCAGCGGTGAAGCCTGTGGTCGTCCACATGGACAGCCTCGCAGCCAGCGGCGGCTATTACATCGCCTGCGGTGCCACCAAGATCGTCGCCAGCGAGACCACGCTCACTGGGAGCATCGGGGTGATCATCGAGACGCTGAATTACACGGACCTTTTTGGCAAAGTGGGCCTGGGGATGAATACTTTCACCAGTGGTGCCTTTAAAGACAGCCTGAGTGGCGCTAGACCGATGCGTGAAGACGAGAAGGCCTATGTGCAGAATCTGGTAGCGCAGATGTATGAGCGTTTTCTGGGCATCGTCAGCCAAGCGCGGGGGGTGCCTACGGAGCAGCTCCGCACCACCGTCGCGGATGGGCGTGTCGTCACTGCCCGTGAGGCACTCGCGGCGAAGCTGGTGGACCAGATCGGCTACATCGAGGATGCTTATACGCTGGCACGGTCTCTGGCGAAGGCACCGCAGGCTGGCGTGGTGCGCTATTATCGAGACGTGGGCTTCTTTGAGACGCTGGGCATGGCTACAAAGGCCGGAGCCTTGCCAAAAACCGCGTCGCGGCTGGAATTGAGCCTCGGTGGAGCCTCTGCTCTGCCACAGCTCCGCCCAGGGGTGCCCTACTACCTTTCCACCACCCACGCACGCTGATCCACGCTCATGTCCGACGCAGTCAATATCGGCATCCTCCAAGACGTGACCTTCATCGCGGGCGTGATGATGTTCTTCGGCATCATCGGCTACAAATTGCTGCGTATCGCACGGCCTAGCGCCGCATGGAACCATGAGGGGCAGGTGCTCTCACGCCCTTACGGTGATGTGGACCTCCTCGTGGCCGTCGCAGGCATGGCGGTGCTACTCACTGGCGTCATGCAGCCGGTGGCAGAGATCGGTGTGAGTGCGGCTGCTCGCGTAGTGAAAGCCGAAGATGTCGCTCTCGGCGTGGTCTTCCAGCTCCTGATGTGTGCCGTGTTGCTGATGTATCTGAGCCAGTTCCGGCATCTGAATCTTCCAGAGATCTTCGGACTGGAAAGCGTCCGGTGGCGCAGGGCACTGCTCACTGTCCTAGCAGGCATGCTCATCATTTATCTAGTGGTGGGTGGCGTGGCGCTGGTCTGGATGCAGTGGCTGGAGCAGATGGCACCTGGGGCGGAGGCACAGGACTTGGTAAAGGCTTTTTCGGAGTCGGATAGCTGGAGCTTCCGGCTCCTGATCACGCTGGCGGCCGTGGTGGTAGCCCCCGTCGTCGAGGAAACGCTTTTCCGAGGCTTCTTTTACGCCGTGCTCAAACGCTACACGGACGCCCCCTTTGCTGCGGTGGTCACGGGTTTATTCTTTGCCATCATGCATCTTCATGTAGGCAGCCTGCTACCACTATGGGCACTGGCCATGCTGCTGTGCGCCGCGTATGAGTTCTCTGGCTGCTTACTCGTGCCTATCCTGCTGCATGCCGTCTTTAATGGCACCAGCATCGTTCTGATGCTGATCGGCGTGGAGTGAGAAAAACCACCCATGGGCAAGATGCGGGGCTGAGAGCCGTACTTCTCCATAGCCAGCTGCCCACGATGAAGCGATCTGCCCTCAGCGTCCTCGCCTATCTATTCGTCACGACTCTCGTTCGTGGCGCGGGAGTTCCATCCGCTGACGGGGCGGCATTTTTTGAAAAAAACATCCGTCCCATCCTCATCGAGCGCTGCTACGAGTGCCACTCTGCGGAGAAAGGAAAGAGCAAAGGAGGACTCACACTCGATACACGAGACTCCGTGCTCAAAGGCGGTGATAATGGCCCCGCACTCGTCGCTGGCTATCCAGAGAAAAGCCTGCTCATCGAATCCATCCGCTACAAAAACCAGGACATGCAAATGCCGCCGAAAGGGGCACTACCAGCACGGGAAGTCAGCCTCATCGAGCAATGGGTGAAGATGGGAGCTCCAGATCCGCGCAGCGGTGCCGCAGCGACTCCCTCGCACGGACCGCGTGTGATCGACATCCGTGCGGGAGCACAGCATTGGGCCTTCCAGCCTGTCGCACGCCCGGCTGTGCCAGCGGATGCATCACTGCCAAAGCCAGCCAATCCCATCGACGCGTTTATCCGAGCGAAACAGCGCAACAGCGGCCTCCAGCTCTCTCCAGCCGCAGATCCGCGCACACTTATCCGCCGCATGACCTTTGATCTCATCGGTCTGCCGCCCACGCCACAGGAGGTGGCAGACTTTGTCAGGGAAAGCAGCCGCGACGCCGCCTCTGCCACGCGGAATCTCATCGATCGCCTGCTCGCCTCACCGCATTACGGAGAGAAATGGGGCCGTCACTGGCTGGATGTCGCACGATATGCAGACTCGAATGGTCTCGATGAGAACATCGCTCTCGGCACAGCATGGCGTTACCGTGACTACGTCATTCAGGCTTTTAACAACGACCTGCCCTTTGATCGCTTCGTCCTGGAGCAGCTCGCAGGAGATCTGCTGCCCTCCAAAAGCGCCGAACAGCGCCAGCGCCAAGTCACCGCCACCGGCTTCCTCAATCTCGGTGCCAAAGTCCTCGCCGAGCCCGATAAGGAAAAACTCAGCATGGATGTCATCGACGAGCAAATCGACGTCATGGGCCGCGCTTTCATGGGCATGACACTCGGCTGCGTGCGCTGTCACGATCATAAATTCGATCCCATCCCCCAGGATGACTACTACGCACTCGCCGCCATCTTCAAAAGCACCCAGAGCTTCAGCAAAGACCGCATCGGAGCTCTCAGCACCACCTTTGAGGCACCGATGGGCGACCTCGACGCCTTTGCCCGAGTGAAGTCAGCCGAGCGTGTGCTCTCTGAGCATAAAAGCGCCGTCGCCAAGCTCGAAACAGAGGCCAACAAAGCGCTCAAAGACGAAGTGCGTCGTCAGGCCGTCGGCTACCTCATGGCCGCCGCGCAGCTCCCTCACTCCCCTACCCTGAGCACGGTGCGACCCATCGCAGAAAAGGCCGGTCTCCGCCCGCAAATCCTGCTCAACACACGCGTCTGGCTCGCAGCCAATGAGAAGCATCCAGTCTTCAAGCCTTGGCAAGATGCCCTCCGCCAGCGCGGTGCCGTCTCGCATCTGCGGGAGTATTACATGCTGCTTTTCGCCCAGGCAGAAAAAATCACTCCGATTCCTGCGAAGTCGAAAAAGCCCACCGGGTCCGACCTCGCCGCTGATAAAGAGCAAAAGCCACTGGCAGGCTCGATCCTACACCAGACCCGCGCTGCGCTGGATGATGCACGCGGCTTCCTCGCACTACCGCCGGAGCCAGAAGTGCTCTACCCCAAAGAAGTCGTCGCCAAGCTCCACCGGCTCAAAGACGTCATGATGAGCACGGAGAGCAATCTACCGGATCTACCCACCGCCCTCGCCGTCTCCGATAGCGACACGATTCTCAAAGAACTCAAAATTCACATCCGCGGCAGTCATCTCAGCCTGGGCAAGCCCATCCCGCGTGGCGTGCCGCAGGTCATGCAGATCGCCATGCGCACACGGCCAACCTTCTCCGCAAAAAGCAGTGGCCGCCTCGAGCTCGCCCAATGGTTGGCAGATGCCACTCACCCGCTCACCAGCCGCGTCATCGTCAATCGCATCTGGGGCTGGCATTTCAATCAAGCCATCGTGCCCTCCGCGGACAACTTCGGCCTCCTCGGCCAAAAACCGAGCCACCCCGAGCTGCTCGACTTCCTGGCATCTTGGTTCACCCAAAATGGCTGGAGTGTGAAAGCCCTACACCGCCTCATTTTGACCTCCCAGACCTATCAGCAGAGCAGCCAGGCGACAAGCACCGCGCAATCGGTCACAGTCGATCCAGAAAATCATCTTCTATCCCACTTCCCCATCCGCCGCCTGGAGGCTGAAGAGGTGCGTGATGCCCTGCTCCATGCTGCGGGCATGCTGGATGCCACCACAGGCGGGAAAACCATCCCTCGCCGCAATCGTGAGTTCGTCTTCAATCACACCAGCAAGGATTTCACCACATACGGCAGCACGCGGCGTGCGATCTACATGCCCGTCATTCGGAACAACCTCTACGACCTCTTCCAGCAATTCGATTACCCTGATCCCGCCACCTCCACCGGCATGCGGAACAGCTCCATCGTCTCCCCACAGGCTTTATTGCTCATGAATAGTGAGCTGTGCACTGCTGCGGCAGAAAAATTCGCCCAGAGGCTACTCGCAGGCAGCAGCGATATCGACTCCCGCGTGCGTGAGGCCGTGCAGATCGCCTATGCGCGGCCAAGCAACGCTACCGACCTGCGCCGTGTCCGTGACTTCCTCACCACCGCAGAGGCAGCCCTCGCCTCCGACCAGTCAGACGCTGCCAAGCGAGAGCTCCAAGCCTGGACACTCCTAGCCCAGGGGATACTCATGAGCAGTGAGTTCATTTACCTGCGGTGATCGCGTTGTTGGCTATTGAAACCATGGCAGTGGAACTGTAAGCCTCCCTTTGACATGGTCCGCCCGCGAAAAAAATACACCGTCCACGATCTCCGTAAGCTCAAAGGCAAGAGATGCCTCACGCACATCCATGTGAAATCGCCACAGGAGGCTGCGGCGGCGGATGCAGCAGGGATCGACCTCATGAGCTGTAGCTTTGACTCGCCAGAGGCACAGGCGCGGCTGCCGTCGCTGGTCGAGGCAGCGCCCACGGCATTTCTTTCTGGCTCCACGCCCCATGGCATGGCCACGCAGGAGGAGGCCATCCGCACAGGATTCCGAGCTCTCGAAATGGGGGCGAGCTCCGTGTACTGCTCTGGCAGCCCCTTTCTGATCGAGGCGATGGCTCGTGAGGGCATACCGATCGTTGGTCACATCGGCATGGTGCCACGCCATGTCACCTGGACGGGCTACCGCAGCATCGGCAAGACCGCAGATGAGGCGAAGGCCATCTATCGCAAGATGAAGGAGCTCGAAAGCGCTGGTGCCTATGCGGCCGAGATCGAGATCGTGCCTCACAACCTCGCCACCTGGCTCTGCAAGCAAACGAGCATGCTGCTGATGTCCCTGGGCTCTGGCACAGGCTGCGATACCCAGTTTCTCTTCTCCTGCGACATCTTGGGGGATTACGATGAGCGCATCCCGCGCCACGCGAAGTCCTACCGCAACTTCGCAGAGGAAAACCGCCGTCTGCAAAACGAACGCATCGCGGCCTTCAGTGAATACATCGCCGATGTAAAGGAGGGCCGCTTTCCAGAGCGCTGCAATCTCACCGAAATGGACCCCGCTTTGCTCGATGAAGTGATGCGTGATGTCGCTCCTTGACGTCTAACCCTGTCCTCCATGCACAAGGGCATCCTTCAGGTCTTCAATCGCTATCTTTTCCCCGGTGGGGAGGAGAAGAGTGTGGACCGCATCTACAATCATCTCCAGGAGCGGCATGCGATGCATCGCTGCTTCTTTGAAAGTGCCGATTGGAAGAAAGAAGGTGCCCCTAGTGCCCTGGGGCAAGTGCAGCGCCTGTTTTACAACAAAGAGAGCCGGGCAAAATTCGAGTCCATGCTCGATACGAGCCGTTCAGAAGTCGCACTCTTTCATAACATCTACCCTGTAGGCTCCCCCTCCCTCTACCATGCAGCACGGGATCGCGGCGTGCCCGTGGTGCAGTATCTGCATAACTTCCGCCCCTTTTCCGTGGGTGGTGCCTTATTCGTCAAAGGGAAGGTCAACGCGGATAGCCTAGGAGGAAAATTCCGCACCGAAGTGCTGGCAGGCGTGTGGCAGGGCTCCGTGCTTAAAACGGCCCTCTTTGCGCTCATGCTCAAGCGCCTACACCGCAGTGGTGCCCTCCAGAGCGTGAAGGCGTGGATCGCGATCTCAGACTTCATGCGTGACCGCATCGTGGAGTCAGGCTGGATCGCGCCAGAGCGGATTCACACGCTGCGGCATTCCTGGGATGCGATGCAGTCCCCACCACCAGTGGAGGATGCGGGGCATTACCTTTTCTCGGTCGCTTGGTGCCAGAAAAGGGCCTGCGCACGCTTTTGGATGCCTGGGATGAGCTACGCGGCAGTCTAGGCAAACAAACGCCGACACTGCTCATCGCGGGCGAAGGCCCCGAGGAGGCTCTAGTGCAGCAAAAAGCGAAGGAGAACCCCTTTGTCTGCTTCATGGGCCAGATCGGCGGCGCGAGGAAGCAGGAGGCCCTCCGCACCTGCCGGGCGCTGATCGCACCGTCCCTCTGGTGGGAGCCGCTGGGGCTGGTGACCTATGAGGCGTATGATTTTAGCAAACCGGTGCTAGCCGCACAGAGTGGCGGCTTCACCGAGACGGTACACCCAGGCCGCACAGGCCTACTGCATGCTCCAGGTGATGCGTCCGCATTAGCGCGGGATGTACGGACACTGGAGAATATGCCTGCTGGCCAGCGTGCTGCCTGGGGGGCGGCTGGACGTGCCTGGCTGCTGGAGGATGCAGGCGTGGGGCGCTGGAAAGACCGCTTTGAGTCGATTTTGGAAACGCTGCACAGAGAGTGAGCTTGTTTCTCCTGTGCTGGAGCTTGAAGACGCGGCGCGGCGTTTCATGCTCTCCCTCCGATTCTTCGCTGAAAAAAACTCCTGTATGCTGTCCCTCAACCGCCGCTGGCTGAAATGGTCGCTGCTCGCCCTCCTCGCGTGCGGGGTGGCGACATGGGCCGTGGGGGAGCTGTACTTCAATCTGGGCAGCAATCTGGTCTATCTGTCCGTGAAAGACTCCCGCAATACGCTGAAGGTACGACTGAAGCGCGGCGTGTGGAGGATGCCCACCGACCTCACTCCCGCAGATTTGGCTGCGGCGCTGATCGAGCGGCATGCAGAGCGTGGACTACGCTGGAGCACCTTGCGGGTTCACCGTGAGGCCGGGCTGCGTGCAGGCATGGTGCAGCGGCTTTTCGGAGCAGAGGTGCATGTGATGACGATCTCGCCAGAGCGATTTGATTTCATGACGAGCTTTTTGCCCAAATTCGCCCTGACGACGGCTGCGGAGCGCATGGAGAGCGAGAATCTGTGGTTCTCCATCACCGCGAATTTCCGTGACCCCAAAGGTAAGCCCATGGGCTGGGTGTATCACTCGGGTGTGCGTGTGAATGCGCCCTTTGGTGACTGGAGTGGCTGTTTTTTTGTCAAAGAAGGCAAACCATGGTTAGGGGCCAAAATCCCTGCTCGATGAGGTGCCAGGGCCGATCGAAGAGGGCTCGCAGATTTACCCGGCGGTGATGAAGAATCACACCATCTTCCCCTACGTCGAGATGAAGCCTGATACCTTCTTCGATGGCTCCAAGATCACCTACCGTGCCCTGGGCGGCATGCGCAAAGATGGGACCATCGTTTTTGTGCTCTCTGGCGATGGCGGCGTGATGAATGTGGCGGAAGTGTCCGAACTGGCACGGAAGCTCGATGTGCAGCATGCGACGCTGCTGGATGGCGGGCGGGCATTGCAGTACTCGCTGCGCACAGCGGATGGTCCGTGGCATTTCACCGCGTTTAATACCAGACTGCCTTTCACGCGGCCACAGCTAGAGCAGCAGCGCTCACCCGTCTTCATCGCCGTGCGGCGGAAGGCTCCGCAGGTCCTGGTGCCACAAAAGACGGGAGGCTGACGAGGAAAACAGGGGGCCTCAGAGCTTGTGGCCCATCTTTTTGCGCTTGGTTTCCAGATAGCGGGCGTTCTCCGGCTTCGGCAGGGATTTGACCGGCACTTGCTCGGTGATTTGCAGTTTGTGACCTTCGAGCCCGATCACTTTACGCGGATTGTTGGTCATGAGACGGATTTTCCGCACTCCGAGATCATAGATGATCTGGGCACCGATGCCGTAATCACGCAGATCCATGGGAAAGCCGAGCTTGAGATTCGCCTCTACCGTATCGAGCCCCTGCTCCTGGAGCTTGTAGGCCATGATTTTGCCATGGAGACCGATTCCGCGCCCTTCATGGCCGCGCATGTAAACAATCACGCCACAGCCAGCGGCGTCGATTTGGCGCATGGCAGCGTGGAGCTGGCTCCCACAATCACAGCGGCGCGAGGCGAAAATGTCACCTGTGAGGCACTCACTATGCACACGGACGAGTGTGGGCACGGTGGCCTTGATGTCGCCTTTGACGAGCGCGACGTGGTGGATGCCATCGAGGTGGCTTTTGTAGAGGTGGAGCTTGAAATCGCCGTAGTCGGTGGGCATTTCGACGACTTCGATCTTTTCGACGAGCTTTTCACTCTTGCGCCGCCAGGCGATGAGATCGGCGATGGAGCAGATTTTGAGCTTATGCTTCTTGGCGAATTTTTTCAGGTCGGGCAGGCGGGCCATGGTGCCGTCTGCGTTCATGATCTCGATGAGCACCCCAGCCTCACGCAGGCCAGCGAGGCGTGCGAGATCGGTGGCCGCTTCCGTATGGCCTGCACGGCGCAGGACACCGCCGGGCTTTGCCACGAGGGGGTTGATGTGGCCGGGCTGGACGAAGTCCTTGGCGCTGCTTTTCGGATCGGCGAGCAGGCGGATGGTGCGAGCGCGGTCTGCGGTGCTGATGCCGGTGGTGATGCCTTTAGCTGCATCGACGGTGACGGTAAAAGCAGTGCGGTGGGCCTCCCGGTTCTGAGTGACCATGCTTTCGAGGCCTAGGTTTTTGGCAATCTCAGTGGAGACAGGCACACAGAGCATGCCCGCGCCTTCACGGACCATGAAATTGACCATCTCGGGCGTGATTTTTTCTGCGGCACAGATGAGATCACCTTCGTTTTCACGATCTTCGTCGTCGGTGACGATCACCATGCGCCCAGCGCGGATGTCGGCGATGACGGCCTCCACGGGGTCACAGACCAGTTGTTTCGAGCGGGGCATGAGCGGATGAAAAGGGAGCCGCCTCGGAAGAAGCGGGGCGCATGCAGTAGCAGGCTGCCGTGAGAAAGCAAGGCGTGGGCGGCCCGCTACTTGCGAATCAATGCGCCTTTTTCACATGCTCTCCGAGGATGTCGCGGCCAAAGTCGCCGTCGAAGCTGCGGAAGACGCTGTGGACGTGGTTGGCGTCGTTTTGCGTGTTGTCGTATTCGATGAGGAAGGCCTTTGTCTGCACGCGGTAGTAGTGTGGCTCACCGCGCTCTTTGCCACCTGCCCAGGCGAAGAAAACGGGCGTTTGGGATTTTTCGAGCTCGGCGAGCACTTCGCTGGCGATCTCTGGGCGCATGCGCTCGGTGTATTCGCGGATGATGCGGCGGAGCAGGTCTTTCTGAGGAGCCGTCAGTTCGGAATCGGCCAGGCCTTCGGGGCTGAGGGGCTTCACCTGATGCTCGGCAGCGGTGATCATCTCCTTGGGGGCATCTGTGGCGACAAAGGCTTTCTTAAACTGCGCTTCATCGAGACTTTTGACGAGTTCACGCCCGAGTTCTTCCTCCAAACCGAGGACGCGGAGGCCGCTGAGGGCTCCTTGGCGGACCTCGCCGGGATTGCTGCCCATGAAGGCCGGGGAGGCACGGAGAAGCTGGCCGTCTTTGAGGGTGAAGTTGAGGGAGAGGGGATGCCCTTCCACACGCCAGCCCCAGGTGCCTTTGGCCTCTGGTTTGCCAAAGATGGAGATGAATGCATTTTCAGGATCACGCTTTTCACGCACGGCGGCTCGCTTGGCCTCATCAGCGCCTTCGATCTGGTAGAGGACCTCTTCGAGGCTCATGATGGTGACAGCCTTGGCGGCTCCACGGAAGCTGAGACCGGTATTGAGCAATGCAGTGGCCAGGAGGCGCTGCTGTGGGCTCATTTCCTTCATGGAGAGGCCTAAACGCTCGCGGGGGATGAAATGCCAGTTTTCACGCTCTTCGCTAGCGAACTCAAAAGTGGCCTTTTTTTGCTGCTCTGGGGTCAGTACGGCAAGAAAGGCATTCGCGACTTCTGCCATCTGCGCAGAGGCATCATGGGCATGAGAGGTGATGGGAAGCTGTAGCGATAGAGCGGCCGTGAGGCACAGGAACGAGCGAGAGATGGTCATGGGTAGAGATAGGAGAGTGACGAACGCAGTGAGAGCCGCCAGTTTGTCATGAGAAGTGATGAACGCGGACAAAACAAGAAACCAGCCGGGCAGCCCGACTGGTTTCTGAAAATAAACGCTGAGGTAGCGTGGATTACTCGGCGTGGTCTTCGACGTAGCGAACGACGTCACCGACGGACTGGAGCTTTTCAGCCTCTTCATCTGGCACGTCGATGCCGAATTCTTCTTCAAACGCCATGACGAGTTCGACTGTGTCGAGGGAGTCAGCACCGAGATCTTCGATGAACTTGGCCTCCAACGTGACCTGTTCTGGATTCACGCCGAGCTGTTCAACGATGATGTCTTTGACTTTTTCTTGGATATTGTCTGCCATGTGTTTGGGTGGGGTTAAGTGGGGCGGAGCTTTAGTGGCGGGTTTTCTTTTGGCAAGGGAAAAAAATACGAGCGTTTTGCGGTTATTTTTCAGGCGTCTGGAGCTGGCTTTCAGGGCTACTGCCTGCGGCAGGCTCTGGTTCTTCCTGTTGTTCATCCTGTTCGATGACTTTTTCGATGAGTTCGCCATTGAATCGGCTCAGGAGGCGATCGAGCACCAAGTCTGCTCCGCCATACATCAAATCATCAATGGTGGCCTTTTTCTCACTGCCCGTGCCGCCGGGCTTGTACCAGGCATAAGCGAGGCCTTTGGTGTCCCAGGGGCGTTTGTCGATCTTGAACACATCCGCAAACATGACCTTTGCACCATTGGGAGTGACAAAATGATCCGACTCACCCCGCAAAACCGTGTTTTTCCGCAAAAGCAGGACGATGAGCACCAGCGCCGCTGCGCCGAGGCAGCCGTAGCCAAAGTAGAACTGCTCGGCAATCTCGCGCTCAGTGTACATGTGCGGATCTTCGGGCCAGCCGTTTGCTGCGGCATAGGTGACCCATTTGGGCGGCTCGCCATCGGTGCCCGTAGGCAGCCCCTGCTTTTGCGCATCGGCAGTCCAGGCATCGAGCGTGCCCGCCTTTTTGGCCTCATCGTGTGATTTGGCGAATTCATTGACGAACCATTCTTTGCGCTTCGCGATGCCGAGCTCCTTTGGGTAACCGATGTTGCCGTCGTAGAGGAAATACAGACCAAAACCGGCAAACATGGCAAACATGAGCAGGCGGCGCTTGTAATACCAGCGTGTGACGCGGCAGATGAGGGTATCGGTGCCACTGGAGGCGGAGGCTTCGGCTGCGGGGGTATCGTCGGTCATGCGCTGTGAATGAAGCGCCCCTCCCAACGCCGCGCAACCGCCGTTTTGTATAGGCGAAGGCGTGGAATAATTCCCCGTCTTTGCAGTGATGCGGAGCTTTTCATTGCCTAGATGGCTGCTATCGAATGGGAAACCAAAAAAACTCCCCACCCATCTATGGACCCACTCTATCTCATCATTCTCGTCGGCACGATGATCCTATCTGGCATCGCATCCATGCGTGTGCGCAGTGCGTATAGTCGCTGGTCGCAGGTGCCCGCTAGCTCAGGCCTCAGCGGTGCCCAGGTGGCACAGCGCATCCTCGATCTCAATGACATCAGGGACGTCGAGGTGCTGCCCACCAAGGGGCTCCTCAGTGACCACTACGATCCCTCGAACAAGCGGCTCGTTCTCTGCGAAGAAAACTTCTACGGCACCAATGTGGCCGCCCTGGGTGTGGCAGCCCATGAGGCCGGGCACGCCATCCAGCATAAGGAACACTACGCCCCGCTTCAGTGGCGGATGGCCGCCGTAGGCATCACCAACTTCGCCAGCCAAGCGGTGATGTGGATCCCGCTCATCGGTGGCTTTTCGGGTCTGATCCCGCTGAAACTCGTCATCACCATCATGGCAGTCGGTTTTGGCATCATGATGCTCTTTCAGCTCATCACGCTGCCAGTCGAGTTCGACGCGACAGCCCGTGCCAAGCGCATCCTCGCCCACACAGGAGCCGTGCGGGAAGGCGACGAGACCACCGCCATGAACAAGGTGCTCGACGCCGCCGCCTTCACCTACGTCGCAGCTTTCATCAGCACGCTGAGCTGGTTCCTTTTCTACGCCTTGCGCCTCATGGGCAGCCAGCGTGATGATTGATAATCATCCTCCAAACGGAACTCTGGCTGGACAATGCCGCGCCGCCATGCCATGCAGGCAGCTCAAAATTTATGGCCGCTCCCGCCTACCGCCCGCTCCTCGTCAAACGTACCACCTGCCGCGCCTGCGGCTGCCGCAGTTTCACTGATGTCGTCGCCCTCGGCGATCAATACATCGGTGGGCTGATCGTCAGCGAAGACGGCTCTGGCACGATCAAACGCCGTATCCCGCTCGATCTCGTCCGCTGCGACCCCGCGTTCGATGAAAATGCCTGCGGCCTCGTGCAGATGCGCCACAGCGTGCCGCCAAAGGTCCTCTACCACCGCTACTACTACGAAAGCGGCATCAATCAGTCCATGCGGGACAATCTTGCTGGCATCTCCGCGCTCGCAGAGGAGACCCTGAAGCTCAAAAAAGGCGACATCGTCCTCGATATCGGCTGCAATGACGGAACTCTCCTCGCCAGCTACAAAACACCCGGCCTGCGCCACATCGGCATCGACCCCAGTGATGTCGCTCTGAAGGCCCGTGAGCGTGGTTTTGAAGTGGTGAACGACTTTTACAGCGCAGACGCCTTCCGCCGTGTGCACGCCACGGAAAAAGCCCGCGTCGTCACCAGCATCTCCATGTTTTATGACCTGGAAGACCCGCGTGCCTTTGTCTCAGACATCGCCAGCGTCCTCGCAGAGGATGGCATCTGGATCCTGGAGCAGAGCTACCTGCCCTCCATGCTGGAGGTCAATAGCTTCGACACCATCTGCCACGAGCATCTGGAATATTACTCCCTGGCCGTGCTGGAGCGGCTTTTCGGCGAATGCGGCCTAGAGGTCGTCGATGTACATCTCAATGGCGTCAATGGTGGCAGCTTCCGCCTCTGCGTCGCCCACCAAGGCCGTGTGAAGCCCTCCGCAGAAGCTGCTCTCCGTGTGCAGGAACTCCGCATCACCGAGTTCGAGATGGCACTGGATACCGACAAGCCCTACGCCCAATTCCGCGCCAACATCGAGCGCATCCGCGCAGAACTCTCCAACTTCCTGCTCAAAGCCAAAGCCGAGGGCAAGCTCGTCCACGGCTACGGTGCCTCCACCAAGGGAAACACCACGCTGCAATACTGCGGCATCACTCCCGAGCTGCTCCCGGCCATCGCCGATCGCAATCCGCGCAAATGGGGCAGCTACACCATCGGTAGCCGCGTGAAAATCATCAGCGAAGAAGACTCCCGCGCTGCAAAGCCGGACTACTACCTCGTTCTGCCCTGGCACTTCATGCCAGAGTTCCAGACCCGCGAGAAAGACTTCCTCGCCCGTGGTGGGAAGTTCGTGGTCCCCTTCCCTCAGGTGCATCTGGTGGGTTGAGTTTCAGCATAGTGCTCAGTGCTCAGTGCTCAGTGCTCAGTGCTCAGTGCTCAGTGCTCAGTCCACTGGGCACTATGCGATGATGCTTCGCGTCATCATGATTTGTGAATTCATGAGATGGAGGTGGGGGAATCTAAACCGCTGATATGACGCTAATTTAACGCTGATATTTGATTTGGGTGATTAGCGTCACGTTAGCGTCGAATTAGCGGTAAAAAATCCCAAAACCTCACGACGTAAAGCATACATGGATGGGCAGAGAGATGCGGAGAAAAGTGCAAAGGAGGCCATGAGCAGGCATTCAGCCTGCTGTGCACGCACGGCATAGGATGGGCAGAACCTTAGCAGATCATGCCTTGCCCCAGCGCTTGAGCAGCGTGGTCGCCATATCGGCGGGGGAGTCACTCACGGCGATGCCACACTCTGCGAGGATGCGTTTTTTCGCAGCGGCCGTGTCGTCTTCGCCACCGATGATGGCTCCGGCGTGGCCCATGCGGCGTCCGGGAGGTGCGGTAGCACCTGCGATGAAGGCTGCGATAGGCTTTTTGCAGTGATCCTTGGCCCAGCGACCGGCTTCGACCTCGGCGTTGCCACCGATTTCACCGATCATGATGATGGCTTCGGTTTCAGGATCATCATTGAACATCTTGAGCACGTCCAGATGGTTGGTGCCGTTCACGGGATCACCACCGATGCCTACGCAGGTGCTTTGGCCGTAACCACGCGTGGTGAGCTGCCAGACAGCTTCATACGTGAGAGTGCCGCTGCGGCTGACGACGCCGACATTGCCGCGCTTATGGATGTAACCTGGGGCGATGCCGATGCGGCAGCCTCCGTGAGATTTTTCACCGCGACCTGGGGTGACTAGGCCGGGGCAGTTCGGGCCGATGAGGCGTGTTTTGCTGCCCTGCATGGCGGATTTCACCCGGATCATGTCATTGACGGGGATGCCCTCGGTGATGGCCACGACCAGATCGAGCCCCGCGTCGATGCCTTCGAGGATGGCATCCGCCGCGAAGGGCGGCGGGACAAAGATGACGCTCACGGTGGCTCCGGTCTCGCGGGCTGCCTCGCTCACGGTATCAAAGACGGGCACTTTTTTGCCGCTGTGCTCGAAGATCTGGCCGCCCTTGCCGGGGGTCACGCCTGCGACGAGCTGGGTGCCGTAGTCGATGGATGCCTTCGCGTGGCGTGAGCCGAAGTCTCCAGTGATGCCTTGGACGAGGATGCGGGTGTCAGTTTCGACGAGGATGGCCATGTGCGTGCGTGTGAGAAGGGGTGAAAAGGAGCGCGGAGAGTAAGAGGGCGCGGGGCCACGTCAAACGCTGGTAATACCGAATGACGAGTTTCTGAATCTCATGGCCCTCTGTGAGGGCACCTAGGCGTAGCGACTTGCCCACGTTGGCCACCCACTTTGGCCAATCCCCCCCCCCCTGTTCACCGCCGCAAGGCGTTCACCAGGTTATTGTAGGCGTTGCGGAGGGATTCCATGTCGGGATCGGCCATGGGCGAGTCCAGGGTGGTCACGTTGTTGGAGTTGTTGCTGCATTGGCTCAGGGTGTTTTGCAGGGCGTTGTTGAGGTCGGTTTGCGTGACTTCGCCGGGGATTCCTTGCGGGCCTTGGATGCCGTCGTTGCCGCGTGGGATGGCAAAGGTGAAGTGCACGTTCGTTCCATCGAAGCTGACGCTGACCGTGGCGTTTTGGCCAGGGTCGAGCGTGTTGACGTTATCCACGACCGCACTGGCAAAGGGCGGGCCTTGGGGGCCGGTGCCGCCATCGTTGCCGGTGTTGCCCTGGGGCCCTTGCTGGCCCTCTGGCAGTCCAAAGCTGAAGTGCAGCACGCTGCCATTGAGACTGAGGCCGACGCTGGCGGCACTGCCCGGTGGTAAGGTGCTGACGCTGTCCACTTCCACGCTGGTGATGCCGCTCTGGATCGCGTCGATGAGGTCTTTGAGGCCGTTAAGCTGCGAACGCAACGGCGCGGACTCGATCAAGGCGTTGGTGGGTGGGTAGTTTGGGTCGAAGGGCATGGCGTGTTCTTGGTTCGTGGTTCCTTGTTCTTGGTTATCTGCCTCCGCCTCCCTGAGCCCAGAAGAGTTCTACCACAGAGCACAGAGGGGGGGAGGGTTCGTGGTTTCTTGTTCTTGGTTTCTTGTTCGGTCACGATCCTGCGGCGTCTTTTTACCACGGATGAACGGATGGTTTCACCACGGATGATACGGATGGGGTAAGGGTTCGATGTTCTTGGTTCGTGGTTCCTTGTTCTTGGTTATCTGACTCCGCCTCCGCCTCCGTCTCCTACTCCTCCTCTTCCTCCCGGAATGATCATCTCCAGGCATTCGCTAGGCGGTTTGGCCTGCGTTTCGGGGAGTAGGAGTAAGAGTAGGAGTAAGAGTAGGATCACTTGGCAGTGGGCTTTCAAAATCCTCCTCTTCCTCCCGGAATGATCGTCTCCAGGCCTTCGCTAGGCGGTTTGGCCTGCGTTTCGGGGAGTAGGAGTAAGAGCAGGAGGACGAGTAGGATCACTTGGCAGTGGGCTTTCTGAGTCTTGCTCTTGATCTTGCTCTTCATCTCACTCTCTCAATGAAGCGCGGAGCTGCTTCGCAGGAGCGGAGCCATCGAATCGAGGACGAGTCGGAGTCGGAGGACGAGTAGGATTCGTGCTTCGCGCGGATCACGGGGCCATGCACACAGCTTCATCGCTCCACGGGCTTTGGCCCGCAGCACCGATGGCGGCCATGCGGTAGGCGTAGTTTTTGCCACTGATCAGACCGGTGATGTCGTTGCGGCTCTTCGTGCTCAGCTTCGCCTGCTGCCAGGTCTGGTTCGGCTCGTCATGCAGGCGGCACTCCGTCACATAGGTTTGCGTGCCCTTGATCGGGTCGCAGCTCACGCGGATCACACCGGGGAACTGGCCCATGCTGGCACGCACATTCTCAGGGCGCGGCAGTGGCCCGATGGGGGTGCCTGGGGTGCCTGCCACGGCAAAACCAGACAGCGGGATCTTTGCCGGATCACCGCCGGACTCATCCTCCACATAGGCTGCGCGGCTGCGCATGTTCACCATGTGCTCGTCCACCGCCACCGGCAGGGCCGAACGCGCGGCGGAGAGCTGCCCCTCCAGGCTGGAGACCAGATTGATCGCCGTGCTCAGGCCATTATGCGTGATGAGGAAGTCCGCCACGCTGGGGTCCGGCGTGGGGAATGTAGCCGTTCCCTCCGGGGTCGCCATCGCTGCGATGTGGGTGCTGGAGGCTGCGAGCACTTCCAGCGGCTTCTGGGTATTGAGATCGAGTTTAACTTTAGCCATACGATAACGGGGTGTTGCAGGAGTCGGCGTGGCTTGGTCAAACCGGACCGCGCTATCAAAGCGGGCTTGCTGGTCAAACCGGGCCATGGTGCTTTCTCCTTGGGTTGATGGTGGGTTCAGGTGTTCCGTGGCGCGAAGGGCGGGCTGCTGCGCCATACAGGCGGCCGACACGCGGCCACCGCAGCCCATCCCAAATTCAAGAGCCGAAAAATCCGGCCCAAAGGCCCAGGCATCCCGGCCACCCAGCGCTTCATGCCAACTGCCCCTCCTGGAAGCCTAAAAAACAGCGCACCCGCCGCGCCCAAGCTCGCCGGTCTTAAAAAGACCCTCGGAGGTATTTCGGATAACCTCGAAGGTATTGGCAAAAAGATCGAGAGTCTTGAAAAGACCCTCGAAGGTCTTTTGGATAACCTCGAAGGTATTGGTAAAAAGATCGAAGGTATTGAAAATACCCTCGAAGGTATTTTGGATAACCTCGAAGGTATTGCCCAAAAGATCGAAGGTATTGAAAATACCCTCGAAGGTATTTCGGATACTTGGGAAGGTATTGGCAAAAAGATCGATGGTATTGCAGCTACTTCCGAGGGTATCGCCACGCCAATCGAAGGCGGACCGGGAAATGCAGGTAGCAGATGGAGCATCAGTTGCATGCGGCCAAGAATCCCATGGGGCCGAAATCAGGCGAGGAAACAAACGTTTCCCCGCGCCGGACCGGATCATGCTTCCAGAGGTGTCAGCAGCGCCAGCAGCGGCATGGTTTTCTGCAAAAGATACTCCAGCACACGCATCAGCCGCAGGTGCAGGCCATTGCAGAGCTGCCCCGTGACACAGAGGTTCACATGCACGTCTTCACGCGCATCGGCATGCGGATGCAGCTTGAGTTGGTGCTGGTGCGTCACGCAGGTGAGTTTCTCCACCTGGAAAGGCCGCAGATGCATCACCGCGATCACCCGCTGGAAAAACACCAGCACCGCATGATTGAACTTTTCCCAGTCCACCTTCCGGAAATCCCCCGCCGACTGCTCCCGCCCCAGCAGCGCCTGGATTTCCTCGATCTCCTCCGGCCGCATCCCCGCCAGCACCTCCTCCGCCGTCAAACTCCGCTGCCTCGTCTTCTTCGCCCGCTTCTGCTTCTTCAAGCCCGTGGGCTTCTTTTTCCCGCCTACGGCGCATCCCTCCCGGCGCTTCGGTCGGGTCCGGGCAAGAGACGAGCCAGTCTTCATCACGCGGCTTAGGTTGAAGGCTATTTCAACAAATGGGGCCGAGTTTGGGAAGGGGAATTTTTAAAAAAAGGTTCCGGTGTCGCCATGATGAAGCTGGCCTGTCAAAAAAGCCCCCGACCCTTTCCTGCTGGCTCAGGTGGTGCCAGAGATTCAGCCACAGCATCCCGGAGGGAACATCCGTCAATTGTTGCACTCTGACATCGTTTCCTGCTGGCGTCGTTTCCTGAGATGAGTGCTGGCCCACAGTTTAGGGGCTACGATGGAGGGGGCACTTTTCCGCTACAGTCGCCAACATCAGCACTTGAGTTGCTGGCTATTTTGTTGATTGTCAGCACTCGCCTGAATTCTTCCCATGCCAATCCAAACGACCATCGCATACGAGGAAATCGACAATTTGTTGCTCGATCCCGAAAACCCGCGTCTGGGACGGCAAACATCGGGCAAGAAGCTAAGCCAAGAGGATCTCCTCGATGAAATGGCGCAGTGGAAGGTCGATGAACTAGCGATTTCATTTCTCTCGAGAATGGCGGTTTTTGGACTCAGGAGGCCTTGATCTGCATCAAGGGACCAAAGCCCGGCAAATTTGTTGTGGTGGAGGGCAATAGGCGACTCAGTGCATTGCTGCGGCTGCGTGATGCGTTCGACGGCAAGCCGGCAAGCCCAAAGTGGAAGGAGCTTGTTGACGGGCGGCACCCATCTAAGGGCTTGTTCAAGCAGATTCCCTACTTGCTGGCCCCAAGTCGGGACTCAGTGCAGGCGTTCCTGGGATTCAGACATGTTACCGGCATCGAACCTTGGGCACCTTCTGAGAAAGCTAAGTTCATTGCCAACATGGTAGAACAAGGCATGACATATGATGAGGTGCGACGAAAGATTGGGTCTACCAAGGAGGCGGTGTGTCGAAACTACGTAGCCCACAGACTCTACCTTCAAATTGAAGAGCAGGCCAACATTCCAAGGGAGAATTTTGAGGACCGATTCAGCGTCTTGTTTCTCTCACTGAGAACACAAGGGGTGAAGCAGTTTCTGCATATCGACCTAAATCTTCCGCCCGATAAGATAAAGGAGGGCGTGCCACAAAAGCACCTGAAGGCACTGCAAGATTTTGCCATCTGGCTGTTTGGTGATGACAAGAAGCTGCCTCTTTTTTCAGACTCCCGACAGGTGGACAAATTTGGCAAAGTGCTGGAGTCGGAGGAAGCCATCAAATATTTGAGAAGATCGCCAACGCCTAATTTTGAAGTAGCAGTCCGCATGTCGGGAGGCGACCTTCAAGAGGTTATTGATTTAGTTTATGAGGCAGCGGACAAGATTGAAGAAGCTTTACGGATTGCCCATCACCATTCAAAAAATGCCGAATTGGAGGAAGCCAGCAACCGCTTGGGCCGCAGCACCAAACAACTGCTCAAGCTATTTCCAAATACTCTTCGCACCCTTTGCTCTGACGACTGATGAAGTTGGAACTTCCCAGCGGCTTTCGCAAGCCTGACAATGACGATGCTGGTCCTCAGATCGAGCAAGCTTGTGATTGGATCGAAAGCGAAGTGCTTTTCCTCTCCTCACAGGTAACTCGCACAGAAGTGGGCGATTCCCTTGAAGAGTCTGGCATTCTTAATGGCGCAGAATCACGCGATTTTGCCGAAGAGCTTTGGCGTCGATTGAGAGAACGTATTCATCAGTCCGGCGGCAATTCTCCGTTCACCGTCAAAGATCAGACCATCAGTTCAAAAGTCAACACGTTCAAAGATGCTTCGTCCTATGCCTTTTGCCTTTTGGTTTCATATGCGCACCATCACAAAACATGGGCGACAAAGTGTAAATTCAAATACAACCTCCAAGGGGCTAATTTCGAAGACTTGGTATGTCCGGCCATGGGCAAGCTTTTTCCTGGGTGGACAGTCTATCCCACCGGATGGGCAAAAGGGCGCACAACTGGCGGGAGAAAAATCATACAAAATATCGCGGACCTCTTGTGTGGTAACATAGGTGATCTCAAAAGATGGACAAACCGCCAAGTCAAAGAGGCACAACTCGATGCATTGTGTTACCGATCCTTTCCCGATCAGCGTGGAAACCTTCCGGCCTTCTTTATTCAATGCGCGAGTGGTGCAAATTTAGAAAAAAAACTTCGTGAACCTGACATGGAGCTTTGGAATAAGCTGGTCTGCTTAGTGCCAGCAAGTTTACCGCGCCGAGCCGTGGTAACACCTAATGTGCTACCAAGGCGCAAATTTGATCATTTCGCCAACAAATCGAGCGGATTGTTGATCGACCGGCTGCGCATTGCGTCTGCTGGGCCTGAAAACGACTGGCTGGAAAAGACCACTCAAAAACGATTGAGTTCCTGGCTGACCGCTTATGTGAAAAAGCTTCCTTTCGCAGCATGAGCGAGCACAAAAAAAAGACCCTCCCCTTCAGGTTTATCGATTTGTTCGCAGGCCTTGGCGGGTTCCATCAGGCTGCGGCTAGGCTGGGCGGAAGATGCGTGTTTGCGTCTGAACTTAAGGAGCCTCTGCGGCAATTGTACGTGAAGAACTTCGGCCTTCTGCCAGATGGAGACATTCGGGACGTGGTGCCGACTGATGTCCCTGATCATGATCTGCTTTGTGCTGGCTTCCCGTGCCAGCCGTTCTCAAAGGCTGGTGAGCAGATGGGATGGAAGGATGCTGTGCGGGGCACCGTGTTTCACAACATTGTCGAAATTTTGCGAGCGAAACAACCAGCTTTGGTGCTGCTGGAAAATGTGGCGCACTTTGTCCATCATGATTCAGGCAACACCTATAGAAAAGTTCAGCAGGCGCTCACTGACTTGAATTATGATGTGCGCTACCATCAGTTCTCCCCTCATCAGTTCGGAGTACCGCAGATACGTGAGCGCATCTATATGCTCGCATCCAAAGTGCCTCTAACTGACTTCGAGTGGCCCACTCCCACTTTAGGCGATCTTGATCTTGTTTCGTGTCTCGATGTGAATCCTACTGATGCCCGAGCACTAAGCAGCCAAGTCAGCCGTTGCTTGGAGGTTTGGCAGGAGTTTCTGGACTTGTTTCCTGAGTCCGTGAAGCTCCCGTCGTTTCCAATTTGGAGCATGGAGTTTGGAGCAACTTACCCGACCACGTCTGAGACGTTGCACGAAGTGCCGCTCAAGAAATTGCGCGCTACGCATGGCTCCTTTGGGCAACCCTTGAGCCGACTATCCCTAGAGGACATCCTGGCAGCAGTACCAAGCCACTCACGTTCCTTAGTTGGGACCTTTCCGCGCTGGAAACAAATTTTCATCAAACAGAACCGTGAGTTTTATCTGGAGCACAAAGCCAAGCTGAAGAAATGGCTTCCCAAAATTCAACAGTTTCCGCCTAGCCTCCAAAAACTTGAGTGGAACTGCCAGGGCGAAGCCCGCAACATTTGGAAATACGTGATCCAGTTCCGGGCTTCTGGCGTCCGCATTAAGCGTCCAAGTACTTCGCCGTCACTTGTCGCAATGACAACCACCCAAGTCCCAATCATTGGCTGGGAGAAGCGCTACATGACCGCACGGGAATGTTCACGGCTTCAGTCGATGGGAAAACTTAAACATTTGCCTGAGGGCGAGGCAGCGTTTGAGGCCCTTGGTAACGCGGTTAATGTGGAAGTTGTCACTCGCATTTTATCGGAAGCATTGCGACTTCTTCAATAATACTTCACCAGCCCGTCCTTCCACAGAGCCTTAAGCTGATCGATGGGGAAATGGGGGGGGGCGACGTGCAACTGTCTGGCAAATCGTCTTTCCAGCATTGGCTGCCCGTCTGCTGGCAAAGGTGGCGCGGCAGGCTGAGGGCATCCGCGCTCCTGCCTTGGACTCTGGCGGTGTGGCTTCGCCGAAGACTGGGAGAGCGGCTTAGCCGCGAGACTGGGAGACTTAGACCTGCCCGCAGAACCTCTGCGGTGAACCTGCCTTGAACCGGGAGCGGAGTCGCGGACGACTTCACCCTGAGCGGGAGGCAAACTTGCTCCTGCTCTTGATCTGACTCTCTGCGCCGGGGAATCGAGTTGAGATGAAGAGCCAGCGCATGAGCACGATGACCGGGAGAGAACATCGAAAACCTGAGCGGGCTCAAGCGCGAACGAAGAATCCTGATCCCAGAACGAAGAACCCGGGAGGAGGAGAGCCGAGCGAAGCGAGACAGACTGCCGCAGGCAGCCCGAAGGGGAGCGAAGCGAATCAACGAGGAAGAGGAGGATTGCTCGGACCGCTGAGGCTCTAATCTCTGATCCATGAGCGTCCCGTTAGCGTCCTATCAGCGGTGAAGAAGTCATGGCCTTTTCATGCGTTGTTCTTTGGCACCTTTCCGAGCTCGCGCGGTGTGGCAATCAGGGAGGCGTTGGACGCTCAACGTTCAAGGACCCAGAACCAAGAACGACGAACGAAGAACAAGGAACCAAGATGAAGAGCAAGAGCGAGAGCAAGAAATGGAAGCTCGGGGGCTCAAAAACGGGGGAAGAACGTTCAACATCGAACGCTCAACATTCAACGTTCAAGAACCAAGAACAACGAACCAAGCACTCTTACCTCATCCGTATCATCTGTGGTGAAACCATCCGTTCATCCGTGGTAAAAAAGACGCTGAAGGATCGAGGACGAGGACGAACGTAGGCGGAGAGAGATGGAAGATGAGATCGGCCTCGTCGGAGGCTCCTAACTCCCGGCTAACTTGAATGATGAATCTACCGGTTTCTCAGATGACTCAGATAGGCTTCCATCTGTGAAATCTGCGCCATCTGGGGATACAATCTGAAATGACTCTCTCCTCCACAGCCCGACCTATCCTGATCGGTTGCTCCTGTTTTCCACAGAACTCACTCAGAGACCGAGCTTGGCCCGTAGGAGGTGTTTGGCGAGGATCCAGAGCTTGTGCGGGCGGCTGATGCGCACCCGCTGCTCAAAGACGGGGTAGTGGCTGGCGCGGAGTTTTTCGAGGATGGTGGAGTAGATTTCCGCCATGATCTCGGAGGCGGTGAGGCAGGGGCGGTCTGCATCCGGTAGGGCTCGCTGCGCGGCGTCGTAGTAGCCGCGGGCACGCTGATACTGGAATTCCATGAGCTGGAGGAACTGGTCACTGCTGCGACCGGCGAGGATGTCGGCCTCGGTGACGCCGAATTTCTGCAACTCGCTCTGCGGTAGGTAGATGCGGCCGGTGTCGCGGGCGTCCTGGCCGACATCACGCATGATGTTGGTGAGCTGGAGGGCGTAGCCGAGCTGGATGGCGTAGTCGCGTGTCTCCTGGCGCTGGCGGCCAAAGATCTCGATGCTGACGAGGCCGACGACGCTGGCGACTTTGTAGCAGTAGCCCAGGAGCTCCTCAAAGGTGGCGTAACGTGTCCGCGTGATGTCGGAGGCGACGCCTTCGATGATCTCGGCCAACCAAGCGCGGGGGAAGCCGTACTTCGCGGGCAGGGCCACGGCTTCATCGAGCACGGGGTGGCCGGGAGGGGTGCCCTCCAGCACGCAGCGTGTCCAGTGGGCGAGCTCGCGCTCTTTGGCATCCTCGGTGGTGGTGGGGTCGTCGGCGATGTCGTCCACCACGCGGCAGAAGGCGTAAAAGCGGATCATGTCGCGTTTGCGCTCTGGGGGCAGGCAGGCGAGTGCGAAGGCGAGATTCGACTTCGCACGGCTGGTGATTTGTTCCGGTGAAAGGGCGGCGCTGCTCATGGACGCGTCTTTTCCACGCTAGGCGCGGGATCGGCTGGAGGGTTGGTTGGAAAGCCGTGACGCAGCATGGCGAGGAGGGCAGCCAGACATAGCCAGCCATGCAGCATGGCAAGCACCAATGCACGCACCACCGCGACGATCTGGTGCAGGACGGCGTATTCCTCTGCCCCGGCCAATGCGAGGCCCATGTCCACCGCGTAGCGAGTCAGTGCGAGCCATGCCAGCGCGGTGGGGGCGAGCATGAGGAGCGGCAGCGCGGCATGCAGCAGCACGCGTAGCGCTACCGCGCCTGTCTGCCAGAAAGGGCTGCTACCCGGTGAGACAGCCACCGCCAGCGGCAGTGCGGCACACAGGATGAGTAGCTCCGGCAAGAGCCAGGCGGAGAACGTCTCTGCATCCGTATTCCAGCCGAGCCAGGCCATCCAGAGTAGATTGAAGCCGCCCAGGGCCACCACCCCCTGCCAGCGGGCAAAGGTGCTCTCCAGCGCCGCCACGGCATCACGCTCGGCATCGGTATCGGGTGGTTTTTCCCAGGCGATGACCAGTCGTGCGAGCCACACCTGCGTGCCCGCGACCATGAGGGCGATGTAGAGCGTTCTGGCGGCCATTTTGATCGTTTGCAGCCACTCGGGCAGCTCTGGCCGCAGGGCTGCCACGGCCTCCATAAGCAGCCACAGCACGCCTCCGGCCGAAAGGGCCACGAGGATGAGTTTTTGCTCCGGCACGGGCATGCGCTCGCCATAGCGATACGGCCAGCGCCAGACGCGGACAGCCAGTAGCACTAGGGAGAGCGGCAAAAGCAGCGCCAGCGGCCATGGCGGCACGAGTTGATGAAACAGCAGCGCAAAGTCGGTGAACGCATGGCGCAAAAGTGGCCGCCACAGGACAGCCCAGTCATTGAGCTCGATCCAGGTGAATGTCCCTGCCGCGTCCCAGCCCGCCAGCAGCGCTGCACCGGCCAGCATCAGCAGCAAAGACTGCCGCAAGCGCAGAAAATCCCACGCATCCGACAGCTCACGCCGCAGTGGGTGCCAGCGCAGATGGAGCGCTAGGCCGACCGCGCACGCGACGAGGGCGATGAGAGTGTGTGAGAGCATGTGGAGCCCCTGCTATGGATGCGAATCTCTGCCAAGTCACGCGCGGCGAGTTTGCTGCGCAGCTCACACCCCCAGCACTTGCAGATAAAAGTAAAACACCGGTGCCGTGAAGATGAGGCTGTCGGTCAGATCCAGGATGCCACCGATACCGGGGAGCTTATGCCCGCTGTCCTTGATCGCCACGCAGCGCTTCAGCACGGACTCGGCCAGATCGCCGCTCACAGCCACCGCACAGAGCAGCGGAGCCAGCACCATGGCGTGCATCCACGTCAGCGGAGCCAGTTTATCCGCCATCAGGCCCATCAGCAGTGCCGCACCGCCAAAGGCACCGAGAAAGGCACCCACCAGTCCCTCCCAGGACTTCGCCGGACTGATATGCGGGATCATTTTATGCCGACCAAACAGCACCCCGATGACATAGGCACCCATGTCGCTGAATTTTGTCACCAAGATGAGGAAAAGCGCCAGCCACAGCCCGCCCATGCCTGGCCCCGGACGACAATCCATCACCCGCAGCAGAAAGCCGAAGCTCACCACTCCATAGAGCGTGCCAAAGACCACCGCAAAGACCCGCCGCAGGGTGCGCTCCCCCTCCAGTTCTCGGCGGTAACTCAGTAAAAAACCACCCTGCAAACTGATCGTGAGTGCCACCAGATCCATCCACATCGGAGGCCCACCGCCCTCTGCCCCATGCTGCGCCATCCAGTAAAAAACCGCGATCCACCAGCCCAGAGCCACCAGCATGCCCAGCACCCCATGCGCACGCATATCCGCGCCCGCGCCCATCAGCCGGTGATACTCTGCGACACCTGCCAGACCAAAAAAAGCCATCACCCCGGCGATGCCCCACTCATTCTGCCAGAGCAGCGCCGCCACGATCACGCCCCAGAGGATCAGCGTCGAGGTGAGCCGCGCTGCAAAGACATGCCGCCGTGTTTTCGGTGGAGGGGCAGCAGCTACGGGTGCGGATTCGTTCATGTGATCGGGTATCGAGACTATTTAGAGCGTAGTGGCTGGATTTGGGCAATCACGCATTTTCAAGATTGGCAGTTCTGCCCTTTGAGCGCACAATGCACCGCATGGCAGCCTACATGATACAGCGCGGCGACACCCCCACCGGTATCGCCAGGAAGCACGGCATGAGCTTTGATGACTTCAAAGCCATGAACCCCGGCCTCTGCGATGCACAGAACCACTGCCGCATCCTCTTCCCAGGCCAAGTCGTGCAAGTCCGCAGCACGGCAGCGAGCCCGCAGCGCCCCGCTACCGCTGGGCAGGCCTTTGCCCCCCAGGCCCCGCCGTGGATGGAGATCGCGCTGCGTGAGCAGGGCGTGGCAGAGTGGAGTCCGGGCGATAATCCGCGCATCGTCGAGTATCTCGCCAGTGTCGGCATCCGTGGTGGGGATGAGACGAGCTGGTGTGCCGCTTTTGTGAACTGGTGCATCCGCAAAGCAGGCTTTAAGGGTCATCAGACAGGCCTCGCGGGGCCATGGATCAGCTATGGAAGAGCCGTGGCCCCCACCTACGGCTGCATCGTCGTCACGCAGCCGCTTTCCGCAGGTGCCAGCGGCCACATCGGCTTCCTCCACGCACTCGATGAGCGGAATGCCTGGCTGCTCAGCGGCAACAGCGCCAACCGCGTCCGCATCTCCGCCTACTCCCGCTCCAAGCTCGCCGCCGGTCAGTGCTTCCGCTGGCCAGCGTGAGTGGCCAGTGTGCGAAAGATGCGCCAGCATGGCAGCCATCTCGCTCCGCGAGATGAGCCAAAGCGCATGCGGACAGCTGCTTTGGCATGCTTGATGGCAAAGCATTCTGCTAGCCACGCCCTCCGTTCATCTCGCGGAGCGAGAGGACTACTTTGCTTCGCCTTGATTGCACACGCTGGGATAGCAAACGCAGCCTAGCTTTTCTGAAGCGTGGCCGCAGGTCCGCTGTCCGTTCCTTTTGGGTCAAACGCCAGAGTGGACTTTGGGCGACGTATTGGGTTGGCATGAAAAAACTCCTTTTGGCTCTTTGGGTGGTCGGTTCTCCCTGCGTGTGCTCGGCGGCGGGTGATGGGCCGTTTTCGGTGATTCCGGCTGAGTTTGAGGCGGTGGAGGCTCCGGGGCGGTCGCCGCTGCTGTTTCGCGATGGTTCGGCAGTGAAATCGGCGGCGGATTGGGAACGGCGAAAGGCGGAAATCCGCCGCGAATGGACGGAGATCATGGGTGCATGGCCGCAGGTGATCGAAAGGCCCCGGATGGAGATTTTGGAAACGAAGGCCCGTGAGGAGGGCATCACGCAGCAGAAAATACGGATCGAAACGGGCCCTGGGCAGATGGGGGATGGCTATCTGCTGATCCCCGATCGTGCGGGGAAGCGACCGGCGGTGTTTGTGCCCTATTATGATGCGGAGACGAGCTGCGGCATCGGTGAGAAGCCGCTGCGTGACTTTGCCTGGCAGCTCGCACGGCGTGGTTTTGTGGCGCTGGCCATCGGCTCACCGGGCGGGGATGCGCGGAAGCCAGTCATGAGCGCGGGGGCGCAGTGTCAGCCGCTTTCTTACTTGGGGTATATCTGTGCGAATATGTGGCAGGCGCTGGCGGCGCTGCCGCAGGTGGATGCGGAGCGTATCGGTGTGCTGGGGCATTCGTATGGCGGGAAGTGGTCGCTTTTTGGCTCCTGCCTGTGGGAAAAGTATGCCTGCGCGGCCTGGAGTGATCCTGGGATTGTGTTTGAGGAGACACGCGGCAGCATCAATTACCAGGAGCCGTGGTATCTGGGGCTCGATCCCGCACTCACGCGGAAGCCGGGGCTGGTGCGGTCGGATAGTCCGCGCACGGGGGCCTATCGGGTGCTGGTGGAGCGTGGGCATGATCTCCAGGAGCTGCATGCGCTGATGGCTCCGAGGCCGTTTTTGGTGTCTGGCGGGGCGGAGGACCCGCCGCGCCGCTGGGCGGTGCTGAAGCATGCCATGGCGGTGAATCGCCTGCTGGGCTTCACCGGCCGGGTGAGCATGACGAACCGTGAAAAGCATGACCCGAACGAGGAATCGAACGAGGCGATTTACCGCTTTATGGAGCATTGGCTGCGGCCTTGAGCCTTTTGGGGCGGGTTTGGCCTTCTGGTGGGCAATTGAAGAGGGAAATTGACCAGGGGGGCCTACCGCGCTAAACCCGGTCTCCCCCATGAGCACCCAAGCAGCCGCCCACACCTACAAACAAGCCGGAGTCGATATTCACGAAGCAGCCTCTCTCGTCGATGACATCGGCGTGCTGGTGAAGCGCACCCAGCGCAATCGCAAGCTGGCGAACCCTTTTGGCCTCTTTGCGGCGGCGTATGACCTGAGTGGCTACAAGGCACCGATCATCGTGACGGGCTGCGATGGCGTGGGCACGAAGCTGGAGCTGCTACTGGAGCATGATTTGCTGGAAGTCGCGGGCAAGGATCTGGTGGCGATGAATGTGAACGACGTTCTGACCACTGGCGCGGACCCGATCATGTTCCTGGACTACGTGGGTATCCCGAAAATCGAGAAGCAGCAGATTTACCGCATCATCGCCGGCATGACGGACTACCTAGAGGCCTGCGACTGCGTGCTGGCTGGCGGTGAGACGGCTGAGATGCCCGGTATGGTGCCTGCGGGCATGGTGGAGCTGAGCGGATTCGCCATCGGCGCGGCGGAGAAGCCTGATTTGCTCGATCCCGGCACGATCCAGGCCGGTGATGTGCTGGTGGGCTGGGCGAGTGCTGGCTTCCACGCGAATGGTTTCAGTCTGGTGCGCCGCATCATCGCTGCGGAGAAGCTGAGCTTTACCCAGGATGAGATGCGCACGCTGCTGCTGCCGACTTTGCTCTACCATGAGCAGACGAGGGCGCTGAAGGCTGCTGGCGTGCGTCCGCGTGCGATGGCGCACATCACGGGCGGTGGTCTGCCAGAGAATCTGGGCCGCATCTTTGTGAAACGCGGCCTCGGAGCGAAGCTGCGCATTCCGTATTGGGAGAATGATGTGGCGCAGCGTGTGCTGCGGCATGCTGACCCGTCCGACGCCTTTGATACCTTCAACATGGGTCTGGGCTGGGTAGCGATCCTGAAGGCTGATGACGTGGACAAGGCTCTGGCCTGTGGTGCCAAGGTGATCGGTGAAATGGACACCAGCGCCACCGTGACGGTGGAGGTGGTGAAGTAATCCTCGCTCTCTACAAGGCCATTTTGCGCTGAATCGCCGTCTGGGGCGAGAGGCTGAGCTTTCGGCTCATGAACTCATGCGGCAACAGCACCTCGGTGGCTCCACTGAGGCAGCTACCACCCATGAAGTGGTTTTCTGCCTGCTCGGCGGTTTCACACAGCCATGCATAGCTGCGGTGATACAGGCTGAGAAAGGCATCCACGTAGGGGGCGATGTTTTCAGATGCCTGCGAGGCCATTTCGAGCGCGATGGCCTTCATCTCCGCTGCGGTGGCGGCGCTGATGCCTGCGGAGGAACTCTGCGGCAGAGGACGCGGGAGTAGGTGGTCATTGAGCGATACAGTCCTACCATCCTCCGCGAAGGGATAGACCGCTCCATCCATGGTGGCGATGACTTGGTGGATGAGATTGAGCATCTTCGGCACGATGGACTGAAGCGCGGCGAGCAGGGCACCGGGGTCATCCATGTTGGTGAAGCGGGCACCGAGGGTCTGGAAGCCGAAAAAGATGGTCAGCAGCTCACGGAAGGATGGTAGGGCTCCGCACATGGCCTCAAAGATGGTGACCCAGCCGGGTAGGGTCTCGCGGCGCTTCAGCAGCTCGGGCGTGAGCGCACTCTCCTGCGCCCACCAGATCAGCCCCAGGGCGGAGGCGAAGCGGCACTCCAGGGTGCGCTCGCGGTCCTGGAGCGGGCCTTCCATGTTCTCCATGACCAGGCGCTGGCGGGATGATTCTGTGCGCAGCACGGCGGGGGTCGAGTCCTCTGTGGCGAACTGGGCACGCGATACGGCAAATCCCGCTGTACTGAGCACCGCAGCGGCCTCCAGGTCCCGGCGGCGCTGCCAGGCGATGTTCCACTCCTGGAGTGCGGCGCGGTGCTGCGGTCCCCAGAGCAGGAGTTCCTGGCGGACGCGGAGGATTTCTCTGACCAGGGCTGCCCGTTCGCTGGCGGCGGCGTGGGTGGGCCCCAGGCCGCACATGGCACGCTCAGGATGCGCCATTCCGCCAAAGTAACGCCGGATGGCGAGCAGGCACTCGTCTTCCCGGCGGTTCTGATGCAGCACCTCCTCATCGGCGACCATGCGGAACTCATTCAAATTCAGCTCCAAGTCGTGCTGGTAGTGGAAGTAGGTGGCCTGGCGGGACATTTCGACGAAGTTTTTCAAAATCGTGGCCGCTGGCTGGGTGGCGGGCAGGTGAGCGACGAGGAAGGCCCCCTTTGCCCCAGCGGACTCCGCCGCATTAGGGACCTCCGAGACACCTGGCAGGGCACCGCTGCGGGCTTTTTCGGAGGCGGATTCTCGCATGGAGTGCGCCACATGGCGGGCGATGAGAAGGGACAGGTTTTCTGGCAGGCGATACTGGCTAATGCCGCGGCGGACTTCGGTTTTCGCTGCCTCCCAGGCATTCGCGAGACCACTGAGCTTGTGCTGCATGCGCCGCATTCCCTCAGCCCCGATGACATTCGCTCCGCAGCGATTCGCCGCGTGATCCATGAGCCAAAAGGCCAGTTTTGCCGAGCTACGGGCAGCCAGCGCCAGGATCAAAAAGGGCACCTTGGCCAGCCACATCCAGGCGCGTGTGATGTTACGCACTAGACGTTGCATGAGTGTTTCCTTTTTTGCCTTAGGTTCAAGCAAATGCATCACCCACGGGTCACGTTCCATCGCGGCTTGATAATACCAATTGTCCAGCTCCCGTATGGCATGGACAAAGAGTGTACCCACTCCTCCAGAGGCATAGCCCAGTTCCTTTGCCAGTAGTCCGGCCAACTCCTTTGCAGTGATCACAGAAATGACCGGCATGCCCAGATGCAGCACCGATTGGCCGGTGAGAATGCCCTTTAATCCGCCCAACATGCCGGTGCGGACGCTGATCGAGGTATCCAGCCAAACTTCCGAAGGAGGGGCCACCCGCAGGTGCCAGCAGAACAGGTGGATTAAATCAAAAAGCTGCGGCTGCGTGCCAGGAAAGACCTGCATCGCCACTTTGGGGCCGCCCCGCCGAGTGCGCAGAGGCCGCAGCATGAAGAGCCAAGTCACCCCTAATCCGAAGAAATACATCCAGTGCTGAACCAGCTCCCAGTGTAGGATACCCTGGAATGCCATCACCTTCGTCAAGGTATGTAATTCAAGGCATATCCAGACAAAAAGAAGCGCTAAAAACGTTACATAACTCACAAGGAGCCCGACCGTGATCGTCGCGGATAGCGCTAGTGTCGCCAACATCAACGGCCCTCGCCAGGGTGCGATACGCACCCGCTGCGGAGGCGGAGTTGGTGTTTTGTCGTGGGACGACATGAAATGGGATCAGAAAGGTCAGATTCAGGCAATCTCTGATAATTAAGTTTAATAAACATGGTTTTTCTAGTTCTAAATCATAATTTGATCATTTTTTGAGTAATTTACCTCAATTGAAGACATTCGAGCAACGTGAACGGAGTTACGCAATGGTAAGATACTTAACTTTTTAGGCGTTACTTGCCTGCATGAGACCTCCCAAGCCTGCCCGCCCCGTTGCCGCGCTTCTTTCACTTGCCACAGGCATGCTTTTCCACCTCCAGGCTGCACCAAAGCCTACCAATGTGGTCTTCATTCTGACTGATAACCAGGGTGCATGGACCCTCGGATGTTACGGCAACCCAGACATCCGCACTCCGCACATCGACCGACTTTCTGCGGAAGGCATGCGCTTTACCCGAGCACTGAGCAGCAATCCCGTGTGCTCCCCCACTAGGGCCACCTTCCTCACCGGGCTGATCCCATCGCAGCACGGCGTCCATAGCTTCCTAGACCCGAAATTCATGATGGGGCCAGAGGCCTACAACACCCTCCAGGAGTTCACCTCCATCAGCGAAGTCCTGCATGATTCCGGCTACGAATGTGGGCTCAGTGGAAAATGGCACCTCGGGGCCAACATGAGCCCCTGTGAGGGATTCACCACATGGACGACCAAGCCAGATGGCAGCACCCAGGAGTTCTATGACCAGAAAGTCATCGAAAATGGCCAAATCCGCATCGAACCGGGCTACACCACGGATTTTTGGACGCGGAAGGCGGTCGAATTCCTCGACACTCGGGCCAAGGACAAGCCCTTCTTCCTTTTCCTGGCCTACAATGGCCCCTATTCGCTGGGGAATCTGATGCTCAAAGAAGCCCGCAACCGCCACGCCGCCTACTACACGGACAAGCCGCTTCACAGCTTCCCCCGTGACAGCATGCACCCCTGGCAGTTCGCCAATAAAGCCTTTCACAACACCGATGCAGGCCGCCGCCGCATGGCTGCGGAGGTCAGCGGCGTGGATGACGGCGTGGGCACCGTGATGGCCGCACTGAAGGAGCGGGGGCTCGATCAGGACACGCTCATCGTTTACTCCAGTGATCAGGGCTGGATGGGCGGCCAAAATGGCATCTGGGGCATGGGCGACCATACGAAGCCGACAGGTGCGCATGAGCTCATGATGCAGATCCCCCTGCTTTTCCGCCATCCGGGCCAAATCCCGGCTGCATCCACCTGCGATGCCTTGGTGAGCAACTACGACTTCATGCCCTCCCTGCTCGGCTACCTGGGGCTGGGGCAAAAAATGCCCACCAAGCCGAAAAGCCCCGGACGGGACTTCTCCCCTGCCCTACGTGGCCAGCCGCTGCAAAACTGGGACAACACCATCTTTTACGAAATGGAGTACTGCCGTGCGATCCGTGAGGACCGCTGGAAATACGTCTCCCGCATACCCGCTGGCCCCTATGAGCTCTACGACATGCAGAGTGATCCGCAGGAGCGATTTAACCTGCACGGCCAACCTGGCACCGAGGAGGTCGAATCTGGCCTAAAAAGCCGTCTTGAGGCCTTTTTTGCCCGCTATGCGGACCCGCAATACGATCTGTGGAAAGAGGGCCACTCCAAAGCAAAGCTCCATACCGCCAAGGAGCCGTAAATCACTGGGAACACGCCATTTTCCCGCACAGAGCATGGTGCGGTGTATCTTTCTTGCCTCCCAGGCTCTAGCGCGGCAGTCTGCGGGCCATTTTTCTTCCTTCATCATGCTCCGCTCTCTGTCTGATCTCCCTGCCCGAAAACGCAGCGGCCCGCCCCTGGCGGTGCTCACGGCGTATGATTACCCCACTGCCCGCGTGATCGACGAGGCCGGGATCGATCTGATCCTGGTGGGGGACTCACTCGGGATGGTGGTGCATGGTTTACCAGATACGACTGGGGTGACGCTGGAGATGATGGAGATGCACACACGGGCGGTATGCCGCGGCGTGCAGCGTGCACCAGTGATCGCGGACATGCCGCACCACACTTACCGCACGGTAAAGGAGGCCCTAGAGACGGCCCAGCGCCTGATGGCCTGCGGTGCCTCTGCGGTGAAGCTGGAGGGCGGCATCACGATGCTGCCGCAGATCCGCGCTATCCTGGAGGCGGGTATCCCCTTCATCGGCCATATCGGCATGCTGCCCCAAAGCGTGCGTGAGGAGGGCGGATACAAGAAAAAGGGCAAGACGCAGGAGCAAATCGATCGTCTCCACGCCGATGCACTGGCTCTGGATGAGGTGGGAGTGCCTGCGATGGTGCTGGAGAGCATCGTGCCAGCCGTCGCTGCGGACATCACCGGCCGCATCCGCTCCTGCACCATCGGTATCGGAGCTGGGGACAGCACAGATGGCCAAGTGCTCGTGACGCCAGATATTTTGGGCTCCTATCCGTGGTTCCGACCGCCCTTTGCCAAAGCACGGGCTGATCTGGCAGGTGAAACCGCCCGAGCTGTGAGGGAGTACATCGCCGCTGTGCGCGGAAAAGCTCCGTAGCCGTCTGAAAATGGCTGATTAGCGGGTGACGATGTCGTCCGCGTTGTGCATTATTTTGTCAGGCCCAGCGGAGCGGATTTCCATCTCGGTGGCGGAGTTCGCGTGGAAAAAATACGGGGTACCCCAGGTGTCGAGCAGCTCGCCTGCTGCGTTCATTCGGCGTGCGGCAGGGAGGTAATTTGCAGCGGCGGCATTGCCCCCGTTGAGAGCTTTGGTGATCTCGGCGTTGGTGCCGGTGGGGTTACCTCCGAGACGCTGGCTGTAGTTGCGGATGTTGAGGGCGACTTCTTCGGCTTCTTCGCGGGCGGGATCAGGCTGGTTGGTGTCGGCGTAGCCTCCAGGGATTTTCACGGGAGGTGGCGGAGGGGCCTCGATGCGCTTGAAGGTGCCGGGCTGTGCAGGTGAGAGGACAGCCTGGACTTGCGCAGGACTGGTGATGGGCGCTGGGGCTGGTGGAGGGGGCAGCGAGGCGGTTTTTTGCGACGGTGGGGCAGTTTGCGCGGCTTTTGGAGTCGAAGCAGGTGTTTCGGAAATACCGGGGGCCACTGGACGGGCAAACCAGTAAAGCGCTACGGTGAGACCGAGGAGCAGGAGGAGCTTCCAGATAGATTTTTTCATGGTGGAGGTTTTTGCTCTCCAGCTAGGTCGCCTCTGGTCACGCGGGCTTCATGAAGCCGATGTATTTGTTGCCGAAGGAGGTGTTGAAGCGACTGATGTTGGGGAGAAGGCTACCGATCTCGTTCGCATCAAGGCCATACCACTGGGCGAGGGTGGCGGTGTGCTCATCGACGGAGAGCGTCGGGAGCCAGCGGCCGGTACCGGTGTCATCGGGGCCATTGATGGCGAAGGTGGGTAACTTGCCGAACATTTTGCCGCCATCGACGGCTCCACCGACGATGATGTGGTGACTGCCCCAGCCGTGGTCGCTACCCTGGCTGTTGGAGGGGAAGGTACGTGAGAAGTCGGAGGCAGTGAAGGCCGTGACGCCCGTGGAGTAAGGCTTGGCGGGATCACCATTGTCGAGCTGCTCCATGGCCCGCTGGAAGGCGAACATGGCTTCGCTGATCTGCCGCAGGAGACCGTAGTGGGTGCCGCCAGTGTTGGTGGGCTGATTGGTGAATCCTGGGCCATCTACCTGAGCGGTGTGCGTGTCGAAGCCACCTGCGGTGACATAGAATATCTGGCGCTTCATGTCGAAGCCTGTGGGGCCGTTGGCAGCGATGAGACGGGCGACCATTGTAAGCTGTGTGCCCAAGGTGGTGTTGGGGAAGCCGCCGAGACCGCTGGGCTGAACGGTGGTGGTGTATATGCCGGTGAGGCCGGTATTCCAGCGCCAAGGAGCGGCGGCATCTTGAACCGGATTTCCTGGTCCATAGCCTGCGGGTGAGTCAGTCGGGTCGCGGTATGGGCCGATGTTGGTGTTGAGGTCATCCCCCACTTTAATGGCGTTATCCAAAACCTTGGCATAGGCCTGACGCTGGAGGTTGGAGTTGGGGAGGGCCATGATCTCTTTCATGGCTTGGACGCGTGCTCCGGTGCCGCTCATCATGGCTCCGCCACTGAGCGAGACGGCTCCGGTGGTGGCGACGTGGTATTGGGAGACGAGGTTGCCGATTTCAAAGGTGTTGGCTCCGGCGATGGAGACATTCATGGAAATCTTGCCGCTGGGATTGGCGACGGAGTCGTAGATGTCCGCGACACGACCACCCCAGCCCGTGGTGGGGGGCACATCGGGGATGGAGGTCTGCCAATGGGTGACCTGATCACTGTGGGAGAAGAGTTGCGGTGGACGATAGGCAGCGAGGCCGGAGGTGTAGTTCGCCTTGGTGGTGGGTCGAACGAGGGTCCCGATGTTCTGCACGATAGCGAGCTTCTGTTCGCCAAAGAGGGTCTGGAGCCGTGAACAAGCGGGGTGGAAGCCATAGGTGCGTCCCTGGTAGCTATAGGTGGGATCGGTGCCGAGCGGGCCAGTTCGCAAGGGCAAAAGGGAACTCTGTGGAAGAACGAGGTTCCCACGAGCGGCGGCGTATTCGCCGTAGGTCGTGTTATCGGTGGGGACGATCCAGTTGTTGGCATCGTTTCCACCACCGAGGAAGACGCAGACGAGGGCTTTGTAGGGGCCACTGGGGTTGGGATTCTGCGCGGCCATGAGGGAATTCATGAGCCGGAAGTCACGAATGGTACCAGCGCAGGCACCCGCGCTACCGAGCACAGCGGCGCGGCGAAGAAAACTACGACGGGTGAGGATGTTGGGAGAGTTCATGGGATGAATTAGCGCTGGATGGTGAAGTCGGGGCTGGTGAGGATGAGGTGCAGGATGGCACGGAAGCGGTCGCGGCGTTCGGTGGCGCTGGGGGTGCCACTTCCTTGATTGTAAATGACCTGGGAGGCGTGTGCGTTGGTGAGGCCGGCAGTCGTGGGTGCAGATGTGCAAGTGAGGCCTGTGACGGAGAAACGTGCTGACGGGGTTTTTGGATCACTGTCTTCATCGATCACCGTGATCACACGCGTGCTTGAAGTGCTGTTTAGAGTGGCCGAAAAGGTTCCATTGGTCACACCACTGATACAGACGCTCTGCCCTGTTGCATAGCCGTGTGGCCCAGCCGTGTTGACGATGCACGGATCGGTGGCTGGCACCTCTCCTGGAGTAATGGAGGCGATGGGCTGGCTGACAAAGTTCCGAATGCGGCTCTTGGTAGCAGAGGTGAGCTGATCGGAGGTGAGCAGCACGCTCATGTGATTGATGAGCGTGGCGATGTTCTGATTGTGCGTCCAGGGCACGCCAGTGTTGGTAGCGGTACCGAGGCCGAGGTTGGTGCCTGCATTGCCGGTGATCCAGGAGGAGTAGTCCATAGTGACGGCGTTTTCTCCACTGGTGGTAGCAGTGCCCCCTGGATTTGGCCCACGGAATCCACTATAACCGTTGGTGGTACCGGGATTGAAAATACCATCGTAGAGGAAATTGGCCTGACGCACAGTGGTGGTTTCCGCTGTGAGTTGGAATTCCGGCGTGGTGATGCCCTGGGAGGCCAGTGAGCCGGGGAATTTATACTCAGGCAGGAAGAAGTTGAAGACAGTATCCGCATTGACGGGCGACTGCTCGAGCGTACCGTCAGTGCTGCCAACAAAGTAGGAGCTGGAACGAGAATTGATGGTGCCGCTGCGGGTGAGCGGCTGAGAGACCAGCGGGAACTGGAACACACTGTTGTTGCCCTGATTGTTGCCCCAGCCGGTGATGGCGCTAGAGATGATGAAGGTGTAGGTCTTCAGATCGACAACGGTGTCCACGGTGACGACCTGATCGATGGGTGCTGGGGTGGCCAGGGAACCATAGACATTGAGCTGCACCTGATCACCGACATTGAGATGGTGATCCTCATTGGTGCGCATGGTGACGCGGCGGTCCTGCGGGGCGGCGAGGCCAGAGGCAGCGATGGTGAGGCTACCGGGGGAGAAGCGTGGGATCATGCAACTGCCGCTACGGGCAGCGGTGGTGACTTGACCAACAGGAATCTGAAACGTGAAGTTGGGACCATTATCACCGTTGTTCGTGGCGCTAGGGTTGGTGGCGACGGTATAAACGGCCCCATCAAGACCAGCGACGCCGTCGGCCAACTGGCCGGAACCCGTGCCGACATTGCTGGTGAAGTCGATGAAGAACTGATTGCCGACCTGTAGCCAGTGATTGCTCATGGTGACGGTGCAGGTGGTGGAGTTGGCAGGGATGCTATACGCCGTCGCACTGGTGTTTTGCATCCAGTTCGTAGCTTGGACGGTGAAGGTGTCAGTATCTACGCTGGTGATGCCGTAGGCGCCGGTCCAAGGGGCCACCCCCGTGCTGGGTGTGAATTCGAGCAAAACGTTGTTTCCAGTAGCCAGTTTATGAGCCGTGCCTGCGGGCGTGAGGTCGATGGTAATGGTGCGACCGCCGGTCTGACTGTAGGTGCCCGCAAAAGTGCCGGGGCGGAAGGCACGGCCTGCGGCGGCGACACGCATCAAAGGCTCACGTTGCTTGCCAAAGGCAGGCTTGGTGATCTCATTTGGGCTACGGGCCTCGTAGTCGAGCAGGATGGCCTTGATGACCGCCTGCATGTCCCCACGGACGCCGTCTCCACGGTTGTTGAATTTCTGCACGACGCGGTAGAGGTAGCCACGCGAAGGATGGCTGGTGACGAGGCGCTGAATGAGCTGGCGGCAGATGAAGGGGCCAATATTCGGGTGATCAAAGAGCTGCTGGTGAGAGAGCTCAAGTTCCTGACTAGCGAGCTGCTCATAAGCGGGCTGGTTGAAGTGGGTGGTGTTGTGCGTGGCGAGCGGATCGAGCGGCTGGCCGCTGAGGGTGGGCAGGCCGGGGAAGACTTCGTTGTTCAGCACACGTTTTGCCCCGGTGTAGTGGCGGGCAGGCACTTCACGCATGAGGCCCATCCAGTTGGCTGGAGCATTCAAACCGGTGCGATAGGCACCCATGTAGCCATCCGTCCAGCCGGTGAAGACGTGGGCAAAGCCGACGATTTCACGCTGCGTATAGGTATCGATCGGGGTGTCCTTGGAGGTAAGCATCAGGGTGCCGTCCGGCCATTGACGGTAGAGACCGACGGAGAAGAGCTGCTTGATCTCGCGAGCGTAGTTTTCATTCGGGATACGGCCAACGGTGATGTCCGGCTTGTCGTTGTTCTTCATATCGAGGTAGCGGCCCATCGCTGGCGTGAGCGTGGTGGTCTCGAGGATGTCGCGGAAGTTGCCAAAGGCCCCTTCGTTGAGCTTGTCATAGAAAAAGGCGATGGCCTCGCCGCGATTGTCGAGCGGCCCCTGGCCGGAGATGACATGGATTTCACTCAGAGCAAACGCGATGCGCTGGCGGAGCTGGTCAGCGTTTGAGATGGAGTTACGCCACCAAGAGTTGAAAAACAGCGTCTCATCGAGCTGCGCGCCGCCCTGGGCATCCGCACGGCGAGTGCGGAGCACCTCTGGCAGAGTCTGCGAGGCGGATTGAGCGAATTGAGCGTCGATCCATGTTTCGTAACGACTGGCGGGATACTGGCCAGAACTGCTGGAGGGCGAGAGAGCCTTCAGGGCGGCGATGTCGGCGATATTTGGGCCAAAGCTGGCCTGCGTGAGGAATCGAACTGCGCCAACATCGGTATTGCTGTCGTCCGCCCAGGTCGGCGGTGCGGGCGGAGGCGAGAAGGTGCGGGAACCATTGGCGAGGGTGAAGTTACCACGGATTTCGCCGTTGAGGTTCGCTGCGGTGTGCAGATTGATGTAGGCTTTGCCCTGTTTGATGAGCTCGCGGATATCATTGGCGGTCAGAGCACCGACACCGACGATGGTCCACTTATGCGAGCCATCTGTCTGAGGTCCATCACCAGGAGGCGGCTCGACGCCGTCGTAGATGATACCGGAGGGTGCTGTGAGGAAGGGGTCATTGTGGACGTGCCAATCGGTGACTGGTCCGGTGAGGCCGCTGTAGTTGAAGGTCACATAAGCGACGCTTTCATCCTCCGAGAGACGCATGGTAGCCGTGCCTACGCCATTGGTAATGGCACCGCCTTGGGAGAGCATGGTGGCGATGTAGAGTGTGCCAGGTGTGCTGCCAGGGGCAGGTGGCACATAATTGGTGATCACATAGCCAGGAACGACCTCGCTAGCAGCAGTGGTGGGCTCGCCGGGCTTCGACCAGCCGAGGGAGAGGCTGTCGCTGCCGGTGCCTGTTTTGTGCAGGATCTCGAAATAGTAGCGTTTGCCCTGTTCGAGGGCCATCCAGGGCGATTTGGCCGTCACGCCGCCAGTGACGGTGGCTCGCTTGAAGCTACTGATCGTCTCGTCGTCGTTGGAGAGCCAGAACTCGGCCGAATCACTCGCATTGAGCCAGAAGTAGTAATTGCCGGTCGTCGGCGCAGTGATGTAGCCACGCATGCGGGCTCCAAAATCGTCCGCAGCGTCCGTGGGAGCCTGGAGGCTACTCAGATTGCTTGTGCTGCTCGGAGCCGTGCTTAGCGGAATGCTGGAAATACTGGTGCCTGCGATCCCAGTCCACATTTCACGCATCACATTACCACCTGCGGCTTCTACATGGAGATCGAGCACCGAAGTGGAGGTTCCAGCGGCATTTGTGATGGTAATGAGGATCTGGTAATCACCCGCCGTGGTCGCCATACCGGAAATAATGCCGTTGGCATAACTGAGGCCATCTGGCAGTCCACTGACGGTGACTGTGCCGCCATTGCTACCGAGCACCGAGTAGCTGAACGGACCACCGACCATTGCTGTCGCCGTCATATCAGCCACATGCGCCGGAGGAGCCTGCGGAACATTCTCAGGATAGAGACGCTCGATGGGGATAATCTGCTTCGGCTGACTGGCGCTCATCCAGTACAGTTGGGCGCGAGCATTGCCGGTGCTCTCGTAGTAGTCGAGTTGGATGTCATAGCGAGTGCCACCGACGACGGGGAGGCGCACATAGCGCTCATTGCCCATGGAGGACCATTCTTTGAGCGGTTTGTTGACGATTTCGAGGCTGATGTTGCCGACGCTGTTGTTGGCATTGCGGCCAGCGTAATGCGTCAGCGCCATGGCTGTAGTCTGGGAGGCGGGGACAGTCGTAACACCAGGTGCCATGAAGAGCATGGAACTCGTGGAGTTGCTGAGGCCTGTAGCATAGCCCACGGTGAAGGTCGTGCCCGTGTGGGCCGTGATGGTCTTGTAGGTGTAGATTTCATTCGTCAAATTGCCTCCAGTCGGATCAAGCACCACCTGCATGCCGGTGGTGAGCGTATTCGCAGGAAGTCCCGCTGCCGTATAATCCACCACAGTCACCCCATCGGCACTGTTGTAAGTGTAGGTAGCGTTTCCTGCTGGGAAGACGGAGGCGACGACGATGTCGCGGTTGTCCGTCACATTGATCGTAGCCGTTCCTGCCGTCTCGGAGGCAAAGGTATTGATGCCAAAGCTCACCGCGAAGGTGTTCGTGGTCGGCGCGGGGCTGGCGAGGATCGTGTAGCGTAGGTTGGCCAGGGTGTTGGCCGTGCCACTGGTGGGATCCAGTTCCACGATTTGGCCCGCAGCATAGCCACCAGGTGTGACGGTGGTCTGGGCACTATAGTTCACCGTCGCCACTCCCGTAGCCGCGTCATAAGTGTAAGTATTGGCCGTAGTCTGGTTCAAATTCCCACTGGCAGGGTCGATGCGGATCGTCTCACCGACGACAAAGCTGCCCGGCTTGATTCGGGCATTCACATAGTTGACCAGGATCGCGCCAGTCGTGCTGTCGTAGTGGTAAGTGCTGCCGTCGTTGTTGGTGCCGGGCAGTGTTTTCATCTCCTGCACCTGACCATTGAGCTTCAGAGTACAGCCATCATCCGCCTGCACGATGAAGGTGTATTCTTCGGTGAACTGTGGCTGCACCTGCCCGTTCCAGCGGATGGAGAAGGTGTCTGGATTGATCAGCGCCACATCCGGCGTGCCCGTGCCCCAGACGCCGTTGTTCTGCTCCGTCACATGATTGAATGTGCCCGTGCGGGCCGGGGAGCCGGAGAAGGTCGTGTTGGTATAAATGAGGTTATAAACTCCGGTCGTGGTGCTGGCAGAGTTGTTCAGCACGAAACCACTACCCGTCACGTTGTTCGTTGGGTGCAGGAAGGCCGTGAGCGTAGTGTTGGCCTGCGTGGTGACGCCTGTGGCCGTACTCAGCAGGATCATGCCGGGTCCGATGGCAGAAATGGTGGCATTTGTCGGCAATCCCAAGCCCGTGATCGACATACCCGTCGCTAGACCGTCGATAGAGGGCACCAATACCGTCTGGCTGCCTGCCGTAGTGGACGCACCCGCGATGGAGACAGGGATGCCACCGAGGCGGCAGGTCAAATCCGTGCTGGTCTGTGCGGTGACACCCGTGCCAGTGGTGATCGTGATCGTCGTGGTGCCGATGGCGGTGATAAATTCATTCGCTGGCAGACCTGTGCCTGTAACCGACATTCCTACATATAGTCCCACGACCGAGGGGACTGTTACCGTAGCGCTACCGGCTGTTGTCGTCGCTCCTGTCAGCGTCACTGTCGTCTGAGGGATGGGCACCGTAAAAGTCGTGGTGCCATTGACTGCCGAAATCTGAAGCGTGCCATTATGCGTGGAGGTAGCTCCGGGCCTGAAAAGTGGCCCAGAGGAGAAGGAAAGCCCAACATTGTTACCGACCGCCAGAGAGTGCCCGCCTGTCGGGGTGATCACCACGTTCCCGGAGGTGTAGCTGTAGCTCATCGCCTGCGTGTGCGTGAACTGGTTTGCCTGCGGTATGTTGACAAAAGTACCCCCATCCATGTTCCACTGGAGGCGGCAGCGGGCACTTCCGGTCGTCTCCACCATCTCCACCCGCATCTTATAGCGCTGCGCTGGGCTGCCAGGAATGGCCAGTGCATAGGGCGAACCGGAAGGCGTCGCTTTGAAAGTGCCGATGACCTCGTCATCTGCCACACCGTCCTCCGGTGCCCCCGTGGCAACGGTGTCCCATCCGTGCTCCACCACCTGCTCACCAGGCAGATCGAAGGAGCCGTTCAAATTCAAGTCGATGAGCACCCGCGCCTTGTCATCCGCGTCGAGCTGGAAGCGGTAGTTCCCTGCCGTTGTCGGATTCAGATATGTCTCAAAGGTCGTGGAGTAGTTCTCCGGCACATTCATGTGCGAGATCGTCCCCGCGTTCGGCGTGCCGTAGATCCAGTCATTGTTCACCACCTCCAGGCGCTCGATCAGGCCAGGATGAATTGGCTGGATACTGAAGTAGCACGTACTGGTGCTATTCGTCGGCAGTCCAGCTCCAGGCGGTAGTGCGATGGTGAAGGTGGCTGCCGTTTTCGCCATCACGAGGAAGTTCTGGTGATTGTACACCGCTGTATTGAGATTCCCGCCATTAAAGGAGAACTTCACTTGCGTGGTATTCGGCGTCAGCGCCGCCAAGAGCGTTGCTAACCGGGTGGGCGACACGCCGGTCGGCGTGATGACCGCCGTGCCCGTGAAATTCGGAGTCGAGCCTGCCCGCGTGAACTGATAGTTCCCGTAGTCCCCAAAGTTCGCGGCATGAACATAAGTGCTGCTCGAGTGATCATAATAGCGTGCTGTCAGCCCCGTGCCGCTCACCGCCGTGGTATTGCCGATAATTACGGTCGCCGTGTTCTTCGCGGGGTCGATCACGGGGGGCACATAGGCACCTGCAGTGGCTGTCGTCAGCGTCGCAGTCACCGACTCACTGCCCTCCACCGAGCTATCAGCGATGGGATTGATGAATACCTGCTTGGATTTTTCTCCAGAGCCAAAAATCAGGGCCGTGCCCGGTGCCGTGTAGTCTGCTGCGCTGGTGGCCGTGCCGCTGAGGGAAAAATTCACCGTAGCCGGGATCAATGCCCGTGTGCGTGTCACGGTGAATTGGCCGCTCTGAGGGCCATCTTCGGATGCCTGCGTCACCGTGCTGGTGATGCTCACCTTATCCTCCACCGATACCTCTGCCAGCAGCTCATCCGCGTCCGACACACCATCAGCATCGGAGTCGGCAGAATCAGGATTGAGCCCCGTGTGCAGTTCCACCCAGTTCGAGGCTCCATCCGTATCCGAGTCCACCTCTGTCACCTTCAGCTTATAGAAGCGCTTTGTCCCAGCCGCCTTGTTCACCGTCACAAAGGTCGGCGTCCCAGTCGGACTGTCCACCGCAGGCACATAAAAGGCCACTTCGGGGCTTTGAAGCACTCCATTGATCGAGGTGATATTCTCCACCGTCGTGTAAGGACCGGTCAGCAGCGTATCGCTCACGACCTCGTATTTTTTGCCACCCTCTGAGTCGAAATGAAAAGTCACCGCCGAAGCAGACACCACCGTATTCCCCACACGCAGACAGTCACCCGGTCTGCGCGGATCGGTGCCAGAGACCGACTCGATCAAGTTTGAGCACCCGTCGCTATCCGTGTCCGCAGTCGGAGACAGGCCCCAGCCATTAAAAATAGCCTGCCACACATCGCAGAGCTGATCTGGCCCACCCTGCCCTGGCCCGGTGGAAAAGGAATCCGTACCCGCCAGCAGAGGACCCGTCACGAGGAGCAATAAGGCTGAGGCAGAGAGGTTGGTCAGACGGCGCAATACGCGAGGTGTCTTCATAGAGTCAATACGATGGGTGAGAGGCAACGGAAAGAACTGGCTTTCAGTAAAAAGCACAGCATGCCGGGGCCGTCATAAATGGACGAATTAGGCGAAGAATAGTCAAAATAGCATCACCCCGTCAATACCTTAGTTTCACGGCCAAAAGCCATCGTTACGCCCTTCATCCCAGCCTTGCCAGACGGGTCATCCTCGCCAAAAAGCAGCCCTCATGCCCCATCCGCGAACCAAAGTCAGCCTCGAAACCCGGCAGGAAATGCTCAAACGAGCAGATGCCGGCGAAAGCTACCATGACCTCGCCGCAGCCTACGGAATCAGCCGCCAGCGTATCCAGATCCTCCACCAGCGTAGCCAGGACCCCATTTGGTGCCTCCCCCCCACCAACATCTCTGAAATCCAGTTTGCCAAACTCTGCGCCGAACTGGAAAAAAACGCCGCCAAACGCCCCAAAAAAGGCTGGAGCCAAGACCACGTCCGCCAGCTCGCCTACCAGCTCTTTCATGTGAACTTAGACATGCGCCACCGCCGTGGCGATCTACGTGTCAATGGCGTCCAAATCGGTGCCCCACTCAAAAAGGACGAGCTCAGCACCATCACCGACCCCGGCTTTCGCAAGTATCTCGCCTCCCCATTGCCGAAACCATCCGCGAGCGAGAAAAAATCTGGTACGAGGCCGAGTTAGAACGCCAAAAGAACTACAAGCCGCGCCTGGGCCGCCCGCGCAAAAATCCCCTGCCCGAGCCCGCTCCCAGCAGCCAAACCACGCCATCCACCGCCCCCGATGAAGACGAAGATGATGGCTTCGACATTGGGAGCATCGAAGACATGGAGCGCAGCGTCGCAGAAACCCGCGCCAAGCTCGCAGCCCAGGGCATCCACCACGGTCCAGGCAGTAGCTTAGGCCCTGCGCTCACCCCCTGGCAGCGCCAGCAGCAGCAATACGGCATCCGCACCGGAAAACACGCCCGCAGCAACCAACAGCAGCAGCAAAAAAAGAAAAAGAAGCGCCGCTGATCCCAGAGTCTAGCTCACCGCACCTGCTCACAAAAATACCTTCACTCGCATCAAAGCGAGTAGCTAGGCCATCGCCGCCCGTGCATGCTCCGCCCCATCATGGGCAAAGAATACAGCACCACTCCTCAAACCGTCCCACACGTGCAGACAGCGCATCGCCGCATCTGCACGCCAGTCCCGCATCCAGACTCCCTCCCGCTGCTGGAGCGTATGCGCCAAGTCGAGCCCATCTCCATGCGCGGCATGCCCCCCATCATTTGGGACAAAGCCCGCGACATCCACATCTACGACAAATACGGCAACCAATGGCTCGACTGGAGCAGCGGCGTCCTTGTCACCAACGCTGGCCACGCCGCCCCAGAGGTTTGTCAGGCCATGATCGAGCAGATCCAGAGCGGCCTCATTCATAACTACGTCTTCCCCAGCGAAGAACGCCTCGAAACCGAAGAAATCATTGCCTCCGTCTCGCCCGACGGGCTCAAAAAAGTCTTCCTCCTCAGCAGCGGCAGCGAGGCCACCGAGTGCGCCATCAAGCTCAGCCGCGCCCACGGCATCAAAGTCGGTGGCAACACCAAAATCGGCATCATCGGCTTTACCCGTGGCTTTCACGGCCGCACCCTCGCCAGCCAGCAAGCAGGCGGCATGGCCGGGCAAAAAGCCTGGATCGTCAACGAAGACCCCGCCATCCTCAATGCCCCCTTCCCTGACGGCTACTGGACCGAGGACACCAGCTTCGATACTTTCCTCAAAACCATCGCTGATCGCAGCCTGAAGCCCGAAAACATCGCTGGCGTCATCATGGAGAGCTACCAAGGCGTCGGCCCCGACTTCGCACCCGTGGACTACGTCCAAAAACTCCGCGCCTGGTGTGATCAACATCAGGTCATCCTCACCTTTGACGAGGTACAAGCCGGATTCGGCCGCACCGGCAAATTCTGGGCCTTTGAGCACTATGGCGTCACGCCAGACCTCATCTGCTGTGGCAAAGGCATCAGCTCCGGCATGCCCATCAGTGCCGTCATCGGCCGCCAGCACATCATGGACCACTTCCCCGCAGGCTCCATGACCAGCACCCACACCGGCAATCCAGTCTGCTGCGCCGCCGCCACCGCCAACATCAAAAAAATCCTCCGGGAAGACCTCACCGGCAATGCAGCCCGCCTCGGCCCCATCCTGCATCAGCGCTGTTTAGCTATCCAGCAGCGCCATCCGCAGCTCATTGGCCACGTCACCTGCGCAGGCTTCGTCGCAGGCCTCCAGACCATCCTCCCCGGCAAAAAAGAGCCCAATCACGACCTCGCCCACCGCATCATCGAGCTCTGCTACCAGCGCGGCCTACTCCTCTTCGCCCCCGTCGGCGCCTGGGGCCAGACCGTCAAGATCTGCCCGCCGCTCACCACCACCGAAGAAGCCCTCCTCGAAGCCTGCGACGTGCTCGACACCGCCGTCGATGATGCCGTCGCCGAGTTATACCCCGGCTGATCGGAGACTAGGCACCCCAGTCATCCTGTCTGGTGGAATCCCAGCAGCAGATTGGCAACAGCATGCAGTCCTGGACTGGACTGAGTGACCGCAGCAACCAGCGCCTCAACGATACCCATACGCCAGTGCCCATAGCACCGGCTCACCTTCCGTCTTCGATTTCATCTCAAAAACCACCTTGTAGGTCCCTGTCTTCGGCGGGTTCACCCGCACCGTGAGGAAGTGTTTAGTCACCTTGGTGTCCATCTGCACCTCCGTGCCTTTTTCATCAAAGACCTTCAGATCCATCGTGACGTCATCCAGCGCTGTCCCTAGCCACAGCGCATACTCATTGCCTTTGAAAAACTGGTGTGAAATCATCAGCTTCTGCCCGCCTTTCACCTCACCATTCCAGTATTCTTCACGCACGATGAAGCCCTCCTTCACAAACGCATCAGCGGCCTCCATCGCGTAGTCATGGCTCTCATCCACCGTGGCGGAAACGGACATAGGCATGCACAGCAGCAACAAAGCCGTCGTGAGCACTCGGATGGGGGAACGGAACAAATTCATGATGATTCGGGTCAAAAAATCTCGCTGTTATTTCTTTGCCATGATCTCGACAAGGAGCCCCTCACAGGTGCTGCTGATGTCACCCACGGCATCCTTGGTGAAGCCATCCACCGCGCCTTCCATCTTGGCCAGCACGGTGCTCAGACCTTTTTGGATCGACTTCACCAGCGCATGCTCGCGGGTAGCGGCAGGCATCTTGGAAATCGTCGCCACAAAGTGCTCCACCAGCATCGGCTGATTCAGCAGTTCCGCACGGTCTGCGGAGAAGTTTTTTCCCACCACCGAGGTCACAGACGCCGTCCCACGCAACCAGCCACCTAGGCTCACGCATTGCGACAGATCCGCATCCTTCATCTCCTCCATCGTATCCTTCACCGTCTTCTGTGTCTGGTCGAATTCACGCCGGATCGCACGCCAGTCGGACTGATCCGCTGCATTGAGAATGCTCTGCGCATGTGGCAGCACCGCTTTGGAAATACCCAGTGCCTTTGACAACGTGATCACATCACGCCCGGCATCCTTCACCGCCTCCTTATCCTCCGCCTGCACAGCGACAAAGCCCTCCGCCACCACCTGGCCGAAGATCAGCGCCAGCTTCGTCCGGTCGCTCGATGTCGGCACCTCTTGGTCGCGAATTTCTTGCTTCCAGTTCGGCTCACCCAGCTTATCCAGCACGGAGAAAACCTCACTCGGCACCGGCACCACCACATCATCCACCACACGGCCTGGGAAGGTCAGTGGGTCAAAGCTCTGCACCGGTTGCGCACCCTGAGGCGCGGCCTGCGCAGCACCAGAAATCAATAAGGCCGCCAGCAAGGCGGGGGACGGCGAGAAAAGGCGTTTCAGGTCACTCATAGCGGTGGGATCAGACGCGGTGAATGAAGCCCTATTCGCAGAGCACCGCAACTTCTTTGACCGCCATCACATACTCGCATCGTTGCGAATCATGGCACGCCATTCATAGAGCAATGCGTGTTTGACAAGCTCCCCTCCACCCGCACTTATCCGCCCGCCATGCCAAAAACCGCCCTCCTCCCTGCCGAAGTCACCGCCATGCTCATCCAGGCCGCCGATGCCATCATCGCCGCAGAGCCCATGCTCTCCGAAGCTGATCGCAATCTCGGTGATGGCGATCACGGCCTCGGCATGCAGCGTGGCTTGACCGCCGCCAAAGAAAAACTCTCCGCTGGCGGCATCGACAGCATCGAAAAAGCCTTTAGCACCACCGGCATGGCCATGATGAGCAGCATGGGCGGTGCCAGCGGCGCCATCTTCGGCACCTTCTTCCGCAATGGCGGCAAAGCACTCGCGGGTCGCCCGCAGCTCGACGCCGCAGGACTCGCCGCTTTCTTCCAAGCAGGCGTCGATGGTGTGAAGCAGCGTGGCGGAGCCGCCGTCGGCGATAAAACCTGCGTCGATGCCATGGAGCCCGCCGCCGTCCGTGCCAATGAGGTCGCTCAGAGCTCTCTCGCCGATGCCATCACCGCCATCGCCGCCGCTGCCGAATCTGGCAAAGAAGCCAGCAAAGCCATGATCGCGAAATTTGGCCGTGCCAAGACTCTCGGCGAGGCCTGCATCGGCCATCCAGACGCAGGTGCATGCTCCGTCGTCGTCATCATCGACGCCATGCGTGACTACATCCTCGCCTGAGTGAAAACGGAGCACACTGGCGCTTGAATCCAGCCGCATGTGCCGGGAATCTCTGCCCGCCATGCAACCCTACACCTCGCCGCAAGTAGCCAGAACCATTGTTTTTGTGGAGCGATGTGTGGCTACAAACTTACTTAGTGACGTTCAGCCATTTCGAGTCAGGCACGAGCAAGTCATAATGCGGCGTTGAGCTTCTCAGGTCATATCGCACGACGAATTGACGCATGCCCACATAAACAAAATGACCGTCCACGACGATGGAGCTTGGATACAGAATTCCCCAATCCGTGTTTGGGATAAGGGTCGTCTTTTCTTTCTTCAAATTGACGCGCAATAGTGAATTCGTTGTAACGATGAGATAATCACCCGCTCCAACACGGGCAACCACTTCTGGAGAGCTCGACAGAGCAAGGAACTCCTCTGCTTTCCACTCTTCCCCCACCTTGAGGATTTCGATCATTGAACCGCGGGAGCCACCCAGATGAGCCAGCCCCTCAATCGCAAATAATCGATCTCCCTCGACTAAGAATTGATTAATCTGATGATCAGAGAGCTTCTTCCGCTTACTGCCATCCCCGTTAAACCAGAAGACTGCGCCCCCCCATTCCCCTTGGTTGTAAGCCACAATCCAACCGTCCCCGACCTTCGACATACGGAAAGCCTCCGCTTCGGTCTGGTCGAGTTTCACCCGTGTGTTAAATGGTGGAGCTACTCTTTTCTTCTCAAGCAACTGAGTCCTCAAACGAGCTACAACCTTCCCGTTGACCGATTCTACAGTCCAATCATGATCCGATTGATTCGCACGGGCCAAAAACATGTCTTCCAAGTCTAGTGCGTTCTTTTTTGGCCGATGAACGCTTTCCCATGTGCTGGGATCAGGATTGAATTTGGCATCGACTGCAAACCCATGATCGACCCAAACCAGCAGGAAAACAAAATCGAAGATGTAGTGCGTCATGTTTTTCACTATAGCATATCATGGAAGCAGGCCTGCCTACAATATGTTTCAGGGATTAAGCAGAGGCCATGCTCTCCGAAGCAGATCGCAATCTTGGTGATGGCGATCACGGCCTCGGCATGCAGCGTGGTCTGACAGCTGCCAAAGAAAAAATCTCCGCTACAGGTATCAAAAGAATCGAAAAAGCCTTTAACACACCCTGCATGGCAATGATGAGCAGCGTGGTGGAGCCGCCATCAGCTATAAGATATGCGTGACTACATCCTCTCCTGAGTGAAAACGGAGCACACTGGCGCTTGAATCCAGCCGCATGTGCCGGGAATCTCTGCCCGCCATGCCCGCCACGCCACTCTACGCCCACGAATACCTCCTCCGCAGTGGCGGAGCTATCAATGCAGCCTCCCAGCGACGTGAATTCGCGGGAGCACTCATCCGCAGTGGTGACGGTTACGGCTGCATCCATCCCTGGCCAGAATTCGGCGACTCACCCCTCAGCGAGCAGCTAAGCCTCCTCGCCAGCGGAATCACCACCCCCATCACCGACATGGCACTCCACTGCGCCGAGATCGATGGTGCCGCACGCCGTGCAGGCCTCAGCCTCTTCCACGGCCTACACATCCCACGCAGCCACTATTCATGGAGCTTCGCCGCAGAGACCGAGCCCCAGCTCCACACCGTCATCACGCAGCAATGGCCCGCCATCAAAGCCAAAGGCCACATCGACCACGCAGAGACGGCCCACTTCCTCAATCAGGCGGCACAGCACCTCGCACCACACGGCATCCGACTCCGCGTGGATTTCAATGGCGTGCTCACCGCCACTCAGTTCGATCAATTCCTCACCAGCCTCTCGCCGCAGGTCCTCGACGCACTCGACTTCATCGAAGACCCCTTCCCTTACGACGCAGATGCTTGGGAGGCCGTGCAGCAGCGCCACCGCATCCATCTCGCTCTCGACAAAAACTGGATAAACGGCACCCACGGCTTCCACACCGTCGTCATCAAGCCCGCACGCCGCGACTGGCGCAGCGTGGCCCAGCTCCATCCGCAAAAACGCCTCCTCATGACCAGCGCCATGGATCACGCATTCGGTCAGATGTTCGCCGCCTACCAGTCCGCCCTCGCCGCAGTCACCGGACACGACCTGCATCACACCGGCCTCTGCACCCAGCATCTCTTTGCGCCAGATGCCTTCTTTGAGCGACTCCACAGCCCCGGCGGCCAGCTCCAGCCCGATACCACTGGCGGTGGACTCGGCTTTGGCGACCTCCTTGAAAAACTGCCATGGAAACGCATCCGCTAACGCTCGACGACACCCTCTGGCAGCACGCCGCGCCCCCACCCGGCTACGCAGGCCATGCAGCGGACGAATGCTACTTCCAGACCAGCGGCAGCGAAGGGCAGCCCAAATGGGTCGTGCACACCCGCGACACACTCCGCATCAGTGCCCGCGCGGTCAATGCACACCTCCAAGTCACCGCCGCGGATCACTGGCTCCTCACGCTGCCGCTGCATCACGTCGGCGGCTTCAGCATCCTCGTCCGTGCCCAGGAAAGCGGCTCCCGCGTCACCCAGCTCACTGGCAAATGGGATGCCCATCACCTCGCAGCACAAAAACACATCACCCACACCTCCCTCGTCCCCGCGCAGGTCTATGACCTCGTCGCAGCACAGCTCCCCGCACCACCAGCACTACGGGCCGTACTCGTCGGTGGCGGTGCTCTCAGCCCCGACATCGAAGCTGCCGCACGCCGCCTCGGATGGCCCGTGCTCAAAACCTACGGCATGACCGAAACCGCCTCCCAAGTCGCCACCCAGACACTCAGCGGCACCGAAATGGCCATCCTACCCATCTGGCAGCTCCACACCGACTCCGACTCCATTTTGACCCTACGCGGCCCCGCACTCGCCAAAGGCTACCTCATCGAAAAAAGCCCCCACTGGCACTTCCAGCCCATTTCAGCCGAAAACGGCCTCTGCACCCGAGACCGCGTCACACTCACTCCAGATGGGTTTTTGCACTTTTTGAGCCGCGAGGCCGGAACCATCAAAATCCTCGGCGAACTCGTCTCCCTAGCCACCATCCAGGCCCAAATCGACTCCCTACGGCTCCATGAGCACCTCCATAGCAGCGACGCCGCCGTCTGTGACCTCCCAGATCCACGCCGCGAGTCCCGTCTCGTCCTCGCCGTCTCCCACATGCCGCCCAGCGCCGCCGCCCAGCTCCTCACCCAGCTCAATCAGCAGCTCCGGCCCTTTGAGCAAATCACCACCGCCCCACAGCACCTCCCCGCAATCCCCCGCAGCCACCTCGGCAAAATCCGCCTCGAAGCCCTACGTCACGCCTTGACCCACCTCAGCGTCTCATCACCATCCCCATCGCCATGAAATACCTCGCCCCGCTCCTCGCACTCCTCGGCACCGCCCTCCTCCTCCAAGCCCAAGCCGCCAAAGACGCCGCTGGACTCCAGCTCTACAGCCTGCGCAGCCAGTTCACCCTGCGTGGCGTGCCCTGGACACTCGATCGCGTCAAAGAATTCGGCATTCGCGAAGTCGAGCTCGCAGGCACCTACAATCTCAGTCCCACCGACTTCCGCGCCCAGCTCGATCAGCGCGGGCTAAAAGCCATCAGCAGCCACTTCCCCTACGCACGCTACAAAAACGATCTCGACGCCGTCGTGAAAGACGCCCAAGCGCTCGGCATCCAATACGCAGGCTGCGCCTGGATCGACCACAAAGACGCCTTTGATGAAGCCGAGTGCCGCGACGCCATCGCCGTCTTCAACCGGGCCGGAGAAGCCCTCAAAAAAGTTGGCATCACCTTCTTCTACCACTTCCACGGCTTCGAGTTTGAGAAACACGGCGACGGCACCCTCTTTGATCTCTTCATGGCCGAAACAAAACCCGAATTCGTCTCTGGTCAGATGGACGTGCTCTGGATCGTCTTCCCCGGCCAAGACCCTGTGAAGCTCCTGGAAAAACACCGTAGCCGCTGGGTGCTCATGCACCTCAAAGACCTCAAAAAAGGCATCGCCACCGGCTCCCTCAGTGGCAAAACCGATGTCGCCAACGACGTCACCCTCGGCACCGGCCAGATGGACTGGACCGCCATCCTCGCCGCCGCCCGCTCCGTCGGCGTGAAGCACTACTTCATCGAAGACGAATCCCCCACCTCCGAAGCCCAAATCCCCTCCAGCCTCACCTTCCTCCGCGCCAACGGCTTTGAGTGATGGCTGCGGCTTCCTCACATGGTTGTTCTTCATCACCCGCCTGCAACCACCATCCGACCGTCTTATGAGTGGAAAAGCTCGCTGACCATTTCGTCCGTGAGCTTTTCCAGCAACGCACGATCACGCATGAACTGCATCGGCGAACGCGAAAAGATCAGCAAAGAAGCAAGCTGGCGCTCATCCAGGGTTTCGAGAGGTTTTTGATAAAGTTTGCGGGCCAAATGCTGGATTCCCATGTGACCTTCAAGGTCGGCCATGTAGCGAAAGTACAGCAACTGCCGGTCCTGGACGCTGAGGTGCCATTTCAATGAGATCCGCCACAAAATCTGTCTCACACGCCATCTCAGTGAAGTGGTCTCATTCAGGCCAAAATTGCCCAGCAACACTCGAGTGATGTGAAAGTCATCTCCAGCCTCATGCTCGATACAACGGGCCAAAAAGGGCGGAATGACCGGCGTTCCCGCCCGCTGCTCCTCGACGAGTTTCATGATCTTGGGCAAACGAGGCCGGAAAGAGTAGATGTCCGAACGCAGAAACAAACCTCCCGCCAAAAGAATTCCAAGCAGCATCAACAAAGCGGGAACCAGCCAGAACAGACGACAAACCCGACTCCAGCAGCAGTAAGCCTGAGCTACTTTGATTTCTGGCTCAGTGTCTTTCACGGAGAAACCCGTGTTAGCATATCTATCAGGTTCAACTTCGCTGACCTTGCGCGGAGGCAATCCATGTCGCAGCCGGTGGCGAGGAGGTTTTTCACGTCCGAAAGCTGACGTGCCGAAAGAAACATCACTCCACCTCCACTCGGTAAAAAGCTCGGGGAATGTCGCCTGGCACGGTGCTGTCGGTGAAGCTTGTCGTCGGTTCCACGCCGGAAATGCTACTTCCCACCACGGTGTAGTTGATGAAGGCAGGCGTGTCGGAGCGCTGTACGCGGTAGGTCTTCCGGACTTTCGCCGCCCAAGTGACCGTCATCGCCCCGTTGATATCCCGCGCTGTGCCTGTGGCGCGGAAGACGGACGCCGCATCCATGCCGCCAGTGCCCGCGATGATTTCCTGGGCATCGCTCATACCGTCGGCATCCGAATCGGCCAGCAGCGGATTCGTCAGCGTCGTGTTCACCTCTTCCCAGTCGCCGATGCCGTCGCTGTCAGTGTCGTAGAGCAGGAAATCCGTGCCGAGCGTCTGTTCTTGCGTGATTGTCATGCCATCATGATCGGGATCGTCAGTCGTGCTCAGCGTGATCTGGTCGATCTGCGCCACGGCGTTCGTCAGTCCCTGGCTCACCAGCTTGATGACGAGGGTGCCGGTTTGCCCTTCGTATCCCTGCAAAGGTACATTCACCTCCAGTGGTGCCGTGCGTGCTGCCACGACATCCGGGCCGATGAACAAGGGAGGGTTGTCACCAAAATAGACAGCGATGAAGTCGCCGTCTCCCGCTGTAGTGAACTGGTAGCGGAATTGCAAGGCGTCCGCGCCCACTGGCAGTGTCAGCGTCTGCTGGATGCCCGCATTGGTGTCCTCAGTCACGATATAGGGCGATCCACTGCCCGTGACGCTACCAAAGGTGCTGAACCCGTCCAGAGCGGCTGATGTTAGCGGAGTATCAGCGGCCTCGCTCATCATCGCGAATGCCTGGTTCGCTGGTGCGGGGGCTTGCACGGTCATAAAGGGCGATAGAGCAAAGCCTCCGCCTTCCGCCGTTACTCCGTAAGCCGAATTGATATACCACTCTCGTGAGTAGTTGTGAGCAGCCACGCTAAACACATTCGCCCCCGCAATAGGATCGGAATAGAAGTTCGACAAAACATACCGCCGGTAGTACGTCCCCTGAGGCAGTGAATTGGATGTTTGAGTGATCGCATTGGGGTCGATGAGCAATGCAAGACGGCTGCTCAAAATTGCAGGCAGCTCGCCGAGGTCAGGCGCAGCCGCGCCTGCCAAAGTGCTGACATATCTCTCCATTACAGTCGGATTCATCAGGCTCGTGAAAACAGCTCTGTCTGGGATCGGTGTGTCCAACATCGTCACCTGAGAGACAGTTGCCACATTCCACCGTTTCAACAAGTTGGCAGCATCGCTAGTGACAAAACCTCCGGCACTATGCCCGATGAAGTGGATGGGTTTCGTCACATCAATGTGGTCAACACCAGGGGCGGACTCAGCCTTCACCCAGTTTGCCAGAGTGATGCCATAGCCTTTTGCATCAGGCTTGATGGCTTTCAGATTGTAAATGAACTCTCCCACTCCAGGTAATCCGGCGAGTATTGTAGCATTCGTTTTGAGTGCTTGAGCCACTAAGCTCGTGTCTGTTGAGCCAAGGTCTTTGAGAAATGGATTCGCCCCATACTCCCAACCAAAAATGACAATGTTCGGCACTGGCTTGCCTTCATCATGCAGACGACTAGCAATGGCATTGGCAAGTTCGCGTATCCACGGCGCATTTGGATTGTCTGTCAGGCCATGTGTCAGGACGATCAGACCATGCGGTATTCGAGTGGCATCAAACTGGAAAAGCTGTCCCTGGCTGTTCACAAAGGTTGCACCCGCTGGCTGACTGGCTGGATACTTCTGTCCCGGCTCATTGAGAGCTGGCACTTGCAGCGTTACCAACCTTGTAACCGTCCCGGTGCGGTTGAGTGAATCCGTAACCACCAGCTTCAATTTCACGCTTCCGCCCCTTCCAGGCACCTCTTTGTCAAAACTGCTGGCACTTCCAGTTTGCAGCACATCATCCAGATACCACTGGTAGGTCACACCCGTTGCAGCCGCCACAGAGCTACTCGCGTTAACCCGCCACACATAGCCACCTGCCTCTGGACGCTGATAGAGTCCCTTCACATTGACGAGAGTCACGCCCAGCGTGTTGCCGTCGCCCGTCACCACTTCATGCGGCGCAGAGGTGATCCGTCCGCTACTCCCAGTATAGCTGGCCGTGACCAGAATCTTTTCTCCGTTCGGCACAAAGGCACCTGCTGTCAGCCGATTGCCATAGACCACCACTTTTCCTAGGCCGTCGTAACTGAGCGCCGCACCTGTGGCACTCCAGGTCGCCAGTGATGTCACATCCACACTTGATGCTCCAGATTGCGCCCACGCTTGGAACTGGACGGATGAGTCCGCCGCGCAGATCGTCGGGCCGGTGATCAACAGCCCAGCCGTAGGCAGGCCCGGGTAATAGCCTGATCCCGTGAGCGTGATGTCAAAAGGGTTCTCATCGCTGTCGTTGTTGGCGATGTGAAGGGCCGCAGTCTTCGTCCCGGCACTGGTTGGGGCAAACTTCACCGTGAAGGTCGTGCTACCGCTCGGACCACTGACGGTAGCCGCTGGGAAAGAGGTCACTGTGAACTGACTCGCGTCCGCACCATCTTTGGTGATTGCTAGCCCGATAAGATTCGTGGTGCCGACGTTCTTGATCGTGAAGGTGAGGCTCGTGTTCGCCCCGACGACGACCGTGCCAAAGGACTTGCTTCCACCATCGGCGATATTCGTGTTTAACGGCTGTTCCACGGCGATCTCTGGCATGGGGGCAAAGCCCGTGAAAATATAGGCCGCGCCGGAGTCGCTGATCGCGCCGAGGATGTCATTGGGCGTGCCGGCACCGGCTTGCGCCCCTGTCGTGCTGCTGTCCTCCTCGATGGCCCCGACGACCACCGTGTCACCCGCCACGGCCACCGCGCTGCCGAAATTGTCATCCGCCTGAGTGGTACCGACGGCGGCGGGCTTCAGATACGCCTGCTGCGTCCACACCCCTGCGCTGCGCACGAAGACGTAGGCCGCCCCGGCAGCGCTCGCGCTCTCATTGGGCGTGCCCGCTCCGGCTTGCACTCCCATTATGCTGCTGTCCTCCCTGTTGGCCCCGACGACCACCGTGTCCCCTGCGACGGCCACCGAGGTGCCGAACTGGTCCCCCGCCTGCGTGGTGCCGACGGCGGCGGGCTTCAGATAGGCCTGCTGCGTCCATACCCCGGCGCTGCGCACGAAGACGTAGGCCGCCCCGGCAGCGCTCGCGCTCTCATTGGGCGTGCCCGCTCCGGCTTGCGCCCCCGTCGTGCTGCTGTACTCCGTGGGTGCACCGACCACCACCGTGTCGCCCGCGACTGCAACTGAGCTGCCGAAATTGTCATTAACCTGCGTGGTGCCGACGGCGGCGGGCTTCAGATACGCCTGCTGCGTCCACACCCCGGCGCTACGCACAAAGACGTAGGCCGCTCCAGAACTACCCGCGCTCTCATTGGGCGTGCCCGCTCCGGCTTGCACCCCCAGAGTGCTGCTGTCCTCCCCGGAGGCTCCGACGACCACTGTGTCGCCAACCACGGCCACCGAGCGGCCGAACTGGTCCACCGCCTGCGTGGTGCCGACGGCGGCGGGCTTCAGATACGCCTGCTGCGTCCACACCCCGGCGCTGCGCACGAAGATATAGGCTGCTCCGGCATTGGCGGCGCTCTCATTGGCCGTGCCCGCTCCGGCTTGCACCCCCGTCGTGCTACTGTCCTCTCCCCATGCCCCGACGACCACCGTGTCGCCCGCGACGGCCACCGAGCTACCAAACAGGTCCCCCGCCTGCGTGGTGCCGACGGCGGCGGGCTTCAGATAGGCCTGCTGCGTCCATACCCCGGCGCTGCGCACGAAGATATAGGCCGCTCCGGCACCGCCGGCGCTCTCATCGTGCGTGCTGTTCACCCCCGTCGTGCTGCTGTCCTCTCCCCATGCCCCGACGACCACCGTGTCGCCCGCGACGGCCACCGAGTAGCCGAATTTGTCAAACGCCTGCGTGGTGCCGACGGCAGCGGGTTTCAGGTACGCCTGCTGCGTCCACACCCCAGCGCTGCGCACGAAGATATAGGCCGCTCCGGCATCGGCGGCGTTCTCATTGGGCGTGCCCGCTCCGGCTTGCACCCCCATCGTGCTGCTGTCCTCTCCCCATGCCCCGACGACCACCGTGTCGCCCGCGACGGCCACCGAGTAGCCGAACCGGTCCCCCGCTTGTGTGCTGCCGACGGCGGCGGGCTTTAGATACGCCTGCTGGGCGATGGGGTCAATGGTAAGCGGGTAGCGCGCGCCGCGCTCCTCGACGAGCAATCGTACGCTTTTCTCCCCCGCAGCCTCAAAACGGGAGGTGAGCACTTTGCCGTCCGCATCCCAGACCTTCAGGCCGGTGTAGTTCAGCACGGTGGTGCCTGCGGCATCGCAGAACTCAACGCCCTTGGCATCAGCGCTGACTTTCGGGCGCAGGCTGCCGCGGGTGCCCAGCAGGAAGGTCAGTTCCTCGGCGGGATCTCCCTCCGGGCGGGAGTGGATCACGTAGCCATGCTCCAAGCCGCGCGGGTCATTGACCCACCACTCCTGCACGTCGGCATCCCACTGGTAGCTCAGGCGCTGGCCCTCGGCCTTCACGGTGGGCTTGCCGGAGACCTGGGCCTGCCGGGTGCCACGACCGTAGCTTTTCAGCTCCAGTCCCCAGGTCCAGCCTCCATCTCTCGGCGTGGCCAAAAAGCCGCGTCCATCGAACCGCGTCGTCCACTGCTGGCCCGGATTCCTCGCTTGCCACCCGCCCTCAAAGGCATGAAGGCATGACGGCCCGCCTCATACGCCGCGCGGATGCTGGACCAGTCGGACTTCGCCAATCCCTCGGGCACTTGGTCTGGCGCGATGAGCTGCTGGCTCTGCCCGCCTTGCTCCGCACAGAGCGGGGGTGCGAAGGCTAGCAGTAGTGCAAGAAAGAGGTGGCAGATGGTCTTCATAAGCGTGGCAACATAGGAGGAGGTTTCAAATTGCACGCCTTATTGGGGCGCTGGATACAGGTATCATGTGGTCTCACCCCATCTCCTGCATCCGCTTCTTCTTCGGCTTGCCAGCGCTTACAAACTCCACATCCGCCGCGATGACTTTGTATTCGGGGCACATGGTGTCGGCGTCGCAGCCTTGGCCGGTGACGTTGTTCACCATGGCTTCGGGGAAGTGGAAGGTGGTGTAGAGGATGCCGGGCTTCACTTCATCGGTGACGCGGGCTTCGAGCTCGACTTCACCGCGGGCGCTGCTGAGGCGGACGCGGTCGCCTGTGCGGATGGATTTGCGCTGGGCGTCGGCGGGATTGAGGGAGAGGTAGTCCTGCACGACGATCTCGCTATTCCCGGTGCGGCGGGTCATGGTGCCGCAGTTGTAGTGCTCCAGGATGCGGCCGGTGGTGAGGATGAAGGGGAACTCGGCCCCGTTGGTCTTCAGCTCGGTGGACTCCTTCCAGTCGAAGTAATGGAAGTGGCCTTTGCCACGCGCGTGAACTGCTCTTGGTGCATGATCTGGGTGTCCACGCCGCCTTCTTTGACGGGCCATTGCTTGCCGTTGATGTCGAGATTGGCCCAGGTGATGCCTTTGAAGAAGGGCACGATGCTGGCGACCTCGGCGAGCACGCCATCTGGCGTGTAATCGGCCTGCGGGAAGCCGAAGCGCTGCAGGACTTCGCACATGATCTGGCCGTCGGGCTTGGTGCCTTCCAGCGGCTTCACGGCGGCGTTCACGCGCTGCACACGGCGCTCGGCATTGGTGAAGGTGCCGCTCTTTTCGAGGAAGGAGGACGCGGGGAGGATGACGCTGGCGTATTTGGCCGTCTCGGTCATGAAAATCTCCTGCACGACGAGGAACTCCAGGCTTTCCATGGCGTGACGGACGTGATGCGCATCGGGATCGGTCTGCACGACGTCTTCGCCCATGAGCCAGAGGGCCTTCAATTTGCCTTCGATGGCGGCATCAAACATCTGCGGGATCTTCCAGCCGGGTTCGGTCGGCGTGGGCGTGCCGTAGAATTCGCTGTAGCGCTTCTGCACGTCGAGATCATTCATCTCAAAGTAGCCTGCGCCTTGATGCGGCTGGCAGCCCATGTCGGCCGCGCCTTGAACGTTGTTTTGACCACGCAGCGGGTTCACACCGACGCCGGGGCGACCGATGTTCCCGGTCATCATCGCCAAATTAGAGATGAGCATGACCGTTTTGGCTCCTTGCTCGTGTTCGGTGACACCGAGGCCGTGGAAGCTCATGGCAGCCTCCGCGCTGGCGTATTCGATGGCGGCAGCGCGGACGGTTTCGAGCGGCACGCCGGTGATTTTTTCCAGTTCGGCCAAATCGAGTGCTTTGAGGCCGGTTTCGAACTCCTCCCAGTTTTCGCAGCGTTTGCGGACGAACTCGGTTTTCACCAAACCAGCATCAAGGATGCAGCGGGCGAACATATTGAGCAGCGCGACATTCGTGCCGGGGCGGAGCTGCAGGTGATGCTTGGCATACGGCACGAGCTCGATCTTGCGCGGGTCGATCACGATGAGCGGCGTGCCCTTCATGATGTGCTGCTTCAGGCGTGCGCCAGTGACGGGATGTCCCTCGGTGGGATTTGCGCCGATGACCATGATGCAACGGGTGTGCTCGATGTCCTCGTAGCTGTTCGTGGCCGCGCCGGTGCCAAAGGACTTCTGCATGCCCCAGGCGGTCGGCGAATGGCAGACGCGGGCGCAGCAGTCGATGTTGTTCGTGCCCATCACATGGCGGATGAACTTCTGCATGAGGTAGTTTTCCTCGTTCGTGCAGCGTGCGGAGGAGATGCCGGCGACCGCATTGCCACCGTGCTCGTTTTTGATGCGGGTGAGGTTCGTCACGATGTGATCGTAGGCCTCGTCCCAGGTGCTTTCTTTGAAGCTGCCATCGCTCTGACGGATGAGCGGCTTGCGCAGGCGGTCCTTGTGATTGTAGAACTTGAAGGCAAAGCGGCCCTTCAGGCAGGTGTGCGCATGATTCACCTCCGCATCGACGGGAGCCTGGATGCTGAGCACCTGATCGCCCTTCGTGGACACGTTGAGATTGCAACCGACGCCGCAGTAAGTGCAGATCGTGCGGGTCTTCTTCGTCGCCTCGATGGATTTGGAGAAAAACACGTCACTGATGGCCGAAGTCGGACAAGCCTGCGCACAAGCACCGCAACTCACGCACTCCGAGTCCGCGAAGGACTGGTCGAGGCCCTTGATGATCTTCGCGTTGAAGCCGCGACCGTGCATGGAAAGCACATGCTGGCCCTGGATTTCATCGCAGGCACGCACACAGCGGGAGCAGTTGATGCACTTCGCGAGTTCGGAAGTCATGTAAGGATGCGAATGGTCCTTCGCACGATCCAGATGGTTCGCACCCGCCGGATAACGCACGCCACGAATGCCCACCTTCGCCGCCACGGTCTGGAGTTCGCAGTTTCCGCTCACCTCGCAGGTCAGGCAGTCCAGCGGATGGTCCGTGAGCACCAGCTCGACGATGTTTTTGCGCAGCTTCCGCACTTTTGGCGACTCCGTGAACACATGCATGCCCGCCGCCAAAGGCGTGTGACAGCTCGCCACCACGCGGCGCGGCCCATCGGCCTGCAAAGCCACCTCCACGCTACAAACACGGCAAGCACCATACGGTTCGAGCTGTGGCGCATCACACAGCGTCGGCACAAAGCCGCGACCTTTGTGGCGGTCGATGAAGTTGAGCAGCGTTTCGCCGGACTCGAAGCGGAGCGGTTCGCCGTCGATGAATGCGGTGAGGGTAGAGAGATCTTGGACCATGGGGGATGGGAGGATAGACTTAAACTTACAGAAGTTGGCTAATTCTGACGATGAGTCCATCAGGATTGAGCAACTGAACATGACTGAAATTGGGCGGGGCTGGCATTGGCTTTTTAGCAAGCCACTCATCAATGGACTTATACTGTTCGGGGCGAGGTTTGGGGAAATAGTGAATTCCAACCAGTTTGAAGCCATCCTTTAGCAGCCATACTTCCGAAATGCCTGTGTATCGATTCCCTGAACACGGCTCAACAGCACCTGGAGGATAAACCGTGGACTCCACACCTTCTAGTCCGCATACTGAAATGAGTTTTTCACGCTCGATTCCGTCTCCTCCTAGCGACGCAATTAATGGCTGTAATTCATGAGCCATCTGTGATTTAGATACTCCTGAGCAACTAGCGCCAAAGGTGAGTGCCAAAAAGGCAAGCACCCCATGCGTCATCGCCTTTTGAGAGAATGGAGGCACCAAGAAACCTCCAAGCAAAGGCACAAAGGCACAAATCACCCTGAGATTTTCGATCCATGGCAACTTTGCGTACTTGCGCTTCTTTTTATCCATAGAGCAGCCTCCCCTCATGCATGATTTTGTAGGTCAGGGAGGATACCACGTCCTGGTATGTTTCGAACTCAGAACGAGTGTGCACCATCACATCCTTTGGCAAGCCGAGTCCACGCAGCGTACGATTTGCTTGGCGCACTCTCTCCAAGTTACGCTCCTGGCTGGATGGAATCACCACCACCAAATCCAGATCACTGTCCTCCGTCGGCTCCCCCCAGGCGTAGGAGCCAAAGAGCCAGACTTGTGCAGGATGAAACTCCTCCACCAGCCGACGCGTGGCCTCTGCGATGACAGGCTCCGCCTTCTCGCGGAGCGAGGCAGCGATGACGGTGCTGTCAGTGGCGGCGACCATGGTTCAAAAGAAGATATGACGAAGATTCCTCCGCAGGTAGCCTTTGGAGAAGAAAAATCATGCGTTTTCAGTAGGTGAAGACACCGAGCAGTCCCCAGAGCGGTTTTGCCTGGTGGACACCGCCACTGGCAGGCCTCGACCATGCCGCCACCTGGTTTGGATAGGCCACCTTGGTGCTCCGAGACGCCATTTCCTGATGGGAATCGGCACCTCCCAGCCTCCGGCCTGCCATTTCCTGATGGGAATTGAGACTCTGCCTCCGTGACCATGCCGCCACCTGATGGGGTCTGACACCCCTGCGCCGCCGAGACGCCATTTCCTGACGGGAATCGGCACATCCCCGTCTCCGACCTGTCACTTCCTGATGGGAATCCGTATCTTCCTCTCTGACCATGCCGTCACCTGATAGGTCCTGACACCTCCGTGCCGCCGAAATGCCATTTCCTGATGGTAAATGACACCTGCCAGTCACCGACCTGTCACTTCCTGATGGGAATCCGTACTCTGCCACCCTGACCATGCCGCAACCTGATGGGTGCTGACACACCCGAGCCTCCGAGACGCCATTTCCTGATGGGAAATGACACCTGCCAGCCTCCGACCTGTCACTTCCTGATTCGTCCAGTCACTCACACCGCAGCGAGTCGCCACCACCCAATAGGAATTCCCGTTCCCGACCTTCCGACCTGCCAGTTCCTCATGGGAATCCACGCCTCCGAGCCATCTCCTTGCAGGAGGTCGGCGCTTTTTGAAACCGCAGACGCTCCGCCCATCCAGGCCCCATGGAGTTGCATGCATGTCTCCCGAATAACTTGAATTATTATGCTTCGCGTCGTGAGGTTTTGTGATTTTTTTAACCGCTCATTCGACGCTGACCCGACGCTAATCCCAAACCAAATATCAGCGTCATATTAGCGTCATATCAGCGGTTTAGATTCCCATCTTCATCTCATGAATTCACAAATCATGATGAAGCGAAGCATACAACGAACGCGAATGGGGCGCTGGAACCTCATCGGGTGCCAGCCGAAACGAATACGGTGCCGCCTGAATCGGCTGCCGAAGCAGCAGGCCGCACTCTTTGACAAGGGTCTTCAGCTTGCGGAGGTTTTGGGGCGTCTCGGGAAGGGATAGGTCCACATGTCAGTCCGAATCGCCCGCATTGCCGATGAGAATGGCCTCAAGCCCATGCTTTTGCATGGCTTGCAAGACCGCTCTAAGCAAAGGGGTGGCGTTCATGGATTACTAAGCGGTAGTTTCTCAGATCGGTATTGAATCCGGCCCTTCGAGTCTAGAAAAGAAATGCCGTTATACCATTTCGTTCGGGATGGCGGTTCGGCTGCTCCAAAAGGCAATTTGTCACAGTGAATAGTCGATGCAGACTCCATTGGCGTAACCATCCTCCAACCGCGAGAGTAAAAACTGAATCTAGCCACAACTTGCGCCCCATCAGGCAGCTTCCAGATTTCAGTTACACCTCCCCAACCTCCTCTGAGGCCCTGGTGAAAACGTGTTGAGCTTATGGACTCCAGTTTGCATTCGGAAATAAATTCCTTGCTGCGCAAAGGCAAGTCCGCCCCGAGTCGCCGAAGTGTCGGAGTTAGCCCATGTTCTTCCTGGGTTGTTTCGCAACTGGTGAGAACCACCAGCCAAAACAAGGGGAGCCATGATCTAATCCTCATATTATGTGGCAACAGTGATCAGTGTATCAGCTCTGAAAGTAAGGCTTCAGCTCCGCCTCGAAATGCTGGATGGCATTCTTGATCGGTAGCGGCACGCCACCGCCCAGCGCACAGAGCGACGTCTGCTCCATCGTGTCGAGCAGGTCGGTGATGAGTTCGCGGTCGATCTTGTAGCTGCTGTCGCCACGGGCTTTGGCGATCAACTCTTTGCCACGGGTGCTGCCGAGGCGGCAGGGGAAGCATTTGCCGCAGCTCTCGTCGGCGGTGAATTGGAAGAGGTGCTGGATGTACTCGATCATCGGCAGGCTATCGGGGATGCTGACGACACCGGCGTGGCCGAGGAGGAAGCCGGCTTTCCTGAAGCTCTCGAAATCGACGGTGAGCTGGGCGATGTGGCTCATGGGGACGATGCCGCCGAGCGGGCCGCCGATCTGGATGGCTTTCACCTTGGTTTTGAAGCCACCGGCGAGGTCGATGACGGTTTGCAGCGGGGTGCCCATGGCGACCTCGTAGATGCCGGGCTTCACGAAATGGCTGTCGAGCGAGAGGAGTTTCGGGCCGGTGGACTGCGGCGTGCCGATTTGAGTGTAGCCTTTGCCACCGAGCGTGAGGATGGCACGGAGGTTGGCGAAAGTTTCGACGTTGTTGACGATGGTGGGCTTGCGGTAGAGGCCCTCGTTCACCGGGAAAGGCGGGCGCGTGCGGACCTCGGGGCGCAGGCCTTCGATGCTGGCGAGCAGGGCGGTTTCCTCACCGCAGATGTAGGCTCCGGCGCCTTTGATGGTCTTCAGCACGAAGTTGAAGCCCGTGCCGAGGATGTTCTGACCGAGCAACCCCGCAGCATGCAGATCCGCGATGGCTTGATTCACGATGGTGACGCTGTCGGGGTATTCGGCGCGGATGTAGAGCACGCCGGTCTCGGCACCGGCGAACCATCCGGCGACCATCATACCGAGCAGGACGCTGTGCGGCTGCTTTTCCATGAGGTATTTGTCAATGTAGGCACCGGGATCGCCTTCGTCGGCATTGCAGACGACGTATTTCACTGCGCCCTCAGCAGCACGGCAGCCAGCCCATTTGATGGAAAGCGGGAAACCCGCGCCACCGCGTCCACGCAGGCCGCTGTCCTTCAATTCGGCGGCCAGGGCGTCGCGATTGCCTTCGGTGATCAGCTTCTTAAAGGGAGCGTAGTAGTCTTCGATGCCTTCAAATTTTGCGGTCAAGATCGCGGGCTGGTGGTGCGAGACGACGGCGTAGCGGTCCTCCGAGTCCCCCTGCCCTGTTTTGAAAAGTTCGCTCAAAGCGGCGTCGGACTGGCCGGAGTAGTTCTTCCCGCCGTATTGCAGCGCCGCGCCCTCATGGCAGCGGCCGAGGCAGCAGATGTGGCCGATCTCCTCCTTGGCAAAATGGCCCTCCAGCGTGTGGTGGAGCTTTTCCTGCGTCCCCGCGCACAAGCAGGCGCTGCCGTTGCAGACGAAGACCTTCTTGCCCTCATTTTCCTTCTTCATGAAGTCGTAGAAGGACACCGCGCCGAGCGTGATGGCATCGCCAAAGAGGTGATCCTGCCCCATCTGGCGGACGAGGTCGTGTTTTTCGGCGGTGCCGTGTTTTTCGGCAGCATCGACCATACGTTCGAAGACGTTTTTTTCGATGCCTTTGCGGAAGGAGAGGGCGCTGAGGTTTTTGGACATGTTTCGGTCACTTTATACGAGGGGACACTGCTTTTGCACGGCGGAAATGACCGCCAAGTTTTTTATTGTCATCAGGGGGCGATTCATGACAAAACGCAGCCCGGCAGGAAAACCGCCAGAACTGCAACACCTCCCCGATTCCGGGGTTTAGCCCGCTTCTTCAACCAGCCCACAGCCTAGATTCATGCCCAGACGCCATTTCATCCCGCTCTTTTTCGTGCTTAGCATGGCTGTTCAGGCCCAGACGCCGCGGGTGCGGCTGCAGTTTGATGGAAACCTCACGGACAGCTCCGGCGCGGGACTTGTGACAGCGGTGACGCCTTCGGCGGGCTTCACGCCGACGTATGCGACGGATCGGAATGGCGCGGCGAATGGGGCGATCGTGTTCACGAGCGGGCAAAGTCTGGCGCTGGAGGCTTCTTCGCTGCCGGGGAATTCGAATCAGGCGCTGGGGCTGCGCAATGCGGGCGGGACGAACACCTCATTCACGATGTGTGCATGGGTGATGTTCACCTCGCTGGGCGGCGGGCAGGGCTACAGCACGATTTTTGGCAATGCGGGCACCGGCGCGGGCACACTGCATGCGGGGCTGAATGTGAACAGCGCCAACACGCACTTCGGCTTTGATGGAAATGATCTGAATGGCGGCTCTGCGGCGCTGGTGACGAATGTGTGGTATCACTTCGCGGTCACTTACGACACGACGGCGTCGAACGGGCAGCGCATCTACATCAACGGCATCCCGGATACCACGCGGACGAGCGTGACGAACACGCTGAAGGTCGCGGATCTGCTCATCGGCAACCACGGCACGACGACGGATGCTGCGAACGATTTCAAAGGCCGTCTGGATGATGTGGTGGTCTATAATACCGCGCTGAAGGGGGATCAGGTTCTCGCTTTGGCGAATGGGGTGAGTCCGGCGAGCGTCCCGGCGGTGAATAGTTACTTCGCTCCGGCGACGACGGGCGGCTATCGCGGCACCACGGGCATGTGGGGCATTCGCGAGATCAAAGCGTATCCCGGCATGGCCTACGGCTCGCTGGTGAATGTGGACCGCATCCTGAAAGCGTATGCGACGACGCCCGGCGGCACGAAAGTGGACTACTGGGCTCCGGTGATCAATTTCACGGATGATGAGGCACCGGGGAATCTGGGCTACTTTGACAGCGAGGGTGACTTTGCGACGAACACTCCGGGCGCGGATGACAACATCCTGATCTTTGCACGGTGCAGCGTGAAGATCCCGACGGCGGGGAATTACACGTTTGGTTTTCGTGGTGACGATGGTGCTCGTCTGCGGGTGGTGGGGCAGCGTTTCACGGGCTCGACACGGCTGGGCGGGGGCAATGCGGACCCGGCGAACATGAGCGACACGCTGGTGTATCCAAACAGCTCGGGCGATAGCAATACCTTCGGTGTGGTGAATCTGGCGGCGGGCGAGTATGATCTGGAGTTCAGCTACTGGGAAGGCGGCGGCGGATCATCGATTGAGGTTTTTGCGGCTCCGGGAAGCAAGACGACCTTTGACGGCGCTTTTCAGCTCATCGGCAATGTGGCGGCGGGCGGGCTCGAAATCGTGCGGGACAGCGACACGGTGCCGACTTTGACCGCGAATGCCGGACCATCGGTGTTTGTGCATTCGGGCTCGCCCGCGAGCTTCACACTCGCGTGGAGCGTGGCGGAGCCGACGACGACGCTGAGCATCGATCAGGGCATCGGCGCGGTGGCGCAAAGCGGATCGCTGGTGCTGGCAGCGCCAGCGGTGACGACGACTTACACGATCACGGCGACGACGGGCCTCGATGTGGTCACCCGCAGCGTCACTGTCTATGTGAACTCGCCACCGGTGATCCCCTCCTTCACCGCGAGTGATACGACGGTGCTGCCAAACGGAGCCGTGACACTGAGCTGGAGCACGCAGGGGGCCGCGTCGCTCACCTTGAACCCTGGAAACATCAATGTCACCGGCACCACGAGCCGCGTGGTGAACCCCGCGAGCAGCACGACCTACACTTTGACCGCCACGAACGCGGCGGGCAGCACGCCGGCGAATGTGTCCATCACCACCGGCGCTGCGCCAGTGATCAGCAGCTTCACAGCGAGCGAGCTATCGCCGATGTATGGCAAGGAGACGACGTTGAGCTGGAGCGTGACGGGCAGTGACTCGCAGAGCCTCAATCAAAACATCGGCAGCGTGCCAGCGAGCGGCAGCGCCATCGTGGTGCCGCTGCTGAGCACGACCTACACGCTCAGCGCGGTGAATGTGTATGGCACGAGCACGGCGAATGTGGTCACGACGATCCCCACGCCGGTCGGTGTGAGCAGTGCGGGCTTCACCGCACGACGGGTGAGCAGCACGGTGGCGTTTCCTTTCAGCGGGCAGGGCTATCTGCAGAGTGCGCTGAGCCTGCTGGGCGGTCAAAACGCGGGCACCACGACGAATGGCGGCCCTTACACGATCATCAATTTCGCCGACGGCGCGGATGGTGACTTCACGAGTGGCAATGTGGCCTTCCCCGGCGGCGGTGGTGATAACTTTGCCGTGGAGATCACCGGCACGCTGGTGGTGAACACACCGGGCGAATACACCTTCATGGTGAACAGCGACGACGGCTGCCGCCTGCGCATCGACGGCGTGGATGTGATCGTGGATGACGCCACGCACTTCCCCGCCACCTCCAGCGGCCGCATCGTGCTGACGAAGCCGACGGTGAGCTTTCAGCTCGTCTATTATGATGTCAGCGGCGGTGCGAGCGTGGAGGTGAGCTGGGTGCGGCCGAATCAGACGTGGCAGCAGCTCTCCACTGCTGCTCCGGCGGCTCCGGTGGTGCGCGGCGGCCTCGTGATGAGCGAAATCGTCGCGAATGGCTCCACCCTGGCCGATGAGGACGGTGCCACGCAGGACTGGATCGAGGTGTGGAACAGCAGCAATGCCTCGATCGATCTCGCCGGGCACTTTTTGACGAATGTGGCCGGCACTCCGAGCCTGTGGGCCTTTCCATCCAAGGTGCTCGCTCCGAACGAATACCTCGTCGTTTATGCCAGCGGCAAAAATCGCGTGAATCCGGCGGCGAACCTGCACACGAGCTTCACGCTGCCCGGTGGCGGCGGTTACCTCGCTCTGACGAAAAGCAATGGCGCGGGCGGTTTCATCACGCTGACGGAATTCAATCCCTTCCCCGCGCTGACCAGCGGCATGAGCTACGGCAGCAGCGGCGCGGTACCAGCAACGGGCCACATGGAGGTGCCCACGCCTGCGGCGCCGAACGCGGCGACGTATCTCGGCTTTGTGCAGCCCGTGGCCTTCAGCGTGCCGCGCGGCCGCTACACCACCGCGCAATCACTCACGCTCAGCACCACAACCGCAGGTGCGACGATCCGCTACACCACGGATGGCAGCGAGCCGGGCTGGGCACGCGGCACGATCTACAGTGGCCCGATTTCTGTCACGGCAACGACGGTGGTGCGGGCGAATGCCTTCCTCGCCGGATGGAAGCCGACGGAGCCAGTGACGCACTCGTATGTCTTCCTCGATGATGTGATCACGCAGAGCACCGCGAACACCGTGTCAAAGGGCTGGCCGCAGTATCCCGTGAACGGCCAAGTGTATCGCTACGGCATGAACATGACCGCGGTGACGAATGGCGGCGGCGATGCCACCGCGCTGAAAAACGCCCTCTCCGCCGCTCCCACCGTGATGCTGAACATGAGCCCGGATGACTTCCATGGCGTGAGCACCGGCATTTACTCGAACCCGGGCCGCCGCGGGCGTTTTTGGGAGCGTGAGGCCTCCTTGGAGATCATCGAGCCCAATGGAACCACCACCACGCAGAAGGACTGCGGCGTCCGCATCCGTGGAAATGCCAGCCGCAGCACCAGCAACCCCAAACATGCCTTCCACCTCTACTTCCGCAGTTTGTATGCTGGTGATTTCATTTATCCGATCTTTGGCAATGAAGGCAGCGTGACCCGTTTCGACCAGATCGACATGCGCTGTGAGCAGAACAACTCTTGGAGCAGCGGCAACAGTGGCAACAACGCCCTCATGCGTGAGGAATTCGCCCGCCTCACCCAGCGTGACATGGGGCAGCCCTACTCCCGCCATGGCTTCTTCCATCTCTACATCAACGGAATCTACTGGGGCATCTTCAACTGGCAGGAGAAGACCGAGGCCGACTACGCCGCGAATCAATTCGGCGGCGATGACATCGACTACGACACCGTGAAAAGCGGCGGCGGCAGCCAGGGCTACAACACCGAGACGACCGATGGCAACGAACTCTCCTGGCGGCAGCTCTTTGACCTCTGCCTCGCTTTGAAAAACGCGGCGGATGATGCAACGCGGAACGCCATCTACTTCCAAATGCAGGGTCTCAATCCCGATGGCACACGCAATCCGGCCTATCCCGTGCATTTGAACCCGAACAACCTCATCGACTCCCAGCTCGCTACCTTCTTCGATGGCAGCTTCGATGCGCCGATGAGCACTTTTTTGAGCAACGCATCCAACAACTGGTTCGCCATCCGCAAGCGGGATGGCTCGCTCGGCGGTTGGATGTTCTTCCTCCACGATCACGAGCATGGCATGGGAACCGGCAATCAAGGCTACAACCGCGTCGGCCCCTGGGGCGATCCCACCGCCACTGGCAACAACTGGGGCCAGACCTGGACCACCAGCCAATACCGCACGCGAGAGACGTGGAATAAATTCAATCCGCACTACCTGCATGAGTTCCTGTGCTTCGCCCCGGAATATCGCCAGCGATTCAGCGACCGTGCGCACAAGCATCTCACTGGCACCGGCGCACTCACACAGGCCGCCGCCATCGCCCGTGCAGATGCGCTCGCGGCGCAGATCGATCCCATCATCCATGCTGAGGCGGCCCGCTGGGGTAGCAACACGCTCACCAAGACCACTTGGCTGAACACCGGCAAGGCTGGCGTGTATAATTTCATCAACACCAGCGGCCCAAATGTGGCCGGGCAAACCATCTGGCCATCGCAAGCACGCAACTTGACCGTTATCGAGCAGCTCAAAGGCTACACCGACAACGGCGCGAAGCCGCTTTTCACCCTCGTGGCCGATCCAGTGGTCAGCGGCGTCGCAGGTGGCCTCGTCACCGCGCCGCACAACCTCAGCATCACCAATCCAAACACCGGCGGCACGATTTACTACACGCTCGATGGTAGCGACCCGCGCCTCATCGGCGGCGGTGTCAGCAGCAGCGCCCTTACGGGTGCCTCACCGCTCAATCTCACGCTCAATGCCTCCACCACGCTGAAAGCACGCATCTTTGACAGCGGCACCGGTGAGTGGAGCGGTCTCATCGAGAACGTCTATCTCCTAGCCGTGCCCGCCACCGCGTCGAACACCGTCATCTCGAAAATCCACTACCGCCCAGCCACGGGCGTCACCACCGGCGAGTTCATGGAGATCATGAACATCGGCACGCAGGACAGTGTTTTGACGAACTGCCGCTTCACCCTCGGCATCACCTACACCTTCCCCGCGAACTACATCCTGCCTGCTGGCGCACGCTGCGTCATCGTCGAAAACCAGACCGCCTTTGCCGCCGCATTCCCCGCCGTGACTATCGCAGGTCAATACAGCGGTGGTTTGAGCAACAGCGGCGAGAGACTGCTCTTCATCGACAACCTCGGTGCCACGATCAAAGACTTCACCTATGGCGTCAGCGGTGCCTGGCCCACCGCCGCGAACGGCACCGGTCCCTGCCTCGTCCTCCTGCGGCCAGAAACCAATCCCGCCCACGGCACCGGCACCAACTGGCGTGCCAGCACCAGCAATGGCGGCGCACCCGGCACTGAGGAGGCCACCCGCATCGCCTCTTGGCTCAATGCCAATGCCATCCTCGACCTCACCGGCCTCGGCGACAAAGACAACGACGGCCTCCAAGACCTGCTCGAATACGCCCTCGGCACCCACCCCGGCGTCCACAGCACCAGTGGCCTAACGACCGGCATCGCCAGCGTTTCCAGCCAGGATTACATGACCCTCATCCTCACAAAGCCCATCGGCCGGGATGATGTGAGCTACCAGGCCGAATCCAGCACCAGCCTCACCTCCTGGACCAATGCCATCCTCGTCAGCACCACGCCCGATTTTTCCACTGGCACCGAAACTCAAGTCTGGCGGCATGTGGACCCCAAAACCAGCGCCACAAAGCAGTTCCTGCGAATGAAGATCACACGCATTCCGTGACAAAACTTCAGCAAGTCACAGCGTTTGCCTCTTTCCATGTCCGACTCACCGAATCCTGCCGCCGCCCCATCCGCCTATCCCTCGCCCACACCTTCCACTGCGCCGTGGTGGAAAACGGAGGACTGGAAGGCCGTTTTTGCCGCACTACCGATCCTGGTCGCAGTGGCCTCTGGCTGGGTGCCGGTGCTGTGGATGATGTTTGCGCTCTTCATCGTGCTCTCGGCCCTCTTTTTGGGCAAGGAGGTAATCCTCGGCTCCATCGTTGTCTTGGCGCTGGCCTGGGGAGCGCAGGAGATCGCGGCCCTTTCCAGTGTAAGGCAATGGGGGCTCGAATACGTCGTCTTTGCGCTCGGTTTGGGCCTGATTTGGAGCCATACACTGCCAGTGCCAGAGTGGCTGCGTGCAGCCGTGCGGACAGAGTTTTTCATCAAAGTGGGCATCGTCCTGCTCGGAGCCACCATCCTGCTCCCAGAGATGCTCAAAGCGGGCACACCTGGCCTGATCCAGGGGGCGCTGGTCATTCCGGTCGTCTGGTATGCCTGCTTCTTCATCGCCCGGAAGCTGAAGGTGGATGACGAGTTCGCCGTGATGCTCTCCACCGCCGTGTCGATCTGCGGCGTGTCCGCCGCCATCGCCGCCTGTGGGGCCATCCAGGGTGATCGCAAGAAGCTCAGCTACGTCACCTCCATCGTCCTGCTCTGCGCCGTGCCGATGATGATCGTGATGCCCATCGTGATCAAACAAATGGGCCTCAGTGAAGCCGTCGGCGGAGCATGGCTCGGTGGCACGCTGGACACCAGCGGCAGCGTGGCCGCAGCCACCGAGCAAGTGGGCAAGGATGCCACCAAAATCGGCGTGATCGTCAAACTCAGCCAGAATGTGCTCATCGGCGTGGCAGCCTTTGTCTTGAGTGTGTGGTGGAGCATGCGCGGCAGTGCAGCGGGAGGTCAAAAAGTCTCCGCCGCAGTGATCTGGGAGCGCTTTCCGAAATTCGTCATCGGCTTCGTCCTCGCCTCCGTCATTTTCTCCTACCTCGTGCCTGCCGAGACCGCCGCAGCAGTCAGTAAGCCGCTCAAAGCCATCCGCGAAATCTGGTTCGCCGCTGCCTTCGTCTGCATCGGCCTGGAGACTCGCCTCGGAGAGCTCTTCAAGCTCGGCGGCGGCCGCCCCGCTCTCGCCTTCCTCGGTGGCCAGGTCTTCAACATCGCCTGGACGCTGGTGCTGGCACTGTGGCTCTTCGGGAAGTGATGCCATCGTCCATTCTCCACTGGAATCACGCCACACCTTCGCTGGTGAAAATGGATACGCATCCGATTCCGCTCAACCATCCCACCTCCATGCGCTCACTCATCCTCCTCCCGCTTCTCACGCTCACCTTGGCGGCACAGCAGCCGCAGCAGCCAAAACCGGCACCGACCAAGCTCGCACCAGAAATCACCGCCGCGCTCGAAGCGCATCCAGGCGTGGTTTTTGCCCGCTATGGGCAGCGGGAGATGCAGCTCGATCTGTGGCGACCACGGTCAGCCCCCTCGCAGCCGCTGCCAGCCATCATCTGCATCCATGGCGGCGGTTGGTTCAAAGGCGAGCGCTCGGTGATGGCCAATCTGGCGCAGGCTCTCGCCGCGAAGGGCTTCGTGGTCGCCACCATCAGCTACCGCCTCAGTGGTGAGGCGAAATTCCCCGCCGCTATCCAAGACTGCAAGGCCGCTGTGCGCTTCCTCCGCGCCAATGCTGCGAAATATGGCATCAATCCGTCTGCCATCGGTGTCACTGGACTCTCCGCAGGCGGCCACCTCGCGGCGCTACTGACCACTAGCAGCGGCGTGCAGACTCTCGAAGGCGACGGCCGCCACGCAGACACCTCTAGCGCCGTGCAGGCCGGTATCGCCATGGGGGCGCAGAGTGACCTCGAGAGTCCGCGCATCGGCGAGCTCAGTGGCAAGCCGGATGATCCTTTTTACCGCACCTTCCTTGGTGATTCACAGGCGGCGATCCCGCAGACCTATGCGCTCGCCTCACCGCGGCATCATTTGGATAAAAGCGATCCGCCCATTCTCTTCATGAGTGGTGCGCTCGATGATGCCAGCACCCACGCCGTGGATGCACGCGCGGATCTGGCAAAGCTCGGCATCCCCACCGGCCTCACCCTCATCCCGCAGGCCCCACATGCCTTCCTCGGCCAACAAAAAGCCTTTGATACCTGTGTAGCGGCCAGCACCGAGTTCTTCACCCAGCATCTGAAGGGCACTCCTGGAAACTCAAAATCTGCACCAAACCCGATCAAAGAGTGGCGTCGCGCGATGAGTTGCGGCAAGGAAAGGCGTGGCAAGTTTTATTCCTTTTGGCAATCCTGGTCTCTTCGATGAGTTCGTTCAAAACCTTGATGTGGCAGCCTTCGAGACGCCCTTGATGCGAGTAGGCAAGCTCGTTCAATGGGAGGTCTTCGATCCGCTCATTATGAGTGCTCTCACCAGTGAGCCCAAAGGTCCTGGCGGCAGGCCACGCTTTCATCCCATGCTCATGTTCAAGGTGCTCGTGTTGCAGCGCCTCCACGGCCTGGCCGATGACGCTACGAGCTTTCAGATCACTGACCGCAACAGTTTCCGCGCCTTCCTAGGTCTGACCCCAGCAGACGCAGTGCCCGATGGTCAACCGAAGCGCAGCGGAGATAGACAGCCGCAGGCTGCCCCGCAGGGGTGAGCGCAGCGAATCAAACCATCTGCGACTTTCGCGAACTGCTCATCGCAACAAAGACCTTCGAAAGCTTGTTTGACACCTTCCTCGCGCATCTGCAAAAGGTACACGGGCTGGCTCTGGCAAAGGAAGGCGTGACGGTCGATGCCAGTTTTGCCGAAGTGCCCAAGCAACGCAACAGCCTGCACGTTGGACGAAGAAGAACAACGAGACGCACTATGGCTACAAAGACCATGTGAAAGTCGATGTGAAGGACAAGCACATCCTCAAAGCCGTCATCACCGCCGCGAGCGTGCATGACAGCCAAGTGTTGGAAGAACTCATCGAAGAGGGAGATCGCGTCGTGTATGCCGATTGACTCGCTCCCGCCACCCTTCCCGCTCGCCCTGCGGGTGCTCCTACGTCGCATCTGTCTCACTCCGTTCGGCTGCGCCTACTCGGGAGCGCCGATCGAGGCCGCGCTGGCCACCAAGAACGTCGAACCACAGATCAATGAACCGGAGCGCAGCGGAGATAGACAGCCGCAGGCTGCCCGAAGGGTGAGCGCAGCGAATCAAAAGGGTACGCGGGGCCATCCGCTCACTGACGAGCAAAAAGCCAGCAACCGCGAAAAGTCGCGCACCCGGTCACGAGTGGAGCATGTGTTTGCGCAGATGAGCGGGAGCATGAAAGCTCTCTATCAAAGGTGCATCGGCATGAAGCGCAACGTGGCCTGCCTGCAACTGACCAATCTCGTGTATAACATGCTGCGTCTTGAGCAGATCAAGCGCCTCAATCTCAATGCCGCAGCGTGAGCTGTGCCCAGATCAGACCTTCAGAAATGAAAACGACTCCGAACACCCTAAATTGGCCCTTGAAGTCACTCGAGTAATTTCAAAATGACTTCTGCCTGCGGAAGTCAGGTTGCGTAAAAAATGTTTTCGGGAGTGCCCTCGAGTCATACCGGCACTACTTCTGCGCTGTTACGGCACCACCCGCAGGCAGCGTGCGCACTTTCTGCGTGGGGCTGAGGCCGTATTTCTCCGGCTGATACATGGCTTCGATTCTCGCGGGGGGGGCGGTGGCGTCGCCTTCGGAGTTCACTCTCGCGAGGTATTTGAGGGAGAATTTGCCTTTGGCGGGGGCGTAGTCGGTGAAGAAGAGGGCGCGGTCGTTGCGGATTTCGCGGTGGTCGCAGAACCAGGGCTGGGTGCCGTCGGGGAGCTGGCCGCCTTCGCGTTCGTTCATGGTGGCGAATTCGGGGTTGATGGCTTCAAAGCAGGCGGGAAGCGGGTCGTCGATGGCGAGGTAGCGGTCGCCACCGCCGATTTCGATGGCGAGGGTGACGACGACCATGTCGCCGACGTGCAGGTCGTCGATGCCGGTGGTGCTGCCGTCCATGTTGAGTTTTTCATAGGTGCGGGCGATGGCGTAGCCTTTGTTTTCTCCGGCGAAGTCACGCTGCGGCGGATAGGCGCGGGCTTCGATGCGGGTGAAGGCTTCGCGGTCGGCGGGCATTTCGATGCGCAGCGGTGCGGCGGCGAGTTTGTCGTTGAGGGCAAAGTTGACGCTGCTGCTGGCGGCGGGTGCGGCGAGGAGGAGGTCGCTGCTGGTGGCGTCCCAGATGGCTTTGGCGACGAGGGGTTCGCCGGCTTTTTTGAGGCTGCGCTCATAGGCGGTGAGGGCGGTGAGGGTCCAGGCGTTGGCGTAGGTGTTGCCCCAGCCGCCGCTGCCGTTGCGGGACTGCAGGATGCTGACGGCGAGCTTTTCGGCGTCGGTGGTGAGGCCGAGGTGGGTGTAGGCGATGAGGCGCAGGGCTTTGTTGACGCCGCTGCCTGCCCAGTGGCCCCAGATGACGGGCGGGGCGGGCGGTGGGGTGGGTTTGGCGATGACTTTGGGCTTCGAGCCTGGATTTCGTTTTGGTTTTGCTCTTGGCGTTCTTCGCGACTTTGGGCTCGGGAGCGGGTGGTGCGGGTGGGGTCCAGCCGAGGGTTTCTTTAATTTGCTGCTCGGGGCTGTTGGCGAGGCACATGGCGAGAGCGAGATACAAGCGAGTGATCTCTGGCAGGCGCTCACGCTTGGCGTGGAGCAGGTTCATGTAAGCAGGTTCGGGCTTGCCTGCTTTGGCGAGGGTGTAGAGGGCGAAGGCGCTGTCGGTGATGATGTAGAGGTCTTTTTCTTCTTCGAGGCCACGCAGTTTTTTGGAGAGGAATTCGACGAGTTTGTTGATGGTCTCAGCAGGCACGGAGGCACCTTGATCACGGGCGCGGAGGAGCATGAGGCCGCCGTAGGCGCTGCCCCAGAGGCTGCTTTCTTGGCCACCGGGCCAATAGCTGAGGCCGCCTTCGTCGGTGGTCATTTGCAGGACTTTGTCCACACCTGCCTGGATGGCTTTTTGGGCTTTGCCGCTGCCGAGTTGGGCGGGGAACAAGGTTTCGTATTTGCCAAGGGCGAGCCACGGAACGGTGGCGGAGGTGGTTTGCTCGACGCAGCCGTAGGGATACTGCAAGATGTAGTCGAGGGCGTCGCGGGTTTCGTAGAGGCGGGTGTTGCTGACGCTGACGTTGACGCTGCCCTGGCCTTCGAGCAAAGCGGGGTTCACATCGCTGATGAGGTTGGCGGGGAGTTCGCTGCCTTTGAGGCGGGCATACTTCACGTGGCGGAGTTCGGGGAGCGGGTGCTCGACATTGAAATTGGATTCGACGGCGTCGCTTTCGGGCTGGGGGAAGTCGAGGGACTTGGCGGACCATTTCCACTTCGCGGTGCCCAATTGGTCGAAGACGACGGGGAAGGCCATTGCGGCTGTTTGGCCTGCTTTGAGGCTCAAAACGGCCTTTTTTTGCTTCAAATTGGCTCCGAAGTCGGTTTGCAGCGAAACGGGCACAAAGTCGCGTTTTTCGGCGATGAAGCTCGAAGTGGCATCCAGCTCCAAAAGGACCTCCACGCGGCCATCATGCTTGGTGGTGTTATGCAGCACGGCTTTGACCAAAAATTCGTCACCGAGGCGTGCGAAGCGCGGAACGGCGGGTTCGAGCATGAGCGGCTTATTGACCTTTACGGCGCTTTCGCCGCTGCCGAAGCGATCCACGCCTTCTGCGGCGACGGCCATGAGACGGTAGCGAGTCAGATTATCCGGTGCGACGAAGCTGGCGGTGATTTTGCCATTCGAATCGGTCATGGCGCTGGCGAGCCAAAGTGGCGTGGTGATGAAATTGGCACGGACGCGTTTCATGCTGCCTGGAGCCATGGCCATAGCGTCACCACCGCCGATGACGAAGCCTTTATTGCCGCGATCTCTGGCGGCGACTTCTTCGGGGAGCAGGCCGTCGAAGCTGGTGAAGCCGTCGATGGCGAGGGGGAACTCCGCGTGGAAGATTTCCTTCGGATTTGGTGTCTTGAAGGCCATGAGGCTGAGCACGCCTTCATCGACTGCGAAGACGGTGACATCGGCTCCGCTGACGGGTTTGCCGGTGGAGTCGGTGACGGTGGTGGTGACATTGACGGTTTCAGCGGGGCGTGCGTCGGTTTTGTCGGCGGTGAGGGCGAGGTTGAGTTCTTTGGCGTGGCTTTCGACCTTCAAAGCGCAGACGCCGATGCGGTATTCGGGCATCTTGTCTTTTTTCGGGCTGGCGGCGCTGCCGCGAATGACGATGACGCTCACAAAAATGTTCGGTGCATCGGTTTCGGTGACGGGGATTCGGACGACGGGGTTTTCCAGGCTGATGGGCGCGGTGAAGTGGCTATGGACGCGGTTGCGCTCGACGGTGACGAGGGCGGTGCCTGCGATGGGTGTTTTGACGACGATGACGGCTTCTTCGCCGGGCTTGTAGCTGGTTTTTTCCGGCTGCAAATTCATGCGGCTGCCGTCTTCCATGGCCCAGGGGAATTCATTGCCACCGACGACGTAGAAGGGCATGCGTGACATGACTTTTTTGCCATCGGCGTCTGTGGATTCGGCGGTGAGGAAGTAGATGCCGCCATGCGTGGGCGTGAAGGCGATGCTGGTGCTGGGTGGGCTGCCTGCGGTGGCGGGTTTGAGGTCGTGGCTCTGCTTATACTGCTCTTGCAGAATGACTTGGTCCTTGGTGGTGGTGCCGCCGCCTGCGGTGGCGATTTTCAGCGTGTGGTATTGCTGACGCTCGATTCGCACGTCGGTCTTCACGGCGGTGCCGGGTGCGGCGCCCTCGGGTGTGATGGCGAGGATTTCGAGCTGCGTGGCTTTGCCTGCATTGGCGAAGGAGTCGGGGCCTTTGAGGCCGAGGATGAACAGAGCACCGGGCACTTGCAGGTCGGTGGCGGTGCTGACGGTTTGCTCGTTCACGTCGGTGACTTCGGCGCTGATGTGGATGATCTGCGGCAAAGCGGCGCGGTCGGGCGGTGGCATGGGCATTTCGAGTGCGGCGGTGCCGTCTTCGCTGATGAGGAGGTCGCCATTCACGAACCACTCGGTTTCGTCGTGCTTTTCGCGATCGACGTAGTCGCCGTCGGAGTCGCGATCCTGGCCGTAGTGTGCCCAGGTGGGTGCGTCGCCAAAGTGGTAGGCGTCAAACTTCGCGGGTGGCTGGTATTGGCGTTCGGCGTTGGCGCTCCATTCGATCTCGGCGACGGAGATGGCTTTGCCCATGAGGTAGTTGGCTTTCAAAGGCACGGTGATGCGGTCTTTGGCGAACTGCGTGGCTTTGGCGTCGAGTTTGACCTCAAAGGTGTTCGGCTTGTAGTCATCGACGCGGAGGCTGAGCGTGCCTGCGGAGCTGATCTGGCTGTTGTCGTTGCCGGTTTTGAGTTCGATCTCGACCTGATAAGAGCCGAGCGGGCCGGTGGGCAGCGTGAGGTCGTCCGCCCAAGCACCGCTGGGGCTGAAGGTGACTTCTTTGTCGATGATGGTGCGGTAGCGCGGGTCACGCACGGTGAGGCGGCCTTTGCGTGGCTCGGTGTCGAGGCTCAAATCATCACCGATGAGCAAACGCGTGTGCGCTTTGAGGTGAGCGGTCTCGCCGGGTTTATAAAGAGGGCGGTCGGCGAAGATGAAGGTGCGGCGCTGCGGCTGCCAGACGTCTTCGTAGGCCTGATTGATGTCCCACGGCAGTCTGAGGCTGCTGTCACCGCTGTCGCACTCGATGACAGTGGCGTCGCCGTTTTTCTCGGCGAGGACAAAGGCGGGCTTTGGCCCCGGCACGCGGGCGATGCCGCTGCCATCCGTGTCGCCGTAGCCGAGGAGCTTCAGATCCGCATCGACGAGCGTGAGGCGCACGCCGGGCAGTGCAGCGCCGGTTTCCAGCGAGGTGGTGTAGGCGAGCGTTTCTTTGCCATTGCACTTTTGCATGAGGCCGATGTCGGTGAACTGCACGAGCGACTGCGTGATGATGCCTTTGCCGGGTGCGCCATTCGCGGCGACGCCTTCCATTTCGATGAAGAGCGGGCCGGTGGGCTGGCCTGCGAGCATTTCGGTCCATTTGAGGCTGATGATCTCGCTGCGGTCCAAGGGCTTGTTGCAGGGGAAGCTGCGATCATAGACCTGCGTACCAGGATAGCTGTCGATGGGCTGCGCTTTGTAGGCAGCTTTTTGTTTCTCGCTGCCCCAGAAGGCGTTGCGGTAGGCACGGTAACGATCCAGCGCCTGGAGCAGCTCGGCACCCGCGAGGCGCTTCGCACGGACTCGCACCTGCGTGACATTTGCCATGCTGAACTCGAAGCTGCCGCCGCCTTTGGCGAGCTGGGCGCTGATGAAGGCCGGTGCAGCGACGTAGGGCGGATTCGGGGTGAATTTGACCTCACGCACATCGGCAGCGGCGAGCGTCATGCCATCGCCACTGGTGAGTCCGGGCAGCACGGTGACTTTGTAGCTTTGATTGGCCTGGAAGGCGGCTTCGAGGGTGATGCTAGCGCCGCTGATGCCGGCTTTGATTTCGCCTGCGGGCGCTGGTTCGACCTGGATGAAGGGGAGGAGCTTTTTGGCGGCTTCGGCGATCTCTTCCGGCTTCCATTCATCATCACGACGTGGGAGGAGCTGCTTATTGGTGTAAACGTCGATGTAGTAAGGTGCATCGAAGGGCGTGTGAGCCTCTGCCGATGAGACGGCGAAAGGTTTGATGTCGCCGAGCTGGATGCTGTCGCCTTTGACGAGCGTGTTGTGGCCTGCTGCGTTGGTGAGAGTCTGGGCGATGTCGAGACGCCATTGTTTGCCGACGGGCAGCAACTGCGCGGGCTCCACGACGAGAGCGCTGAGGCGTGGCGCATCCGTTTGCAGCGCAGGCTTGGCCTTGGCGATCTGTTCGCCCCAGGTCTGCTGCGGCTCGGCGTTGCGACGCTCGAAGTCCTTGCCGGTGGCGTGGCGCACACTTGCCGCGATGCCTGCGGCAGAGTCCGGCGAGATGAATTTGATGTGCTTCGCGGCATCTGCCGGTGTGACGTTGTCATTGAACTCAAAGAGGAAGACCGGCGAGCGGTTCTGCGATTCATCACCGAACCATTTCGGATACTGGTCGATGATGGCAAAGCGGGCGCTGTTGAGCGACTCCAGCCGCTCGGTGGACAAAGCGCGGCCCGCGAGGTCGGTGAGGCCACTGCGGAGCTGGAAGTCGTAGCTCGCGGCGAATTTCGGCGATTGAGCGAGGTGAAAGTGGCCACTCCGGGTGCTGGTCCACTCAAAGCTGCCCTGGAGCTCTGGGATGACGATGAGCGGCGACTGTGCCTCCGTAGTGCCGATGCGTTCCTTGGCGATCATCGGCGTGGGGAAGACGAGCTCGATGGTGGACTCCGGTGCGAGCTCCTTCGGGTTCACGCTGAGCGTGGCGACGAGCGGCGGCGGTGCGGCGGGGGCCTTGGGGGCGGCCTCTTTTTGAGCGGGAGCCGCAGAGAGAGACGAGGAGAGTGCCAGCAAGAAAGCAGGCAGCAGCACGGAGCTGTGGGGAGTATTCATGGCGAACGAGAGTTCGCACGGAGAGTAGCATGCCGATTCACGCTGCGAGGGGTTTTTGCGTGAAATTTGGGTGAAGAGTCTCGCCGCAGGGGCGGAAGCGGAGTCGCCACCAGAGCGCAAAATTCGCCCTAAAGGCAGCTCTTCACGCCGCTTGTGTTCATATTCTGAGCCGTTAAGGATGGCACCCCTTCTATCACACCCAATCCCTGCGCATGTCTGCCATCCCTACCGAGCATAACGACCCCCTGAATGCCCAAATCCTCGCTGTCAGTGAAGATCGCGTGAAGGGCTTTCACCAGCATCCATTTCAGTTCATCGCCCAGGAGAGCGGCGTGGCTTTTGACACGGTGGTGGAGCGTATCCGTGCGATGCTCGCCGCAGGTGTGATCCGCCGTGTGCGGCAGACCCTGCTGGCGAATAAGCTCGCAGAAGGAGCGCTCGTCGCCTGGAAGCTGCCCGCAGATAAACTGGAGCCCGCTTTTGATTTCCTCTTCAAGCAAGACCCCTTCAGTGGCCATGTGGTGCTGCGCAGCACCGACCGCGAGGTCAGTGGCAGTGATTTCCGACTCTGGACGACTCTGAAGGTGCCACAAGACCGCGCCATCAATGAGCATTGTGATGTGCTGAAGCGCCTCATCGGTGCAGAGGACTACTACACGATGCAGGCGCATGGCATCTTCGCCCTGGGCGTGGGCCATGTACGGCGCAAGACGATGGAGCCCGGCGAAAAAGCCGATGAACCGGCCAAAATGATGACCACCAACATCGCCGAGCTGGATGAAGAAGAGTGGAATGTGCTGCTCCATCTCAAAGGCGACCTCCAGTCCGACGAGATCGGCCCAGAGCCATGGAAAGGCCGCGCGGAGGCTGCTGGCGTGAGTTTGGAGAAATTCTGCGAAGTGGCGAAGCGCCTCGATGAGAAAGGCGTGATCGGCCGCTTCTCCACCTTCCTCGAACATGTGAAGCCCAGCGCCACTGGCCAGCGTGTGACGCGCTTCAATGCGCTGTTTCACTGGAAAGTGCCGAAGGGCATGGAGGAGCGTGCTGGTGGTGAAGTGGGACGCCACCCGATCATGACGCACTGCTACTGGCGTGAAGGCGGAGACCGTTTTGCCAATGTGAACATCATGGGCGTCATCCACGGCAGTGACAAGGAGACCGTGCTCACGCACAAGGCCGCCATCGACAAGCATCTCGCCGATGTGGGCATCCCACTCGAGTACACGAATGTGTTCTGGGGCGGACGCAGCGAGATCAAGCCCAGCGAGATCAGCCCCGTCGTCTTCCGTGAGTTCCACGCGAAGTGGGCCGACGTCGCAGGCCCCGTGATTTAAGGAGACCTCACGGCATCACGCGTGCCTGGAAGGGCACGCGGATGTCTTTCCCGTCGATGCGCAACTGCGCATGCAGGCGCAGGGTGCCGACCTCTGGCGAATAGATCTTAAAAGCGAGTGCCGGCCCTCCGCGCAAGTCCTCACGCAGGATGTCACCACCCGTGGGATGGAGCTGGAGCAGCGTATCGCTTTCCACATAAAAGGCGGTGAGGTGAGCAAAGGCCTGCCAGATGGGCTCCAGCCGATTCACAGGCTGACCGCTAGCATCCGTGACGCGGAGATGGAGCATTTGCGTCTCTCCAGCGCGGAGTTGGTAGCCTTTGGTGCCTGCGATGCTGAGTTGGAATTTGAAGCCCTCTGCGCTGGCACTCAGCTGATCACCTTCTGGGATCACTGCGCCCTTGGCCTCGCCTGCGACAGGGAGCTCCGCAGCCGGATACTCGGGGATTCCCGTCCCAGCAGGTGTCAGGGCAGCATGGAGCCGATAGGTGCCTGCGGAGGCGGGTGTGAAGGCGGCGACGTACTCGCCTGCGGTGCTCACGGCCTTCACCGCGAGGTGATGGAACTCCTTTTTATCCGCATTCGTGACGATGAGATGCACTTTTTGCGTGTGCATGGGCCAGAGGGCTGATTCCTCCACTGGCGTGCCATCGGCGTGGCCCAGGGTGAGTGTCAGTTTCACCTCTTTTCCGGCCTGTGCGGGTGCAACGGGCTTCACCGCCATTTGGATGCCTGGTTTCTCCGCACGAGCATGGATGAAGCTATACGGGATGCAGCGCGGAAAGAGTGTTGCGGCGCAAGTGGGGCATTTTTTGCCGTTTTCACGCTCCAGCACCTCAGGATGCATCTGGCAGGTGTAGAGCTCGGATTTCACCACAGCCGTATCGAAGCAGGTGGCTAGCTCCGCGAGTGACTTTTCGAACTCAGTGAGCACTGCGGGCAATCCGTCAGCATTTTCCGCCATGCCATCACGGGCGAGCAGATTCACCTGTGCAAAGGCACGCGTGGTGAGCTGGGTCATATCCCCTTCCCGTCCGGCCTTCACCGGGCTGCGGGCCAGCATGCGGAGCGCGGGACTGCATAGAGAGATCTGCGTGGCTACCTCCAGCGGGCGGCGCTCACGCACGAGTCGGGCGGTATTCGCTGTGGCCAGACGGATGATGTTCCAGGCCTCGGTCGCGTCCGCAGGCTGCAAGACCGCCGGTGGCAGCGGCACATCAGCATGCAGCACAGCGGAAAGTGAGAAGACGAGGGCAAAAAGACGGCCAATCATGGCGCGGATGATGGAGGGCAGGCGCGGGAATGTCGAATGCGGAATGCCGCAGCATCGTTATGCTAGGATATCTCCCATGCCACCGACCTGCTTCACACGCACGCTCGCCACCGCCACAGCAGCATTCCTCATGCTGCTACTGCCCGTGCATGCGGCGACGCTGCGCCTCATCATGGAGCCGCAGGCACAGGATCGACCACTAGTCCTCAATGACACACGGCTACGCAGCACCGCTGGTGAGGAGTGGAGCATCACACGCCTGAGCATGATCCTGAGTGGGCTCTCGCTGCAAAAAGCAGATGGCACCTGGCTGCACCGACCCGATGCCGTGGCGTGGATGAATGCCGCCACGCAGCGTGATACCTGGGAGCTCACCGCATTGCCCGCAGGGGCTTACACAGCGCTGCGCTTCCACATCGGCCCGCATGCACAGGATGACTCACGCCCTCCATCCGCATGGGGGCCAGATCATCCGCTGAATCCACGCATCAATGGCCTGCACTGGAGCTGGCAGGGCGGCTTCATCTTTCTAGCGCTGGAGGGCATGTGGAAAGGCAACGATGGGAAGTCCAGCGGCTACGCCTACCACCTGGGGAGGGATGCTTTCCGCGCACAAATCACTATACCCTGCGATCTACACCTCCAGGAAGGCACCACGCAGCAGCGCATCGTGCTCGATGTGGCAGCGATTCTGAAAAACATCCACTTCGCCCGTGATGGCAGCACCACGCACTCACGAGCGGGCGATCCACTCGCGACGAAGCTGCATGACAATCTGCGCAGTGCCTTCCGCCTGCTAGCGCCAGAGGCCACCGTGGCCACCACGGTGCCCAGAGCAGCCACACCGACCAGCGCAGCCGTAAAACTGGATTACGGCAGCTCCTTTCCTCAGCCCAAACTGCCCGCAGATAATCCGCTCACTCCAGCACGCATCGCTTTGGGCCGCAGACTCTTCGCGGAGAAGAACTTCTCGCGTGATCGCAGCCTCGCCTGCGCCTCCTGCCATGCTGCCGGGGCCGCGCTGAGTGATCCGCGCCGTTTCAGCATCGGTGTACAGGGCCGTGTGGGAGAGCGCAATGCCATGCCGCTCTTCAATCTCGCGTGGAAGGATGCTTTTTTCTGGGATGGCCGCGCCCCGAGCCTGCGTGCGCAGGCGCTGATGCCCATCGTCGATCACCGTGAGCTGGATATGAGCCTAGATGCCGTCGTAGCACGCTTGCAGGATGAAAAAAGCTACGAGCAAGAATTCGCCACCGCCTTTGGCATGCCGGGAATCAGTGCAGAGCGCATCGGGCTCGCGCTGGAGGCCTTCATGCTCACACTCACCTCGCATGACTCCAAGTTCGACCGTGCGCAGCGTGGCGAGACGAAGCTCACCGCCGATGAGCAACGCGGGTTCGAGCTTTTCATGATGGAGCGTGAGCCACGGCTCGGCACACTAGGCGCGGACTGCTTTCACTGCCACGGCGGGCCGCTTTTCACCGATCACCAGTTTCGCAACAACGGCCTCCCTTTCACCGATGCGGATACGGGTCGTCACCGCGTCACGGGTGCAGCGCTGGATCGCGGCACCTTCGCCACGCCCAGCCTGCGCAATATCGCCCTCACCGCGCCCTACATGCATGATGGCCGCTTCTCCACGCTGGAGCAGGTGCTCGATCATTACAGCGAAGGCGTGCACCGCACCGACACGCTCGATCCAAATCTCGCCAAGCATCCAGACGGCGGCCTGCACCTCACGGCGGAGGATAAGCGCTGCGTCATCGCCTTTCTGCGCTGCCTCACCGATGATCGCTTTGCCAAATCACCGCAGGCAGTGTTTGAAAACCGTACACAGGCACCAAAAAAGGCGCCAGCAAAGTAGCCATCTCGCTCCGCGAGATGAGCTGGACGCGTGGCAAACCCACCGGCTTACAATCTCCGCACATCGTTCATGCTGGCGAAAGCCTTCCGCTTCATCTCGACGGAGCGAGATGGCAACATTGCTTCGCTTGATGTTTGCTAGCAGGTTTAAATACACTGCCGTAGCTGCGGCTGGCCGTGTCACACGGGATACTGCCACTCACCACGGTACTCGCGGCGGAGCAGCTTCGCGGCCTCTGCATCGCCGATGATTTGCTCTTTTTCGGCATCCCACCGGATGCTGCGACCAGCTTTGTAACTGAGCATGCCCAGCATCGGCAGGCATGAGGAGCGGTGCGCACTCTCGATGTCGGCGACAGGCTTGCGGCCCGTCTCGATGGCTTCGAGGAAGTCCGCCCAGAGCAGAGCGATGTTATGCCCATCTGGCTCCTGGAGCTGATGATTGCCGTGCTTCTCGCCGTCCTTCGCATTGGCAGGATGAAAGGTCCAACCATCGCGCCAGCCGATGTGGAGCACGCCTTTTTCACCATAGAAGTAGGCACCGATGCCATGCTTCTCGCTGTCATTGCCCGCGAACTTGCGGTGCTCCCAGACCGCCGTGAAGTTCTCGAACTCAAAGGTCGCCACCTGATGATCTGGCGCATCGGTGGTCTGCTCTTTCTCATTGAGCACTGGGGCACCGGCGATGTCACGCCCACCCGTGCAGAAGACTGTTTTCGGCCCCTTCTCCCCGCTCCACCAGAGGATCTGATCGAGCCAGTGCACTCCCCAGTCACCCATGGTGCCATTCGCGTAATCGAGGAAGTTCCGCCAGCCGCCGGGATGCAGCTTGGTATTGAATGGACGTAGCGGCGCAGGGCCGCACCACATATCCCAGTCCATGCCCTCCGGCACCTTGCTGTTCGGCTTCGGCTGCTCCAGCCCACCTTTGCTATGCGCAAAGACTCGCACCATGCCCACCTTGCCCACGGCACCGGACTTCAGGAAGTTCATCGCCTCGACGTGATGCGGCCCGATGCGCCGATGCAGTCCTACTTGCACGACGACTCCTGCCTCGCGTGCCGCTTTCACCATCGCCTGGCTCTCGCCGATGGTGTGCCCAGTGGGTTTTTCGACCAGCACATGCGCCCCAGCCTTGCATGCAGCGATGGTTTGCAGCGCATGCCAATGATCCGGCGTGGCAATGATGACGATCTCAGGCTTCTCCTTGGCCAACAGCTCGCGGAAGTCTTGGTAGAGCTTCGGCTCGTCGCCATTGAGGCCATTCACATCATCTCCCGCGTTCGATGCCACATCCTCATGCACATCACAGAGGCCGCAGACCTTCACCCGCTTCGATGCGATAGCCTCGCGCAAAATATTCATCCCCCACCAGCCCGAGCCGATCAGAGCGACGCGGTATTTCTTATCCTTATCCGCTCCAAAGATGTGAAAAGCAGGTGCTGCGAGTGCGGCAGTCGTGAGGAAGGTGCGGCGTGAGGTCATGAGTGAAGTGGCGTAACGAGCATGGAACAGCGGAAACAGAAAACCAGCCCCGCGTTTTCTCATGAACGAGGCCCATGGCAAGCCTTTTTCTGCCACCCACGCTTTCCCAGCCAAGCACTGACTCGAATCGCACTTCACATCCCTCGAAACATGCGCATTGGTTTTGCTAAGTATGCGCCATTTCTTCCTCACGAGTCTGCTTCTCCTCTCCACACATCTCCCAGCGTCCGATACGCTGACAGGCAGCGTGATGTGCGGTTATCAGGGCTGGTTCTCCACGCCAGCGGATGGCTCAGGGCTCGGCTGGCGGCATTACGGTTTTGAAAAGCCCGGTCAGTGCCACATCGACCTCTGGCCGGATGTGAGCGAGCTCGATGCAGATGAAAAAGTGCCCACACCGCTCCTTTTCGCCGATGGCAGTCCCGCGCACGTTTTTAGCTCCGCCAATGCCAAGACCACGCGGCGGCATTTTGACTGGATGCAGCAGCACGGCATCGACGGCGTGTTTTTGCAGCGATTTGGCTCCGTACTGCGTGATCCACGCTCACGGGCACATGCCGACACGGTGCTGGAAAACGTGCAAAAAGCCGCAGAGGCCACTGGGAGGACTTTTTGCATCATGTATGACCTCAGTGGCATGCGGGCAGGCGAGATCGACTCCATCGTCATGCAGGACTGGAAGCGGCTGCGCCGCGAAAAACGCGTCCTAGAGAGTCCTGCGTATCAAAAACATGCCAAAAAGCCCGTGGTGGCCGTGTGGGGCATCGGATTCGGCGATGACCGCGCCTACTCACTCGATGAATGCCACGCCTTGCTGCGCTTACTCCATGACAATCCCGAGTGGGGCGGCCTCACCGTCATGGCTGGCGTGCCCTGGGGCTGGCGCACACTCGACCGCGATGCCGCACCCGATGCACGGCTCCATCAAGTACTGGGCAAGGCCGACATCATCAGTCCATGGGCCGTCGGTCGCTATCACGATGAAAAATCCGCCTCGCACATGATCACCAGCATCCACACCGCCGATGCCGCATGGTGCCAGGCCCGTGGAAAGGACTACCTGCCCGTGATCTTCCCAGGCTTCAGTTGGGCCAATCTGATGAAGATGCGCGGCAAAGAGGCCAAGCTCGATCAAGTGCCTCGCCACGGAGGCCGCTTCCTCTGGCATCAGGCCCAGCAGCGTATGCAGTTAGGCTCACGCATGCTCTACGTGGCCATGTTTGATGAGTTGGACGAAGGCACCGCGATCTTCAAAACCGCCTCCACAGTGCCCGTCGGCACCGTCGGCTTCGTCACAGAGCCCACACTGCCATCGGATCACTACCTCTGGCTAACCGGGCAGATCGGCCGCATCCTGCGCGGTGAAATGCCGCTGCCAGATGCCATGCCCGAGCGGAAACTGTGATGGCTGCCACGCGGCACTCAATACGTCTTCCCCGCCGGGATCGCGGCGATGTCACTGCTTTCCGACAAAGCGGTATCGAAGTCTTTCGCACACGCCGCCAGGTGAGAGTGGACCGCACCGAATTCACTCCCATACGCCACGAGGCGTGCCCCCAGAGCGATCAGCGCACGCACATCTGCCAGCGTGCCCACAGGGCGCCCCCAGGCCTTGCCATGCTTCACACACGCGGCGTTCAGATTCTTCTGCACCTCGATCATCACCGGATCACTCACCGCAGGTGTGCAGCCCAGCCGCAGCGAGATGTCACCCGGTCCCAGAAATAACAGATCCACTCCCGGCACCGCCGCGATGGCTTCCACGTTTTCTAGCGCCTGCGGAGTCTCGATTTGCACCATGAGAAACGTCTCTCGATTCGCCTGCTCTGTGTAATCCGCAGGCTTCCCGATCCAGTAGTCCGCATCACGCCCACCACCGCAGAAACCACGGTCGCCCATCGGCGGAAACTTCACTGCCTGCACCAGCGCCCGCGCTTCCTCCGGTGTGCTGACATGCGGGATCATCAATCCAGACGCACCATCCTCCAGCAGGCGGTAGAGCGCATTTTTCTCTTTCGTCGGTGGACGATACAGGCAGTCGATGTCCGCCGCATGGTGCTGCGCCAGCATGGCATCTGCCTCACGCGGTTCCCAGGTGCGGTGCTCCGCATCCAGCCAGATACCATCAAAGCCAAAGTGCGCCGCCACCGCCGGGTAAAACATAATCGGATTTCCCAAGCTACAAACACGGGCGACTTGCCCAGAGCGGATTTTGGCGAGGATTTTAGAACGGCGCATAAAAATGGATTAACGAGAGGTGGATCGGAGATGAGGGGCGAGCCAGTGAGTCAACAAATCAGCAGTCGTGGACCTGTCCCCTTCCCTGCGGTCGATCATGTGGAGGTCTTGAGCCTGGATCAACTGCCGAGCGAGCTTTTCATGCGCCATCTGCTCTGCGGGGAGCTGCGTATTCGTCGCGGAAGGCACCACCACGATCACATCCCACTGCTGCGGCCCGAAACTGAGCGCCAGATTCATCGTCCAGGAGTAATTGGCATGAAAAGCCTCCATTTTCCCCACTGGCACAGCACCAGGGATGGCGATGAGCACGAGATCAGGAGCCATCGCTCGCACTTTACCAGCAAAGGCACGGATCTGCGCCAGCGTCTGTCCCTGCGTCGGCCATGGCGTGACCTGCATGACCGCCTGCGGAAAGGCATGCTGAATCGCCGACGTGATCAGTGTGTCATACGGCGGCATCGCCAGCACATGGATGGGCCGCCCCTCCGCCAATCGAGCCCGCGTGTGGCGCAGCGCAGGCTCTGGCGGCCCTACACCAGCCAGGGATGTCTTCTGGCCCGTGATCGTCTGCGCGATCGTCTCGGCAAAGAGCCGATGCCCCGCCATGTTCGGATGGATGTCGTCACTCAGCAGCAGATTCCACGCCGATGTATCCCGTGCATGCACCGCCTCAAAAGTCGCAAAACAATCTGCCACCGCCAGCGACTCAGACTGCGCCACATCGCGAATTATTTGACTAAACTCCGCCAACCGAGCCGCTGGGCGCTTTTCAGACGGATAGATGGAGTTCTGCGTGCAGAGGACGACCTCCGCCCCGATGCCGCGACAGCGCAGGATGATCTCACGCAGATGCTTTTCAAAAGCCACCGCCTGTGTGCCCACGAGGTCATTCATCCCAAACATCACCGTGACCAGATGCGGCCGATGCGACAGCACATCACGTTCCAGGCGCTTCAAGCCACCAGCAGTGGTATCACCACTGATGCCCGCATTGCGCACACTCACCAGCGCCTGCGGATGGATCTGCTTCAGAGCGATCTCCAGCATCTCCGGGTAAGCACGCAATCCACCGCTATGATAATAGACCCCCGTGATGCTATCTCCGATGCAAACGATGCGAACCGGCTCTTTGCCAGCGGCAAGGAGCTGCGCCGTTTTCAGCGGTGCAGCAGGCAGCTGACTCAAGCAAGCCAGCGTGCCTGCGACGAAGATGAGGAGAGTGCGGCAATTCATGAACAACTCATCATACGGCCCACCGAGCCCATTTCACCCAGTGGAATCGCAATCAGTAATCAGTAGCAAGCTTCTAAATTTACCTGGCAGTATAGCGGCATTCAGTTGCCTTCATTCTGTTGCCAATCTGCCAATGAGATTTCACAAAAGATGAACCCTGGGCGTGTAACTTACTTTGAAGGTCCTGCCGCCGACTTTCGTGAGGCAGTGATGCATGGTCTTCAGGGCTGCTTCAGCCAATCGAGGGTGATGCGGCGTATGCGGAGGCGGTTGAGGGCACCGACTTTGCTGTCGCCGGCGCAGTAGCCGATGAGCATAGCATCACCGATGAAGTGGATGGCGGTGTAGTGGTAGAGACCGTCGGGGTCGCTTTCGATGAGTTTGCGCTGCGGCCAGGTTTTGCCGCCGTCGGTGGAGAGGGCGGCGACGAAGGGATTGCGCTTTTTGGCGGGAATGGGAACTGGCCGGAGTGATCGTTGAAGATGGCGAGCAGGTCGCTGCTGCCGGGCAGGCGCTTGATGCTGGCGGGACCGTTGGGGGATTTGAGTTCGGTGGGTTCGGGTGGGGTGAAGGTCTTGCCCGCATCGGTGGAGCGGAAGCCGTATTGCGTGCCCTGATCGGTGCGGGACCAGGAGAAGAGGCTGCCATCGGCGAGTTCGACGACGCCGGGCTCTTGCAGACCGCTGCCACTGCGCACGGGCATGGCCCACCAGCTTGAGGATTCGGTCCAGGTGCTGCCTTCATCATCGGAATAGAGCCAGGTGGCGATGGCGCGTGCGTCCCAGGATTTGCTGGTGTGCGGATCGGTGCCGCGTGAGCGGTGAAAGGCGAGCGGGACGATGAGGCGGCCTTTGCTGGTCTGGATGACGCGGTCGTTGTTTAAGACGAAGTAACCTGGCGCTTGCTGGATGAGCTGGGGCTCGGTCCAGGTCTCGCCGTCATCGGTGGAGAGGCGCATGTGCGGGCGGCAGTCGATCCAACTGTTTTTGATGCAGTAAAACATGGCCAGCTTGCCACTGGCGAGGCGCAGCAGCGACACGCTCATCACATTGTTACCGCCTGTGTTTTCCACCACGGTGACAGGCGGGCTCCAGGTGCGGCCTTGATCGTCCGAATGGATGCGCACGAGGCGTGCGGGGCTCTCATCGGCATTGCCACCGTAGAACTGCGAGTAGATGAAGATGACGCGACCAGAGGCCAGCGTGGCAAAGGAGCCTTCGGAGTTACGCGGATGCTCTTTGGAGGGCTCGACATTGAGCGTGACGAGGCTTTCGGCGTGGGCAGAGAGGGTGAGGAGGAGAAAAAAGAGGGCTTTCATGCCAAACATACGTTCACCACACCGTCCATCCACCATCGACGGCGAGATTTTGACCCGTGATGAAGGTGGAAGCATCGCTGAGGAGAAAAGCGACAGCTCCAGCGATTTCGGGCGACTGACCGACACGGCCCAGAGGCACCTTTTTCGAGAGCCTTTCGATGAAGGCGGGCTGTTGAACCTGAATCGTCGGATTGGGGAAAGGGCCAGGGCTAATGGCATTGCAGCGCACGCCGCTTTTACCGTAATGAACGGCAAGGTAGCGCGTGAGCTGCTGGATGCCCGCTTTGCCGACGCCGTATTCGACAGGATTGGGGTTCATCGGGGCCTGGTAAATATGCGGATCAGGCGAGACGCTGCCATACATGCTGGAAAAGAGCACCAGGCTGCCGCTACCGCGCTCCGCCATGGCATTGCCGATGGCGCGGGCGAACGTGAAGGTGGCGGTGAGGTTGCCGTGGTTCGCGTGATCGAACTCGGCAGCGGTGAGTTCATCAAATTTCTTCGCCGTGGAGGCATACGTCATCACCACCAGGCCATGCGGCACGCCACGAGCAGCGATTTGATCCGCGATGAACTTTTCGAGCGCTACAGTGTCCGCCGCATCAAGATCAGCAGCGGTCACGTTCGGAGCATTTTGAGCCTTTCCGGGCAGATCTGCGCACAAAACGGTCGCGCCGAGCTGTGTGAGTATTTTGACCACTTCCTGGCCCAGATAGCCTGCGCCGCCGATGACCCAGATGTCGCGATTTGGCAGTGAAAAGGGCGTTTCGCTCATAATTTGCCGATTTGAGTCGTGGTGAGGCCTCCGTCGATAGTGATGATTTCACCGGTGATGTAGCTAGCCGCTGGTGAGCAGAGAAAAACCACCGCCCCGGCACAATCCGGTGGCGCACCGACTTTACCTAGCAGGATTTTTTTCTCATAATGCTTCAGCAGATCATCTGCGCGGCTTTCCATCCAGGTGCCCGTCAGCGGCGTGCGGATGAGCCCTGGCGCGATGCCATTCACGCGGATGCCATGCGGTGCGAGCGAGGCCGCGAGTGATCGCGTCATCATGACGAGGCCGCCTTTACTGGTGTCATAAGCCACGCTGTCGGCCTCTGCCTGAAATCCATTCGTAGAGCTGACAATGACGATGCTGCCACCACCGCCCAACGCCACGCGTCTTTTCGCAAAGGCTTGAGCGAGAAAGAAGGTGGCGCGGAGATTCAGCGTGACCGTTTTCTCCCACTCCACCGCTGTCATATCGAGAAAAGGCGTGTCAAAGAAGCTGCCAGCATTCAGCACCAGCGTATCGATGTCGGGCTGGAGGACGAAGGCTGAATCAATCAGCAAATCAGGCCCCGCCGCATCGGATAAATCCGCGCGGACATACCCCGTGGCACTCGGTATCTCCTGCAATCCATGCCGCACCACCGCAGCCCCCGCATCCTCTAATCCCTGCGCAATCGCGGCACCAATGCCCTGCGAGGAACCTGTGACCAGAGCCGCGTGATTTTGGAGTGAGAAGTGGGTCATGAGAAGGGTGGGAAGAGACCAAAGAGTGCTTCAGCAGTGCGCACACGCTGGCGACGAGGGTGATTGAGATCGAGAGCAGAAATAGTAGCTCGCCCGACAGAAGTTAGCCCGATGATCGTCGTGCCCTGCCAGGCAAAGTGCTGTCCCCAATTATCCTTTCGTGGGTGATACAGCTCCATTAGCAGACCGGTTTCCGGGTCCAGCGCATGAGTTCGATCCGATTTGTGCAAATTGCGTCCACATGCGACAGCGAGGTTTTGCTCCTCCGACACCCCACCCAGAATACGTGGTAGAATGTGCTCCACATGAAACGTGGCGACCTGGAGTGACTGCGACATTCCACAGTATTCACACCGCCCGCCAGCGCGAGCTTGCACAAGAGCCGTGATGCGAGCGGATACGCTCATGCAGGGCGGGAACCTAGCAATTGGAGTGCTTGTGCACGTAGGACGGAAAAATCTTCACTCAGGGCAGCAAGCGCGGCGAGTTCTTCTTTTTCCTCCGCCAGTAGAAGCCCATCATTATTCCGATCCATCAACTTCCTCAGGTGCCCATCCGTTTGGGATGGCAACCTAAAGTCCACAATAGACTGAATCCATGCGGCAGGAACTGAGATGGTGGCGTTCATGGGTTGGAAAATGCGGGACCGTGATGTTTTTGTCAACGCTTCGCTTTGCATCACGTCAGCCGCCTCACCGCCACCGCCTCGATCTCATAGCGGAGGCTGGAGGGCAGGCAGTTGGTGATGGTGGTGCGGGCGGGTTTTGGATCAGGGAAGTACTCGCGGTAGAGTTGGTTGTAGAGAGCTACGTCTTCGGCATCGCGGACGTAATTCCGCGTCTGCACGACATGGGCCAGATCGCTACCGGCGGATTCCAGCACCTTGCGGAGATTTTCCACACTGCGGCGGAATTCGCCCTCAAAGCTATCGCTGATGATCCCTCCTTTGGCATCCACACTGGCTTGGCCAGAGACGAAGATGAGATCACCCACGACGACGCAGGGGCTGAAGGGCAGATGCGAGGTCGGCGTGTCGGGATTGCAGGGATAGGAGACGAGTGGATGGTTCATGCATCGAGCGGGTAAATGGGGCGGCGGATGTGCTTGTAGGGCAGCGTTTTCAGATTGCTGCTGCATGGACCAGGTGTGTCCACCCAGAGCATGCGTGCGGCGATGGGATCATAAGCTCGCCGATGAGCGACGGCGGCCTTCACCGCGATGACGGAGAGCTGCGTCGGCTCGATCCCCTGGCTGCGCCACTGACCGAGGTCAAAGGGCGGCGTCTTGGTGCTGGTGAGCAGGATGGTGAGGCCTGTATGGCGGACGACCGCAGTCGGCCCCATGTCGAAACGATCGCCGCACATGCTGGCGAGATGGCTTTGCTTATCCTCCAGCTCGAAGCAGCCATCGCTCAGTGCAATGACCTCGACCTCCAGCTCCACAGGACCCGCATCCAGTCGGCTACCTTTGCCACCAATGCTCAGTGTGACACGGGAGCCGATCCCAGAGGCAGCGGCAGCCTTCACTGCCGCAGGATCAGCGATGCAGATGGCGCTATTCGCGACTTCAAAGTCGAGCAAAGCACGCAACAGTCCCGTGCCATCGCCAGGAGCACCTCCGCCGATATTGTCCGAGGGCTCGACGAGCACTGTGAGGCCACTGGTGGCAGCAAGCACCAGCTCCATGATCTCATTGAGCGGCGGATCGATCACATTGCCGAGTCCACGCAGTTCATGCGCCTTAGCGGACAACGATTTGAGACAATCCTCCATCGCCTGCTGATCGGTGCCCGTGGCTAGCAGGCTGACGCCCGTATCTTTCGTGTCGGCAAAGGCAAAACCAGCCACGACACTGACTGACCATATCCCCGAGCGCTTCTCCATCTCACGGGCCATGGTCTCCAAAGTCTTCATCGGGTCATTGGATGTCGCCGTGCCCGTCGGCGGCCACACGATGGAGCAAATCTGCACCTTTTGATGCGGTAGCTCGCCTGAGCTCAGACAACGCTGGAGCAAGCGAGCTGACACGCAGGCTGCCTCACGAGCATCCGTGTGGGGATTCTCTCGGTATCCAACGAGGCATTCGCTCAGAGCAGCCATTCTTGCGGTAAAATTGGCATGTAGATCAAAGACGCCGAACAGCGGCAGCTTCGCCAGCGCTGGAATGGCGCGGATACGCTGAAGAAGCTCTCCCTCCACATCCTGAATGCGCTGCGAAGTCATCGCTCCATGCAGGACAAAGTAAAACGCATCGAGCGGTTGGCTGAAATGTGGCTCAGCGTGGTTGATAAAATCCTTCCAAAAGGTCTCCACGACATCATCCTCCACCGTGGCACTCGGTTGTGCGCGGTAATCGACCGTGGGCAGCACTTCCCAGCCGAATTCCTCTGCCAGCTCGAGCACGCCACCGAGCGGTGAGCTATCGCCTTTGGCCATGAGCATGTCTTGGCCACGAGTGATGTGGAAATCACCAAGGCCCGTGGTGCCATCCAGAAACGTGTGCGTCTCGTGGAATAGACCGGAGATGAGGACTCGCTTTTTCATGTTCGGTTTAGGCTGCGCTCCACTCCGCAGCGTGTTGGGCAAAGGCGGGCGCGGCGCGTTCCAGAGCTTCGGTGATGTGCTCCTCGCGGTGGGCGAGGCTGACAAACCACAGGCCGCGCTCGATGGCGCGGACGCCGTGATCGAGCAGGCAGCGACGCAGATGAGCCCAGCGTGGCGCATCCTGGCGACGGGCGTAGTCGCGGTAGTCGCGGATAGGGCCTTCGGCGGCACCTTTTTTGAGCATCACGGCGTGGAAGGCCGCGCCGGGGCCCTGGGGGCGCAGGGGGATGCCATTTTGATCCGCCAGCGTGCGCAGGCCGTGCATCAGCTTTTGTCCGAGCTCCGTGACGACACGCGGATGCGTGTCTCCGAGGCTCAAAACATGATCGAGGCACCATTTCGATGCCGCGAGGCAGAGCGGATTCCCATTGAGCGTGCCTGCATGCACGACCTGCCCCGAGATGATTTTTTGAAACGCCGCTTCTTTGCCCACCAATGCCGCAAAGGGCAATCCACCGCCGATGGCCTTGCCCAGGATCGTCAGGTCCGGCGTGAAGCCCAGGAACTGCTGCGCACCACCCGGCGCAAAGCGGAAGCCCGTGATCGTTTCATCCGCGATCATGAGCATGCCATCGCGGTCGCATAGCTCGCGGATGGTGGCGATGAGGCCGTCCACCGGCTCCATGCAGCAGGTGTTGCACATGATGGGCTCAAAGATGATCGCAGCGATCTGACCGCGATGACGCTCCACCACGCGGCGGAGGTGATCGGGGTCATTCCAGCGGGCGACGACAAAGGTATCGAGCACCGCAGGAATCACGCCCTGGGAGGGATGCAGCCGCGTAGGGGCCTCATCGTCGCCCCATAGATCCGGCGGGGGTGCGAAGCCGACGAGCCCCTCATCCGCCCAGCCGTGATAAGCGCCCTCAAACTTCAAAATGAGCGGCTTGCCTGTGTGCGCACGAGCGAGGCGCAGCGCGGAGAGCACGACTTCCGTGGCACTATTATTGAAGCGCACACGCTCCGCCCCAGGCATCAGTTTTTGCAGCCGCTCGGCCACATCGATCTCCAGTTCACTCTGCGCCGCCCAGTGGGTGCCTTTGTGCGCCTGTGCGGCGATGGCATCCGCCATTCCCGCTGGTGCATGACCATAGAGCAGAGCCCCCTGCCCTATCTGGAAATCCAGGCACTCATTGCCATCCACATCCCACAGGCGCGGGCCATCCCCGTGGTCAAAGTAGAGCGGCACTGGCTGCTCCATTTTGCGAATGCCGCTATTCACGCCAGCAGCGATGGATTTTTGGGCACGTTCAAAGAGGCGGCGAGAGGTGGCGTAGCGATCAGACATGAGAAGGCGAATACGAAGTGGAATGCAAAAGCTGTCGGCATCCTGTTCCCTCGTCAAAAAAATCTGATCACCATTCCAGCTCAATTTGACCACAGTTCCATGAAGGCTCGCGCTGCATTCCGCCGTTTCCCCGCCCGTGATTCGCCTCCTCGTCATCTTTGTCTTCAGTCTTTCCTGCACCACCGCAGCGGAAATCCGCCCACTGCTGCAAAAATACTGCCTCGACTGCCATAACGCCGACAAACAAAAGGGCGATGTCGATCTCACGCACTTCGGCTCACCGCAAAATGTGGTGAAGGAATTCAAGCTCTGGCAAACCATGCTCCAGCAGGTCGAAGAGGAGGAAATGCCGCCAAAGAAGCCGCTACCCCGCAGTGCTGATCGGGCGGAGATCGTCGCGTTTCTGCGCAAGGGCATCGACTCGGTCGATTGGAGCCAGCAGAAAGGTATCGAGCACGTCACGCTACCGCGACTGACCAAAACCGAATACAACAACACCCTGCGTGATCTCCTCGGCATCGACTTTGAGCCCGGCAAGCTGCTGCTGGATGATGGCCCAGGCCTTTCGGGCTTCACGAATGATCGCGATGCGCTTTTCATCTCCCCCGCGCTGGCGGAGCAGCTTTTCGATGCGGCGGATTATGCTCTGCAAAGCATGCTCAATCTGCGCCAGCAGCCTTACACGAAGCACTTCGAGGCCGAAAACATGCTCATGACGGAGCGCAGCGCGAAGCCCGAGGACCTGCCCGGCGGCGGAGTCGGCTACTCGCTGGCCGGAGCGGGGCAGCGCACCCTTTATGACGAGGTGATCGTGCCTGCGGATGGCTGGTATCGGCTGACAGTGAAGCACGTCGGCCGAGGTGGAGATAGCGGCATGCGTCTGCGCATCGACAACGAGCCACGGGCGCTTCTGAAGTGCCTCGACAACGCACCGCAGGAGGAAACGATCGAGCTACTGCTCCGTGCTGGCACGCATCAGATGACCTGGAATATCGACAACACCAGCCTGCGTGCCGCAACACCGGCACCGCTGCGCAAAAACAGAAAGGCAGCACCAAAGGGCGGTTATCCTGTCTTTGATCAAAAGAAGGCTGCGCCGCTAGTGAAGGATGCGGCAGCGAAGAATGCGCCAAAGCTGCCGCTGCCCGCAAATGCCACAGACGAGATCAAGAAGCTCACCGACACACTCAACCGCAACTTCCAGAACATGCAGATGCGCATCGAGTATCTGCGTGCGGTGACGCCCGCTGGCAGCCCGAACGATCTGCGCAGCTTTTACAATCTACTACCAGAGCGCACCGAGGCGATGGTGGTTGTGAAGCATCAGCTCGCCAAGGTGATGCAGCTCTCCGTAGCCGAGCTGGATCGCCAGATCGAGGCTGCGAACGTGCAGAAGCTCGCCAGCAACCGCGAAGTGGTGGGTGATTCACTCCAAGTGCTCGATCTGAATTTTGATCCCGCCTCGCTCATCGGCAGTGCAGAGGCTCAAAAAGCCGTGAAGGCCGAAAAAGTCGGTGCGCCAGGAGTGGACTGGATTCGCGTCGCAGGCCCGATCTCGCCCACAGGCTTAAAACCACGCGAGATCTTCCAAAGTGATGCCAAAGCCGCTTTGAGTGCCTTTTTGCCAAAAGCCTTCCGTCGGCCCCTGCGAGCCGGAGAACTCGAAAAACACCTCGCGCTTCATGAAAAGGCCCAAAAACGCGGCGAATCGCCCGAACAGGCTCTGAAACTGGCTTTCGCCGCCGCATTGACCTCACCGAGCTTCTTGTTCCGCGATGAGTTGCGTGCCGGAAAGCTCAACGATCATCAGCTCGCCAGCCGCTTGAGCTACTTCCTCTGGATGACCATGCCGGATGATGAATTGCGCACTCTCGCCGATGCCGGAAAGCTGCACGACGACGCTACGCTGCGTGTGCAGGTGCGGCGCATGATCGCTGATTCGCGCTCGCGGGCCTTCACGAGCACGTTTTTGAGCCAGTGGCTGGGCTTCTCCGGCCTGGGCACCGAGCATGTGCCGGATGCGCGGAAGTTCCGCGACTTCACACCCGCGCTGGCGGATGCGATGAAACTGGAGCCCGTGCTCGTCTTTGAAAACCTCCTGCTAACTGGCGGCAGCCTCTCTCGCTTGCTCGATAGCCGCGAAACCTTTGCCAATGCCGAGCTGGCGAAACTTTACGGCATCGCAGTGAGTGGCGAGGCCATGCAGCCGGTCAAATTCACCGATGACAAGCGTGCGGGACTTCTCGGCATGGCGGCCGTGCTCACCGCCTCCTCCACGCCGAACCGCACGAGCCCCGTGATTCGCGGCAAATGGCTGCTCGAAAACCTCCTCGGCCGCAAACTCGCCGAACCACCCGCCGATGCCGGTCAGCTCGATGACAAAGCCGGTGATCGCGGCAAGACACTGCGTGAAGAGCTCGCCGCGCATCGCCGCAACGAAAGCTGCGCCAGTTGCCATGACAAGATCGACCCCATCGGCTTCGGTTTAGAGAACTTTGATGCCATCGGCCGCTTTCGCGAAAAGGAAGCAGGCAAGCCTGTCGATGCCACTGGCACCCTCCCCGGCGGCATTTCAATCAACGGCCCCGCCGAGCTACGAAACGCCATCCAGCAGCACCACGCCGATGAATTCCTCCGCAACGTCACCCAGCGCCTCACCGCGTTTGCGCTTGGTCGTGCCTTAAAGCCCCAGGATGAAGGTTTGATCCGCCAGTTGCTCGCCCCCCTGAAACAAAACGACCACCGCGCCGACGTCCTCATCGAGTCCATCGTGCTCAGCGAGGCGTTTCGGACTCAAGGCACCACACCTTGAAGCCCGGAGGGCTTCCCTACGAATGGCCAGGGGAATGCCTCCGGCATTCAAATGTAAGGTGGGGGAGCTGGGGGGCGTTGAGGCGGAATATGTCCCACCGTATCGAACGCCGCACTCTTCTTCGTGGACTCGGAGCCACGCTGGCTTTGCCATGGCTCGAAATCATGACGCCGAAGGCCCGTGCTGCCGCAAAACTGCCGCCACGGCGGTTTGTGACGTTTTTCCAGCCGAACGGAGTGTTTCCGAAGGCTTGGGATGTGACGGGCACGGGGCGGGATTTTGCGCTGTCGCCGATTTTGCAGCCGCTGACGGATTATCGCGATGACATGGTTGTGCTGAGTGGGATCGACAGTTGCGGAAAAGGGCATGTGAAGCTCACCGGGGCCTTTTTGACCGGCACGGCCATCGAGAATGGGGTGAATGGCATTTCGGTAGATCAGGTCATCGCGCGGCAGATTGGCCAGGGCACTCGCTTTGCGAGCATCGAGCTCGGTACGGAGCCGCCACGGCAGGGCATGGCCGGTGATGATCCCATCGCATTGGCAAACACCGTTTCCTGGAGCAGCGCCACGCAGCGCATCGCGCCAGAAATTAGCCCGCGAGCGGCTTTTGATCGGCTTTTCCGCGATCCGTCGTCGCCGGAAGCACGGCGAGCAGCGGAGAATAGGCGCAGCGTGGTGGATCTCGTTTTGGAGGATGCCAAAGCACTGCAAAAGATCGCTAGCGGTCGCGATAAGGAGAAGATCGACGAATATCTAGAAGGCGTGCGCGGTGTGGAGCAGCAAATCGCACGCACGATGAATCCGCCTGCGCCGGAGTGGTCACCGCTGACGCCACCAGAGCTAAAACGGCCACCTGCTGGCATCCCGATGAGCAAGGATGCACACATGAAGCTGATGCTGGACCTGATGGTGCTCGCTTTGCAGACAGACACGACGCGTGTGGCCACCTTCATGAGTGCGCATGGCTTCTCGCGGCAAAATTTCACCTTCCTCGATGGCGTGAAGAACGACCACCACGGCATGAGCCACCACAAGAACCAAGAGGCGCTAGTGGCCGAGTACACGACCGTGAGCCGCTGGTATGCGCAGCAGGTGCAATATCTCGTGTCGAAGATGCGCGGAATTGATGAAGGCAATGGATCGCTGCTCGATAACAGCGTGGTGCTCTACGGCAGTGAGATGAAGGATGGCAACGGCCACATCAAAGAGGACCTCCCTCTAGTGCTCATCGGCAAAGGCCAAGGCCGCATGAAGACGGGTCAGCACGCCACCTTCGCCAAAGGCACACCCTTGGCGAATCTGCATCTCTCGCTGGCGCAGCAGTTCGGTGTGGAGATGACGAGCTTCAACAATGTGAGCACCGGCACGCTGAGTGGGCTGTTTGTGTAGGCCGTATTTACTCTGGCCAGAGCAACTCGACACCTGCGACCTGCGCTGCTGCCAAAGTGCCTTTTTCCCGGCCTAGGACGCACATCGCTGTCGCTAGGGCATCGCTGGTGGTGCAGTCCGGTGCGATGACGGTGCAGGCGATGCGCTGGGTGAGGCCGAGGCCCGTTTTGGGCGAGACGATGTGCGCGTAGCGAGTGTCGTCGATCTCGATGTATTGATAAAGATCGCCAGAGGTGGATACACCGCGCTCGGCGAGTATCAGCGTGGTCAGGCGGTTGTCCGTGGCTGCGAGGGACTGCGTGCGGAGCTTGATCTCCCAGCCAGCGGCATCAGGTGGAGCAGTGCCGATGGCGATGTCTCCACCAGCGATGACCAGCGCACGACGGATGCCGTGCCGCTCACGCAGCAGCCGCAGGGCTTCATCCGCTGCGCGGCCTTTGGCGATGCCTCCGAGGTCGATGAGCATGCCTGCACGCTTCAGCGTGAGGCTGCGGGAGGATGGATCGAGTGCCAAGGCCCGGTAATCCGTGGCGGCGAGTGCTTTTTGCAGCCGATCCGGCGGAGGGAGCTTTTTTTGATCTCGTGTGCGGCGCCAGAGGCGGGTGAGATTGCCACAGGTGATGTCGAAGGCTCCGTCGGTGGCGGCGGAAAGCTCATGAGCACGCGAAATGAGCCCGTAGAGCTCCAAACTGGCTGCAAAGGGCTTTCCGGCCTCTGCGCGGTTCAAACGTGATAATTCGCTCTCTGGCTCGTAGTCAGAAAAAATCGCGTTCAGGGCCGCGATGCGCTCAACGGTGTCTTGGGCAGCTTTTTCTGCCTTTTGGGAGTCCTGGGTATAAAATGACACACGGAACTTGGTGCCCATCAAAAGGGGCCTCGAAGTCAAAACGCTGCTCCTGGGCCACCAACGGTGTGGTGATGAGGATGAAAAGGAGTCGCAGCGTGGGATTCATCGGTGTGGAGTCGTGAACGCGGCATTGTTACAACTTCCCGCCAGCTTTCACATCGAGGTACTTATTGGCCAGAGCGACGGGGAGCATCTGCGCCGTCTCATCCACAGTCAGGACGCGGCGTGAGCGCAGATTCTCCAGCAGCAAGCGGCGCTCACCGAAGTAATGGGTTAGCGCACCATAGCCGAGTGCATCGTTCAAATTCTGCACGGGGCGAGCGGCGTGGTCTTCGAGCTCTTGCTCACGCAGCGTGGCGGCGAGCACGAGATGGCGCTTTTGCATGAGGTGTGTGGCAGTGACGAGGTTGCCACCATCTTCGCTGCGTAGATTGGTCAGTAGGATGACCAGCGCACGGCGCTTCTGCCGCGCCATGACCTGCTCTGCGGCCTCGATGAAGTCGCTCGGCTCACTGGTGGTCTCGTAATCGTAGAGGTGATTGAGCAGGCGTGGCATGCTATGGGTGCCTTTGACTGGTGGGAGCCACTTTTTAGTGCCGCCAAAGCCGCACACGCCGACTTCGTCACCCTGCCGCAGGGCGATGAAGGCGATGAGCAGCATCGCATTGAGGCAATGATCGAACTGAGAGAGCGAGCCATCCAGAGCACGCATGCGGCGGCCACAGTCTGGCACCAGCAGCACGGTCTGATTACGCACCTCATCGAAATCACGGCTGATAAGGCTGAGGCGGCGGCTGGTGGCCTTCCAGTCCACGCGGGAGAGCACGTCGCCGTCTTGATAATCACGAAGTTGGTGAAAATCCAGCGAGGCACCGATGCGCCGCCGCCGCACGATGCCCATCTGCTCCAGCCTGTTTGCCGTGGCCAGCAGGGCAAAGCGCACCACGGGCTCGTAGTTCGGATACGCACGCGTCATCTGCGCTTCACCGGCTTGATAAAACCGCCGCCAGAGTCCCAGCAGTGAGTCTGCTAGCACCTGCACCAGGCTGAAGCTGTGCTGACCGCGCTGGACGAAGCGGACCTCGTACGATGCGGTGGCATGCTGTCCGGGAGGTATGGCCAGGTGCTGCGGCATGCCTTCTGCCTCTGCACCGAGCGGGATACCATCAAACACCTCCAGATGCAGCTCACGCCGCGCGGTGTGCGTGATCGTCAGGGTCACAGAGCCTGGCACACCGAGCGCGAAACGGCCCGGCAGCGAGCGCTGCGCGGTGATGCGGCCTTTGCGCGGCAGCGTGAGCGCATCGAGCACGAGCACGAGAACCGTGAGCGCTGCACCGATGCGCCAGAGGATGGCGATTTGACCCCAGACACTGCCCGCCAATGCCAGCGCCAGCAGCACCAGCAGGACGCGGAGTAATCGGGGCGTGGGTCTCATGAGTTGGCGTGCTATCTAGGCCGTGTTTGAAAACTGGCAAGGCTGGCTGTGGCTGCAATCGGGGTGAGTTTTGTGCATTCTCTGGCGCTGGGTCGAAAGTTCTCCACTGCCGGAAGCGAACTACAGCCATGCCTGACGCCGCCCCACTGCCCTACACCGATACGAAGCCCGTCGGCGCAGCGGATTTCTACACAGCGATCAATGCGACCTTCCGCTTCATCCATGCCAAGCTGGGAATCGAGGGGCTGCGGCGTTACTGGCACGAGCTGGGCACTCAGTATCATGCTCCTGTGGCGGAAAAGTGGCGAGCAGGTGGCCTGCGGGCCGTGGCGGACTACTGGCGGGCTTTTTTCGATGCGGAGCCCGGTGCAGAGGTGCAAGTGAGCGAGTCGGCGGATGCAGTGCATGTCCGCGTCCAGGTCTGCCCCGCCATCCGCCACCTGCGTGTGCAGCAGCGTGAGGTGATGCCGCTTTTCTGCCAGCACTGCTACTTCGTCAGCGAGGCGATGGCGGCACCTGCGGGCCTAACGGTGCGTGTGCTAGGCGGGAATGGCTGCTGCGAGCAGCGCTTCATGAAAAACAGCTCTGAACTGGAACCCCAACGTCTGGAGGACATCACCCACGCATCATGATCGGCTGCTACGACTTCTGTGGGCACTATGAGTGGACTTTCGGCTGGCTGGAGCAGCAGGGTGGGCATGACCTAGTGCGTGCGTATTGGGAAGAGGCCATCAGCATCGACTCCCAGCGGCATGCCGCCGATCTGATCATCGGCCAGGGCATCGAAGGGATGAAAAAATACTGGCACCACACGCTGGAGGAGGAGGCCGCCGATCATGTCATGACAGCGACAGATGAGGTGTACCGCATCGACATGCATCAATGCCCTTCCAAGGGATTCCTCATCCGTAATGGCCTGGATCAATACCGCGACTACTGCGACCACTGCATGGGCTGGATCGGACCGATGATGAAAAAGGCAGGTTTTGTCATCGACCACGAGCACAACCACTGCGGCCAATGCTGGTGGGAAATGCGGCGTGCCGAGGACGCCTCGCCTGCTAGTGACCCTGGCGAACTCAGCGGCAAAAACGACGTGCGCCTCCTGCCCACATGGAAATCCGAACACACCGACCATTATGAACGAGCGACTGATCCTGATGACAAAACGGCTCTTTGTTAGCCTCGCACTCCTTTGCAGCGCCTACGGGCAATGGGAGCCACTGCCGCCGCTGCCTGAGCCCAATGGTGGAGGTGTAAGTGGACATCAAAATGGCCAAATCATCCTGATGGGCGGCACGAACTGGGAAGGCGGGAAGAAAAACTGGCTGAAAAAAATCCACACTTTCGATCCATCATCCAAAGTCTGGAAAAGCACCCAAGAGCTGCCCGAGCCCGTGGGCTATGCCATCACCGTACAAACGCAGGAAGGCCTTTCATACCTGGGCGGCTTCAATGGCGAAAAGGTCAACCCAGTGGGAGCTTTCAAACACGCAGCCCTCGCCGCAGGTGGCGTCATTGGTCAGAGCGTCATCGCGGTCGGTGGCACGGATGATCCAGCGAATCTCGCCGGAGTCAGCCGTGAGACTTGGTTGCTCGACAAAGAGGGGAAACGCCTCGCGGACTTCCCTGGTAAACCCTTTGCTACGGCGGCCTCATCCGTCGTGGGAGATGCGTTGTTCGTCTTTGGCGGCATGAACTTTGAGACGACGACTCAGACTGTCATGAACACCGCTGTCGCCTACGCATTCACGCCGGAGAAGAATCAGTGGCGCAGTTTGAGACCCCTCGCTCACGCCACCCGTGGCCTCTGCGCCGTCGCTCTCGATGAGCAGCATATCTACATCGCAGGCGGTTATCGAGATGACTTCACAGCGGCGGCGGTGATCTATGATGTGCAGGCCGATAGCTACCGGGAGGCCACACCCCTGCCCTACGCGGCGATGGTGAGCCTCGTGAAGCTCGGCGGATCTGTCTATTGCCTCGGTGGTGAGGACAAAAAGCAGTCCCGCACGGATAAATTCTACCGCATCCCGGTCGCTGAGCTGCTGAAGTGACTACTTCGCCGTGTAACCGCCATCGACGGGCAGATTCACGCCCGTGATGTAGAGTGAGGCATCACTGAGCAGGAAAATCACCGCACCACCGAGGTCGGTGTCATCCGCCATGCGTCCGAGCATGGTATGCTCGCAGTAGCGCTGCAAAAATGGCTCCGGCTGATGATTGAAGAAACCACCAGGGGCGAGGTTGTTCACGCGGACGTTGCTCGGGCCATAGAGCGCGGCGTAAAAGCGGGTCAGGTTCTCCATGCCGCCTTTGTGGAAGAAGTAATCCGGCGGCATATCCCCCATGTTCGTGCCGGTATAGAGCTCGTAGCTGGGACCGATCATGCCCTGGATGCTGCCGATGTTCACGATGCTGCCGCGTCCAGCCTCCGCCATGGTTTGACCAAAGTGCCGGTGCATGAGCATCACACCCGTGGCATTCACACGCATGGATTCGGCGAACTGCTCCGCTGCGCCTTTGGCACCTTTCATCGGGCGGAGCACCGCATTGTTCACCAGGCCGTGCAGGGGGCCGAATTTTGCTTTGATCCGATCATGCAAGGCGATCACAGAGGCCTCATCACCCTGATCGAGCGACTCAGCGAAGACCTTGTGGCCCAGGGCTGTCTCCTCATCGGCGACGATTTGCAGCTTCGCCACATCACGAGCCGCCAGGATGAGCGTGACACCGGTCTGAGCCAGCATCGCCGCTAAACCACGACCATAGAGACCCGCGCCGCCTGTGAGGAGGATGATTTTGTTTTGCAGTGAAAAGGATGGAGCAGTCATGCAGGTGAAGAAGGGTGAAAAAGGCGATTCTTGCAGATTCGGAGCAGCCTAGCGCATGGCAGATCAAAATAGCTATCCGCGAGAGACGGCGACTGAAAGGTGTGTGCGAATGCCCTATCAACGTCTTGAGGCTGATGCTCAAGTCCATTCCCATCAGCACCGTTTTCAGGAGCGCGACGCCGAAACCCGCCATTGCGTCTGAGATGATGTCGAACCGAGCATTGAATTCGAGAGAACTCGTCTCATGTTCTAGATCAAGAAACGTCAAATCGTTGCACCATCTGCCTCCGTGGACCTGAAACTCATCAATCGCGAAATCCTGCTCTCCTTTTGGAAGGTGCATGTGCTGCATCATGCCGCCGAAGGAGAAGTAATCGGCCAGTGGATGCTCAAGGAACTGGCGCATCATGGTTATGACGTCAGTCCAGGCACCCTATATCCGCTGCTCAAACGCATGGAGACCAATGGCTGGCTCACCTCCACCGCAGACCCCGCCCGCGGACCCAAGGCACCGCGCTCTTATAAGATCACAAGGGATGGACGTGCGGTGCTAAAGATCGTGCGTAAGCAGCTCAAAGAACTCGGTGTCGAAGTCTCCAATCATTGACCCGATGGCCTAGTTTGTCCGCTGGGTGAAAACACATCATTTGGAGGAAAGATCGTTGCAGCCTCACGTTTTACGGTGCCCGTAATGGCTGCCCATTTCGCCGCCTGCGGAAACCCTCGTCTCTTGTCATTCCGTTTTCGTCTTCTGCCACCTTTAGCATGTCTCTCGCTCGTTTTGCTCTTCGCCATCCTTGGACCGTTCTTGTTGCCGTCGTGGCTGTGGCGCTGGGGGCATGGCTGGGTCTTCAGCGCATGACGCGGGACATCTTCCCACCGCTGGGCATCCCGACGATCTACGTTGCGCAGCCCTATGGCGGCATGGACCCACTTCAGATGGAGGGCTATTTGACCTATCGCTACGAGTACCACTTCCTCTACATCGCGAATATCGAGCATGTGGAGTCCAAGTCGATCCAGGGGGCCTCGATCATGAAGCTACAGTTTCACCCTGGCACGGACATGAGTCAGGCGATGTCGGAAACCGTGGCGCAGGTGAATCGCAGCCGCGCATTCATGCCGCCGGGCACCGTGGCCCCCTTCATCATGCGCTTTGATGCAGGTAGCGTGGCCGTGGGGCACATAGTCTTCTCCACAGATGATCCGAACATCACGCTGAATCAGATGCAGGACCAGGCGCTGAACAAGGTGCGGCCAGCCTTTGCCACCCTGCCAGGCGTCTCCGCGCCGCCGCCCTTCGGAGGCAGCTCACGCGGCATCGTGGTGAATGTGAACCCAGACCGCATGAAGGCCTACGGCTTGTCACCGGATGACATCGTGCAGGCCATCGCCAAGGGCAATCCGATCAGCCCCTCCGGCAACATGAACCTCGATGGCAAATATCCCATCGTGCCGACGAACGCCATCGTCTCCAATGTGAAGGACCTGGAAGCCGTGCCACTGCGAACGACGGATCAAGGCGCTGTCTTCATCCGCGATGTGGCGACCGTGGCCGATGCTGCGGATGTGACCACTTCCTATGCCTTGGCGAATGGAAAGCGCACCGTCTATCTGCCCGTCACAAAACGTGCGGAGGCCTCCACGCTCGCAGTCGTCAAAAAAGTGCGAGAAAGCATTCCTGAATTCCAAAAGCTGCTGCCAGACGGCATCAAGGTGAGCTTTGAATTCGATCAGACACCTGTGGTGAAGCGCAGCATCGACGATCTGGTCAAAGAAGGTGCTCTCGGTGCCCTGCTTACAGGCCTGATGGTGCTGGTCTTCTTGCGTGATCTGCGCACGGCATTCATCGTGATCATCAATATCCCGCTGTCGCTGATGGCCGCCACTTTCGGCCTATGGATCAGCGGGCAAAACATCCATCTCATGACGCTGGGTGGACTGGCACTCGCTGTGGGCATCCTCGTCGATGAGGCCACCGTGACGGTGGAAAACATCCACACCCATCTCGCTCGCGGCAGGCCCCTGGCCCGCGCTGCGCTGGATGGCACGCTGGAGACGACTCTGCCGCGCCTTCTAGCGATGCTGTGCATCCTCGCGGTCTTCATCCCCGCCTTTTTCATGATCGGCGCGGCAAAGGCGCTGTTCGTGCCGCTGGCGCTGGCGGTGGGCTTTGCGATGTTTGCCTCCTTTGTTCTCTCCAGCACACTGGTGCCGGTGCTGGCCGTGTGGCTGCTGCCAAAGAAGGTGCAAACGCATGAGCGGAAGCCCGGTATCCTAGTGCGTGCCTACAGTGGGCTGGTGAAGGCCGCCGTCACCAGCCGCTGGATACTGGTGCCAGCCTATCTCGGCGGTGCCGGGTTCATCATTGCCACCTTCAGCCCATTCCTGGGCTCAGAAATCTTCCCGCAGACGGACAGCGGCCAGTTCGCCATCCGCTTCCGTGCCCCCAGCGGCACCCAGGTCGGCATCACCGAAGGCATCGCTCAAAAAATCCTCAAAATCATCGGCGATGAGGCCCCAGTGGAGTTCTCCATCGGCATGGTGGGCGTGCATAACTCCAGCTTCCCGGTGAACCTGGTGCATCTCTGGAACGGCGGCCCCGAAGAGGGCTGGCTGGCCGTACAGCTCAAAGCGAATCCCGGTGTCGCGGTGCCTGCTTTGCAGGAAAAACTGCGCAGCATCATGAAGCGTGAGCTGGCCGATGTGCGGGTGTCTTTTGAGCCGCAGGACATCGTCAGCCGGGTGATGAGCTTTGGTGCCTCCACCCCCATCGAAATCGCCGTCAGCGGCCCCAGCCTGCCCGCCAGCAAAGAGCATGCCGAAAAGCTACTCGCCAAGCTCAGCGAACTCCCGTTCCTACGCGATGCGCAGATCGCCCAGACGCTCGATGCACCCACAGTGAATGTGCAGATCGACCGCGAGCGGGCGGGACTGCTCGGCGTGAATGTGGAGGACGTGACGCGTAGCCTCGTAGCCGCCACGACATCGAGCCGCTTCACCCAGCCGGTCTTCTGGGCAGATCCAGGCACAGGCATCAGCTTCAATGTGCAGGTGCAGATCCCAGAGGAGCGCACACGGAGCATCGAGGACCTCGGGAACACACCCGTGAAGTCCTCCAAAGGTGGCACCGTGCTGCTGCGCACCATTGCCAAGCTCGATCCCGGCACCGCCGTGGGCACCTACGAGCGCTACAACATGGTGCGCATCGCCAGCATCACCGCGAACGTGCACGACATCGACTTCGGCCATGCCATCAAAGCCGTGCGCAAAGCCATCGCGGAAGTAGGCCCCGCCGCCGATGGCAAGACCAAGGTGGACATCCGCGGACAAGTCGTGCCCTTCGAGCAGCTCTCAGAGGGCTTCGGCAATGGTCTCATCATCGCCATCGTCGTCATCTTCCTTCTGCTCTGTGCGAACTTCCAGTCGCTGCGGCTCGCCATCGTCGTCGTCTCCACCATGCCTGCGGTGCTCGCGGGTGTGGTGCTCGCGCTGTTCTTCACCGGCACCACCATCAATATCCAGTCTGCCATGGGCTCGATCATGGCCGTGGGTGTCGCCGTGGCGAATGCGATCCTGCTCGTGACCTTTGCAGACCGCGACCGACTCGCCAATGCAGGCGACCGCCGCGCCGCCGCCATCGAGGGTGCGGTGAGCCGCCTACGCCCCATCATGATGACCAGTTTTGCCATGATCGCAGGCATGCTGCCCCTGGCACTCGGAGCTGGGCAAACTGCGCCACTGGGCCGCGCCGTCGTCGGTGGTCTCGCGCTAGCCACCATCGCCACACTTTTCATCCTACCCGCCGTCTTTGCCCTTTTTGCCAGTAAGAAGGCCACCTCCGCCTCACTCGATCCTGATGACGAACAGAGTGCGCTCTTTGAAGCCCGACCTCAGTGAATCCGAGTGCTACACCACCTCCATTTTTTGTCCCAATCATGAAACTGATCCTCCTTTTCACCTTCCTGACCACCTGCGCCATCGCGCTGGAGCTACCTGCCGCCAAGCCGCAGAAGAGCACCATCCACCGCTGGGTCACGCTGCCCGGTGAATTCGCTCCCTGGCAGAAGGTGGAGCTAAAGGCCCGCGTCGCTGGCTACATCGAAAAAATCAGCGTGGACAAAGGCGATGTCGTCACCGCACAGCAGCAGCTCGTCCAGATCGAAGTCCCCGCACTAAAGGCAGACCTCATCAGCCACCGCGCCGAAATCGCCGCCGCCGAAATCGAGGTAAAGCGCCTCCACCAAGCCCGCGCAAAGTCACCCGAGCTCGTGCTCCCGCAGTCTGTCGATGATGCCGAGGCGAAGCTCTCCATCGCCAAAGCGGGCATGGAGCGCACCAACGCACTCATCGAGCTCGCACAGATCAAAGCACCCTTTGCAGGCGTCATCACCGACCGCCGCGTGGACCTGGGAGCCTTCGCCTCCGCTGGGGGCGATACATTGCTCCAGCTCACCGATGTCAGCACCCTGCGCCTCCGAGTGCCCGTCATCGAGGTGGAGACCGCTCTGCTCAAAGTCGGCCAACAGGTCGAGGCCAAAGTGGATGCTCTCAATGGCACCGTCATCAAAGGCACCCTCACCCGCATCGCAGGTGCGCTAGACACCACCACACGCACCATGCTCATCGAAGCCGACTTCAAAAACGCAGACGGCAAACTCCGCCCCGGCATGTTCGCCATGGCACGCATCGCGGTGGAGCAGCATGACGATGCCACCGTCATCCCTGTGGCCGGACTGGTGAAGGAAAAAGCCAACAGCTTTGTCTTCAAGCATGTGGACGGCAAAGCCGTAAAAACCGCCATCAAGCCCGGCTTCAACGACGGCGTGAACGTCGAGGTGCCCGAGCTCAAAGCCGATGAAGTCATCCTCCTGCCCGGCACGGCCACACTGACTGATAAGCAAGAAGTGACGGTGAAATAGAGGCCCATCAAACTCCGAATCCAATCCCTCCAACGCCATGTCCTTCGTCATTCGAGTTTTGTCCTTATTGCGGCACTCCTGGCTCCTACTTGCTGTGACTGTGCACGCCGACACGGTCCATGTCGATCTCCCGACCGTCATGCGGCTCGCGGGAGCGAATAATGACGAAATCCAGCTCGCTCGCGTGAAGCACACGGAGACCATCGCGGAGTCAAAGCAGGCCTGGCAGCGCTTTTGGCCCTCTTTGAGCCTAGGAGTCGGTTACAGGCGACATGATGGCAATATTCAAGATGTCGCCGGGGCCGTCTTCAATGCCTACAAACAGCAGTACACCATCGGTACCGCCATCATGATCGACTGGTCGCCAGGTGATCTCTATTACGCCGCTCTCGCAGCCAAACAAAAAACACTCGCGGCAGAGCAACTGGCAGAAAAAACACGCCGAGACATCATCACGCAGGCCACCGGGCGCTATTTTGACCTCCTCGCCACGGAGGCCAGCGTCGCTATCATCGAGGATGATCTGCGCCTGACACAGGATTATGAAAAGCAGCTCGGCGGAGCCGTCACTGCAGGCACCGCATTCCGCGCCGATCTACTCCGCGTGAAAACACAAGTCTCGCGGGCAAAACTAGCCATCCGCCAAGAGCAGGAGAAGCGCGATCTCGCAGCCGCAGCATTGGCAGAGACTCTACGCCTACCTGCTCAGACCGAGCTGCGTCCCGCCAAGGCCGATCTGGTGCCCGTGCGGCTCCATGGCAAATCCGGCGTCGCCACACTGCTCTCCCAGGCCAAACAGAACCGCCCAGAGCTCAAAGCCGCAGGCGCTGCCACCACAGCCGCACAGCTCGAAAGCGACCGCGCCCACATCGCCCCGATGATCCCGAATGTGCAGGCTGGTTACACCGTAGGTGGTCTAGGCGGAGGGATCGGCAACAACACAGGCAGCTTCGATGACACGCAGGACTTTTACATCGGTCTAGGATGGAAAATCGGCCCTGGGGGGCTCTTTGATAAGCAGCGCAAACTCATCGCCAATGCCCGCGAAGAAGCCACCAGCCTGCAAACCGATCAGATCAAGGCCGCCATCGGCCGCGAAGTCGTGGAAGCCGCCGCAAAGTCCCAAAGCGCCCACGACCAAATCGCCATCAACGATGAAGCCGTCGCCGCAGCCGAAGAAATGGTGAAACTGGCCAAAGAACGCCAAGCCAGCCAACTCGGCGTGGTGCTAGAATACCTACTGGCCCGTGAAGAGCTGACCCGTGCCCGCCAGAGCCGCGTGCAAGCCGTCACCGACTTCAACAAAGCGCAGCACGAGCTCAAAAGAGCGGTCGGGAAGTGAGCTAGACTGCCGAACTGCTACTTTTTATTCGCATAGACAGAGTCACTGCTCGGAGCAGCCGCACCACCGCTGAAGTCTTTGACCATCCTGTTGAAGGCGTTGCCGAGCTCGATGACATCGGCTCCGAGGGTGAAGACACGGACGCCTTCCTCGATGAGCATGTCCTTCTGGCCGAAGAGGGAGGCGACAGCGGCGTATTTGCCGTTTTTGATCGCGGCGGCGTGGACTCGCTTCCGCGCGGCGACGACTTCTGGGCACGTCGCTTGACCGAGCTTGCCGATGCGGTGGCTAAAATCCCCTGCCCCAAAGAGCAGCATGTCATACCCTGGCACCGCAGCGATCTCTTCGACGACTTCCAGTGCCTCGGGGCTCTCGATTTGCAGGATGACGAATTTCTCCGTGTTGCAGTGCTTTACGTAATCAGCCAGCGGCACTTGGCAGAAGAGTCCGTCCATGTTTCCGGCATCCAGAGCCTTGCTCCCCATGGGGCGGCAGCGAACCATATCCACGACATTGCGTGCCTCATCCGCGCTAGTGATGTGCGGCACCATGATGCCCGTGGCGTCACACTCAAAGGGCTTCACATACTCGCTGTAGCCGCCTTTGTTCACGCGGACAATGGTGTCCATGTCGTAGAGCTTTGCGGCGCGGATTTGATGCTCCAGATTGAGCCAATCATTGGGCACATGCTCATTGCACAGCCACACGGCGCTGGCTCCAGCCAGCCCCGCGAGCTCCACGATGCGTGGATCGCCCATGTTGAGCTTCAAAATGGTGCTATTTTGGCCAGCGCGGAGTTCGCGCAGGAGGCGGGAGGGGCGGAGTGTGGGCATGGGATGAGATGGGTGATGGGAACGTTGTATCGAGCTGCTAGCTGGTTGCATATTGAGCTGCCGCAGCCCATGGCGCAAGACCACGCTCGCTCAATTACGAGTTACGCCTTGCCCCATGGCCTGTGCGGTGTTGTCATCCGACTCATTCCGTATGAAAAAGCTCACTCACATCGACCATTCCGGTCAGGCCAGCATGGTGGACATCAGCGCCAAGCCTGCGCTGCGACGCGAGGCTGTCGCCACAGGCCGCATCCTGCTCCAAGCCGAAACCATCCGCCTGCTGAAGGCCAATAGCCTGAAAAAAGGCGATGTCCTATGCGTGGCCCGCATCGCAGGCATCCAGGCGGCGAAGCAGACGCAGGCTCTCATCCCGCTGTGCCATCAGATCCCGCTCAATAAGGTGCAGATCGACTTCCAAACGACTGCGAAGGCCGTGGAGATCACCGCCACAGTCATCACCACCGCTGCGACGGGTGTGGAAATGGAGGCTCTCACGGCAGTATCCGTGGCCGCTTTGACCATCTATGACATGTGCAAAGCGGTGGATAAAAAAATGCGCCTAGAGGGCATCAAGGTGGTGAAGAAGCTCAAAGAGCCTCATAGGCCTTGAGCGAGGGCTCCATGGCTTTCAGTGCCCCAGACCAGAAGGCCGGATCAGTGAGATCACCGCCCAGGGTGTGCTGGACAACGTCTTCACAGCTAGCGCTGCCAGTCATGGCGAGGAAGGCCTCGTAGCGGGGGAGGAAGTCAGCGCCTTCTTCTTTGAAGCGAGCAAAGAGTGCCTGACTGAGCAAGTAACCGAAGACGTAGGGGAAGTTGTAGAATGAGATGCCGCTGATGAAGAAGTGCATCTTCGAGGCCCAGAACATGGGATCAGTGCCGTCTGGCAGCAGCGTGTCGCCATAGAGTCCGCGCTGGGCTTCGCTCATCAGCTCACGCAGGCGTGTGACACTCACCTCGCCCTTCGCCCGCTCGGTGTAGAAGGCTTTTTCAAACTCATACCGCATGGGGATGTTGATGAGGTAGGCGTGGGCTCGGAGCATTTCTTGATCGAGCAGGTAAGCCTTTGTCGCAGGCGTGATGGCTGGATCATTGAGCAGGCCGGAGAGCAGGATCATCTCGCCAAAGTTCGATGCCGTCTCTGCGAGCGTCATGGGATAAGCTGCAGCGAGGTAGCGTGCTGGACGCAGCACGCAGTAGTGCCAGGCGTGACCGGCTTCATGGGCGAGTGTGACCATGTCATGAACGGTGCCGTGATAGGTCATATAGACACGCTCTTCGTGCTTGAACTGCGAGCCGGTGCAGAAGGCCCCTGGACGCTTACCGGGCCGTGGCTGGGCCTCGATCCATCGTTGGGCGAGCATGTCGCGGAAGTAGGAGCCGAGTTTCGGGTAAGCGGCGCTGAAGGCCCGCTCCACGGTGGCGCAGGCTTCATCCCAGGTGAGCTCTTTTTCATCAGGAGCGGCGATTTGGGGCGCTTCGAGGTCGAAATAGTGCAGCGCGGGAGTTTTTTGCAGTTGAGCGGCTTTTCGCAGAGCGCGGCGTGGGAGCTCGACTCCGGCGTGGATGGCCTCCAGCATGGCATCGAGTGATTTGCGGCTCATCGCACCGTCAAAGAGCGGTGTATCCAAGAAGTGCCCGATGCCGCGACGACCGTAGAGATCGAGTCGAGTGCCAGCGATGCCATTGAGAGCCGCAGCGAGGGTGACAGCGTGATCTTCCCATGGGCGCTGACCATCGTGAAAGGCCGCCTGACGCAAAGCGCGGTCAGGCTCGGACATGAGGGCGCGGCGGCGTGCCATGGGGACTGTTTCGCGGTGTCCATCCGGGAATGTCATCTCGAATTCCATTTTACCGGTGAGGGTGTCATACAAGCGGCCCCAGGCATGGAGGCCGTTCACATTGAGATCGGCAGCGAGAGCCTCCATTTCGGCGCTCATCTGCCTGCGGCCTTCCGTGCGCCAGCGGGTGATGCTGTGCTCCGCGTGCTTCAGAGCAGGTGTGGCGAGTAATTGGTTAAAACTGGCCTCATCGAGCGCGGCGAGCACCGAGCGCAGCGTGGCCATGAGCTTGGTGCTTTGGGCTTCGAGGGTGGAGAGCCAAGCTTCATCCGCTTTGACCGCTTCGTTGTTGGCATCCGCAGCAGAGAGGCACCCAAGGTAAGCCGAAAGATGTCCCAGCCGGTCACTGAGTGCCTCGACATCGACAATGAGCGTCGCGATGGCAGAAATCTCGCTTTTGAGCCCCGAAGCGCGGTCTTTCAGCGCATTGAGGTCTCGGACGAGGGCGTTTTTGAAGTCAGTGTAATCAGCTTGGCCAAAGCCTGTGAACCAAGTGTCAAGGGACCAGCGGTCGGATGTATTCGGCATAGTGCCCACTGCTTTAGGCGCAGTTGGTTTGGCTGGCAAGAATCTTGCCTGAGTTCTCGGGTCGCAGCTCCCTGTTCTCACCACTAAGCACTAAGAACTAAGCACTTTTTGCCTCGTCTAACTCCGTGACTCGCAAACCACCCACCAGCCACTTCGCCGCCACTACTTCGCGAGCACAGGCGCGGTCTGCTCGGGGGTGAGGCGGCCTGGGGGGAGCTCGAGGAGGCGGATGTTGCGGAAGTGGATCTCGCTGCCTTCGCTTTCGAGGCAGAGGTAGCCTTTGCGGACGGTGGATTGGCTCACGCCATTGACGAATTTGCCGTTGATGCTGAGTTTCACGACGCCATCGACGGCGACGACGTCGTAGGTGTTCCATTCGCCTGCGCCTTTGCAGCGGAATTCAAAGGACATGCTGCGTGAGCCGCGTGGGTTCTCGGGCACGATTTCGAGGCCGTTGGCTCCAAAGAGCTCGCCGGAGACATAGCCGGGATGATTGGGTTTGCCGTCTTTGGTGAGGTGGAGATTGGGCCACTGAAGCTCGAGCATTTGCACTTCGAGCCCTTTGGGGAGCTGCTTGCCGGGGGCGGGTGTGGCATCGCTCCAGAGGAAGACGCCGCTGTTGCCGCCGGGCTGCATGTGACGCCACTCGATGTGGAGGAGGAAGTTTTCATACTGCTTTTCGCTGCGCATGACGCCGATAGGCAGGCCACTGCATACGAGCAGGCCATCACGGACACTCCAGGTGTCCTTACTCGTGTTGACATCGACCCAGTCGGTGAGGTCTTTGCCATTGAAGAGCTCGCGGTAGGCGGCGGCGTCTTCAGCACGAGTGTGGATGACGGAAAGGAGAAGGAGGAGCAGGAGGCGTGTTTTCATCCCGCAGACCTACGGCTGGCAGCAGCGCGGTCTTGTCGCGAAGATGCGGCAGGGACTCATCACAGTGCGATGGAGGCTCCATCTGCCCGTGCGGAGCGGAGGCAGGCATCGAGCACACGCTGGGTGAGTAGGCTGATCTGGCCCCAGCGTGGCTCATGCTGCCCGGTGAGCACTAGGGTGGAAAAGTCGGCAAATAGTGCGGACTCCTGCGATCCGGGGGCGTTGTTCGCGGGCTCGTCGGAGCTGTGGCTTTCTCTCCCGGCTCGCATGTCACTGCGGCAACCGTCCACGCTGAAGTCGGATTTTGTCACGCTGAATGCGGGTGCGGTTTCGGCATACGGCAGCACGAAGTCAGCGAGCTGCAGCAGCCCCTTTTCTCCGCTGATGATGGCCCACTGGGCATGTGCGGCATGAAAAGAGCAGTAAAACGAGGCGCTCACTCCCTGATCGAACTCCAGTGTGCCGGAGAAGGCGAGTGGCACGCTCGGTGCCCCACCGCCCTGCCCGGCCTCGGCGTGGAGGCGTCCGGTGACTCTGCGCGGTGTGGCCTCTGCCATGGCCCAGAGGGTGAAGCTCAGGCAGTACCAGCCTAGATCACCCAGGCAGCCGAGGGGCTCGAGTGTGCCGTGGGTGCGGATATTCGCACGGGTGAAGGCCTCATCGCCAAAGAAGCTGAACTGCGTGGCAATGTGCCGCACGGGGCCGACTTCTCGATCCACGGCGCTACGCATCTGCTGGAGCCGCTGCCCATGCATGAACATCACGCCGTCCATAAACTGCACGCCGCGCTCAGCGCATGCCGCGAGGATTTCCTCCACCTCGGCGGCATCGCAGCCGACGGGTTTTTCCACCAGCACGTGCTTCCCTGCTCGCACGGCACGCAGCACCCATTCTTTGCGGATGCCCGTGGGTAGCGGGATGTACACGGCGTCGATGTCGGGCCGCTCCAGCAGTGCTTCATAGCTGCCGAGAGCCTCGGGCTGCACCGGATGCGGCACCTGCGCCTGACATTCGTCGATAAAGGCCTGAGCTTTCGCCAGTTCGCGGCTGGCCACGGCGATGAGCGTGGCATTCCCAGCATCCAGGATGGATTGCCAGTTCTTCCGGGCGATGAAGGCCGCGCCGAGGATGCCCCAGCGGCAGGTGGTGGAGGTCGTTTGTGCCATGAGTGGTGAGATGTCGGATGAGTTGCTGAAAAAAGGGTGCGTATGCTGCATGCTCGATGCTCGGCCAGCCCGGTAGAAACGCCGATCCTGCGTGATTCACGCATCACGCAGCAGGCTTCACTTCGGCTCCGCTGCGAGGAGCTGCCGCGTGCCATCGACCAGGTAGTAAACACCGGACCACAGGGCAAAAAAAGCAGTTATCAGCACCGGCCAGATCAGCGCGGGCGTGGTGATGTCCAGCATGATCCAGAGCACCGCGACGATCTGCGCCACCGTGCAGGCCTTCCCCGTCCAGTGGGCCTGGATATGGCACTTCCCCGCAAAGTGGTCGATGATGAAGGCCGCACCGATGGAGGCGAGGTCTTTGAAGACGATGAGCAGCGGGAACCACAGCGGAAACTGCTGTCTCCACGACGTAAAGCTCAGCGTCAGGATGGCAGAGAGCAGCAGCAGCTTATCCGCCAGCGGGTCCAGGATCGCTACTAGCCGTGTGCGCATGTCGAACCGCCGCGCCACCCAGCCATCCAGCGCATCACTCAGCGCCGCCACGGCAAAGACCACCACCGTCCACAGACGTAGGGATTCATCTGCCGCACCCGCCTTCACACTCTGTGCATAGTACACAGCCAGCCCGATAAAGACCGGGATCAGCAGGATGCGCAGGATCGTGATTTGCAACGCTAGATTCACTCCACCTCCTAATATGCGGGAAGTACGAAGCTGAAACTTGAAACTTAGAACCTCTTCGCGACAGGCAGTGACACACACATCCTGCCCACTCACTCTGTTTCATGGAAATCGCGCCGCTCGACCTCCTCAACGCCTACTGCGAAGGCATCTTCCCCATGGGGGAGGACGGTGGCGGTGTGAACTGGTATCGGCCAAAGATGCGCGGTATCCTCCCCATCGCGGATTTTCATCTACCGCGCCGCTTTGCCCGCTTCTACCGCTCACACCCCTTTGAGCTGCGGTGGAATTCTGCCTTTGGCGATGTCATGCGCGGCTGCGCAGACCGCGAGGAGACGTGGATCACCCCCGCCATCCTCGATGTCTATGAGGAGCTCCACCGCATGGGCCATGCCCATAGTGCAGAGGTCTGGCGAGAGGGCCGCCTCGTCGGCGGCGTCTATGGAGTCACCATCGGCGGTGCTTTTTTTGGCGAATCCATGTTCAGCCGTGAGACCCATGCCTCCAAAGTCGCCCTCACCGCCCTCCAGCATCGTCTGCACGAGCGAGGCTTCATCCTGCATGACACCCAGTGGACCACGCCGCACCTCGCCATGTTCGGCGGGCATGAAATCCCCTGCGCAGACTACCTCACCGTCCTCGATCACGCCATCCGCCTCCCGGTCCACTTTGATGAGCACATGCCACCGACCACGCTCATCTTTCGCTAAAAAGTAGTGCCCAGCCTCCAGGCTCGATTCATGTATTGACGTATCCGCCTGCTTTCCTGACAATACCCACGCCATGAAAGCCGCCCTCCTGCATGCCTGCACCCTCCTTCTGTGCCTCCCCGTCGCAGCCATCGAAAAGGAAGTCCCGCCCAAAATCCGCGAAGGCTCCACGACTCAAAAACCGTCAACAGAGTCACCAAGGTCAACCGAGTCCCCCAAACCCGCCATGAAAGACGGGGAGCGTGAAGGCGGCAGCAAACCGAATATCGAACGCGACGGCGAAAAGAAACCCGGCATACGCGATGGCGAAAAACCACGCACCGGCCCCCGCGACGGCGAAGGCATGAAAAAGCCCGGCACCAAAGACGGCGAAGGCCGCAAACCCTCCGCCGAATCCGGCTCAAAGTCCCGCAAAGTTGACGGCGACCGAATCTCTGACTCCAGTGATGAAGTCATCATCATGATCGTCTCCGCCGACGGCGAAAACATCCTCATCGGTGACGAAAAAGTCCCCACGAACCGCCTCCGCGGCTTCCTCAGTACCTACCTCCCCGATCACCCCGGTGCCAAAGTCATCGTGCGAGGTGACGCAAACTCTCCCTACAAGTCCCTCCTCCAGGTCCTCGATGCCATCAGCGACAACGGGAACAAGAAGGCCCGCATTGAGGAGAAGTGATTAAAGCACCAACAAGTCATGCTCATGCCAGACTCTCAGTCATCAGCCAAGAATGCCAAGACTAGCCCTTGGTATGAAGTGGTGGCTGCTTTCTGGCCCGTGTTAGTGTGTCCGACTGTTTCACTGGTTTCATTGCATTCTTCCCCCTGGGCAGGCGTGTTGTTTGCCTGCGTAGTGCTTATGCTTCGCAGACTCTGGTGGACATGCATTTTTGGCTTATTGGTGGCCTGCGTCATTACCGCTTCGATGATCATGTCTAGCATAGCTTGGTGGAAAATGATGTGACTCTCACAAAGTCGCTCCAGCAGCCCCCTAACCATCCATCTTTGGATCCTATGAGGCTTCGCGCCTTTGCGTAACCCCTAATCACCACCGCGCCATGAAGTCTTCGTCATTCAGCCTTGTTCATTCCTTCGTCATTCTGATTTCGTCCTTCGTCATTCCGCCACTCGCCACGGCAGCGACACCCGCCGAAGTCACCGCCGCCACCATCAAAGCCGTTTCGTTCTACCACTCCCACGCGGCGGCCCACGGCGGTTACGTCTACCGCTACAGCGCCGACTTCACCTTGCGCGAAGCGGAAGGCATTCCCGGTCCGGACACCATCTGGATTCAGCCACCGGGCACGCCTGCGGTCGGCATGGCCATGCTGGATGCTTACGAGGCCACGAAGGACGAAAAGTGCCTAGCAGCCGCCGTCGAGGCCGCGCGATGCGTTTCGCGCACGCAGCTCGCTTCGGGCGGTTGGGACTACTCGGGCCATTTCAATGCCAAGGGCCGCGAATCGAAGAATTACTGCCGCAAAGCCGATGGTACGGCCATTCCACGCACGCAGACCGCCACCCGCGAGGCCGGTTGGCACAACTGGCGTCGTCAGGATAAGAAAAACTACGCCACCTACGACGACGATGTCTCCCAGGCCGCCACGCGGCTGCTCGTGCGGGTCGATCACGCGCTCGGTGGAAAGGACGCCGAGATCAAAGCCGCCGCCGACTTTGCGCTGCACACGCTCCTCATGACGCAGTATCCGGCGGGCGGTTGGAGCGCGAATTTCGACGACGCGCCCACCGCGCCGCCGCCTGCGGACAAGTATCCCATCAAACCCGGCAGCTACCCCGCCGACTGGCCGCGCAAGTGGCCGAAGGACTTCACCGGCTGCTATGTGCTCAACGACAACACCCACGCCACCTTGATGAGCACGCTGCTGCTCGCCTGGCAGCTTCGCGGTGATCAAAAATACCTCGAAGCCGCCAAACGCGGTGGCGACTTCCTTCTGCTCGCGCAGATGCCCGATCCGCAGCCCGCCTGGGCGCAGCAATACAACGCCGACATGCAGCCCGTGTGGAGCCGTCAATTCGAGCCCACCGCCATCAGCGGTCGCGAAAGCCAGGCCGCCATGTGGGCCCTGCTGAAGCTCGCCGCCGCCACCGGCGACAAAAAATACCTCCCGCCCGTCGCCAAAGCCATCACCTACCTCCGCACCGTGCTCCTGCCCGGCAACAAGCTCGCCCGCTTCTACGAACTCAACACCAACAAGCCCCTCTACTTCGAGCGCGGCCCCGGCGGCAAAGGCTTCGAGCTGACCTACTCCGACCAAAAAGCCTCCTCCAACTACGGCTGGGTCTGGGACAGCGAACTCGACGCCCTCCAAGCCGCCGGCAGCCAGATCGCCCGTGGCGAGCCCGTCACCTTCCCCCGCACCGAAAAAGAGCGCTGGTCCTCCCCCCCCACCGACGCCGACATCGCCACCATTTTAAAAGAACAAGCCCCCAACGGCTCCTGGCCCATCACCGACGACGACCGCGGCATCATGCGCGACGCGAACGGCAAAAAGCAAAAGCCAGCCGGTGGCGTGATCTACAGCCTCGACTTCACGCAGAATGTGAAAGCACTCAGTGCATGGCTGAAAGCGAAAGGAGGCGTGAAATGAAAACCCAATCCGAATGGCAACAGAATGAAGACAACAGAATAAACCCATTCTGTTACCCCCATTCTGTTGCCAATTTGCTGATTCTTTGCCTCGCTAGTCTTTTCCCTGCCCAAGCCGCCGAGAAATACGACAACCCCACGCCGTGGTCCTACCAGCGCCTCCAGCGTCCGGCCATTCCAGCCACGAAAGACACCGCGTGGCCGAAAGACGACCTCGACCGCTTCATCCTCGCGCGTCTCGAAAAGGAAAACCTCCGCCCCATCGGTGATGCGCCCCGTGCCACGCTCATCCGCCGTGCATCCTTCGATTTGCGCGGCCTTCCGCCCTCTCAAACCGAGGTCGAGGTTTTCCTGCGCGATCCTTCACCCGATGACCTCGCTTTCGCCAAAGTCGTGGACGCCTTTCTCCAATCCGAACGCTTCGGCGAGCGCTGGGCGCGGCATTGGCTCGATGTCATTCGCTACGCCGACAGCGTCGGTCGCGTGTGGAATGCACCGTTTTTGTATGCCGCGCGTTACCGCGATTGGGTGATCGACTCCTTCAACGAAGACAAACCCTACAACCGCTTCGTCACCGAGCAGATCGCGGGCGATTTGCTCCCAGCCACCACCGTGCTGCAGCGCCGCGATCAAATCGTCGGCACCGGCATGCTCGCGCTCGGCAGCATGAACGTGCAGGAGGGCGACTACGAGCAATACCTCCTCGATCAGGTCGATGACCAGATCGACGTCGTTGGGCGTGCTTTCCTCGGGCTCACACTGGCCTGCGCACGCTGCCACGATCACAAAACGGAGCCCGTCACCATGCGCGACTACTATGCGCTCGCGGGCATCTTCTACAGCAGCCGCACGCTCAGTGGCACGCCGAATCGCAACGAAGGCGTCAGCGGCGGTTACGTGAGCCCCGAGGCACTCGTCGATCTGCCCACGGAACTCGATGAAGCCGTCGGTCCGCCGCAAAAACTGCCCGCTGGCATCCACTCGATGGATGACCTCCGCGAGCTCGGCAATCCGAAGGAAACCATTCGCTACGACCACGATCCGCACTTCTGCATGGGCGTCATTGATGCCGAGATCAAAGACTGCGAAATCGCCATCGGCGGCGATCCGCATGATCGCGACACCGCGCCTGCTCGCGGCGAATTGAAGCTCCCCGCCTTGCCACCAATGCCGAAAGTGCCCGCGCAAAGCTCCGGCCGCCTCGAATTCGCCCAATGGCTCACGCAGCCCACGCATCCGCTCACCTCACGCGTCATGGTGAACCGCCTCTGGCAGCATCTTTTCGGCGAAGGCCTCGTGCGCACGCCCGATGACTTCGGCATCACCGGTGCCGATCCGAGCCATCCCGAACTGCTCGACCATCTCGCGATCCGTTTCGTCGAAAACGGCTACAGCATGAAGAAGATGATCCGCGCCATGATGCTCAGCCGCACCTATCGACTAGCCACCACTGGCAATCCCGAGCATCCCGACGCCGGCAACAAACTCCGCTGGCGACAGAACCCCAAGCGCCTCGAACTCGAACCCCTGCGCGACACGCTGCTGCAACTCGCCGGTCAACTCACCTTTGATCGCCCCGAAGGCATCCAAGTCGCCGGAAGCGGCGGCAAAGGCCGTCACGGCATCACGCGTGGTCTGCTCGGCATTGAGGAGCCGTATCGCACGATCTACTTGCCCGTCGTTCGCGACAACATCCCCGAACTCTTCAGCACCTTCGACTTCCCCGGCCCCACCCAAATCAAAGGCCAGCGCGATGTCACCACCGTCGCTCCACAGGCCTTGTTTTTCATGAACAACCCCTTCGTCGAGCAAATCGCCGCTCAAATCACCGAGAAGGCCGGAAAAGACACGAAAGCCATTTACCACCTCCTTTTGGGCCGCGAACCCACTTCCGAAGAAATCACCGATGCACGCGATTTGGACACGCAATCACTGATCCAAGCACTGTTGGGCACCGCTGAGTTTCGCTACGTCTTCTGAACCAATCCATCTGATAGAAAAATTGAGGACAGAAAGATTTCAGAACCCAAATTTTTCTGTCCCCAATCTTCCTGTCAAAAATCCGCCTCCATGACCACCCGCCGCTCCATTCTCCAATCCACCAGCGCAGGCTTTGGCTGGCTGGCGTTCAATGCGCTGCATCAGCAGTGGGCGAGTGCGGCGGCACCGCCGAAGACGATCAATCCGCTCGCTCCCAAGGCACCGCATTTCGCGGCGAAGGCCAAACGCGTGATTTTCATGTTCATGCAGGGTGGGCCGAGCCATCTCGACACGTTTGATTACAAACCGGAGCTGGTGAAGGCGCAGGAGGCCAAAATGGCGAAGTACATGGGCGCCGCGTTCGACTTCAAACCTCGCGGCAAGAGCGGCCTCATGATCTCCGAAGCGTTTCCCGAGCTGTCGAAGCACGCGGACGACCTCTGCATCCTCAACGGCATGCAGACACGCACGAACGCGCATCAGATGGCCACGGTGGCGCTGCACATCGGCAGCGAGACCTTTGTGCGGCCTTCGATGGGCGCGTGGATCGTCTATGGGCTCGGCAGCGAGGCGGAGGACCTGCCCGGCTTTGTCACGATCAATCCCGTGGCCGACACCGGCGGCGCGATGAACTACGGCAGCGCGTTTTTGCCCGCGAGCTTCCAAGGAACACGCCTCAGCACCACCGGCGGCGGCGTTCCCGATCTCTCGAATGGCAGGTTCAGCGACGCGCAGCAGCGCAAGCAGATCGAATTCATCCAAAAAGCCAATCGCAGGCTCCTCGCGGGTGATCCGGGCAATCCCGAGCTCGAAGGCATCATTCAAAGTTACGAGCTCGCCTACAAAATGCAGACCAGCGTGCCCGACGTGCTCGATCTCGACAAAGAGCCCGCGCACATCCGCGAGCTCTACGGCCTCGACAACGGCGACACCGAGCGCTTTGGCACGCAGTGCCTCATGGCGCGTCGGCTCGCTGAGAAAGGCGTGCGCTTCATCCAGCTCACCAGCACCGGATGGGACCACCATCAGCAGCTCCGCGAAGGCATCACGCGTCAGGCAGGCAGCATCGACAAACCCATCGCCGGCCTCATCGCCGACCTGAAGCAGCGCGACATGCTCAAAGACACGCTCATCCTCTGGGGCGGCGAATTCGGCCGCGGATCGAGCTACGACAACGAACTCTACAACGGCCGCGGACACAACGGTCGCGGTTACACCATGTGGATGGCCGGTGGCGGCGTGAAAGGCGGCTTCACCTACGGCAGCACCAACGCCATGGGCGACACCGCCGAAACCGGCATCATCACCACTCACGATTTGCACGCCACGGTCCTGCATCTCCTCGGCATCAACCACGAGCGCCTCACCTACCGCTACTCCGGCCGAAACTTCCGCCTCACCGACGTCCACGGCGTCGTAGCGAAAGACATCATCGCGTGAGTGAGATTCATATACTTCTTGTGAAACTTGAGGAGTCAACGCGGGCTAGGCACCCCAATTCTGGGTCGAGGAACCGGCTGAGGCACGCCCGGCATGTTTATCATATTGGGTTGCGGGTTGACGTAGTTCACCGACACCTTCACCAGCCATGTATCCCCGTCGCGCAGCAGACTGTCACGCACCAGGTTTGTATCGCGAATTCCATTTATGACTTCGTGGAAGTGACGCGCCTGGCCCTGCTCGCCGTTGGCACGGTTCAGTGCCTCGCTGAGCGCGGAGGTGGTCATGGAGGTGATGTGACCCTCGGCTTTGTTTTCGACGGGGACATCCTGACGGTGCCACAGGCCGCTCTCCAGTCTCAAGCGCGGCGTAAACCACGTCAGCCGCAGTTCACGCTTGGCCACCCCGTCGTTTAGCATAACCGTGCGGGCCAAGGATCGCTGGAAAAAGCGCACCACCGCCTCATCTGGCCCGGTCCACGGCTTTCCGGATTCAGATTCACGCACAGGCAGCTCGATAAGGTCACCGAGTTGCAGCGGAATGTCCTCAAACAAGGTTCCATCCGCCATCGCAGCGGCCAGATTGATGGGTTTGGGCTCATGCGCCTTCTTTTTCTCATCCCAGCGGCGCAGCACCAGCTTTGACCAATCTGGGTGTGGCAGCACGATCTCGGAATCATTCAAAAAAGCCGCCAGCGCCTCCAACAGCGTCATGTGCTGGTTCACCGCACGACTGAGCGGCAGGCCGGGGGAGATGATTCGCGGCCTAGCATTCACGACCATCACCTTCCGGAGTGGAAAGACGAACTCGTCCCCCGGCTGGATGCGGCTTTCCGCGTTTCGCTGCGTGAGATCGAGCGTGGCTTTGCGACGCTTGCCCGCAGGTCCGGTGACGTATTCAACCGCGCTTGAATCGCAGCGTGGATCATTCACCCCCAGTAGCTCGAGAACGGACTGCATACTGCGCAAGGTCTCACTCGGAAACCCGTGAATGCTGCCTGGCACGAGGTTCTGCGTCGGATCAAAAATCTCCGCGCCGCCGTGCAGCACAAAGTCATTCTTCAAACCATCAATGGTCACGCTGAAAGGCACACGCCGAGCCGCACGCAGCATGTCGGCGATGCGAGGGCTGTCCTCATGCTTTCCCCATTCATCAAACTCGATCACATCCCCCCAGCGCAGCTCCGGCAGCTTCGCGTGATCGCCCCCGGTATCCGCCCAGGCCTTCATGTCGAGCGGGATGCGCTCGAAACCGGCTTCATTCGCCGCTTTGCGCACGATGAAGGCTTTTTGCAGAGAGCTGAACTCATTCACCAGATCGCAAACGAGCGGCGCGGGATCGTCAGGAGACTGTTGCACCGGCATGGAGGTATTTTGCGGTGCCCAGGTGATCTGCGGCTGCGCAAACCACTCCGCGTAAAGTGTGCTGCGCACGATTTGCGCCCGTTCGAAGGTCATTCCGTAATACATGCCGCCGCTTGAGACAGGCGGGCGATTCTGTCCAAGCGCCTTCTTCGCGCTCGCGCCGTGTTTGATGAGAAAATGCAGAAATGAGTCCGGCACCTTCTGCGCTTCTTGCTTTGCAGCGTGAATCAACGGTGTGTCGTATTGACTGACTTCGTTGATGTCGCCACCAGCCTGGATGAGGCGCAGAAAGAAGTCTTCTTTGCCGAGCCTTGCCGCATAGGACATGACATCCTGCTGAATCTTGGCCTTCGAATCCAGCAGCAGGGTGACACACTCCAGGTGTCCTAGCTGGAGAGCTTGCGAGAGAGGTGAATCACCGGGCATTCCGGGTGGAAGCTCAGGGCTGGCTCCAGCGGCCAATAATCTTTTCAGCAGCTCAGGCGCGTTGTTGTGCGCGGCGATCAAAACAGGCGGGTAGTTCCATCCCAACTTATTGACGTCTGTAGTCAATTGAGATGCATGGAGATCTGCTTTGTGAGCGATCAGCAGATCGAATAACGCCGAGTCACCTTGCTGTGTGACCATGGTTAGTGGCGTTTGGTAAAAGGCGGCTTTTTTCTCTTTGTTATACTCATAGAAGACACGGTTCACATCCGCTCCCTTCTCGATGAGCAGGCGGGCGAGCTGCGAACGTTTGTTCATCAATGCCGCACCGAGTGGTGTGGAACCTTTGTCCTTGCCGTGAATGTCCGCGCCTTTGCTGATGAGCAACTTGGCCATCTCCAGATGACCCGCAGCGCAGGCCATGTCGAGCGCGGTGCGGCCCGCGCTTTCGCGCAAGTCGAGCTGGCAGCCTTTTTCGAGCAAGAAGGTGACGACGCGGAGCTGGTTACGCCAGGCGGCGTGGTGCAGTGGCGGCGGCATGCCGTCTTTTTGCTCACTGTTGACGAGGTCCGGGCTAGTTTTAAAGAGCGACTCCAGCCGCGCGATCTCCGCCACCTCGTCGTTCACGGTCGGCGCAGGCGCGGCGGGCGAAACGCCCATTCCGGCGAGGTTTTCGCGGCTGAGACGGGCGAGGGCCTCGTCATCGGCAAACTCGGCCAGCACGCGCTGGTAGAGCTGCGCGGCCTCTTTGGCGTCTCCCTGCTTCCGGCGGATTTCTGCGAGTCGGAACAAGGCCGTGGCTGCCTGGCGGCGATCCGCGTTGTAGAGCTGCACGGCGGCCTCATAGGCCTTCGCGGCCTTTTCCAGATCCCGCTCCGCCTCCTCGGCAAAAAGCCCCTGGCGCAGCTTTTCCGCGATCGGATTTGTATCTGCGGCTTGGAGCGAACAAGCGAGGAACATCAGAAGGAACTCACGCAAAGGCGCAGAGGCGCAAAGGTTCAGAAATCTCATTCTTTGCGCCTCTGCGCCTTTGCGTGAGACTTCAAAAAGACGAAACGAAGATGGTGCGTTCATGGTGGATGAAAATGACATATCGTGAGCAGCTTTGTGTCATGCAGTTGTCATGAGCAGGTAGCCCTGACCGTGGGCGGTGAGCAGGTAAACGGGCAGGCCCGGCTCAGGCTCGATCTTGGCGCGGAGGGCGGAGATGAAGTTATCCACTGTGCGCGTGGTGGGGTAGGCGTTCACGCCCCACACGGCATCGAGGAACTGCTCCCGCGTGACGATGCGCCCGGCCTCGCGGGCCAGCAGGCGGAGGATTTGCAGGCTCCTTCGTGCTCAGCGGCAGCGGTTTGCCGGCCTTGGTGGCGGTCTGCGCGGTGAAATCCACGACCACATCGCCCAGACGCAGCGTTTCAGGTTCCACGCCGCGTCTTTCCACGCGACGCAGCAGCGCTCGCACACGGGCGAGCAGCTCACGCGAACTGAAAGGCTTCACCAGATAATCATCCGCGCCGGAATCCAGCCCGTTTACACGATCCTCCACGCGACCACGCGCCGTGAGCATCAAAACAGGCGTCTGACAGCCATCGCGACGCAAGGCCGTGCAAACCGAAAGGCCGTCCAGCTTTGGCATCATCACATCGAGCAGCAGCAAGTCGTGCACTTGCTCCCGCGCCATGCGCAGGCCCGCCGCGCCATCCGCCGCCACGCGCACCTCATGCCCGTGAGCGATCAGCACATCCGACAGCGCAGTGCGCATGGCGGGCTCGTCTTCGATGATGAGGATGCGGGGCATGGGATTCCTGATTTTAGATTCCTGATTGCTGATTCTGAACGGGGCATTCGAGGTGGAAGCTCGTCGCGCTGTCGCATTCAACCCAAACCCGGCCGTGGTGAGCCTCGGCGATGTGTTTGACGATGCTGAGGCCGATGCCGACGCCCTGAGTCTCACGCCGCAGCTCGCTGCCGAGGCGAAAGAAGGGATCAAAAATGCGCTCGCGGCTCTCCGGAGGCACGCCTGGGCCGTGATCGAGCACGGTGAGACGCCAGTGAGTGCTCTCGATGCCCTGCAAGGTGACAACGATCTCGCTTGGACGCGGGGCGAACTTCAAGGCGTTGTCGAGCAGGTTGGTGAGAGCTTGCTGGATGGCCGTGGAGTCTGCCTGCGCGGCGATTTCAGCGGCTTCGACTCGCAGCGTGAGTCCCAGTGACTCCGCACGCGGCTGGTGCAGACGCACGGTATCGAGCACCAGCGCACGCAGGTCCGCCTCCTCGAACTCGAAGCGCCTCGCACCGCGCTCGATGCGGGAAATGTCGAGCACATTGGCGATGAGGCCACCGAGTCGCCGGCACTCCTCCACGAGCAGGCGGAAGTAGTCCTGACGCTTCGTCTCCGTACTCACTGTGCCGTTTTGCAGCCCCTCGGCCAGCAATTGCATGGACGCCACCGGCGCACGCAGCTCATGCGTGACGCTGGCGATGAAATTCGTCTTCAAATCACTCAGCGCCTGCTGCTGCAGCACCACACGACGCAGCGAAAGAAGCCCCCACACCGCGCTGAGCACCGAAACCACCAACACCGCCGCAAAGCCGAGCGTGAGCCGCCGCTGCACGGCGAACAAACCCTCCATGTCCGCTGCGCGTGCGACAGCGGAGACTCGAGGCAGTGTGCCTTGTGAGGCAAGCACTTCTCCGTGTAGCTGCGGCGAGCCCTCGCCACGGCCGATGAAAAAATAGACATCGCAAAAATCCTGCAATGCTCGCTTCGTCCACTCCAACTCACCACCAGACGAACGGATGCCTTTTTCCTGCGCGAGCGCCTCCAGCGAAATCAGCCCGCGAGGCGGCCCAAGCAGCCAGAGTTGCCCAGAGGCATCTTCTCGCGTTTCGAGCTGTTTCACGCCTTCGGCTGGAAAGGCCCCGCTTCGCAGAAAAGCCTGCTTTTGCTCGATTTGCCGCCATTTCGACCTCCAACGCGTTTTATCATCAGGATCAACCGCGCTCATGATTTCCGGCGAAATGACGTTGGGATGCGTTTCGAGCACGAGACGCTGCATTTCGGCCACGGAGATGCTTTCAGGCTGCTTTTTCCATTTTTCGAAGGCCTCGATGACCTTACGCGGAAGACCGCTCTCTGTCGTTTCTGCGCCCCCTGGTCGTGGTGGGTCGCCAAATAGCGCTGGAGCCGGATTTTGCACGAGAAGCGCCTCCATCTGCTGGCGCATCGTGTCGTACTCTGCCTCGCAGACACGTCGCGCACTATCCCGCATCAGCTCCAGCACGCCACGCCGCATCTCCACCAGTCCCAACACGCCCAGTGCCGCCAGTGCGAGCACGGGCAGCACGATCATGACCGCCTGCATGCGCCAAGCGGATGGTGTGGATGATTTCATGCCTCCCAGAATAGCGCAAGGCACCGGTTTGTTGTCACGCAAATGTCATGAAACATGGCAAGTATTCACATCCCTAGTGCCCAGCTCGCCCCGAAATCTTTATCTGCACGCAACAGCCACTTCGGCATCGTCGTAAACCAATCTGCCCATGCGCTGTTTCCTTTTCGCCATCACGCTTACTTTTCCTCTTTCCATCTGCGGTGCTGAAAAGCTGCGCTTCAATCGTGACATACGGCCAATCCTCTCGGACAAATGCTTTCACTGCCACGGGCCAGATTCCAAGAAGCGTGAAGCGGATCTGCGGCTCGATGAGCGTGCGGCGGCGGTCAAGGATGGCCACATCGTGCCAGGGCAGCCAGAGAAGAGCCTCATCCTACAGCGCATCCTCACGCACGATGCCGATGAGCCTGATGCCGCCGCCGAAATCGAAGCTGGGCCAGGCTCACCAGCGCCGAAGTCGAAACGCTGCGCCGCTGGATCCGCGAGGGCGCGGAATATGAAGCGCACTGGAGCTTTGTTCCGCTACCGATGGCACAACGTGCACTGCCTATCGATCAAGCCGCTGCCCGAATCGACGAGATCGTCACGGCAGGACTGAAGGAACGCGGTTTAGCGCTCCAACCACCTGCGGATGCGGCCACGCTCACTCGCAGGCTGCATTTTGACCTCATCGGGCTGCCGCCTTCGGCTTCTGAAATCTCAGATCAGCATGCTGAAATCGCCAGATTGCTGGCCTCGCCGTCTTTTGGTGAAAAATGGGCCAGTGACTGGCTCGACATCGCCCGCTATGCCGATAGCTACGGCTTCCAGGTGGATCGCGAGCGTGATGTCTGGCCCTGGCGTGACTGGGTGGTGCGGGCGCTGAATGAAAGCCTGCCTTTTGATCAATTCGTGACCTGGCAGCTCGCGGGCGACTTGCTGCCCGATGCCACGGACGATCAGATCCTCGCCACGGCCTTCAATCGCCTGCACCAGCAGGAGAGCGAAGGCGGCAGCATCGAAGAGGAATACCGTGTCGAGTATGTCGCGGATCGTGTGCAGACCTTTGCCACGGCCTTTCTCGGACTCACCTTTGAGTGCGCACGCTGCCATGATCACAAATACGATCCCATCAGCCAAAAGGAGTATTACGGCCTGTTTTCCATGTTCCAAAACATCGACGAAGCCGGGCTTTACGCCTTCTTCACGCCTGCGCCGCCCACACCGACGCACATGATCATGGATGCGCCGTCCAAAGCCAAGTTCGCGAGTGCCCAAGCTGCCGTGAAGACCCTAGAGGCCAAAATGCCGCCGCATCTCGATACGCCGGATTTTTCCACCGGAGAGATCGCCGCGTTCCATTTCGACCAACTCGACAAAAACACGCTCGCGAACCAAAAAGACCCCAAATCGCCCGCCACGCTCAAAGGCGAAAACAAGCTCGGTCCCGGCAAAAACGGCAGCGCCGTGCAATTCACCGGAGATGACGCTGTGGACACGAAAATCGGCAATTTCAGCCGCCATGAGCCCTTCAGCATCTCCCTCTGGCTGCAAACGCCGGATCACAAGGACCGCGCCGTCGTGCTCCACCGCAGCCGCGCATGGACGGATGCAGCTAGTCGCGGCTATGAGCTGCTCATCGAGGATGGTCGCCTCAAATGGTCGCTCATTCACTTCTGGCCCGGCAATGCCATCTCCATCCGCGCCACCGAGCCACTGCCGCTGAAGACCTGGACCCACGTCACCATCACGAATGATGGCAGCAGCCGCGCGGAGGGCCTGCGTCTCTTTGTGAATGGCAAACGGGCCGCCACGGAGGTCATCCGCGATGCTTTGACCAAAAACATCACCGGTGGCGGCGGGGACACCATCAGCCTCGGAGAGCGCTTCCGCGACCGTGGCTTCAAAGGCGGCCTGATCGATGAGCTTCGTGTTTTTAACCGCGATGTCAGCCTGCCCGCCACGCTGGATCTCAAGGAACTCACTGCCGCCCGTGCGGAGGTGACGAAAATCTCCGATGCCCAACGCGAAATCATGGTCATGCGTGAGCTACCGCAGCCGAAAAAGGCCTTCACACTCATCCGTGGCGAGTATGACAAGCACGGCGAAGAAGTCGGTCCCATCACGCCCGCTGCGCTGCCGCCGCTGGATGCAAAACTGCCGCGCAACCGCCTGGGGCTCGCCAAATGGCTCACCGCACCGAATCATCCTCTGCTGGCCCGTGTCACGGTGAATCGTGTGTGGGCAGCTCTTTTCGGTCGTGGTCTGGTCAAGACGGCAGAGGACTTTGGCAGCCAGGGAGAGAGGCCGCTGTATCCCGAGTTGATCGACTTGCTCGCCGCGCACTTCATCCAAAGCGGCTGGGATGTGAAGGCGCTGATCGAGACCATCGTCCGCAGCCGCACCTACCAGCAGCGCAGCATCGCCGATGCCGCGACGATGGCCGATGATCCAGACAATCAGTGGCTGGCACGCGGCCCACGGCATCGACTCAGCGCCGAAATGATCCGTGACAATGCGCTGGCCATTTCCGGCCTGCTCAAAACCCAGATCGGCGGCCCACCCGTCTATCCGATCGAAATGACGGAGGCATTCAAGCCCATCGGCCCCAGCGCGGGCGATGGAGCTTACCGCCGCAGCCTTTACACCACATGGCGCCGCACCAGCCCACCGCCCGCGATGCTGGCTTTTGATGCTCCACGCCGCGCCGTCTGCACCGCGAAACGCGAGCGCACCGACAGTCCGCTCCAGGCACTGATCCTGCTCAATGGGCCGCAATTCATCGAAGCAGCCCGCGTGCTGGCGGAAAAACTCCTCGCCGAAAAGCCCAGCGACACCGCCCAGCTCATCGAGCGCGGCTTTCTGCGCTGCCTCAGCCGCAAACCGGATGCGAAGGAGCAAAGCATCTGCCAGCAACTCCATGCGGAGCAGCTCCAGCATTTCCAAAGCAACGCCCAGGCGACCCAGGCACTCAAAGCCACCTCACCCGCCCACGCAGCGGCCACCGTGCTCGTGCAGGCACTGATGAATCACGATGAGTGCGTGGTGAAGCGGTGACACCCGCGTGCACGGGTGATCACTTCACTTTCCAGATCTTCACGTCGTCGATCCAGACGGTGTTGTTCACCAGAAAGCTGAACCAACGCTTCATCGGGTGGGCAAAGCCCTCCGAGCGGTGCTGGGCGATGGATTTGCCGTCGATGCTGAGGCGGAGTTCATCCCCTTCGGTGACGATGACGAGCTCGTGCCAATCGGTGTCCGCTTTATAGGACACTTGCACGCTTTTGGTCTTGAGCAGTGCTTCCAGGTCTGCTGGCGGTTTTTCTTTTTTCGCGACGGCTTCATCACGGCGGCGGCGGTTTTCCAGATTCATGATGCCCGTCTTGTGGTCGATGAGCGTGACTGAGCTCTGCGACAGGATGCCGTAGCAGAGATGTCCAGCGTGAACTCCGGTGGTCGTCTCCCGATCCACAAATCCGAGCTGCAAGGTCTCTGCTTTGCTCAAACCAGGGAAGCGAAAGCGCACCACTGCTCCGCCATCGGCGAAGCCCGCTTCATGATGAATGTGGGCAGCGTGACCGGCTTCCTTGGATGCGCTGGCGATTTTTAAAATACCGCCGTCGATGTCGGCCATTTTGATCTTTGGCACGCGGTCTGCCGTGGCGCTATTCCAGCCGTTCCCGATGGCTTTGGCCAGATTCCCATCCTCCTCACGCTCGAAGGCATCATGAAAGATGAGCGTGCCTTTTTCACGGAGCCAAGCGGCGTCATTGCGTGGCTCGGCGGCAGTGGCCGCAGCAGTGAGGAGAAGGAGTAAGAGGGGGATTTTCATGAATGGGGCACCTGGAGCTTTTTTTCGAGCACGGTGGCTCACCAAAACGCTGCGGCAGAGTGGATGTTAGCAGGATCAAGGTGGCGTTTCTGCGCTGGCCAAATCAAAAGGAATCTCCGAATGTGGTCCACCTCGCGAAACCAGTCTGGAGAGACGCGGTTTTGTGCCTCTGACTCCACTCTCCCTCTTTATGCACGCACCCATTCCTTCTCCATGCCGCCCACAGGAGCATCTGAGCCGCCGTGGAATGCTGCGCGGTGGGGTGGGCGCGGCGGGCATGTCCTGGCTCACGCCGCTAGCGGATGCCCTCGCTGTGCAGGCAGAGAAAAAGCCCGCGAAGTCGCTCATCCTGCTCTGGCTGGGTGGTGGGGCCAGTCAGCATGATACCTTTGACCCACATCCGACGACAAAGATCGGCGGTGGGGTGAAAGCCGTCGATACAGCGATCCCTGGAGTGAGCTTTGCTGCCGGATTGGAGCAAACAGCGAGCGTCATGGGCGATGTGACGCTGATCCGCAGCATGGTCAGTCGCGAGGGCGACCACGAGCGTGCTTTCTACAATGTCAAAACCGGCTACCGCCCAGATCCCACACTCATTCACCCCAGCATCGGCGCTGTGCTCTGCCATGAAATGCCAGAGGCACGAATCGAGATCCCCACCCATGTCTCCATCCTGCCGAATCAGTGGCCAGCGCGGGGCGGCTACTTCGGGGCACAGTTTGATGCCTTCCAGGTCTATGACCCGAAAGGCAGCATCCCAGATGTGAAGGCCCGCGTGACTGATGAGCGCATGCAGCAGCGCATGGCGGGCCTTAGAGTGGTGGAGCAGGCTTTTTCCACCGGTCGCATGGAAAACCTGGATCAGCAAAAAACACTGCATCAGCTCTCCATCGAGCGTGCACGGAAAATGATGACCACGGAGCAACTAAAGGCCTTCGATGTGAGCCAAGCTGCCGCCAGCGAGCGAGCAGCCTATGGTGACACTGCTTTTGGCCGCGGATGTCTCGCTGCGCTGCGCCTGATCCAAACCGGCGTGCGTTGTGTGGAGGTCACGCTCAATGGCTGGGACACCCACGCGAACAATCTCGAAGGCCAGGCCACCCAGGTCAAAATTCTCGATGCAGCCTATGCATCCCTAATTCGCGATTTGAAGCGCCAAGGGCTGCTCCAGAGCACCCTGGTCATCTGCGGCGGCGAATTCGGCCGCACACCGCGCATCAACAACCTCGGCGGGCGTGATCACTGGCCGCACGCCTTCAGCATGCTCGTCGCAGGCGGTGGATTCGCCGCTGGACGCGTCATCGGTGCCACCGATCCGCAGGGCGAGAAAAAAGAGCCCGAAAAGCCCATCTTCATCGAGGACCTGCACGCCACCGCACTCGATTTATTGGGGATCGATTACCTGAAGGAAATCATGACGCCCGTGGGCCGCCCCATGGCCCTGAGCAAAGGAGATGTCGTGGAAGAGCCCAGGCCTGAGCGAGCGGCTAGGGCACAAGGCCTACGTACGAAATGGCGAAGTGAACCTGGAGCCTATCAAACAGAAGACAGGATTTACAAGATTACAGGATTATGCAGGATTTAACCTGGGTAACTCGGTGTGGATGCCACTCCTTCAAAGCTCAGCCCTTTCAAATGCTAAGTCGCCATCAAGTTACAGGCCGTTAATCCTGCATAATCTTGAAAATCTTGTTAATCCTGTCCTCATTTTCGCTTCATACGATTGACGTCATTTTGGTGTGTATGCCCTGATGGTGCCCAGCCATTCCTGATTTCCCCTCTTGCCCCCCAAAGGTCTCCGCTCTAACAAACGGAGTCCATTTTAACCCTAACCAACCCCATCCTCCTATGGCCCACACACTCGCCCCCCTGCCCTATCCATCCAATGCGCTGGAGCCGCATATCGACCAGCAAACCATGGAGATTCACCATGGCCGTCATCACAACGCCTATGTGACCAATCTGAACAATGCCCTCGCAGGCAATGCCGAGCTCGAAGGCAAATCCATCGAAGACCTCTGCAAAAACATCAACAGCGTGCCCGAAGCCATCCGTGCTGCCGTGCGCAACAATGGCGGCGGTCACTTCAACCACACCCTGTTCTGGAACATCATGGGCCCGAATGCTGGCGGAGCCCCCACGGGTGCCCTCGCAGACGCGATCAATGCCGCTTTTGGCAGCTTTGATGCCTTCAAAGAAGCCTTCGCCAAAGCCGGTGCCACACGCTTCGGCTCCGGCTGGGCCTGGCTCGTCGTGAAGGACGGCAAAGTCGCCGTCACCTCCACTCCGAATCAGGACAATCCGCTCATGGATGCCAGTGGCACCCCCATCCTGGGCTGCGATGTCTGGGAGCATGCCTACTACCTCAAGTATCAGAACAAGCGCCCCGATTACATCGCCGCGTGGTGGAATACCGTGAACTGGAGCGCCGTCGCGGCGAACTACCAGGCCGCTCTCGGCTGATTCCGCTATTTTGACGCCCTATCGTCCCCTCCAAAGCGCGGAACGGCCCTCCCCGTCCCGCGCTTTGTTTTTTTCGCCCCACCAGCCCCGTGTCCCTCGTCCTCCATCGCCTCCGTGCCGGCCTGATCTACTCGCAGGCCTTCGCTGACTTTTTAGAACAAAAGTATGCCGAGGAGCACCGCGAGCATCCGGGCGAATTACCACACCTGGACTATGTGCGCTGTGCACAGGGCGAGCTCGCGGGGCAGTCCTGGCTGCAAATCGAATGGGTCAGCGGCCTCCAGGCCCCGACTGCGGACCGCCACACCATCGGCAGCGTGGAGGTCTTCATCCACCGCCAGGCCATGCGCGGGCTGAAAAACCAAATGCTCCACTTTGACGGCCAAAAGGTCATAGTGAAGAGCTAACCCCTCCTTTTTTCATCATCATCGCATGCCCACATTAGCCGACATCGGAGAAGACAAGCTCATCCGCCGCCTCATGCGCGGAGTGAAGCTCGACCGCGATGTCATCGCGGGTGCGGGGGATGACTGCGCCGTCGTCCGCAGCACGAAAAACGAGCACACCCTGCTCAAAACCGATGCGCTGGTGCAGGACGTGCATTTCACCCTAGAGACACCGCCGCGCCTCATCGGGCGGAAGGCCATCGCACGCGTCGTCAGTGACTTCGCCGCGATGGGAGGCACGCCACGGCATGCCATGATCACGCTCGTCGCCCCACCCAGCATGGAGGTGGAGTTCCTCGCCGATGTGTATCGCGGCATGAAAACCATCTCGAAGCAATTCGGCATCAATCTCGTCGGCGGAGAGACCTCACGCGGCCTGGTGCTCATGCTGAGCATCTCCATGACCGGGACCGTGCCATCACGGCACTGGCTCTCACGCAGCGAGGGAAAGGCCGGAGACGTCCTGCTCGTCACCGGCCAACTCGGCGGCTCCATCAAAGGCAAGCACCTCAAATTTGAGCCCCGACTCACGGAGGGCCGCTGGCTCTCTGAAAATGCCCATCCACATGCCATGATGGACATCAGCGACGGACTCGCCAAAGACCTGCCACGGCTCGCACTGGCCAGCGGCACGCATTATCAGGTCAATGTAGCCTCCCTACCCTGCACACCTGGATGTACCTTTGATCAGGCCTGGGGAGATGGAGAGGACTACGAGCTGCTGCTCGCCGTCAATCCACGCTCCCTCAAATCCCTGCTGCCAAAATGGCGGGCCGCCTTCCCCAAGCTGCCACTCACCGTCATCGGCAAGCTCGTCCCTCCCGGCGAAGGCAGACCGCCCGACTTTGAGAGCAATGGCTGGGATCACTTCGCCCTCAGTGGAGAGTAATCCGCACACGCCTCACAGATCGTCATCATTCACATCCTCAAAGGCGAGACGCTTCCGCAGTGCTCGGCCATGGCGCAGAGCACGCGCATCCTCCACATGCTCCATCAGGAGGCGGCTACTCTGCACAATCTCCGGCGGCAGCGGAGCCAGCAGCGCATCAATGATCGTCGGCATGTCCTGCGCATCACGCATGATATTGCCGTAATGCAGATCGCTCACGATCCACGCAGACTCATGCTCCCAGAGGATCCAAGTCGGCCTTTTGAAGCGTGCTTTGCACGGGATCGCCCGCAGCGTCGTCACCGCCGCCTCACGGTCCTTTTCAAAAGTGCGGTAAGGAGCCGCCAGCGGCTGCTTCACCACCAAATAGTCACCCATTTGATCCAGACCCACGATCTCCGTCGGGCAGGCACCCGCATCATGCAGCACCATGAGCTTCTCCATCGTCTGGAGCAGTGTCGCGTCCTGCGTGTGCATGTCATAGCCGCCGCCTTCATCCGCAGGCTCGATCTCAAAGGTCTTCCCCAGCCCACCACTGCGGTGGAGCGGAAAGAGCTTATAGACCACCTGCCACTGATCATCTGCAAAGGGGCTAGCCTCCGCACCCGGCTTCAGCGGACGCAGGGTCCGCGTCGTGAGCATGCCATCCGCATCATGCGCGATGCCTAGTACTCGGATGTCGATCAATGGGACGCCCCACCGCCTTGCTCGTGCTTCAACAAGGTCTGCCCAAGCATCAGGCGTAAGCGATTGCCGCGATGGAGAGTCGCGAGTTGCTTCCGTGATGCCTTTCGCTCGTCGTCGGTTAAGGGCAGAGCAAGCTGATCGCTCGGTGCCCCCGAAGACCGCGCCTGGGAGCGCGGTTTCGCGCCCGGTGCGGAAGTCGAAGCAGGTTTGTTCTGGGAGGAAGCCATTCACAGGAAGGGTGACGATGATGACAGACCCGTCAAGAAGGTGAAAAACACACTTTGTCGAACGCAGAATCACAAAAGTGCCCACTCTCCGCTCTAATTCGGCACCGCCACTGGCTCCCCGAGAAATCGCGGCTGCGTCCCAAGCACATGCACATCGAGCAGAGCCTTCACGCAGGCGAATTTCTCCCGCAGCCGAGTTTTCAGCGTCAGATGCGCCGGTGGTTCTGCCGCATCCAGCCCCCAGGCCTCCATCCCACACGCACGAGCCAGATACACCGCCCGCAGATGATGAAACCGCTGCGAAACGAAAATCACCCGCCTCTGCCCAAAAACCAACTTCGCCCGCAGCACCGAGTCCAGCGTGCGAAACCCTGCGTAGTCACACACCACACGCTCCGCCGGTACACCCAGCGCCACGAGCCGTTCCTTCATCACCGTCGGCTCATCATACTCCCGCGTGCCGTGATCCCCGCTAGCGATCACCGCCCGGACTTTCCCCGCATGAAACAGCGCCGCCGCAGACTCTAAGCGCGGCTGGAAATACGGATTCGCCCATTTCCCCTGCAAAACCGGCGTCGTGCCCAAAACCACCGCCACCGGCCCACTCGGCAGCGCATTGGCCTCCGCAGCCGCATAGCGCTCCGCGCAGTGAGCGATCCACGCCTCGCTGCCAAAGAGCACCGACACAAAAACCAGCCCCAAAACGAGAATCGCGATCCAAAAACGTCTTTTCATGCAGACAACCTCTGCGCCCCTCAGCATGTGAACAAGCACTTCACGCCGATTTCATGCCCTTCGGCTCATGTAGTCCAATCGGACCTCACGCGGCAGTTTTTCAATCGCATAGCGCAACATCGTGCGTGGCATCCGCACAGCGTATTGTTCCAAAAAGGCCTTTAGCGCCTTCACATCGCGCTTCCCTACCTCACGCAGCATCCAGCCGCAGGCCTTGTGCATCAGATCATGCTCATGGTTCAAAAAATCCGCACACAGCCGCAGCGTATCCCTGAAATCATTCGAACGAATGAAAGCCTGCGTAGCCAGCACGGCAATCCGCTGCTCCCACAGATTGTCAGAGCCTGCCAAACGGCCAAGCACCGCACGATCCCGCTCCAGCAGCCAGGCCCCGAGAAGATGCGGAGCACTGCTATCCACCAAATCCCAGTTATTGACCCACTCGGTATTCGCCAAATAAAGCGTGACGATTTGCCGCTGAATCTCCGGCTCCTTTTTGGCACGCTGAAAGCGCCGCACAAGAATCAACAAAGCCAACAGCCTCTCCTCATGCCATTTGGACCGCAAAAGCTCCAAAACTCCTCCTTCATCCATTTCATCGGTGCGCGGCAACATGGCGCGGATTTGCGGAACCTTCAGCCCCATGAACAAATCCCCTTCTCCATACTCCCCTGGCCCCGTTTTGAAAAACCGCTGCGACACCTCCGCATGCGCAGGTGTGGCCTGCGAGCGAAGTTCCTTCCTGAGTTGGCTCAATGTCATAAAAATGGACTACTCACTCCCCAAGAAGGCCGTTTCAAGCCCGTGAAGCGTGAAACTGCTATGAAACGCCCTCTCCACACTCTCCAGGTCGAAAACGCGGTTCAGCCCGGTTTTCAGATCGCCCCGATGATTGATGTCGTCTTCGTCATCATGCTCTTTTTCATGGTCATGGCCGCCAGTGTGCGAAAAGAGGGCGAGCTCGGGCTACACCTGCCACGGGGACTCCATTTATGGGAATCAGGCCCGCTAGCCGATGTGGAAATCACACTCGGCATCCAAGCCGACCACAACGTGACGATGAATGAAGAAGTATTCGACTCCCCAGGCCAGCAGCAGCTTCCACAGCTCACACGCACCCTGCGCCGACTCGCTGCATCCTCGCACGCCACAGGCTCCAAAGTGCTCGCCACCATCGAAGCAGAGCCTCAAGCAGACTACCAGCGCATCATCGACGTCCTCGCCGCGCTCCATGTTGCTGGCATCGGGCATGTCACCTTCCAAGTGAACGCCGAGTAGCCCAACAACGGCATGCTACTTTCACCTGATACTCCATCCAGGGTTGGGATTACCCGCAGGAAAAGCCCATCATGCGACCCAAACCGCCCAATGGTATTCATTCTCGATTGATGACTCGCGAAGCGAGTGCACCAAGTCACCCAGCGATAACGTCCCCATTTCTGGATGGGCCGTGAACGGGTGCTTGATAGCCTACTTGAATGTCCGGTTCACGATCTGGTTCTTTTCGTCGAGCAGGAGGCGCTTGGGGACGATGGGGTGCTCGCTCTGGGCCCAGGCCATGATGGTGACGCGGTGGCCGGTGTTGATTAAGTGAGCAGCGGCGCCGTTGACCACGATTTTCCCGGAGCCACGCGGGCCCGTGATGACGTAGGTCTCTAGCCGGGCACCACTGGTGATGGAGGTGACGAGGACTCTTTCGCCCTCCCATAGGTCCACGTCTTCCATGAGATCGAGCGGAATGGTGATGCTTCCCTCGTATTCGGTGTTGGCGTCGGTGACGCGGGCGCGGTGGATTTTGGATTTGAGCAGGTGTCTGAGCACCCGGCAGACATGCGGGCAGGTGCGGGTAGTTTCAAGTTTCAAGTTTCAGGTTTCCACATCCTCCGCTACACGAATGGGCATGCTTTCTGACACTATCGCCGCGATTTCGACCGCCACTGGCGAGGCCGCCATCTCTGTGATCCGCCTCACCGGTCCTAAATCCCTGCAAATCGCCGCGCAGGCCTTCAAACTACCGGCCAATCCCCTGCCCCGCTTTGCGCATCTGGTTTCTGCGATGGATGAAACGAGAGCGGTGATCGATAGCGGGCTGTTTTTCCACTTCGTAGCGCCTGCGAGCTACACGGGGGAGGCGGTGGTGGAGTTCCACGGCCATGGCGGGCTGCTGGTCACCCAGCGTGTGCTGGAGCGTGTGCTGGCATGCGGGGCACGGGCGGCAGAGGCGGGTGAGTTCACCCAACGTGCTTTTTTGAATGGCAAAATGGACCTCACGCAGGCGGAGGCGGTGATGGACCTCATTCACGCCCAGAGCACGCTGGCGCTGCGTGCGGCCAATGAGCAGCTCGGCGGGGCGATCGGTCGGGAGGCGGCAGCGATGCAGCAGGCGCTGATCCCCGTGCTGGCCCATGTGGAGGCCTTTATCGACTTCCCAGATGAGGACATCGCTCCTGAGACTGGCGCGGATCTGCTACGCCGCATCGACAGTGTGCGTGATCAGGCTAGGCGGTTGCTAGCGACCTCGGAGCAGGGCCGCATCCTCCGCCACGGTGCTCGCACGGTCATTTCCGGCTCGCCGAATGTCGGGAAAAGCAGCTTGCTGAATCTCCTGCTCGGTTACGAGCGTGCCATCGTCAGTCCTACTGCTGGAACCACGCGTGACACCATCGAGGAAATCATCCAGGTCCACGGCATCCCCCTGCGCCTCGTCGATACAGCAGGACTGCGTGAAGCCGGGGACGACATCGAGCGCATCGGTATCGAGCGCACTCGACGGGAGCTGGACCGTGCCGATCTCATCCTGGAAGTGGTGGATGCCAGCAGATCACCGGATGAGGTGCAGCGGCTTCTTTTGCCGACAGAGGTAGCGTCTCGCAGGATCTTCATTCTGAATAAGGCCGATCTCGGGCTGCATCCTGGCTGGAGCGGCGAAAAGGATGCCATCCACCTTTCCTGCGTCTCTGGCGAGGGCATGGACACGCTGCGGGATGCGATCCGGGCCGTCATCGCACGGGCGGGCACGCTCTCCGCAGATCACCCCATAGCCATCAATGCGCGGCATCAGGCGGCCTTTGAGCGGGCCGCTGCTCGGCTCGATGCCGCCCGTGCTGCACTACAATCACAGGCTGCGCCGGAATTCCTCGCGCTGGAATTACGCGATAGCATGCAGTCCCTGGGCGAGGTGATCGGCCAGGTCGATGTGGAGCGTGTGCTCGATGTGATCTTTAGCACTTTCTGCATCGGCAAATGAGCAGCGGACTCGATCTGGCCTTCTGGCAGCGCCTCCTACCGGATGCGGATCATCGTTTTCAGATGCATCTACGCCCTGGAGACGCCACACGCTTCTGGCAGCCCACGTCTGCCTCCGGCGACATCTTGGCCGAGCGCACACGCTGGCTCGCAGAGACACCTGGGCGCTACCTCTGCGTCCAAGAAGAGGCCGCAGCAGCCATCTCCGAGGTCGCAGAGGCCGTAGGCCACGCAGGAGCCACAGCGGCCACTTTGGCCACGGTGATCGAGCCAGACTGGCTGGTGCTCGCTGGGGATGAATCCCGCTTTTTCCCCGTCATCGCCGGAGCGGTCCTTTTTCCCTCCGGCTGGGCTTTGGAGGAGAAAATCGGCCTGCCGCTGCATGTGGTGCATGGACCCGTCCCCGGCCTCCAGAGTGCTCTGGGCAGCCAAATCGCCCGTTTTTTAGCCAAGCTAGCCCCCCAGGCCGCCTGGGAGCGGGACAACTGGGGCCTCAGTGCCGATCCTGGGCTCAATCACCACCCGGCGCTGCTTTTTCCGCGCCTGGATGCCCAGGCTACCCTCTCCAGCACCTGGCTGCGCCTGGAGCAGCAGATCCTCCAGCGGCTGCCCCGCACTGGGGCGGTGCTCTTTGGCATCCGAGTGACGAATCACCGGCTCGATCAGCTCATGACCACGCATCCGACACTGGCTCCACGCCTGATCCGTGCCCTGGAGACCATGGATCGCGCCACGGCGGAGTACAAAGGCCTGGCGACAGCTCGTGGCACACTGGCCGAGCAGTTGCGCCAGTTTGAGTGAATGCACTCGGTGGTGAACATTCTCTCTTGCCACAGAGCGGTGGGGGGCACTAAAACACGCCCTCCCATGAGCCCCCTCTCCCGTGAAGCAACCGTCGCCCCTGCTGGATTCAATCGCTGGCTAGTCCCGCCCGCCGCGATCGCCGTCCACATGTGTATCGGACAGGTCTATGGCTTCAGCGTCTTTAAAAAGCCCCTGGCCAAGGCCCTCGGCATCACCGCGCCGATGACCGGTGATTGGACCGAGGCAGACGTGGGCGTGGCCTACTCCATCGCACTGGCTCTGCTGGGCATCTCCGCCGCCGTCTTTGGGAAATGGGTCGAGCGCAGTGGACCGCGCAAAACCATGCTCGCCAGCATGCTATGCTTTTGCTCCGGGCTGGTGCTGGCATCCCTCGCCGTGCGCTTTCACCAGCTCTGGCTGCTTTACGCAGGATATGGGCTCATCGGCGGCATCGGGCTCGGGCTGGGCTACATCGCCCCCGTCTCCACCTTGATGAAATGGTTTCCAGACCGACCCGGCATGGCCACGGGCATGGCGATCATGGGATTCGGCGGTGGTGCGCTCATCGGTGGACCACTGGCAGAGGAGCTCATGCAGCGCTTTGCCTCAACGACCTCCGTCGGTGCCCATGAGGCACTCCTCGTCATGGCAGGCCTGTATGCCATCTCGATGCTGTTTGGTGCCTGGATCGTCCGCGTGCCCGCAGAGGGCTGGAAACCGCAGGGCTGGGAGCCGAAGGAGCATGTGAAGCCGCTCGTCACCAATGCCAACGTGGCCGTGGACACGGCATGGAAGACACCGCAGTTCTGGCTGCTGTGGATCGTGCTCTGCATGAATGTGAGCGCAGGCATCGGCATCCTCGGGCAGGCCTCGCCGATGATTCAGGACATGTTCGGCGTCACCGCTGCCGCAGGCGCAGGCTACGTGGGGCTGCTCTCTCTGTGCAATCTGGGCGGGCGCTTCCTCTGGTCCTCCATCTCCGACTTCCTCGGGCGGAAACTCACCTACTGCGTGTATTTCATCCTCGGAGCCGCACTCTACATGAGCGTGCCGTGGACGCAGGGCGCGGGCAATGTGACCCTCTTTGTGATCGTGACCGGGCTCATCCTCACCATGTATGGCGGCGGCTTCGCCACGATCCCAGCTTACCTACGAGATCTATTCGGCAGTTACCAAGTCGGAGCCATCCATGGCCGACTCATCACCGCATGGTCGCTAGCGGCCATCATCGGCCCGCAGCTCGTCGATCGGCTCTCCGTCGCCAATAAAAAGCTCCTACCCGCCGCCCAGGCCTACAATTCCATCTTCTACGTCATGGTCGGCCTCTTGGTGGTCGGTCTCATCGCCAACCTCCTGGTGCGACCCGTCGATCCGAAGTATCACGTCCAAAAATAACACCGCATGAAGTCTCCATTCATCCTCATCGCCTGGATCTGGGTGGCAGTGCCACTCGGCTGGGGCGTTTACCAGTCTGTGAACAAATCGCTGCCACTCTTTGGCATCGCCGCGGCCAAAAATCCACCCGCCGCCGCCGCCCCCGCTGCACCCGCCGCAGTGAAGTAGCACAACCACGCCACGCAGAAGTTTCGCCCGCACGGCGCAGGTTTGTTTGCTTCAGCAAAGAGACCGCGTAGAAGCAGCCCCCCATGCCGCTGAATTTCATCCGCTTCAAACACGCCCGCTTCTCTGCACGCTTCCCGGACTCCTTCCGTTACTCGCGCTCGCACTACTGGATGGCAGAGGTCGAGCCCGGCCTCTGGCGTGTCGGATTCACCAAATTCGCCACCCGCATGCTCGGCGAGCTGGTGGACTGCGAGTGGAAGAGCCCCGAGGGAGCCCCCGTCGCCCCTGGCGACAACATCGGCTGGGTGGAGGGCTTCAAAGCCGCCTCCGATGTCTATTGCGTGATGCAGGGCCACTTCGCCGGAGGCAATGCGGCACTCAAAGCAGACGCCTGCATCGTCCGCAGTGATCCCTATGAGCAAGGCTGGCTCTACGCCGTCCGTGGCAGCCCCGAGCCCGATGACCTCGATGTCCACGGCTACATCGACTTCCTCAGCGAGAAAATCCAGCGCATGGCCGAAGAAGGCCACGGCGAAGAAGGAGCCGAGGAAGAATGAGCACCACCTCAGCTCGCCGGAAGACGCGGTAGCGTTGGAAATGCGGCTCTCAGCGCTCAACCGAAAAGCTGTGTGACAGGGCGGCCCTTGTCGGAGACGGTGAAGGGGCGCTTGCTGGGGCTGTAGAGGACGGTGTCGAGCGGAATGCCGAGTGCGTAGGCGATGGTGGCATTGAAGTCTGGGATGCTGACGCCGTTTTCGACGACTTTGCTGCCGATTTCATCGGTCGCGCCCCAGACCTGGCCACCACGGATGCCGCCACCTGCGAGTAGGCAGGTGAAGCCGGGTGCGTGGTGGTCGCGGCCATCGTTGGCATTGATCTCGGGGGTGCGGCCGAATTCTGTGGCGAGCACAACGAGGGTGTCTTGGAGCATGCCTCGGGATTGCAGATCTTGGAGTAGGGTGCTGAGGGCCGCATCGAGCTCTTCGCATAGCTCTGGGACGCGGGTGAAGTTCGCGTTGTGGGTGTCCCAGGAGCCAAAGGTGACCTCAACAAAGCGCACGCCATGCTCGACGAGGCGGCGGGCAAGCAGGCAGCCCTGACCGAAGCGGTCTGTGCCGTAGTTTTGACGCAGCTTGGCATCTTCGGCACTGAGGTCGAAGGCTTTGAGCTCCTCGCTTTTCATCATCTTGAGGGCATCGTCATACATGTCGGCATAGGCGCGGACGTTCTTGGTGTTGTAGGTGCTGGCGAACTGCGCATCGAGCTGCTTGGCGACGCTGAGGCGGCTGGCAAAGCGCTCTTCGGTGAACCACTGGTTGGTTTTGACGTTGTTGATGCCGTCTTCAGGATCATTGATCATGAGTGGGGCGAAGCGGCTCTCAAAGAAGCCCGCTCCGGGATGGCGGCTGTCGTTGCCGATCATCACACTGCCGGGCAGCGTGGGATTGCCCCTGTCCTGGAATTTTTGGAGCCACGCTCCCATGAAGGGGTGGCGGATGCTGCTGCGCTGAGTGTAGCTGGTGCGCTGGTAGTAGGCCCCCTGCTCATGCGCTCCCTGGGTGGAGGACATGCCGCGCACGACGGCGAGCTTGTCCATTTGGCGGGCGATGAGGGGAATGTTGTTGGAGACTCGGATGCCATCGACGTTGGTGTTGATGACCTTGGTGAGGCCCATGATGTCGGTTTTATCGGGCTTCGGGTCAAAGGTGTCGAGATGGCTCATGCCGCCATTCATGTAGAGATAGATCACGTTCCGTGCTGTGGCAGCCTGCTTGAGCGGTGAGGTGCCCTGCCCTGGTGCTGCGAGGATACGACTGCCTGCGGTGACGCCGAGAAAGGTCTGCGCGGCTCCGTGGACGAAGGCGCGGCGGGATAGGTCATGGCGGAGGTTCATGGTCAATTCTGTGAAGGCTGAGTTTTTTTAGAGGGGGCGCGGAAACGTGGCCTTGTGGGCGTTTTTGCATGAAATGATGCTCGATGGGGCAAAAAACTACTCCAGGCAGGTTTCTCCGCCGGTGTGTGCTGCCGGAGGTTTCTGGGGTGTGCTAGGCGTAGCTATCGGATACGCTTCGGTTTGTGCGAAGTGGCTCAGCTCTGGCGCACCTCGTTCACGAACTCCTCCATCAAATCCATCGCTTTGGCGATCAATTCAGGTGCTGTGGCGTAGCAGCAGCGGACGAAGCCCTCTCCTGCGCTGCTGAAGGCGCTGCCGGGGACGACGGCGACGCTCTTTTTCTGCAAAAGCTGGATGGCGAATTCTTTGCTGGTGAGGCCGGTGCTGCGGATGTCTGGGAAGACGTAGAAGGCCCCGCCGGGATTGAAGCAATGCAGGCCCATGCCATTGAGTCGGCTGACGATGAGATTGCGACGCTGCTCGTAGCTTTGGCGCATGTCTTCGTAGGCAGAGGCTCCCATTTTGAGGGCCTCAATGCCGGCCATCTGGCTCATGATGGGGGCGCAGAGCATGCAGTATTGATGGATCTTCATCATCGCCTCCCGCAGTGGTGCGGGGGCACAGGCGTAGCCGAGGCGCCAGCCAGTCATGGCGAATGCTTTGCTAAATCCGTGCAGGAGGACGGTGCGCTCACGCATGCCGGGGTATTCGACGATGCTTTTGTGCACGCGGCCATCGTAGAGGAGCTCGCTGTAGATTTCATCGGTGAAGACGAAGAGGTCGTGCTTCACGGCGAGGGCGGCGATTTTTTCGAGCTCCTCGTGCGGCATGATGCCGCCAGTGGGATTGGTGGGGAAATTGAGGGCGATGACTTTCGTCTTCGGTGTGATGGCTTTTTCGACATCGGCAGCCATGAGGGCGAATTCATTCTCTTCGCGGGTCTGGACGACGACGGGGACGCCATAGGCCATCTTGATGCTGGGGGAGTAGCTGACGTAGCAGGGCTCGTGGTAGATGACTTCATCACCGGGATTTAAGACGGCACGGAAGGCGAGATCGAGCGCCTCTGAGACACCGACGGTGACGAGGATCTCCGTTTTCGGGTCGTAGGTGACGCGGAATTGCTTGGTAACGTAATCACTGATGGCGATACGCAGGGATTCGAGGCCGAGATTGGAGGTGTAGCTGGTCTGGCCTTTTTCGAGCGAGCGGATGACGGCCTCGCGGATGGGCCAAGGTGTGGGCTTGTCTGGCTCACCGACGCCGAGTGAGATGACGTCGGTGCGGCCGATGACGAGTTCAAAGAAGTCGCGGATGCCGGAGCGCGGCAAGTCACGAATCTGGGTACAGAGTTTGCTGTCGTAATCCATGGTTGGTGGTTCCTCGGCAAAAGATTATGCACTCACGGGGAGACGTGCTTCGTCATCGCCGGGATTGACGAAGAAGCCGCCTTCTTTGTAGGCCTTGAGCTGAAAGCGTGTGGCCGTGCTGAGGACGCCGCCGAGTGTGGAGAGCTTTTCAGCGACGAAATTCGCCACATCGAGCAGGTCTTTGCCCTCGACAATCACAGCGAGGTCATAGCCGCCACTCATGAGGAAACATTCGCGGACTTGATCAAATTTAGCGATGCGTTTCGCCAGCCGGTCAAAGCCCCCATCACGCTCAGGAGTGATGCGCACTTCGATGAGGGCGGTGACGCCACGGTGGCCTGCTTTGAGTCGATCGACGACGGCGCTATAACCCAAAATGGTGCCATCGGCCTCTGCAGCGGCGATGCGGGTAGTGACTTCATTCTCGCTGATGCCGAGGAGGCGTGCCATCTCCACCGGAGTGCGGCGTGAGTTGTTGTGAAGGAGTTCGATAAGCGGGTCCATGGTAGGAAGGGCTAGGATGATAGCGAGTGAAGAGGATTTGAACAGCGGGAAACTGAGGCTGAGTAAAATGTTGAGCGGCAGGCCTGCTCGGGGTTAGGTAGTCGTTTCTCCACACGCTCCCGCATGCCCGAATCTCAGACTCAACTCCCAAATACACCCGCGTCGTCTCCCCAGCCAGCGAAGCATGATGTCATGGATATCACCAAGCAGACGCTGAAGGCGCTGTGGGGCTATACCCTGCCGTATCGGGGCCGATTTGCGCTGAGTTTGCTTTTGGGCATGCTGAGTGCACTCTTCAATGGGGTGATGTTGATCGGATTTAACGTCATTTTTTCGCTCGTACTGAAGGGGCAAACACGCAGCATGGGTGAACCCATCAATCTGGGCATGCTGGGGGAGTTTAATTTGGCAAAAATGCTCGGGCTGGAGGAGGACCGGCCAATAGGCCTCATTGGAGTCATCATCGCCTGTTCCTTTGTGCCGTTGTTGATTTTTCTGCGTGGCTTTCTGACCTATCTGGCGAGCTATATGCAGGCCTGGGTCTCCAGCCGGGTTGTCTTTCGCATTCGGAATGATGCGTTTCGCAGCATTTTGCGCCAGTCCCCGGCCTACTTTAACAGCGCACGCACAGGTGAGCTGATGCAGACGGTGGCTAGCCAGACGGCGGTGGTGCAGCGCAATGGCATGCTGCTGGTGCAGACGCTTGCACAGCGCCCGCTGACGATTGTTTCGATCCTGGCGGTGCTTTTTGCCAAGGACTGGTTTTTCACGCTGATGTCGCTGTTTGTCTTCCCACTGTGCCTTTTGCCCATCATCCGCATCGGCAAACGTGTGCGCAAAGCGGGAGCAAAGGAAGAATATGATTCGCGTGAGATGATGGTGGCGATGCAAGAGACATTCAGCGGCATCCGCTTGGTGAAGGCTTACTCGCGTGAGGACTATGCGGCGAAGCGCTTTGAGAATGTGAATGACAGCATGACAAAAAATCAGGTGCGCTGGACCAAGGCGGTGGAGCTCGTGGGACCGATGGTGGAGACCGTGGCCTCGATAGGCATCGCCGCAGGGTTGGTTTATGCCTGGAAAACGGGGCTGGAGGCGGAGGACTTCATCCTGCTGGTGATGGCCCTGACGCAGATCTACCCACCGGTCAAAGAGCTCAGTAAAGTACAGATGATGCTGCAAAAGACCACGGTGGCCGCTGGGATGGTCTTTGAGATACTAAAGCGTCCGTCGGACATCCAGGATGCGCCAGATGCGCGGGTGATGCCGCGTGGAAATGGGGCCGTGAGCTTTGATCAGGTGACTTTCCACTACCGCGATGCTGAGGTGCGAAGGTTAGAAAAGCCTGCAGCTTCGGACATCAGCGTCGATTTGGAGCCGGGCAAGTTCTACGCCATCGTCGGACCCACTGGAGCGGGAAAAACGACTCTGTTCTCGTTGTTGCTGCGTTTTTACGACCCAGATCGCGGTAGCGTGCGGCTGGACGGGCAGGACATCCGCTCCATCACCCTGGAGTCGCTTCATCAAAACGTCACCATCGTCAGTCAGGACATTTTTATCTTCCACGATACGATTCGTGAAAACATCCGCTATGGCCGACTAGATGCCACGGAGGCGGAAATCATCGAAGCCGCGAAAAAAGCCCATGCGCATGATTTCATCATGCAGATTCCCGGCGGCTATGATGCCGATGCTGGCGAGGGCGGCAGAAACCTCTCTGGAGGCCAAAAACAGCGCATCAGCATTGCTAGAGCCATTTTGCATGATGCACCCGTATTGCTACTGGATGAGGCCACTTCCGCACTGGACACGGAAAGTGAAAAAATCATCCAAGAGGCCATCCAGACTCTCTCAGCGGGCAAAACAGTCATCGCCATCGCTCACCGACTCTCCACCGTGCTCTCCGCGCATCGCATCATCGTCATGCAGAATGGACGAGTGGAGGCTGTGGGCTCGAATGAGGAGCTGCTACGCACCAGCCCGCTCTACCAGAGACTCCACGGACTACAATTTCACTCCGAGACAGAGAATTGAACATGCGGGCACGGAATTAGAAGCTGCTGTTCTTGACCACACCCCGCGCCTGCCTAGCCTCTTCGCCTTCTTATGGCACTCGAACTCGTCAGACTCGGCATCGTTGGACTCGGAAATATGGGCAAAGCACACCTCGCGAATATTCGCGCGGGCAAAGTGCCAGGAATGCGCGTCACGGCGCTATGTGAGAGCCATGGCACCATCCCGCCGCAGCAGGAGGGAGAGACGGCCTTCACAGATGTGTCGAAAATGATCGCCAGCGGCCTGATCGATGCCATCCTCATCTGCACACCGCATTTTAGCCATACCACGATCGGTATCGAGGCACTGAAGGCCGGACTGCATGTGCTTGTCGAAAAACCCATCTCTGTTCACAAAGCGGACTGCGAGCGGCTGATCGCTGCGCATACAGACAAGAGCAAGATTTTCGCCGCGATGTTTAACATGCGCACGAATGCCTGCTTCAAGAAGGTGAAGGACCTCATCGAAAGTGGTGAGCTGGGGCAGGTGCGCCGCGTCCACTGGGAGGTGACGAACTGGTTTCGCACGAATTACTATTACGCGACGGGCGGATGGCGTGGCACCTGGAAGGGCGAGGGCGGCGGTGTGCTCATGAATCAGTGCCCGCATAATCTTGACCTTTTCCAGTGGCTCTTTGGTATGCCGCAGAGTGTGCGCGGCTTTTGCCAATTTGGTCGTTTTCACGAGATCGAGGTCGAGGATGATGTGACGGCGGTATTTCAATATGCCAATGGCACCACCGCTACCTTTGTGACCAGCACAGGCGAGGCCCCCGGCTGCAATAAGCTGGAAATCTCTGCTGAACAGGGACGCCTGACGGTCACTGATGGCACAAAGATCCACTTCCAGCGCAATCGAGCGCCGATGAGCAAATTCTGCATGGAAGCGGACGCTGCCTTCGCGATGCCGGAGAGCTGGCACATGGACATCCCGGTGGATACTAGCGGTGGGCAGCACGTGGAGATCCTGCAAAACTTCACTAACGCGATTTTGAAGGGCGAAAAGCTACTCTCACCTGCCGCTGAAGGCATTTACAGCGTGGAGCTGGCCAATGCCATCCTTCTGAGCACTTGGCAGGATCAAACCATCTCCATGCCGATGAGCAGCGCGGACTATGAGCGCATCCTGATCGAAAAAGGTGAGAAAAGCACCTTCCAGAAGACTAAAGTGGTGGCGAAAGCGACCTCTGATGATTTCGCCAAGAGCTTCCGCTAAAACCATTCCAACTCATCAGCCTCCGCCGACGAGGCCACCCAACTTACGAATGCGTGTAGGGTGGCGCAGTTTGCGCAGCGCCTTCGCCTCGATCTGACGGATGCGCTCGCGGGTGACATTGAATTGCTTACCCACCTCTTCGAGCGTGCGTCCTTGACCGCCATCACTGAGGCCAAAACGCTGATCGAGCACGGCACGCTCGCGTTCATTGAGGCTGTGGAGCACATCCCGCAGCTTGTCACGCAGGAGATGCATGGAGGTGAGCTCCATTGGATCGCGGGCTTCCTTATCCTCGATAAAGTCGCCGAACTCGACATCGCTATCGCCACTATCACCACCGACTTTCGCCTGCATGCTGATGGTGGGCTGGGACATGCGCAGCACAGCATTCACGCGATCGACTGGGATCTGGATCTCTTCGGCGATTTCTTCCGGCGTGGGCTCGCGGCCGAGCTCTTGATTGAGCTGGCGGAAGACACGCATGAGCTTGTTGATCGTCTCGATCATGTGCACCGGGATGCGAATGGTGCGGGCTTGATCAGCAATGCTGCGTGTCATGGCCTGACGTATCCACCAGGTCGCGTAGGTGCTGAATTTGTAGCCGCGGCGGTACTCGAACTTCTCGACGGCTCGCATGAGGCCCATATTCCCTTCCTGGATGAGATCGAGGAAGGAGAGACCGCGGTTGGTGTACTTTTTGGCGATGGAAATGACGAGGCGCAGATTGGCCTCGATCATTTCTGTTTTGGCCTTGGTGGAGTCCGCGACGGACTGCACGGCACGGGCAACGAGGGCACGGAATTCGTCCGAGCTCATCCAAACGTCGTTTTCAAAGGCACTCAGGTCATCTTGAGCGGACTGACTTCGTGGATGGTCACGCAGATTCGCCTGGAGATCATCCAGATCCTTCAAGCGCTGCTGGGCGACGACCATGAAGTCTTCCATGACTCTTTGCTTGAAGAAAAATTTGTCGCTAAACTTGAAGAAAGCGCTGCGGGCAGTCTCAAAGCTGGTGCGGGAAGCCGCTTTCTTACGTGGTCCGGCGGATACGAATTCAGCGAAAAGGCGGGAGCATTTATCGAAGGCATCCTGGCCTTGGAGAATGAGCGGCCCGAGCTTTTTGAAGTAACTGTCTCGCTCGCTGGATTTGCGGTCAGAGACCAGCTTGTCAAAACGCTCGACACCTTCGGCGATTTGGCGTGCGTGGGCAAGATAACCACTGGCGACGAAGCCTAGCTCATGCATGCAGGCACGGAGCTGATTGTCACCCTTTTCGATGCGCTTGGATATTTGGATTTCTTGCTCACGGGTCAGCAGCGGCACCTGCCCCATCTGCCGCAAATACATGCGAACAGGGTCATCAAGCGTGTCGAGTTTTGCGCTTTCCGTGTCACGCTGACGGTCCGTAGAGCTGCGTCTGGAGGCAGCCTCCACTTCGCTGTCGTCGAGGATTTTAATCTCCATCGAGCGAAGGCGGGTGATAAGCTCATCCATGACCTCTGTGGTCACAAGGCCCTGAGGAAGGGCATCATTCATGTCATCCCAGGTGAGATAATCATGCTCTCGAGCAATGCGGATGAGCATGCGAAGCCGTGACTGGACCTCGCTATGATTGATGTCACTGAAAACGACTACGGCAGCACGGGCACCCTGGCTGCTCTTTGGCGGACGGCCCCGGCGACGGATGGGCAGTCCATCTGGACCGAGGACGACGACAGGAGTCGGCTGGTCCTTCAGAGGATGAATACGTGGGCGACCGCGACCGCGTTTGACTGGGGTGACAGCATCTGGCTCCTCGCCCTTTTTTGCGGCGTGGGAGATTTGTGGAGATGCGTGATTACCGTTGTGGTTGATTTTGGATGCAGCCATACACGCCGCTGGGGGGTTCTCCGGGAGGTCGCTTCGGGCTAAGAAAGCGAACCAGACTAATGCTGGGCAGGTCGCAAGCGGTCAAGGCTTTCTTTAAGCTGTGCGGTCAACTCAATGACGTGTTCCTGCTCGGCGGCCATATCGTCGGGTTGCTGGTCGGGCTGGCGCATGCGTGCCTTTGCCCGTTGGATGAGGCTTTGTAGCCGGGCGACTTCGAGGGTATCGAGCGTCTGCCGCGCCTCTTCGAGTCCACCAGGGGGGCGCTTTCGTGCGATGAGCTGGGCCAGCGCAGCCTCCTCATGCCGCTCGAGTCCTGCTAGGAATGTAGTCTGTGAAATGTCATCCATCGGATCGTAGCGACTGTGCCAGAGCAGCGAAAGCAACTCCGTGCCGGGGACATCATTCAAAATCTGCTCACAGGGCTCAGAGCGGAGCCAATGGAGCACTTGGGCATCCGCGAGGGCGATTTGACAGAGGAGCATCGCGTTCGGGTGTTGTGCGGCGAGTAGCTTTTTGGCACTCTCATCGGGTTTCACGGCGTCCTTGGCCTCATCGGACTTCTGAGGCCGCTTTTCGCGGTCTTTGGCCGCACGGGTGACCATGCGCCCGAGTTCATCTTCCGAGATTTCGAGCAATTTGGCCACTTTATTGACCGCCGCGACTCGCTGGGCCACACCAGTGAAAATGCTGATCGCTCCAGCGACTTGGCCAGCCATGCGCACGCGCTCGGCCATACCGTCGCCCTTTGCATCGGAGCGCATGGCACGGATCTGGTGCTCTAAAAACTCTGGCGCATTCATCACGATCTCACGCAGAGTATCGGCCCCTTGCTTACGAATCAGTGAATCTGGGTCTTCCCCAGGCGGCAGCGATGCCACACGCACCATGAGACCGTGCGGAGAAAGCAGCTCGAAGGCACTCACGACAGCTTTTCGACCTGCGCCGTCGCTATCGTAGCAGAGAATGACTTCGTTGCAGAGGCGCTTGAGCATTTTAGCATGCTGCTCGGTGAAAGCGGTCCCCTGCCCTGCGACGACATTTTGCAGACCAGCCTCGAAAACCATGATCATATCGATCTGGCCTTCGCAGATGAAGGCCTGGCCCGCTTTGGCGATATGGCGCTTCGATTTGTCGAATCCGAAAAGGACACGACTCTTGCTAAAAACCGGCGTCTCGGGTGAATTGACGTATTTTCCGCCTTTTTGCTCAGGATCGAGTATACGACCGCTAAAGGCGATCACGTCGCCATTGTCATTGCGAATGGGAAACATCAGACGGTGCCGCCAGCGAGCGTAAGGACGGCTAATGTGGCCACTGTCATCCGGCCCCGGCTGGGTAAAGATGCCAGCATCGACCATCGCCTGCTCAGAGAGCTTTTGTTGAGCCATCCATTCTCGATAAAAGGCCGTACTCTGCGGCGCATAGCCCATCTGCCAACGCTTGGCCATCTCAGCATTGATGCCACGAGACTTCAGGTACTCACGAGCTGGCGCGGCGAGTTTATGCTTCAGAAGCAACGCGTGAAACCACTCTGCAGACTCTTTATTCGCACGAAGTAGCAGTGAGCGCTGCTTCGCCTCTGCCTCAGCATTCGCATCCCACACCTCCTCCTCCACCCGGATGCCCGCAGCATCGGCGAGACGCTTCACCGCCTCGACGAACGACATGCCATCCTGTTCCATAATAAATCGAATCGCGGAACCACCCGCACCACAGCCAAAGCAATGATAGGTGCCGCGTGATGGACTCACATTGAAAGAAGGCGTCTTCTCATTGTGAAATGGACAAAGGCCCGTGAAATTCGTGCCCGCACGACGCAGCTTCACACTACGACCGATCAGCGCCACGATGTCTGTCGCGGCGAGGATTTGGTTAACGGTTTCTTCAGGGATACGGCCCATTTTGGAGACCAGAGTGTGGAGCGCATGCTGGCTAGGCGCAAGACCAGCCGTGCGAATCCATCCCTCAGCATTCGTTTCTCCAGCTATCCGATGGGCCTAACGCGTAAATTTCGCAGTGAAAAAAGCTGCCCATCCGCTTCAGCGAGGTGCCTCGCCCCATTTTTGCGCTGCGGACTAAACTGTCGACGTCTGCGGCGAAAAACTGCCTCCACAAAATCTCGACCACCCAGCGCCACACCATCGCTAAAGTAACGCACTCTGTGACGGATCAGATCGCCCCGTGAGAGCTTTCCACCCGTGAGCAACACGTCCTCGGCTGCACGGCGGGTGATTCCACTGCGCACGACCTTTCCCTCATCATCCAAGACCTCCACTGCCGTATCGAAAAGCATGCGCCGGTATCCCTCACCAACAGAGTGCCTCAGCCAAGCATCCTCATCATGCGCCATCACGCGGCAAATACCACGCTGGCATGCCACATCACCCGCCAAGGCCTCTGCGTAACCACACCAGCGGTAATTCTGCGGATCAGCGCAAATACCGGCACGAACAGGATTCAAATCAATATACAACGCCATTGTCAAAAGAGGCTCATCTCGCCCCTCCACGAGCACCGATTTGAAGCGATCCATCCAAAGGGTCCCCTTGCGCTGGTGACGTTTGTTATACCACCGTGAGAAACGCTCCTTCACCTCTTTGATGAAGACCGTCAGATCGCAAAAACGCCGCCGAATCCCCTCCAATCGCTCCTGCGCAAGGCGCTCCTGACCGCATTTTCTCCATTCTGCCAGCTCCACCTGGAGAGACTCGATATAGCTTCGGCTATACAGAATCCGCAGGTGGCGAAGCAGCCTCGCCTCGCCCTCAGGGCCTGAAAAACGCTGCTCCAACCACGACTCCCGATTTGGCACCTCCGCCAAAACATGGAAGTGATTATGCATGACACAGTAGGTCAAAATGCGCACCCCCGTGAACTCCGACAGACGCCAAAGAACACGCCGCAGCGCCTCCTTTTCCACATCATCCCAGATCACAGCTCCGCCGCAGGTGCGAGACATCGCGTGGTAACAATTGGAGGCATTTTCCTTGAACCCCAAAATCCGCCGACGCCGCCCCTTCCAACCACTGGCAAATGAATAAATAGACGTCTTCGCATCCACCCCGATGAGTGGAGACGTCTTCGCCGACGAAGTGGTTTCGGACGCTAGACCATCCGAAATGCCACCGACTAATCGGGGCGAAGAAACTTCAGGGAGGAACGTGGGCGATCCTGAGCCAGTCGGCGGAGTCGAAGGGAGTAGAGCCATGGCCCAAAAGTAGTCGTGTCATTGGTAGGACGCAACAACTTAATGCCGCGCATATAGTAAGCATCACGGGCCTGCAAAACACGGGGTTGCGAGCGTGCGCTCCGAGCACCGCGGCGCATGACGCCATTTCCTACTCAGGACACGACTTGACGAAGCCTTGGAGGCGGGGCACCGAGCGGCATGATGCTTATCTCAGGAAATCAGGTCGCAGAAAAAGTACTTTTGGAATGCAAAGCGGAAATCGCCGCGCTGAAGGCGTGTGGTGTCACGCCAGGGCTGGCGGTGGTGTTGGTGGGGGATGATCCTGCCTCGCGGGCTTATGTGCGCTCGAAGGATAAAAAGTGCCGCGATCTCGGGCTGCACTCGGTGAAGTTGGAATTACCTGCCACGACGTCGCAGGCGGAGTTGCTGGCTGTGGTGGCCAAGTTGAATGCTGATCCGGCCATTCACGGCATTTTGGTGCAAAGTCCGCCCCCTGCTCACATCGACGAAAGCGCGATCGTGAGAGCTATCGAGCCCACGAAGGATGTGGATGGCTTTCACCCGGTCAATGTGGCCAAGCTGGCGCTGGAGGATGCATCTGGCTTCGTGCCTTGCACGCCCCTGGGTTGCCAGAGACTGCTCATGGAGGCCGGGATCGAGACAAAGGGCGCCCGAGCGGTGATCATCGGTCGCAGCATGATCGTTGGGAAGCCGATGGCGATGCTCCTCATGGCGAAAGGGCCGGGCGGTGACGCGACGGTCACGGTGGCGCATTCACGCACGAAGGATCTGGCTGCGATCACCCGCGAGGCGGATATCATCATCGCGGCGATTGGCCGCCCAGGCTTCGTGAGAGCGGAGCACGTGCGCGAGGGAGCCGTGGTGATCGATGTGGGCATCAATCGCGTGGACGATCCAGGCTCTGAAAAAGGCTACAAGCTGGTTGGTGATGTGGCTTTTGATGAAGTGGCGCCGAAGTGCCGCGCCATCACGCCTGTGCCAGGCGGCGTGGGTCCCATGACCATCGCGATGCTGATGGCCAATACGATCAAGGCAGCCAAATTGGCCACGGGACGCTGATTTGATCCCTCATTGGCGGTAGGAGCCAGATTCGGCTCATCCGAGGCGTTTTTTGCATCTCGACTCATGCGCACGCTTTTTTTCTGCCTTCTTGCCTCGTCTTTAACTGCCGCTGACTGGCCTACCTATCGTGGTGATGCCTCGCGTAGTGGTTACTCGCCAGAAACGATCCCCAATCAACTCCGGCAGCGCTGGGAGTTTCGTCTTCCAGCAGCTCCAAAGCCAGCCTGGCCGACCTCCGAGCGCATGGAGTATGATTTGGCGTTCCAACCGATCATTGTGGGTGATCTTGTGCTGTTCGGTAGCTCGGTGGATGATCAGGTGTATGCGCTGGAGGCAAAGACGGGGGCTGTGCGCTGGCGATTCTTCACGGGTGGACCGGTGCGCTTTGCGCCAGCAGCGTGGAAGGACCGCGTGTTCGTGGTGAGTGATGATGGGCATCTCTACGCACTCGCGTTGAGCGATGGGAAGGTGCTATGGCAGCATCGTGGTGGGCCGGGACCGCAGCAGGTGCTCGGGAATGAGCGAATGATCTCACATTGGCCTGCACGGGGTGGGGCGGTGGTGCTTGGTGATCAAGTGTATTACTCTGCGGGTATTTGGCCGAGTGATGGTGTGTTCCTGCATGCGCTGGATGCGGCCACGGGCACTCCGATCTGGCAAAATAGCGAGTCGGGCGGCATTCTCATGGCCCAGCCGCATGGCGGCGCGGAGGCTGTGAGCGGTGTGGCTCCACAGGGCTACCTGCTGGCTGATGAGAGTGCTTTGATCGTGCCCACAGGCCGCGCTGTGCCAGCGGTGTTCGAGCGTAGTGATGGAAAGCTGCTCTATTATCATCTGCAAAAAAACCAGCAGCGCGGCGGCACGCGCACGGTGCTCACGGAGTCGAGCTTTTTGAATGCAGGCTGCCTTTTTGATGTCAAGACGGGCGATATGACCTCGCAGTTCGGCATGGGCTCGGCGGTGGCTATTCCCGGTGGGGTGGTGCGTGCCGAAGGACGCTCCCTGGCCACCTATCGCTGGAAAGATGTGGAAAAAATCGACCGCAAAGGCGCAGCGTCGATGGTGCGCTCGCTGGTGCAGGACAAGCTCACCCCGCTGGAAAAAGAAGTGCTCGAATTCATCATCACTGGCTCAGAGGCGGTGATCGGCTTTGACGGGCAAATCAGCGCCATCGACTACAACGGGCAGCGCACAGAGTGGTGGAAGCAAAAGGTCGAAGGACGTGTGCTGGGGCTAGCGGCAGGTCATGGCCGTGTAGTCGCTACCACGGACAAAGGCATGGTTTATCTCTTTGATGGTGATCCTGCTCCGCTGCCCGCCCCGGTGCCACTAGCAGAAGAAAAGTCGCTCGATGCCGCCGCGATGGCAGAGGCAAAAAACATCCTCGATGCCGCGAAAATCACGGAAGGCTACGCCGTCGTGCTCGGAGCAGGTCACGCTGATTTTGCCCTCGCTTTGGCCCGCCAATCCGAATTGCAAATCGTCGTCGTGGAGAGTGATGCCGCCGCTGCACAGGCAGCGCGGGAACGAATCGCCCACGCAGGCCTCTACGGCACGCGTGTGTCCGTGCAGGTTGGTAAGTTGGATGCTACGAGCTTTCCCAAGCAGTTCGCCAACCTCGTCATTGCACCGAAAGAGGTCACGCCAGCGATTCAAAAGGAGATGGATCGTCTGCGCCGCCCTTACAGCGGTCTCATTTGCCATCGCGACAGTCTAAAGCTCGAAAAAGCTGATGCTCCAAGCGGTGCAGGAAGCTGGACGCATCAAAATGGCAGCGCCGCGAATACACTGTGCTCGGATGATGAATTGGTGAAGGGCAAGTTGTCGATGTTTTGGTTCCGCGATGTCGAGTTCGAGATCGCGAATCGTCATGGACAAGGCCCCGCACCACTCATTGCGCAGGGTTACATGGTCACGAGTGGTGTTCACGGCCTCTATTGCCTGGATGCCTACAATGGGCGCAAGCTATGGGAGTTTGATGTGAAGAATCTGCTCATCGACTTCGATGGCATCCATCATGATGTCGGCATCGGAGACACGGGTGGTCCGTTCTGCATCGGTGGCGACTCTGTTTATGTCAAAAGCGGTTCACGCTGCCTGCGGATCAGCCTGGCGACGGGCAAGCTCGTGCGTGAATTCGCCACGCCAGTCGCGACGGATGCTGTGAACCGCAACTGGGGCTATCTGGCTTTTGAAAATGGGCTACTCTTTGGCTCGGTGGAAAACGCCGCGCATAATGTGAGTCCGCGTTATCAGCTCACAAATCTGCGTACTGAGTCTGTGCTACTTTTTGCGGCTGATCCGGCCACTGGTGCGATCAAATGGAAGTATGAGCCCCAAGGCTCCATCCGCCACAATAGCGTCGCCATCGCTGGAGAGCGTGTCTATTTGATCGACCGCCCGATCATCGAGGCGGATCGCGTGAGCAATCCGCGCCGTGATGGCAAATCAGCACCGAAGCTCACGCACAGCCAGCTTCCGGCGGGCACTCTGATCGCGCTGGATTCTGCCACGGGCAAAGTCCTGTGGGAAAACAAGGAAGACATTTGGGGGACTCAGGTGGCAGTCAGTGCGAAGCACGGCGTGCTGCTGATGAACTACAAAGCCGTGCGGCATAACTTCTTCGAGCTGCCATCGGAAGTGGGTGGACGCCTCGCCGGCTTCGACATTGCCACAGGGAAGCGCTTGTGGGATCAAGACGGCAAATATCAGACCCGCCCGCTCATCAATGACTCGACGATTTATTCCCAAGGCGGTGCCTGGGATCTAAAAACGGGTTCACCGGTCGAATTCGAACTCCAGCGCTCCTATGGCTGCGGACAGATCGCCGCGAGCAAGAATCTGATGCTCTTTCGCAGTGCCACGCTCGGCTATGTGGATCTCACTCGCAAAGCGGGGACTGAAAACTATGGCGGCATACGCCCTAGTTGCTGGATCAATGCGATTCCCGCCTCTGGTCTCGTTTTGGTGCCGGATGGCTCTTCGAAATGCCATTGCAGCTACCAGATGCGAGCGTGGTTCGCCCTTCAGGGGGAGTGAGGCGTTTGAGGCGATGGAGACTAAGTTTTCGGGCGAAAAGCGCCATTCTCACAGCGTAGGTTTCTTGTGAGCGCAAAAATGACACCTCGGGTTTTTATTGGATGGACGTTGCTGGCTGGCATCAGCCTCGCGGCGGCTCCACAGCAGCCATTGAGCTTTGTGAACGATATTCAGCCTATTTTGACCAAGGCGGGCTGCAATGCGGGTGCTTGCCATGCAAAGGCGATCACGGGCCAGCGCGGTTTTCGCCTCAGTGTGCTGGGTTTTGAGCCGGAGGAGGATTACGAGGCGATCGTGAAACAAGGAAAAGGCAGACGCGTGTTCCCGCCAGCGCCAGAGGAAAGCCTGCTCATCACGAAAGGGGCCGCCATCGTACCGCATACGGGCGGGAAGAAGATCGAGCCCGGATCGGAGCCTTTTCAGACGCTGGTGCGCTGGATCGCGGAGGGGATGCCCTACGAGCAGCCAGGGGAGGCGAAGCTGACGCAAATCACCGTGGAGCCCGCTCGCGTGACGATGCAGGCCAAAACACAGCGCCAACTTCAAGTGAAGGCTACTTACAGTGATGGAAGCAGCCGCGATGTGACGAAACAGGCCCTTTTTGAGGCCAATGACACGGCGATGGCCACGGCGAGCGAGAGCGGGCTGGTGAGCACGCTGGATCTACCGGGCAATGTGGCCGTGATGGTCCGCTATGGCGGCAAAGTGTCAGTTTGCAGCATCTCGGTGCCACTAGGGGCTCCTGTCGTCTCGATGCCGCCGGAGAAAAACTTCATCGATAAGCATGTTTTTGCCAATCTGCGGCAGATCGGGGTGCCACCATCGCCCATCTGTGATGACAGCTCTTTCCTGCGCCGCGTGTCGCTAGACATTGCGGGCCGATTGCCGACTCCGGAGGAGACTCGCACGTTTTTGAGTGATCAGCGGCCCGATAAGCGTGACAGGGCTATCGACTCGCTTTTGGCCTCACCTGATTATGCGGACTATTTCGCCAATAAATGGACCTCCCTGCTCAAAAACCAGCGCACCGAGGCCGCAGACATCACGGCGAACTTCGCCTTCCACGCATGGATGCGGGATAGCCTGCTGGCGAATGCGCCCTACGATCAGATCGTGCGGCAAGTGCTGGCCTCCACGGGCACCATCGTATCGAATCCACCCGTGGCGTGGTACAAGCGGGTGAAGGAACCGAATGTGCAACTGGAGGATGTGGCGCAGCTCTTCCTGGGTGTGCGGATGCAGTGTGCGCAGTGCCATCATCATCCGTTCGAGAAATGGACGCAGGCGGAGTACTATCATCTGGCGGCGTTCTTCAGCCAGATCGGTCGGAAACCGACCGCCATCGCGGGTGAGGACCTCATCTTCCACAAGCGTGGCATTGCACAGACGGAGCACCGCAAGACCCGCGTCATGCTACGGCCTGCGGGACTGGGAGAGCCGCCATTGGACATCCCGCCGGATGAAGATCCGCGCCTAGCGCTGGTGGATTGGATGAGTAAAAAGACGAACCCGTTTTTCGCGAAGTCGCTGGTGAATCGGTATTGGAAGCACTTCTTCAAGCGCGGCCTAGTGGAGCCAGAGGACGATCTGCGTGATACGAACCCGCCGAGCAATCCAGAGCTCTTCGATGCTCTGGCCAAGCACTTCACGGACAGTGGCTATGACCTGAAGTCCCTGGTGCGTGAGATCGCCCGTAGTCACACCTACCAGCTCAGTGCGATGCCGAATGAGCACAATGCGGTGGACCGGCAGGCGTACTCGCACTTTTACCCGCGCCGCATGCCTGCGGAGGTGCTTCTCGATAGCATCGACATGGTGACGGGCTCGAAGACGGACTTCGCCGATCTACCACCCGGCACGCGTGCCGTTTCACTGCCAGATAATAGCTACAACCGCGCTTCGCCCTTCTTAAAGGTGTTTGGCCGTCCAGAGGCGACGAGTGTGTGTGAGTGTGAGCGCACGCAGTCGGCGAGTTTGGCGCAGAGTCTGCACCTGATGAATGCATCGGACGTGAAATCGAAGCTAGCGGCATCCAATGGCCGTGCGGATCTGCTGACGCGTGCGGAGAAGCCAGAGCCGGAGCGTATCCGGGAGCTTTACCTCGCAGCCTTTTCACGCGAGCCGGAGGCAGATGAGGTGAGCATCGCGGAGACGCATCTGCTAAAGCCACGCACGGATGCCGCAGGCAAGCTGCTCGACTCGCAGCGTGCAAAGCGAATGGGCTACGAAGATCTGCTGTGGGCGCTGATCAATACGAAGGAGTTTCTATTTAATCACTGAGTCGGCATCTTTGCATTGCCGGGGGCGGTTTTTCGGCCAACGGGAGAGTTCCTCTATCTCACTTCATGCCAGCCACACTCCGCGCCGTCCTCTTCGATTTCGATGGCCTCATCGTTGATACCGAAAGCACCGGGTATCTCACCTGGAAGGAAATCTTTGCGCAGCACGGGCATGAGCTGCCAGTGGAGCGCTATGCGCAAGTGGTGGGCACGGATTTTAGCACCAGCTATGATCCGCGCCGCGATCTGGAGTCGCTGACTGGCCTGCGCTTTGACTGGGATGCGATGGAGCTACAGCGGCGTGAGCGTGAAAACACGCTGCGTCAGACGCTGACACCGCTGCCCGGTGTGCTGGAGCGGCTGGAGGAGGCGGCATCGCTGGGGCTGCCCTGTGCCATCGCCAGCAGCAGCCCACGCTGGTGGATCGACTCCTGGATGCAGCAGCTCGCGCTGGGGCATCGCTTTGTGCATTTTTCCACGGTGGATGATACGGGCAAGGTGAAGCCGGACCCGAGCCTGTTTCAGCATGCTGCGGCTAGTCTAGGCATGGCAGCGGATGAGGTGGTGATCTTTGAAGATTCGCTCAATGGACTCAAAGCAGCGCTAGCGGCCGAAATGCGCTGCGTAGTGGCCCCAGGGCCGATGACGCGGCATCTCGACTTCGAGGGTGCTTGGCGACGAGTCGAGTCGCTGGCGCATGTGTCGCTGCGGGAGTTAGCGAGCGAGTTTTGACCGGCTTCATTTCGTACCGATGGCGTACACGGCTTTGTCACTGCGTAGAATGAGCACATCGCCACTGACAGCTGGCGTGGCATTGAACTGCGAGTTATCGAGTGAGAGCACATTGTGGCCAAGGAGCTCGTATTTGGGCTTGGCGGCGAGGATGTAGGTGCCGTTTTTGCGGCTGACGCAGACCAGCTTGTCACCGACGAGCACGGGGGAGGCATAGAAAGGCTTTCCACCGCCACGGCGTGCGCCACCGCTGCCGCCCGCGCTGTCGTTTTGCATCACTCGCTCGCGATAAACATCTGCGCCGGTCTTTGCGTCGATGCAGGTGGCAAAACCCTGGTCATTGACGACAAAAAGATGGCCGTCCTTGAGAAGCGGCGTGGGCACATAGGAGCTGGTGTTGCTGCTCCAGAGCACGGAGGCGGCTCCGAGGTCGCCTTTGCCACCGATTTTTAGCGCGGCACTGCGTGTGGCAGGATAGCCACCGAAGACGTAGGCCATGCTTTCGCCAAAAAATGATGCTGGGGGAAACATTGCCGCTCATGCCATGTGGGGCGAACCAGCGGAGCTTGCCCGTCTCGGGGTTCATTCCCCAGATTTCCATCGGCACGGCGATGACGAGGTCGGTGAGGCCATCTCGCTGATAGAGTGCGGGGGTGCCGTAGGCCATGCCGAACTCGCCCTTGGCTCTCCAGAGCTGTTTGCCGGTTTTTTTGTCCAGGCCGATGATGGCCATGCTTTCATCGTTGGCATTGATGACGAGCACATCACCCGCGAGCACAGGGCTGGCGGCACTGCCCCAGCGGCGATCCCCAGAGCTGGTGCCGCAGGAGGTCTGCCAGAGCTGCTTGCCATCGAGATCGAAGGCGAGGGCACCACTTTTGCCAAAGAAGACATACACCCGCTCTCCATCGGTTACAGGCGTGTGGGTGGCATAACCATGCTCGGTGATAAAGCCCTGCCAGGGGTCCTCTGCGACGGTGGAGGGCACTTTCGCATCCCAGAGCAGCTTTCCATCCGTGCGGGAGAGGCAGACGAGGTGGCGAGTGAGCTTCGTCATGTCATCCGATCCTGATGCGTCGCCGTAGCCGCTCCAGCAGGTGATGAAAACTTTATCCCCCAGCACGATGGGGCTGGAGGAGCCGGGGCCGGGCATCTCGGACTTCCACAGCACGTTCTCGGAGTCGCTCCACTTCAGCGGTGCCTTGGATTCCGGCGCAAGGGCAGCACCCGTGGGGCCGAGGAAGCGCGGCCAGTCTGTCGAAGAAGCAGCGTGCAGCGTGATGGAGGCGAAAGTGAGTGCGAGGAGCAATTTCATGTCCCGGAGCGAAACCCGCCTGCGCAGAAAAAGTTACGCAAGATCACGCCAGGCAGAAATCGAGGCCAGGGCGGGGCGCAAACGTCCTCTTTGCAAGTATTCGCGTCGCCATTATCCTCCGCGCATGCCGCCACCCGCTATCGACTATGCCCGCCTGCCACGCATGACCGGGGAGGAGTATCTCGCTTTTGAAGAAGAGAGCGATGTGAAGCACGAATACGCCGCTGGCTACATCGGCTAAAAATGCCCGTGTCTGCCATCCCTGCCCAAAAACCTGACTTCGTAGCGCTGCTGCATGATGTGCCGCATGCGCCGGGTGTGTATGTGATGCGTGACCGACTTGGACGCGTCATTTATGTGGGAAAAGCACGGGATCTGCGCAAGCGGCTCTCGAATTACTTTTTGCCCTCGGCGGTGAAAAAGGCGGAGCCTGAAGACCAAGGCACTCATCGCGAGTATTTGGAGCTTTGAAATCCATGTGCTGCGCAGCGATACGGAGGCGCTGCTGATGGAGGGGAAGCTCATCAAGGAATTCCGCCCGCGCTACAACGTGAGCTTCAAGGACGATAAGCGCTTCTGGATGGTGCGGGTGCACTTTGCGGATGATTTTCCACGCATCGGACTCACGCGGCTGCGGAAGGAGGATGGGGCGGAGTATTTCGGCCCTTTCGCCCATGGTGGAGCACTCAAAATCACACTGGAGTGGCTGAATCGGCGCTTCGGCCTGCGTGTCTGCCGCCCTTTGCGGCCCGGAGAGGCGGATTACAAGCATTGCAGCAACGACATCATCAAAAACTGCTCCGCACCGTGCATCGGACGCATTTCAGCGGAGGAATACCGCCAGCGTGTGCGTGAGGCCTGCGACTTCCTCCAAGGCAAGAGCAAAGACCTCATCGCCGCCTTGGAGGAGGAGATGCAGTCGGCTGCGAAGCGGCTGGATTTCGAAAAAGCCGCCGAACTACGCGACATGGTGCAGAGCATGCGACAGACGACGGAGCGCACGCGGCGCTTCGAGCGTGGAGCCCGCATGAAGGTGATGTCCACCATCGACCCGATGGCGGATGTGCGTGAGTTGCAGGATATTTTGCGCCTGGAGCGCCCCCCGTTGGTTATGGAGTGCTTTGACATCGCCAATATCGGCACCGCGCACTGCGTGGCGAGCATGGTCCGTTTTAAAGAAGGCGTGCCGGATAACGCGAATTACCGCCGCTACCGCATCAAGTCCGTCAGTGGCCAAAATGACTTCATCAGCATGGCGGAGGTGATCCGGCGGCGCTTTTCCCGCATCCTGCTCGAAGCGGCCCAGGCCGCCCCAAACGCTGAATTCAGCCAAGAGGCTCCTCTGGAGGCGATGCGCCGCCTTGCGGACTCTGGACGAGCTGAGGTCAAAAATCAGAAATTCGTGTCCTTGCCCGATTTGGTGATCGTGGACGGTGGGAAGGGCCAGCTCGGCATGGCGGTGGCTGAATTGCAAAAACTCGGTCTGCATGGCTTACCTATCGTGGGCCTAGCCAAGGAACATGAGGAGATTTATCGGCCCGGTGAGAGTGATCCAGTGATCATCCCGCATGATCGCGGTGCTCTGAAACTGCTCCAGCGCATCCGCGATGAGGCCCACCGCTGGGCCAATGGCTACCACCAGCTCCTCCTGCGCCGCCGCGTGGCAGAGAGCATTCTGGATGAGTGCCCCGGCATCTCGGAGGCTCGAAAAGCGGCATTGCTAAAGGCTTTCGGCTCTGTGGCCAGACTACGAAAGGCCAGCGCCAAACAAATCGCGGAAGTGCCCGGCATCAGCGAAAAGCTAGCGAGTGAGGTGTTGTCCTTTTTGGAATCGCGAAAAGACTGATCTGAGAGCAAAAGGATGCGTTGGGGGCAGAATCAGGCGTCTTGAATGGCCTTTCTGAACAATTTAGAGGCCTGAACTTCCATCTTGACGCGAGGGGGGCGGGAAAGCAGTAATGTGCAGCCTTTATCCGTTCTACGGAGTGGGCTTATTAAGTACACGTCATCCCCGCCCCATACCCCTTCTCCCGATCATGCTGCAATTGATCCTCCGCCGTTCTCGCGCCGCCTTCAGCCGCGCCACATTATCGGCCCTGATGCTCCTCGCACCCGCGATCACCCATGCCCAGGATCTGGGTTTGCGTGAGGCCCCCACTGGAGCACGCATCGTGCGTAATGTCTTCGTGCGATTCAAAGGAGCTGCAACCCTCGATGAAGCGCGTGTGCGCAGCCAGATGGCGACGCGTCCAGGCTCCCCCTATCTCGATGAGACAGTCGAGCGTGACATCCGCAGCCTTTACGCAACGGGCGCAGTGGAGAATCTAGACATCCAGGCACAAAATATCGGCGGCAATGGCGTGAATGTGATCGTGACCATCTCTGGCCGTGGAGCCATCGGTGAGATTTACTTTGCAGGGAACACCGTCTTCAATGCCGAAAAGCTACGCATGGAGATCAAAACCCGCGTGGGCGATGCGGTGGATGAAATCAAGCTCGCTGCGGCCCAATCAGACATCCGTGAGATGTATGAGAAAAAAGGCTACCCTGATGTAGGCGTGAGCTATGAGACCACCCCCTCTAGCCGCGAAGGTTTCACCGCCGTGACCTTCAAAATCGACGAAGGTGCCCGCGGCCTGATCAAGGACATCATTTTTGAAGGCCTCACCTGCACAAAGCACTTCAAACTGCGTGAGAAGCTCAAATCGAAGGAAAAGACCTTCTGGCGCATCTGGGGCAAGGCCGGCAAGCTCAACAACGAAGACGTCCAGAGCGACATCAAGACCGTGGAGCACGCCATGCAGGATCGCGGTTACGCGTATGCCAAAGTCGTCGAAGTCCGTCGCGACCCTGTGAACAGAAATTCCGTGAACCTTGTCTTCGTGTGCGTCGAAGGCCAAAAATATGACGTGGCAGGCGTTTCCGTCACCGGTAACACCGTTTTCTCCCAGGATGAGTTGATGCCCGGCATCAGCACCGAGGCTGGCTTCCCCTACTCTGGTGCGGACGTGCGTGCGGATGAGAAGATGATTCAGGAGTACTATGGCTCACGCGGCTACTCAGACGCCCGCGTAGATACCTCCATCCTCAATGCCGGCCCAGGACAGGTCAAAGTGAACTACGCCATCACCGAAGGCAGCAAATTCTACATCAACCGCATCAACATTACCGGAAATTCCGTGACGAAGGACGAAGTCATCCGCCGCGAGCTACCCATCGCCCCAGGTGAAGAACTCAACACCGTGAAGATGAACACCGGCAAGACCCGCCTGGAACAGCTCAATTACTTCAGCCAAGTCGATGTGCGCACCAATCCGACCTCCGCGCCAGATCGCAAGGACATCGACGTCAATGTCCAGGAAACCACCACCGGCACCGTGAACTTTGGTGCGGGCTTCAGTTCCATTGACAGCATCAGCGCCTTCGTCGGCGTCACCCAGACGAATTTCGACATCCGTGACTGGAGCGACTTCCGAGGCGGCGGCCAGCGCTTCAACGCCAATGCACGCGTCGGTCTTCTCCGCCGTGACTTCAACGTCACTTGGACGGAGCCCTGGTTCCGCGGTGAGAAGCTGGCCCTCACGGTCGATCTCTTCTACCGTAACCTCTTCTACCTCTCCGATGTGTATGACCAATCGAATGGCGGCTTTTCTGTGGGGTTGCGCAAGTCGATGGGCGAGCACGCCTATTGGGAGACCACTTACACCCTCCAGATGGTCAGCATCGACAATATTGATGCCGCCGCCTCACCCCAGATCCGTCAAGAACAAGGTGACTACATCCAGAGCAAGATCGATGGCCGCTGGGTGCATGACACGCGTGATAGCATCTTTATTACCCGATCTGGGCATAAATTCGAGGCAGGCGGCCTTGTTTCCGGCCTGGGTGGCGACGCCCAGGTCTGGGGTATCAACTTTGCTGGCCAGCAGTTCTTCACCTTCCCAGGCGATGTGATTCTGTCCTTCGAGGGAGCATTCTCCAGCGTGGATACGTGGGGCAGCGGCACGGTGCCGATCTTTGAGCGCCAGTTCCTGGGTGGAGCGAACAATCTTCGCGGCTTCAATTTCCGCCATGTTGGCCCGAAAGATGCCACTGGTGAGCCCCTCGGCGGTCTGAGCTCCCTCTACGGCACAGCCGAGGTCAGTGTGCCAATCATCGAAAAATTCCGCATCGCGGCCTTCTATGATGTGGGCAGCGTGGGCACCAGCTCGTTCGATGTCGGTGGAAAAGTCTATTCCGACTATGGCCTCGGCGTGCGTCTCTTCATGAGCTCACTGGGCCCCATCCGTATCGACTACGCCCTCCCACACCAGGGGGACAATTTCACGGGCGACTCTGGCCGCTTCCAGTTCAACATGGGCTACAAATTCTAAGCCCCGCACCTCAAACTTAACGCAGGTTTTACTTGGCATAACCTGCCAGATGCCTCCACATTTCCACTCTTATGCTCCGCAGCACCATTACCGCACTCCTCCTGGCCGCCTCGACGGCCCTCTCCAGCGCCGCCGAACTGAAACTGGCCGTCGTCGATATGAAGAAGGCTTTTGAGGAATTTCACAAAACCCAGGAAGCCGCCGAAACCTATAAAGGCAACTACAACAAAGCCGCCGCAGAGATGCGTGAGCGCCAGGATGCCTATAAAAAGCTCTCTACTGAGATGCAGCAGCTCGAAAAGAAGGCCCGTGACACCATCCTCACCCCTGATCAGCGCCAGAAAGCCATCGCCGAGCTGAACGACAAAATGAAAGAGGCCCGCGCCCTTGAGTTGGAAATGCAAGAGTTCGCAGAGCGCCGTATCGGCCAGCTCAAGCAGGAGGACATGAAAATCCGCCAGACGCTCTATGAAGAAATCAGCAAAGTCGTGCGCGATCACGCCCTAAAGACCAGCATCGACATGGTTTTCGACAAAACGGGCGTCTCTCTCTCCACAGTGCCAGTGCTCGTCTTCTCCAAAGACGGAGCTGCGGCTGACATCACCAACGAAGTCATCGTCGAGCTCAACAAAAACGCCGCTCCGAAGAAGGAAGAAGTCGCTCCAGCCAAACCTGTCGAAGAAGCCAAGAAATAAGCTCACCTCCCCCGGTAGCGCCTTCCCTGGCGTCACTTTTTAAAAAGCACGCCACGGCATCTCGCCCGGCGTGCTTTTTTGTTCCCTCCATTACGCAACCCTCCTCGTGTCCACGCATGACGCTCACCCTCCAGCAGCTTTCCGACCTCGTCAGCGGCGAAATCCTCCGCGGCGGTGCCGACACAGAACTGCATGGGCTGAACTCCATCCGTGAGGCAGGACCAGGGGAGATTACCTTCCTCGGGAATCCGCGCTACCTCCCGCAACTGAAGAGCACCCAGGCCTCTGCCGCACTGATCCCGATGGATTATGTCCTCAGCGAGGACACGCCCTCGGGCTTGGCTCTCGTGAGATGTGAGAATCCCACCCTCGCCTTCTCCAGCGTGATCCGCCATTTCGGCCCACCTGCCCGCGAGTTTGCCCCTGGAGTGCATCCTTCGGCCTCCGTCGCTACTTCCGCCGTATTTGATCCACAGAAGGTCAGTATCGGCCCCTGTGTGGTCATTGAGGAGGGGTGCGCATCGGAGATGGTACGATCCTGCGCGGAGGAGTCTTCATCGGCCATGAGGCGATATTGGGTGAAAACTGCCTCCTGCATGCCAATTCGACCGTGCGTGAGCGCTGCGTGCTCGGAAACCGCGTCATTTTGCAAAACAACTGCGTTATTGGCTCCGATGGCTTCGGCTATGAGCTGGTCAAAGGCCGTCATCAAAAGATCGAGCAAGTCGGTATCGTCCAGCTCGATGACGATGTCGAAGTCGGCTCCTGCACGACGATTGACCGTGCTCGTTTTGGCCGCACCTGGATCGGTGAGGGCACCAAAATCGACAACCTGGTCCAGATCGCCCACAACGTCATCATTGGTCCGCACAGCATCGTCGTCTCGCAGACGGGCATCAGCGGCAGCACCCGTATCGGCAACCATGTCACCATCGCAGGCCAAGTCGGAATCGCTGGGCACCTAGAAATCGCGGACCAAGTCATGCTCCTCGCGAAATCGGGCGTCAGCAAAAGCATCACCGAGCCGGGAGCCTATACCGGCTTCCCTGCCCGTCCGCTCATCGAGGGGCGTAAGATGCTGGCTCTCCCAGCTAAAATACCCGATCTGATCGACCGAGTGCGTGACCTCGAACGAAAAATCGCCGATCTAGAGCAAAAGGAGGGCTGAGCTCCAAACCAGCCCCACTGGAGAATTCCCGCTGCATTTAGCCAATCTGCGACAGGATGGCGGAGGCCACTTTATCTGCCTGGGCATCGAGATACTCGATATCGCGCCCCTCAATGAGTAGGCGGATGATTTGCTCCGTGCCAGAGTAGCGCAGCAGCACCCGGCCATAGTCCCCCAGCTTCTTCTCGGTCTCTGTGATGATCTTTTGGGCCTCCACTAGCTCTGTGATGGGCGGTTTGGACCTGACACGCAGATTGCGGGCAGATTGGGGGAATTTCTTCAAGCACTTGCGCAGTTGGCTCAGGGGCTCGCCGGTCTCCTTCATGATTTTGAGCAACTGTAGGCCCGCGATGAGTCCATCACCTGTCGTCGCCCAGTCACCAAAAATGATGTGGCCACTCTGCTCACCGCCGAAATTGAGCCCACGGCTGCGCATCTCTGCCAGCACATAGCGGTCACCTACATCCGTGCGGATCACCCGCCCACCCAGGCGAGAGACTAAGTCATCGAGGCCGAAATTACTCATCGTAGTTACGGCTAGAGTGCTCTGCTTCAGCGTGCCTTTGCGCAGCATCGACTCGGCGGCGATGGCCATCAGCTCATCACCGTCCAATGCGCTAGCCTCTTCGTCACAGAGTGCGATACGGTCTGCATCTCCATCATGGGCGATACCCGCTTGGGCCTGGGAGGAGCGCACGATGCGCTCGATCTCCTCAGCGTGCGTACAGCCGCATTCCTCATTGATATTGAAGCCATCTGGCTCGCTGTGAAAGACCTGCACGTCCGCGCCCAGCTCCAGCAGTGCCAGCGCACTGGTGTAGGCTGCTGCACCATGTGCATTATCCAGCGCCACACGCATGCCATCGAGCCGCACACCGCCCATGGAGGCCACTGCGTGCTTCACATAGCGCTCTGCGCCATCCGCGAGCCGCGTGATGCGGCCGATGCCACGGCCCTCTGGCCTAGGCATGTCCTCAGAGCCCAGGACGAGCTTTTCCATGGCGATTTCGGTCTTGTCGTCGAGCTTGTGCCCATCGCCATGGACGAATTTGATGCCATTGTCCTTAAAGGGATTGTGAGAGGCCGAAATGATCACCCCGAAGTCTGTGCCGAGCTGCGCAGAGAGCATCGCCACGGCGGGCGTGGGCAGTTGTCCGACGAGGATGACATCCACCCCTGCCGAGTTCAGCCCAGCGGCCAGTGCAGCCTCCAGCATCTCGCCAGAGGCACGCGTGTCACGCCCCACGACGCAGCGGGAGCGCTCGGACCCGTTTTTTTTTCCCATGACGACGGCAGATGCCTGCGCGAGGCGCAGGACAAACTCGGGGGTCATTGGATGACGATTGGCCACAGCGCGAACGCCGTCTGTACCGAAGAATTGACGCTTTTCAGACATGAGGCGGCGGCTTTAAGCCAAAAGCACAAGAGTGTCAAAACGTGTGATTCGCAGTCGATCCACCCTTTCCCCAAATACGCGGGATCAATACTGACCATTCACCACCTGCTGATGGGAAGGGCGATACACATAACTCCACCCACCGTAGTGCCGCATGGGCACCGCATAGCTCGTGGTGGGGCTGCCATACTCCTGATACCGCGTGTAGCCTGGGTTACGCCACTGCGAGCTGTAGGGCATCGCATACCAGGTGGAGCCGTAATAAGGCCTGCCCCAGCCGTAATTGGCGTAGTAGGGACGCACATGACGTGTCGCAAAGACGAATCTGGTGGGCTCTACGTTGCTATTGTGCTGGCTGTAAAGCGGTGTGTAGGCCGGGGCGATACGAGGCGTCTCATTGAGCACCCCTGTGCCATAAGGCTGCACCGCGCAGGACGATAAGAACATGCCAATGAGCATCAAGAAGCGGAGGTGGATAGTAAGCATGGGAAGGGCCTTTTGTGTTCGCGTCCCAATGCGCCAGAGACCGGCCTTTTCATCAAGTAAGAAGGCTGTCAGTGCCCCGTCTCAAATCTCACATCTCCCAGGCGGATCCAGAGGCCAATGTGGCGGCTTCAAAAGGCCCATAGCCGCACCGGCAGGCTATCGCGGGCACGTTTACCCGGATCATCCCTCATCAGCAGCTCGAACTGCTCTGCCCATTCACGGATCGCAAAACGGGCCTGCCCGGTGGGGTAGGTCTCTTGCACTGGCAGAAGGATCACCGATTTCGCCTCTTCGCGGTCTGCGAACTCGAAGACAGGCTTGCCGCTTTTCGGCTCAATGAGTCGTCCTTCGATGGTGATGACGCTGCGGAGAGGTTTTGAGATCAAATCACCCACCGCAGGCAGAGTGAAGAGATCCACCGTCTCACGTGCGAGGAAGCCACTAATCGCATTCGGCTCGAACTCCAAAATCTGTAGCTCCAGACGCAGCGCATCAGGCGCAGCCTCTGGGACGATCTCATGATCCGTGTGTTTTGCGGACTTAAAAGCCCGTGTGAAGCGCTCATGCGCATAATCAGCCAGCTTCAGCAGCTTGGCGGCACGGCGCTCATCGCTGAACTCTGCCCGCGCTAGCACGTTCTTCATTGGCCGCGTCTCGTGGAAGCGCACGGGTGCGATGTAGAGCCTCCGTGTATTCGCCGCCGCCGTTTGTAGCGCTGCATCAGGCGTCCACCAGTTCCCCAGGAATGGAGAGCGATTCCGGTCCTCCTTGAGCTCAGTCCCATGCGTGAGAAAAGCTGATGGCTTTACCACCGTGGCAGCCACCACGGTCTTTGCCGTCTGGCAGGAGGGCAGACTCAATGCCGAGAGCCCCGCCAGCAGCAGAAAACCGCAGCTTCGAAAAACCTGGATGGAGCACACAAACATCGTCATGAGAGGCTGGGAAAAGTACATTCCGTGACCGGTCAGAGGCACCGGGCAGCTATTATCCCTGCTAAAGAGCACATTTCACGCGGAAACTCCGCCCGTTCATTTGCACCGTACCTGCCAGGGTGGTAGCTTTCCGGCCTTTTTACGGTCCTTCAGACCCCACTCCTCGTTTTTCCCCCTCCACACCTCTCATGTCCTGGCTTTTTGACATCCTCCGCCCTGTGCTCCTCATTCTGGAGGTCATCCTCGTCTTCAATCTCATGATCGTCGTGCATGAGTGGGGCCACTTCCTCGCTGCACGCTGGCGCGGGCTCAAGATCGACCGCTTCTACGTCTGGTTCGGCAAACCCCTCTGGCGCAAGACCATCAATGGCGTCGAATATGGCCTCGGCAGCATCCCCTTCGGCGGCTACGTCGCCCTACCACAGATGGCCCCCATGGGAGGGCTCGAAGGCGAGTCCAACCACGAGCAGCTCCCCACCATCACCCCACTCGATAAAATCATCGTCGCCTTCGCCGGGCCGCTCTTCAGTTTTCTGCTTGCCTGCGTGTTTGCTGTATCCGTCTGGTTTTTCGGCAAGCCACAAAGCGAATCCCACTCCACCAGCATCGTCGGCCATGTCGCCAAAGGCAGCCCAGCCGAAAAAGCAGGCATTAAAGCCGGAGACATCGTCAAAACCGTCGATGGCGATCCCGTGAAGCGCTTCGAAGGGCTCGTCGATAGCGTGCGCTGGAGCATGGTCGCCAGTGAGGGCGAAACCATCCCCTTTGAAGTCGAGCGGCCAGGGCAGCCCGGACTGCTGAAATTCGACGTCAATCCCAAGGACTGGAAGACTGAAGACGGCAAGCCCCTAGAAGCCCCCCAATACTCTTGGTGGCAATCCATCTTCAAGCGCCCAGACCTGCGTGAAGTCGGCCTCAGCGGCCAGTCCACACCTGTCGCAGGCATCATCATGAAAAACAGCCCCGCAGACGATGCTGGGCTCAAAGGCAACGACATCGTCGTCCGCGCAGACGGCCAGCCATTGCGTAGCACAGGTGATTTGAGTGATCTCATCCGCGCAACACCCGGCAAAACGATCAACCTCTCCATCGAGCGTGAAGGACAGGTGCTGGAACTCCCCGTCACCCCTCGCGTGCCCGATAAAAACAACATGAAGGAAATCGGCGACAAAAAAGAATTCCCCATGATCGGCATCCAGTGGGATACAGAGGGCAAACGCAACCTCACTCGCCCCGGCCCCACTCCCAAAGAGCAAATTTACGATGCCGTGAAGCACATGGGAGCCCTGGTGGACAAGCTCACCTCCCCACGCAGCGACCTCGGCCTCTCGCACATGAGCGGCCCCGTCGGTGTAGGCCGCCTCTACTACAAGCTCTTCCAGCACCCAGATGGTTGGCGGCTCGTCCTGTGGTTCAGCGTCGTCTTCAACATCAATCTCGCCATCCTCAACATGATGCCCTTCCCCGTGCTCGACGGCGGGCACATCACCATGGCCCTCGCAGAGATCATCACCCGCCGCACACCACGCGGCATGATCATCGAATACATCCAGACAGCCTGCGCCATGCTGCTCTTTGGTTTCCTCATCTTCGTCACCTTCAAAGATGCAGGAGATGTCTTTTCGAGCTGGATCTTCGGTGGCTCTAAAAAAGACAGCCAAGAGCTCCAAATCGAGTGGCTCCCCAAAGACAAACGCCCCGCTGCCACCACGACAGCGCCCTGAATCGGTTTAACTAGGTTGGCCTTCATCCCATTGCTCGAAAGCGGCCATTCCCATCGCCACTTACTTGCACTCTGTCCGTGGCAAAGGATTCGGGGACGGAAAAGTCGCCTTGCTGTAGGTCGCGGGAGTTTTCAGAAACGCTCCTTTCTGAGCTTCCATGAGCAAAAGTGCTCCTCATCAGCCATTGGACATCCCCTGAAAGCTCCCCTGTGCGGTCGCGTTATCGCAGGCCCATGAAACGCCTTGTTTTACTCGCACTTCTTTTCGCACCTTGCTCCCCGCTGCTGGCGGGTGAGGCAGAGGACATTCTCGCTCAGTCTGGAGTCAAAGGAGGCATCGTGGTGCATGTGGGCTGTGGCGATGGCACGGTGACGCAGAAGCTCCGCGCCAATGATTCCTATCAAGTGCAGGGGCTCACCACGAATCCTGGAGCTCTCGGAACGATCCGTGAGTCGATTCACAAGACCGGCGGCTATGGCGCGGTGGCTATTGATGCATGGGATGGGAAGCACCTGCCCTACATCGAGAATTATGTGAACCTGCTCGTCATTGAGGACGCGGGCAGTGTTTCAAAGGAGGAAATCGACCGCGTGCTCGCGCCACTGGGCGTGGCGATGGTAAAAAAAGGCTCTAGCTGGGAAAAGACCACCAAAGCATGGCCAGAGAAGATGGATGAGTGGACCCACTACGCCTACGACAGCAAAGGCAATCCCACATCCAAAGACTACCTCGTCGGCCCACCCACACGCATGCAGTGGGTGGGGAATCCACGCTGGAGCCGCCATCATGACCGCATGTCCTCCGTGAGTGCGAAGGTCAGCAGCGGCGGCCGCATTTTTTACATCATCGACAAAGGCAGCCGCATCACCATCCTCACACCGCCGAAGTGGACTCTCGTCGCCCGCGATGCCTTCAACGGCACCATCCTATGGGAAAAACCCATCGAGAAATGGAGCACCCACCTCTGGCCTCTGAAATCCGGCCCCACGCAGCTCGCTCGCCGCATCGTCAGCATCGGTGACAAGGTGTACGTCACGCTCGGCATCGCAGCGCCCATCACCTGCCTGGATGCCGCCACGGGGAAAGTCCTCCGCACCTACGATCAGACCGCTGGCACCGAGGAAATCCTCTTCCGCAACGGCACCCTCTATGCCCTGGTGAACAAAGAAGCCTGGCGGCTCAATGAAGAATTCGCCGTGAAGCAGCAGAGCGACCAAAAACGCGTCGAGACCGAGTTCAACTGGGATGGCAAGCCGCGCGACCTCCTGGCCATCGACGCGACCAGTGGCAAGACGCTTTGGAAAGAGACCGACCGCATCGCCCCCATCACCCTGGCCCTCGATGACAAGCGCATCGTCTATTACAATGGCGACGGACTCGCCGCCCGCGACGTGAAAACCGGCAGCGTGAAATTCACCACCGATCCCACCAAGCGCCGCAACCTCTATGAGTTCAATTTCGCCCCTCGCGTGTTGCTCCACGGCGACGTCATCATCTACGCGGGTGGCAATGGGGAGATGAAAGGCATGAACGCAGACACCGGCAAAGACATGTGGACCGCACCGCATGAAAAGAGCGGCTACCGCAGCCTAGAGGACCTCGTCGTCGCCCAGGGCCTTGTCTGGAACTCTGGCAACCTCCAGGGCAATCAAAGCGGCGAGTATCGCGGCTTTGATCCCATCACAGGCGAGAAAAAGAAGAGCTTCTTCCCCGATGTGCCCGATGGCACCTACTGGTTCCACCACCGCTGCTACATGGGCAAAGCGACTGAGAAGTACCTCATCCCATCCCGCACCGGCATCGAGTACGTCGATATGGAGAAGCAGCACTGGGATCTCAATCACTGGGTCCGTGGAGCCTGCCTCTATGGCGTCATGCCCTGCAACGGCCTCACCTACGCAGGCCCGCATAACTGCGCCTGCTACCCCGAGGCCAAACTCGATGGCATGGCCGTCATGGCCAGCGAGCCACGCTACCCGCTGCCCGCGAACACACCCGATGCCGAGCGCCTCATCAAAGGCCCCGCCTACACCGATGCCATCGTCGAAAAAGAAGCCGACACCGGCGACTGGCCCACCTACCGCGCCGACAATGCCCGCAGCGGCGCCGCCAAGAGCGATCTGAAAAGCGACCTCGGCATGGCCTGGGAAGTGAAGCTCACATCGCCCCTCAGCACCACCACCACCGCCGCTGGCCTCACCTTCGTCAGCGAGGTCGATAAACACACCCTGCATGCCTTTGATGCCGTCAGTGGCAAGCCCGCCTGGCACTTCATCGCCGGTGGCCGCATCGACTCACCGCCCTCCTACTGGAAAGGCCGCGTCCTCTTTGGTGGCAAAGACGGCTACGTCTATTGCCTCCGCGCCAAAGACGGAGCCCTCATCTGGAAATACCAAGCCGCCCCCGCCAAGCTCAGTCACAGCGCCTGGGAAATGATGGAGAGCGTCTGGCCCGTGCACGGCAGCGTGCTCGTCGAAAACGGCCTCGTCAGTTGCGTCGCAGGCCGCAGTTGCTTCCTTGATGGCGGATTGTGGTTCTACCGCCTCGATGCCAAGACCGGCGAGCTCCGCGCCAAGAAAAACTACGACGACAAAGACCCCGACACTGGCGGCGACCTCAATGATCGTCACAAGACGCTGCAAATGCCCGTCGCACTCAATGACATCCTCAGCAGCGACGGCAAATGGACCTACCTCCGCACCCAAAAAATCATCGACGACGGCACCCGCGTCGAAGTCGGCCCCATCAGTGGCGACTTCGCCAAGCAAGGCGGCGCTCACGAAGGCGAAGGCTCCCATCTCTTTGCCCCCATGGGCTTCCTCGATGACTCGAACTTCCACCGCAGCTACTGGGTCTATGGCAAAAGTTTCGCCGGAGGTCACGCCGGTTATTATCAGGCCGGGAAATACGCCCCCGCAGGTCGCATCCTCGTCCACGACGACAAAAACGTCTATTCCTACGGCCGCGAGGCCCAGTACTACAAATGGACCACCACCATGGAGTACACCCTCTTCTCCACGCCCAAAACACCGCCTGAGGAGGCCTACAAGACTGAAGAAGCCACCACCGCACGTCAGGGCAACAGCATCGTTTTAGGCCCAGATGGCCAGCCACTCGCCCAGCAGCCCCCACGGGTCGAAAACCCGAAAAAAGCCGCCAAAGCCGCCGCTAAGACCGATGGCAAAAAGAAAGGCAAAGGCAAAGCCGCCGCCAAACAGACCGCCGCAGTCGCCAATACCCCGATTCCCGGCTCCGTGCTCTTCCCAGACTCCGCAGCGCTCGATCCCACACAGACCCCCATCTCCATCGAAGCATGGGTTTTGCCCGATAAAGCCAGCGGCACCGTCCTCCACCACGGCGGCCCGCTTCAGGGGCTCGCCCTCGACATCCGCGATAAAAAACCGCAATTCCACATCCGCAGCGATTCCCAGCTCACCACCATCATCAGCGCAGAGGCCCTCAGCGATGGCTGGCACCACCTCGTCGGCACCCTCGCCGCAGACGGCCAGATCAGCCTCTATCTCGATGGAAAATCCGTCGCCACAGGCAAAGCCAAGCCCCTTCCTGCCAAGCCCGCACGCCCCCTCTACCTCGGCAATGGTGAAGGAGCCGCAGATGGCAGCGCTGGAGGCTACAGCGGCCTGCTCGATCAGTTTGCCCTTTATCACAAAGCCCTCAGCCCCGCCGAAGTGCAGCAGCGCTTCGAAGCCCCCGACTCCAAACCCGCCGATGCCATCCTCTTCTGCAACTTCGACAACGGCGACAGCCGCGACAGCGGCCCCAATGCCATCCACGGCATCGGCGCAGGCGTGGAGACCGGCAAAGGCAAAGTCGGCGGAGCCCTCTGGTTCAAAGGCGGCGCCACTCCAGGAGGAGTCGCAGACAAAGGCAGCTTCGTGAAGCACACCTGGGACCGCTTCGTGCCCATCGTCGCCCGCAGCATGGCCCTCGCAGGCAAAACGGTGCTCGTCAGCGGCCCACCCGACACCATTGATGAAGAATACGCCTTTGAGCGCCTCGCCGCCAAAGACCCCGCCATCCTCAAAGAGCTCGACGAGCAAAACGAAGCCCTCGAAGGCCGCCGCGGTGCCAAAATGTGGGCCGTCAACGTCGAAACCGGCGAGCAAAGCACCGGCCTCGATCTCACCTCCCCGCCCGTCTGGGACGGCATCACCATCGCCCAAGGCCGCGTGTACATCAGCACCGTCGATGGCCGCTTGCAGTGCTTCGGGAAGTGAAGCTGGCTTATTCTCCTCGGCGATAGCCCCTGCCCTGTTGCGCAGCAACAGGGCTACTTTAGGCCTGCTAGGCTAGCGGTGGGCCAGGGTGGCGAGTTTTTCACCGGCGGCGTTCAGGGTGTCTTCCTTTTTGGCGAAGTGGAAGCGGATGAAGCGATTTTCCGGCTCGCGGAAGAAGCTGCTGCCTGGGACGCCGGCGACGCCGATGGTTTTGACGAACCATTCGGCGGCCTCGGTATCCGTGGTGAAGCCCAACGAGGAAATATCGAGTAGGACGTAATAAGCGCCCTGCGGCTCGGTGAATGGGAGCCCTGTGCGACGAAGAAGGGAGAGGCATACATCCCGCTTCGGGGCGTAGGTGGCAGGGAGAGACGCACAGTAGCTGTCTGGCAGCTCCAGACCGGCGATGGCGGCCTCTTGCAGCGGCGCTGCGGCTCCGACGGTGAGGAAGTCATGCACCTTGCGTGCCTGCTGAATGATGTGCGGTGCGGCATGGACGTAGCCGAGCCGCCAACCGGTGATGGAGTAGGTCTTGGACAGCGAATTGCAGGTGATGACGCGGTCTGCGGCTCCAGGGAGCGAATTCATGTACACATGCTCATGCGGTGCATAGACGATGTGCTCGTAGGGCTCATCCGTGATGACGAAGGCATCATGCTTTTCCGCGAGATCGAGGATGATCTGCAATTCACGGCGAGTGAAGACCTTGCCAGTGGGATTGGATGGATTGCAGACGATGATGGCTTTCGCCCCTTGGGCAAAGGCGCGAGCGAGCTCCTCTGGATCGAAGTCAAAATGCGGCGCATGCAGCGGGACGTAGATGGGCTGTGCCCCACTGAGAATGGCGTCTGCGCCGTAGTTCTCGTAAAAGGGTGAAAAGACGATGACCTTATCCCCTGGGTCGCAGCAGGTCATCATGGCGCACATCATGGCCTCTGTGCTGCCGCAGGTGACGACGAGGTTCTGATCTGGATCGACCGAGACGCCGGAGAAGTGCGTGATTTTCGCCGCGAGAGCCTGGCGGAAGCGCGGTGCCCCCCAGGTGACCGCATACTGATGAAAGGCCCCCCGTGTAGCACGCTCCAAGGCGGTGATGATCTCCTCCGGCGGATCAAAATCGGGGAAACCCTGAGAGAGATTGATCGCGCCATGCTGGTTCGAAAGGCGTGTCATGGCGCGGATGACGGATTCGGTGAAATGGGAAAGGCGGACGGCAGTGGCGGGCATGATCGAGAAAAAAGGGCACATGTCCGGTGATGGATGTGTGCCCGATGAGGTCTGGCGGTTAGCGGCTCATGGGAATGATGGAGTCCTATTGTGGCTTGAGTTGGTGCTTTGGTCGAGTCCTGGCTGATCCAAACTCGCTGGCGCAGAAATCAAGGTGCCAAGGTCACTCCAAGTTTAAAGAATTTCGCGGGTCCTGCGCCGATGACAGGATGCGGAATGCAGACGGCCTCATAAGTGCCGTCGTCTGCCAATACGGTTGGCGTCGTGGCGCTGGTCTGCCAGGCGCTCAGATCAGCACTGAAGTTCGGCGTGTAGGTGAGACCAGCCTGCACGTAATCTTTGCGGCGGATGAAGATGGCGCACCATTCTGGAGCACCGCCGCCGGGTGGTGGGAGTTGGCGGACGATGGGCTGCCCGGTGGCGTTGAGGGTGCTACCGGTCAAAACAAGTGCCCCGGTGCCGCTAGCACTCGCTCCAGCCATACCCATGGCGTATTCGAGCACGTTCGCGATGCCATCGCCGTCGAAGTCGTCCATCGGGTCGGCATTCGTGGCCCCAGTGATGCCTGTGGCGGCGCTCCACACCGAGTATCCAGATGGGCGGGTGATTTGGAGGGTGTAGAGCCGCAGTGTGACCTCATCTTCGGCGGTGACTTCGATTTGCACGGTATTGAGGCCGGTTACGAGCGTGACGGGGATGGCGAGGCCGTTGGTGGTGGTGTATTCGGAGCCGTTCACGCGGTATTGCAGCGTGGCGTTCGTGTTGGCGGTGGTGGCGGTGAGGCTCACGCTGGTGGTGCTCGCGGTGACGCTGGCGGTGTAGCTCAAGGTGCTGCTGGCAAAGGCGGGCGAGAGCGTGCCGGTGCTCATGGCGAGCGCGGAGAGGTCGGCGTTGTTGCTGAGGGTGGTGAAGGTCAGATCATCGCCGTTGTCGGTGCCGCCGAGGTTGCTGGCGCTGACGCGGAAATGATACGTGGTGCCGGGAAGCAGCCCGGTGAGCTCCAGCGAGACATTTTCAGCCGTCACGCCGGAGGGTGCGGTGAGGGTGATGGGCGAGTTGGTGCCGTAGCTGATGCTGGTGCCGCTTTGGAAGAGAGCCGTCGTGACTGAGCCATTCGGATTGACGGTGGCGTTCAGCGTGGCGGTGGTGGTGCCCACACTCGTCGAGGCAAGGGTGGTGGCGGTAGGCGCGGCGAGATTGATGTAGGCATAGCGGAGGTCGCTGGCTTGCCAGTAGCTATCACCGGGCTGGTAGGCGATGACGGTAACGAGTCCGGCGGCGTTGATGGTGAGTTTATCGCCATTCAATGAAGCGGGCCCGGTGACGATGTAGCGTGCAGGCAGTGCGCTGGAGGCGGTGGCGTTCAACGTGATCGTATCACCCACGGGCACGGTGGAGGGCGCGGTGAAGCTGAGCGTCTGTGCGGCAGTCAAAGCGGGGAAAATGACCTCCGGTGTGAGCTGGCTACGATCCGCGAGTATGTTTTGGCCGAGATTGTTCCATCCTGCGGCCCACAAGCTGCCGTCCACGGCCCGCACCTGTGTAAATGCGGAGCCACTGGTAGGCATGACCACATCCCAGCAGGTCGCCGTTCCGACTTGGCCTGGTGTGGAGCGGCTTGAATAGGTGCCGGTAGCCAGATAGCCCACGCCATTGGCTCCCCAGGTCCAAAGAGTGCCGTCCGTTCGTGTAGCGGAACTGTGAAAGGTGGAGGTGTTGATGCTTTTCCAGTTCGTGGCCGTTCCGATTTGCACCGGGGCATTGCGCTGCGAGGTGGTGCCGTCGCCGAGCTGGTTGTTGCTGTTGATGCCCCAGCCCCAGAGCGTGCCATTGGAGCGCAGCGCTAGCACCTGCGAGTTGCCGACGGCCACGCGGGTCCAGTCGGTGAAGGTGCCGATCTGCGTGGGGACGAGGCGCTGCGTGGTGTCATTCTGGCCGACCTGGCCGTTCGTATTGACTCCCCAGTCCCAAAGCGTGCCATTGGTCTTTTTCGCCACGGAAAAGGTGCCGTAGCTGGTGTAGGCCTGCTCCCAGTCGGTATCACTGCCCACTTGCACGGGCACGGTGGAAGCAGTGGTGCTGTTGTTACCGAGTTGGCCATTCCCATTCGCGCCCCAGGCCCACAGCGTGCCATCTGCCTTCACCGCGAGCGAGTGCGTGTTCCCAGCAGAGACTTGCTGCCAGTCATCATCCGTGCCGACTTGGAAAAGGAAGCTGTGATTCGCCGTGGCACCATCTCCGAGCTGGCCGCTGGTGTTGAAGCCCAGTCCCCAAAGTGTGCCGTCCTGCCGGATGGCGAGCAGATTGCTGTTTCCGCCGGAAATTTGCCGCCACGGGCCGCTGGCGAGTCGCACGGGTGTGTGATGCGGCGAACTATCCGAGCTACTGATGCCGAGCTGGCCGATGCTGTTCGACCCCACGCTCCACAGGCTACCGTCTTCACGCAAAAAGTAGCTGACGGCATTCGCTCCCACGGCGCTGCTCACCGCGCCGAGATTGGCGGCCAGCGGGCGCATGAGTCGCGGTAGGAATCCATTTTGACCGCTGTTATTGCTGCCCCAGGCTCGCAGCGCACTGTCTGTGGTCGTGGCGAGGCTGAAATTCGTCCCTGCGGCCACCTCCTGCCAGTTCACCGCCGTGCCGATCTGCTGCGGCGTGTTGCCGCGTGCCGTCGGATCGATGATTCCCTGCCCAAGCTGGCCGAAGACATTCGCGCCCCAGCTCCAAAGTGTGCCATCGCTGCGGGTGGCGAGCATGTGCGAGGCACCGGCGATGATTTTGCTCCAAGTTGTTACGCTACCGAGCTGCGTTGGCGCATTGCTCGTGGTCAGTGAGCCGTCGCCGAGCTGGCCGCTCCCATTTGCACCCCAGGTCCACAACGAGCCGTCCGTGCGCAGTGCGGCGGAGAAGGCCGTGCCCGCCATCACGCGGCTCCAACTTGTGACACTGCCGATCTGCACCGGTGCGCTGCGCAGTGTGGTGCTGGCATCGCCGAGCTGGCTATTAGTATTCTGCCCCCAGGCCCACAGCGTGCCATTCGCCCGCAGCGCGAGGGTGAAATCACCGCCTGCATGCAGATGATCCCCATCGGTGCTCCAAGTCGTCAGCGTGCCGATCTGCGTCGGGGTGGAGTAAATCGTCGTGGTCGTGTTCCCCTGCCCCACTTGGCCGTTGCCATTGGCTCCCCAGGCCCAGAGTGTGCCATCGGTTTTCACGGCGACGCAGTGATTCGCTCCCGCCACGACCCAGGCCCATGTCGTCTCCGTGCCGATCTGTGTTGGCGAGGTGTATTGTGTCGTCGTGGTGCTGCCCTGGCCGATTTGGCCGTTGTTATTCCGGCCCCAGGCCCAAAGGGTGCCATCTGTGCGTGTGCCCAGCGCATGATCCGTGCCGCAGCTCACCTGCCGCCACGTCGCCACTATTCCCACCTGCACCGGCGTGCGCCGCGTGGACAGGCTGCCATCACCGATCATACCATAGGTATTGATGCCCCAGCCCCACAGCGTTCCATTGGCCCGGATGCCTAGCGCCCACTCTACAGCCTTGCTGGCGCTGATCTGTGCAAAACCCGTATTCGCCGCCGCGAGCACAAAGGTCTGATACTTTGGCAAAGCGGTCCCAGCCGTCGCTTTGATGGTCACGGTGCCGGGTGTGGAGGTCAAAGTGACCGTGTTTCCACTCACGCTGGCACTCGCAGCTCCGGCGACGATTTCGTAACTCACTGCCGAAGCTCCGCTGGAGGTCGCATTGAGCGTGAAAGCCGGATCACCGACGTATTTCACTCCAATGGCCTCAAACGTGATCACCTCGCTCACAGCAGTCAAAGTGATGTCATTGCCATCTCCTCCGCTGTAGCTGATTTCGAAGGTGCGCGGCGTCGCTCCCTCCAAAGCGGTGAGCAGACTGCCTTCGGGCTTGTTCGCGAAAATGCCGCTCACAAGCAGAAAACCGGTATTATCGACCAACTTGAGCACCTGACCCGCCGTGGGCGTAAAACCGAGCGTGATGAGCGGCGAGCCGCTGGCGGAAAACTCGTTGGAAACGATCGGGACGGTCGTCGGTGTATCAAAATGGATCGCCGAGCTGGTGGTGAAGGTCTGATTGATGCCGCTGGTAGTTCCCTGAGCATTTTGCACCACGAGGCGGTAATGATACGTCGTGAGCGGATTGCCAGAAAGCGCCGCTGTGACCGCAGTGATGGCGCTGCCTGCGGCGAGATTCTGTGTGGGCGTGACCTGGCCATAAGAGGGCGTGAGGCCGTATTGGAACCAATAACTCGTGGCAAGGCCACCCGGCATCACGCGACCATTCAGCGTCGCTCCGGTGGCGATCACCGCCGTGGCAGGATCGCTAAACGCCTCCGGCATGGAGATGTTGTTCACCGTCAAGGTGTGCGAGCTAGTGCCGAGATTCGCGCCGGTTTGATTGAGGAGCTGCACGATGATCGTCTCCGCTGGCTCGGGGAGCTGGTCTTGCACGATGGTGATGGGGATTGTCTTGCTCGTTTCGCCGCTGGCGAAGTTCAGCACGCCATTGGCGAGTGAGAAGTCGATGCCATTGCCCGCTGCGGAGCCGCCATTCACGCGATACTGCACGCTGGCGGTGCCCGTGGAGGTGCCAGAACGGTTCACCGCAAGGTTATAGGTGCCCACGGCCTCGTTCGTCGTGGCGGTGGCGGCAGCAAAACCCACGCTCATGCTGCTGAAGCTGTCATTGTCACCCAGCAGCATCGTGGCGCTGCCCACACGCACGCCGTAGCTGCCGCTGGTGAGCGTCATGATGATGGACTCGGTGCCCTCGGGAACTGTATCGACGATCGCAGCCACATTCACATACACGCCTGTGCTGCCCGCCGGGATCGTCGCGGTGCCGCTGAGCGCGGTGTAATCGACGCCCTCGGTGGCCGTGCCACTCATCGTGTAGTTCACCACGAGGTCCGCCGTGGTGCTCCCGCGTCGGCTGATGAAAAAGTCCTCGGTGGTGACGGTGGTGGACTCGGTGAACGGCGCGGTGAGGCCGCTGGTGCCGTCTCCCACATTCACCTCCACTGTGGGCTGATCCGCATCGTAGATCCAGGCAGTGGCGCTTTGAAATTGCCCCGCCAGCGGTGAATAGCCCGTGCCAGTGGTCAGCGTGAGTACGACGGACTCCGCGTCCTCCAAAGCCGTGTCCGCGAGCATGCTCACGGTGATCGTCTTGCTCGTGTCAGCGGCTGCAAAGGCGATGGTGCCCGGCAGCGCGGTGAAGTCCGTGCCGCTCGTGGCCGTGCCGGTGATCGTGTAATTCACCGTGATGGCCGCGCCGCTGGCCGGACGGCGAATGTTGAAGACCGCGCCAGCTGCGGAGCCGCTCGCAGGCTCAGTGCCGCTGCCGGTATCCAGCTCGACATACATCTGCGAGGCGTCATTATCCGTGATGGAAAGGGTGGCGCTCTGCGTGGCCGGATTGATGAAATACTCACGTGTCGTGCGGAGCTGCAAAATGACATCCTGCGTGCCTTCATCCAGCGCATCGTCAAACGGAATGATCTCCACCGTCGTGCTCGCGAGGCCCACAGGGATCGTGGCACGGCCTTCCAGGCGGCGATAATCCGAGCCCAGCACCGCACGACCATTCACACCATAATCGACGATCAGCGCCGCTGCCGTGCTGCCGGTGCGAGTGATGGTAAAGACCCCCTTGTCATTTCCGGTCTCGCTCGCCGCTGCATCTGTCGCCACGATGCTCACCGTGGGCATATCGTCATCATTCAGCGTGCTCGTCACGGCCTGCGCGGTGCCGTTGCGATTGTAGGCCGCGTTGCTCGCCACCGTGCAAATGATCGTCTCCGTCGTCTCGATGTCGCTGTCATTGATCGGCGTGATGGTGAAGGTCGTGCTGGAACTCCCTGCGGGGATACTCACACTCGCCGCCGCTGTGTAATCCGTGTTTCGCGTGGCGGTGCCGGTGTAGCTGAGGCTCACATTCAGAGCTGCCGCCGTGACTCCGGTGCGCTCCAGCAGCATTGTCAGAGTATCTGTGCCAGCTTCATGGCCGGAATCATCCACCGGCGTGATTTTCACTACCGGCAGATTGTTTTCGTCATCGGTGATCGCCACCACGGCCTTTGGATTGCCCGCCATGATATAGCCGTGCGCCGTATTGACGAAATCCAGCGATGCATACTCCACTCCTTCCGCAGTGGTGTCCTGCACTGGTGTGAGCGTGATGTCGAGGAAGGCCGCCCCTGCGGGAATGATGTACTGTGAGGTGCCGCTGCCGCCATCCGGGCTGGTGGCCGTCGCAGGCGCGGGTGCGAGTGTGTAGTCGGTGTTCCGTGTCGCGGAGCCGGTGTTCACGTTATAAATCTGCACCGAGAGATCTGCTGCCGCGCTGCCTTCGCGTGAAAGACGAATCGTCGCCGGATTCGCCACCGCTCCCTCCGCGGCCACGTCGTCGGGATAAGAAATCGTCACCGCAGGCAGGCTGGCGCTGGTGAAATTCTTCGCCGTCGTGCTCGGCCCGACTGTGAGCGGATTCGCGAAGCCATCCGGCGTGAAAACGAGCGGATAAAGCCCCGGTGAAATGCTGTAACTGCCTGCTGCGAGTCGCGTGAGCGTGTAATTCCCATCGCTATCTGTCCAGGTGCCGCGGAAGGTGGCGCTGTTCGTGTGCGTGGTGTTGTTTGAAGGCGCGTAGTTCGCCACATACACGCCTTCCAGCGGCAGCGAATCCGTGCCGGTGATGGTTCCGCTCACTGTGAAGGTGCTCGGCGTGCCCACGGTGATCAAAATCGACTTCGTGGTGCGCTTGCCCTTCATGTCCGAGGCTGTGCAGAGCACCTGATAGTGCCCGGCGGTGCCCCAGGACTTCGTCTGCACCGCGCTGTTGTTCAGCGAGTAGTTTCCATCATCAAAAACCCACGCGTAGGCCAGCGTGTCGCTATCAGGATCGCTCGCCGTCGCGGTGAAGGTCACACCAACACCTGTGCCCACGCTCGTGGCACTCGCGGCGATGCTCAGCGTCGGCGCATTGTTCCCTGGCGCATCGCCGATTTGTACCTGCACATCCATCGAAGGCGGAACCGTGGTCGTGTTGTTCGCCACGGGGGTGAAGTGGATGTTGAAGTCCGGATCGCTGAACGTGCGGCCCATCCACAGCGCGGAATCGTTTCGCGTATCGGTGATGCCATTGCCAAAACTGCCCGGCGTCATGTCCAGGAGCTGTGCGCCGCGATTGCTGCCATTCAAAGGTGCCCCACCACTGCCGCCGATGCCGCCCAGGCCCCATTGGTCAAAGGTCATCATCAGACCATTCGTGAAGCCCACGTTCGTCGTGTGCCGCAGGCGAAACTCCGCCCAGAAATCACGCTCCGCATCCCGCCGCAGCCGCAACGCATAGCGCAGGCTCGGGTCCGCGATGCTCGCATCCGTCTGGCTGATGCGATACAGCCCGCTCGACGTCACATTCCAATACTGCTCCGGCGGCATCCAGCTCAGCGTGTTTTTGAAGCTCGCCGTGTATTGCCCGCTGCTTCCGCTGCTGCCCATCACATCGAAGGTATTGCCGTATTCCGCATTGTTGCCCGGCCCGGTCACGCTCGGCGGCGTGGTGCGCCAGTAGTTCGCATGCCACACGCCCAGATTATGCCCCAGTTCATGCAGGAAGGTGCCGCTGCTGCTCGACTTCATGCGCATGCCCGCGCCGCCCACGCTGGCGCTGCCGCCGTAGCTCCCAGGGCCGCCGCTCCAGCGCACGGCCCACATGTTGTAGCTGCCGTTGTTGTAGCCCATCGACTTCGCGATCTGGATGGCGTGGTTTTGCACCAGGTAGTCACCGCCGCCCACATCCGTGTTGTAGCGGTTGTACCACTCCAGCGGGTAAGGCAGCACCACCAGCGGCGGAAAGGCATACGTCAGGTAGCAGCGGCCGTAGCTCGTCTGCACGATGTAGTCGTTCGCCGCCTTGAACATGTCGTAGCACTCCTGCTCGTTCTGTGGATCGACCGGATTATCCGGGAAGCAGGCTCGGATATAGAGGAAAGTGCGATTTCCCGTCGTCCAGCCGCTCGGGATCGTGCCGGAGATCGGTGCATTCGCCGGACCGCTGCCCGTGCCCGCGTTCAATTCGGTACCGAGCTGCTCCCAGTGCGCTTTTTCCTCATCGCTCAGGTATTGCTCCGAGATCTGTGTGATGTGACCACCGCTGCACACGTAGATCACCCGCTCCGGCGTCTCAAAAGCTGGCGTCTCCTCCGAAACCGCCGCCAGCGAGCCATCGGGAGCCTTTTCCACCTCCGTCTCGATGCCGCTGATCGGACAAGCCTCCACCACCTCGCGACCCTCGCCCTGCGGCACCTCACCCACCTCCAAGACGCGAAGCGGCGAATCACTCACCGCCATCTCACGCCCCACCGCCACGCCGTTGAGTGAGGCATTCGAGGTGCTGCGCTGCCACTGGCGCTTCCCATACACATGCGCATTCCATCGCTTGCCATCCTCCGTCGTCACCGTGCGTGTGTAAGGCTCCATCGTCGCCTCCTGGCCTGGCAGCGGCGCATTTCCATACACCTCGTAATCCCCGCGAACCCGCACGCGATCCTCCAGCAGCGCCACGATCTCCTTCGGCAACTTCTGCCTCACCACCATCGGTACCGCACTCTCGATCGCGAGCTGCGGATCACTCACGATGAGTTTCGCGATCTCCGCCGTGTGCTGCTTCGCATAGGCTTTGCCGAGCTCCAGGCTCTCTGGCGATGGATTGGCCGAATAATCGGAAAACCATGCTGTGAAGGCCTTCGTCGGCGCGGAGAGCAGAGCAGGCTTTTGCGTCAAAACCGACTGCGCAGCCGGTTCAGCCATCGAAACGGCCTTTGGGGCTGTTTGCGGCCAAAAAACGAAAAAGGCCGTCAAAACGACGGCGCAGAAAAGGAAGACAACTTTGCGCATAAAAGGAGGCCAGAGTGGCTGGGGCCGACAAAAAAGTGAGTGTTTTTACCAAAATCGGCCTCGGACCACAAGCATTGACTTGGGCCGCCAAATCTCGCTGCTGCGAGACTTTGAGGTGTTTCCAGGTCGAAATCTCACAAGGCGTGAATAGCCAAAAGTAGGCCCCGTGGGCTCAGTTGGCCCCTTTGGGCATCCAAGGCTCCAGGCTGCTGACTGCGGCCTTGGCCTGGGAGCTCAATGGGATGCCCCAGAACTCCAGGAAGGGAGCGAGGTTCTTTTTCGTGATCTTGGAATAACGCACCAGGAACTGATCGCGGGCCTCCTCATCGTTTTCGGGCTTGGGACCGAAGGATTCGTCCGCAAAGCTGTACAGATACGCACGCCAGCTCTCCCAGCCGAATGCGTCGATGAGCTGAACGTAGGTGGTGAGCGCTAAAAAGGGCTCCTTTTTCCAAAGCGCCCATTTGTCGGCTGCTTTTTTGATTTCCTTCATGTACTCGCGCTGCCGCTCTGGCAGTGCCCCGGTATGGCCCACCGTTTTATCCTTCTTCAAGACGGCTTCATAGCAGTACATGCCGATGACATTGTTCGTGACCTCACCCGTGCCTGCAAAGGTGAAATCGGATCGCTGATGGTTATGGCCGATCTCGTGGTAAAAGCCCCAACCTGGCCACTTGAGCCGTGTCAGCGTGACCATCTCCGGCGCGGCGCTGGTGGGCACCATGATGGGGTATCCGCTATGCATGTAGCCTGCGCTGATCTGCACATCGCAGACGATGCGCTCTGGGCGGCGGCGCTCGGCGGTCTGATTGGAGAGGTCATCCTGCGCGGTGACGACGGCGTCCCAGAAGGTCATGAGCTCAGTGGGATTCTTGATATTGCGGGCGACCTCGGACGGACAGGAGACAACCATTTTGCTGCCAGCGAGCTCGGCCCATGGAGCGGGGCGATTCTGAATTTGCTTCCACGTTTCATCGGTATCCTTCCCCAGCACGAAATAGGGGGCCGCGACGGCATTTTCGATGGTCACGGGGCAGGTCGCCTGATTGTCACGCTCACGCGAGGGCACCTCGATGTAAATGAGTCCACCAAAGGCGCTAGCCGTCTTGGTCACGGGCTCCTCCAGTGAAACGCTGCGACAGATGTCTGGCACGCGTTGCCATTTATCGAGGTGGTAAAGTGTATCGTTGTGGCAGCCGATGCGCACGGCATAGCCCTTCCCTGCAAAAGCAGCGGGTATGGTGACGGTGATGCTGTCACCCGCAGCAGCGTAGAGCCCGGTGCTCGTCCAGCCAGAAATCGCCGGACTGATGACCTGTTCCCCTTTTATGCGCGGAGCTGTGGCGGGCACTTTGCCAGGAAAGACCTCATGCGCAGGATGTGGAACGACGGCTCCACCTGACGCAAGCTTCAAAACCCGTGCCTCCATGCCCAATCGCATGCGTGCAGGTCCGTGCTGGGCATCGGTGAGCGGTGTCTCACGCGTCGGCACGGGGACATTGGCATCAGCATTGCCTAGGGCACCGAGTACGGCGACCTGGAGATTGTTCCGCCCCGGCGACTGTGCCGCGAGAGCGATCTGGATGGCATTGGAGCCCTGCTTGAGCTGCTCGGGCGTGATGGCCGCTCCCTGCCCCTGCTGTTGCTTTCGGATCGCTCCGATCGCCTCTGCCGCATTCATGAGCGGCGACAGCTCGATCCGCGCATCAAAGGCGGGGAGTCGATCAAAGGCGGTCATGTCCGTGATCGCCACGCCGATGGGCAACAGCGCTTGATTGAGCCCGTGTGAGGTGGCCAGATCTTTGCCCCCGCTCGTCTGTCCAAAGGCCCAGCCTGACATTCCGCCGATGAAGCCGCCACCGCCTTTGATGAACTCGAACACCGCAGCGCCATCCTCGGTGGATATGAGGCCCTGCATGTTGACGATGACGACATCGTAGTCATTGAGCGATTTTTTATCGAGCTTCTCCATCGACTCCGTGCGGAAGCCCCGCTTTTGGAGCGTGGCGGCGGCCGATTGAGCACCGCGCAGGCCGATGCGAGGCTTTTCTTTGTTGGCTGCCCATTTGACGCAGTTCTCCAGGAGTTGTCCGTGGTCACCACCACCACTGCCACTGAGGTAGCTATTCTGACCAAAGAGGACCACGCGGCCCTTCGCGTAGCCGGCAGCAGCGGCGATGGCCATTTCTACGCCATCTGCATTCGGCGCAGAGAGGATGGGGAAGGCCATCGTGCCCCAAATCGCGACTGGCCCACATGCTCCGAGCTTTGGCACCGATTTCACGCTTGCGAGGAGTTTGGCACGCTCTGCATTCACCAGTGCAGCAGGCATCTGGGCCTGCGACTGATGCGCAAACATGAGCAGGAGGGTGGATAGGAGTGTGAGGCGGTATTTCATGAGTTGGTGAGAATGAAGGATGGGCGAGAGTTTTTCCACAAGAGAGATGCAGCGCGGTGATCGAGCATGAGGCTACGTCCAATCGAGCACGACTTTGCCACAATCGCCGCTTTCCATGGCGGCGAATCCCCGCTCGAACTCGGTGTAGTGAAAGCGGTGCGTGATGACGGGCGCGATATTCACACCACTCTCCAACATCACACTCATCTGATACCAGGTCTCATACATCTCACGCCCGTAGATGCCGTGGATGGTGAGCATATTGAAGATGACTTTATTCCAGTCGATGGCGATCTGCTCACTGGGGATACCGAGCATGGCGATCTTGCCCCCGTGGCACATGCTATCGATCATGTCACGAAAGGCTGCCGCATTCCCACTCATCTCCAGGCCCACATCGAAGCCCTCTTTCATCCCCAACTGCTTCTGCACATCAGCGATGGAGCCGGTTTTGACATTGAGGGCAACCGTCGCCCCCATCTTGCGAGCCAGATCGAGTCGATACTCATTCACATCCGTGATGACGACATGGCGGGCCCCCGCGTGCTTCACCACCGGGATGGCCATGATGCCTATTGGCCCTGCGCCCGTGATCAAAACATCCTCCCCCAGGCATTCAAAGGCCAGGGCTGTGTGGACGGCATTGCCAAACGGGTCGAAAATGCTCGCTACCTCCTCGTCCACGCCCTCCCGGTGGTGCCACACATTGGTCATCGGCACACTAATGTACTCCGCAAAAGCCCCGGCTCGATTCACCCCGATACCGACGGTGTCTTTGCATAGATGGCGGCGGCCAGCTAGGCAGTTGCGACAGCGACCACACACGACATGCCCCTCAGCGCTGACGATTTCCCCCAGATGGAAGTCGTTCACATTGGAGCCCACTGCCACCACCTCCCCGACAAACTCATGCCCCACCACCATCGGCACGGGGATGGTCTTCTGTGCCCAGGCATCCCATTTGTAAATATGCAAGTCCGTGCCGCAGATACCGGTTTTACGGACCTTGATGAGGACATCATTGATGCCGACCTGCGGCTCCGGGACATCCTGGAGCCATAGTCCGCGCTCAGAGCGTGCTTTTACGAGTGATTTCATGGTTATGTCGGCATCTTGGACGATATTCCGGTATATTGGCAATCAAATTTTTCTATTTTACCAGATCATCTTCCGCTATACCGCCACACATGCCCTCCAAACGTAAATCCACACCCCCAGCCCCCAACCCAGAAGCCATCAATGAAAACCTGGGCAAACGCGTGAAGAAGCTCCGCGCAGATCGCGGCTGGTCGCTCGAAGAACTGGCCACCGCTAGCGGCGTGAGTCGCAGCATGCTCAGCGAAATCGAGCGTGAAAAAGCCAACCCCACTCTCACCGTCACCTTCCGCATCGCGAGGGCTTTTGGGCTTACTTTGCAAGAACTCATCGAAAGCGCAGAGAGCAGTGCATCGAGAATCCAGGTCATCCGCGCCACGGATCGTGCCCAAGTCTTTCGCAGTGATAAACAGTGTGAAATCCGCACCCTCTCCCCGCTGAACCTGGAAAAGGATGTCGAGTTCTATGAGCTCACGCTGAATCCAGGCGGTGCCCTGCGCTCACAGCCGCACTTCGAAGGCACGCGTGAGTTTCTCACCGTCGAGGAAGGCAGCGTCCGCATCGAGTCCGATCAGGATAACGACGAACTGACCAAAGGAGACAGCGGCACCTACCGTGCCGATGTGCCACACGCCATCATCAATACGGGCAAAGGCACCGCACTGGTCTTCCTCGTGGTGATATATCGCTGAAGCACCGCAAGCAGTCACACTCACTGCTTGGGCACATTCAGAGAGCCCTCTTCGGGCCAAAGGGCTGCGATAGATTTCGCAGAATCACACCTTCCACTCGCCACGATATTCGCGGGTCAACCATTTGGCATCACCACCGCTGATGTACTCGTGCTTTTCGGGGTTCCACTTGTGGGTGCCGCCGTGGTAGTAGGCCTGATTCATGAGATGGCAGGAAATGACGGTGCTGGCTCCGATGGCAACATCGGCGATGGGCTTCTGACGGGTCTGGATGGCATTGAGCCAGTCTTCGTGATGATTTTTGGAGTCGTAGAGCTTCACGCTGGCATTGGCGAGGTGCTCCTTCTCTGCGAGGAGGACTTCGCGATCGAGAGAGGTTCCTTTCGTTTCCTTGCCGATGAATTCGTGTACAACTTTACCACCGAGCACGAGTTTGAATTTGCCACGGTTGACGTGAACCTCGCCGTTTTCGCCGTAGAAGCTGACGCCGAAACCGTTGTTCACATGCGTCAGTGGGATGCCGCTGGCGTAGATGAGCTTGGCACCGTGAGTCGCCTCATCATGCTTTTCTGGAGCGATGATTTCGACGGGGCCTTTTTCATCCTCTCCTAGCCCCCACTGGGCAATGTCGATGTGGTGGGCACCCCAGTCGGTGATCATGCCGCCGCCGTATTCACGTGTCATGCGCCAAGCTGGGAAATGATTATGCACACCACGCGGACTGAGCACGCTGCTATATGGAGCGAGCGGTGCAGGGCCGCACCACATGTCCCAATCGAGTCCTGGCTCCATAGGTTCTTCTTTGTTGGCATTCGGCTTCGCAGGTGAGCCGAACTGAGTCTCCACTCGCTGAATTTTGCCGATGACGCCATTGCGCACCAATTCGCAGGCGATGCGGAATTCCTTGCTAGAGCGCTGCTGGGAGCCGGTCTGGAGGATGCGGTTATTTTTCCGCACGGCGTCGATGAGTGTGACGGCCTCGTGAATGTTATGTGTGAGTGGTTTTTCACAATACACGTCCTTACCTGCATTCAGCGCGGCGATGGAGGTGATGGTGTGCCAGTGATCCGGCGTAGCAATCACGACAGCGTCGATGTCTTTGCGTGCGACGAGCTCGCGGAAGTCACTGTAAGAAGAGCAGCCTTTATAGCCTTCCACTTTCTTCTCACCGTAACGTTTCTCCACGGTCTGCTTGGCGTTCTCGCGGCGGCTTGTGTCCACATCACAAACGGCAACGACTTGGACGGTGTCACGGCTAAGGAAGTTATTGAGATGGCCGCTATTCATCTTGCCGAGGCCGATGAAACCGAGATTTAGGCGGCTACTGGGGGCCGTGGCCGCGCTCCAGACGCGAGAAGGGAGGATAAATGGCGCTGCGATGGAGGCAGCGGCTGTTTTGACGAAGTGACGACGTTTGGCGTGGTTTTGCATAGGTTGGAAAAAGAAAAATGAATGCGTCTGGCGCGGACACATCCAAACGAAGTGCGAAAAGGCATCCTTGCGTTCAGAATGCCCGCTCCTAACATCCACTGGCCATGAAACAACTGATTCTTCTCTGCCTTTGCACCCTGCTTTCGAGCTGCATCGATCCCTACATGATGGATATGGGACATGATCCTTATGCAGACCCGTACGGTGGCCAACGCCGCGCCGAGGTGCGTGAGAATGGACGCGAGCTCAATCAGATGGCCTATGAGCGCGGCACCCAGGATGGTCAATACGATGCCCAACGCCGTCAAAGTCAGAATTACAATCGCTACCGCTCCAAGCGCTTCGATCCGAATACTGAGCTGGCTTACCGCGATGGCTACAATGACGGTTACGAGCAGACCGTGAGCAGCCTCAACAACCTAAACCGCCCACCCGCCAATCCCTACGGCAGTTACACCCCACCTTTGCCTGGTGGCAGCTACGGTCAGCCGACTCCCTACAACCAACCTGCGCCTCAACCACGCATCGAGGAGCGTGACGCCGCGTATCAACAGGGCTACGACTATGGCCTGCGTGACCGCACTGGTGGACGCGTGGCGGACCCAGCGGTGCATGTAGGTCGTTATGATCCCCGCAAGCGCTCCAGCTTTGAACGTGGCTACTACGACGGCTACAACACCCGCTCAGGCTCCACATCTTCCTCTGGAAGCCCCTCACGTTACGGCAACGGCGGCACCCTTTGGTCGTTGTGATTCCAAACGGATAAAACCTCCCTATAAACCCAGGGTAACGGCTTTTTATGCCGCCCTCTTGGAATTGCAGTGCATGTGCTGGATACCCAGCTTTGCGACCAAGTGGACATTCCCGAGAGTCGCCCCTCGATTCATTCACTTCGACGTGAAAAAATCACAAGCCACCACTCTGAGCCATGAAATTCAAGGCTAGGGCGAGAATAGCGAAGATAAAGACGAGCCAAGCGAGCATAACGAAAGAAAGTTAAGTGGAGGTGAGGTAAAAAGGCTGGTGCTACAGCCACTCGTTACGGGATGGATTTGAGCTCGTTGGAGAAAGTCTGAGTCCAAGCACCCGTGCTGCTGTTTCGTTGCTCCCACTTCATGGCACCAGGATCAGGCACCATGAGCGGCGAGGTACCACCAGCGACATCCTTTGTCACCATGTCAGCACCCAGCATCTGGACGACTAGAAGGACAGCGGCCAGCAGGAATGCGATCGCGGCCAATGGCATCAGCCCAGCATCGGGATCTGATTCTTCATAGAACTGCTCGGAATCTGCCTGGGCACTGCGTTTCACTGGTGCGCTAGGGGGAGCGGAGATGGGGGCACGCTGCATCGCCTGGGTGGGCTGCAGCTTCACGGTCGCTTTTGGCAGAGGAGCAGTGCCACCACTGACCATCGGACCAGTACCTGAGCCTGGAGGCTTGGGCGCGACAGGCCTCGGAGCTCCAGCGGCCAAGGGAACCGTAGGGGCACCCGATTCGACTCGGGGAGCGGCAGCCGTGGGTGCTCCAGGGGCTTTTGCGAGTGGCCGTGTAGCCGCAGGCAAAGAGGCTGTGGGAACGGGGGGGGCACCCGGCGGACGCGGGGCGACGGGGGGCGCACCCGGCGGGCGGGCTGCTGGGGGTGCCATTGGCGATGGAGCACTGGGAGCTGGTGCCGACACGACTGGAATGGCAGAAGTGGTCTTCTTAGAGGGAGGAGAAAGCGGGGGCGAAGGCAGCTTCACCGGCGAAGTCGCAGATTTCGGCGCAGGGGGAGGCAGAGGAGCCGATGGGAGCTGGATCGGCGCAGTGGAGTTGCGCGGAGCAGAAGGAGACACGGAGGAGGTCGTGGACGAGCTGGGTGTGACTGGAGCCGTCGCTTCGCGAGCCTGCGTCACTCCTGCACCAGGTCGGGCACGTAGCGTGATACGGACGGTTTCCTTTTTAAGCGGCACGGCGGAGGTTTTCGGCGTGGAGGAGGGATTTTCAGAGTCGCTCATGTGTCAGGAGATATAAAATAGGAGGGGAATTGTTCCTTATTAGCGAATATCGGCATCTGCCGTCAATCCCTTTTCCTCTAGGGTTGCAATTATCCGAGACAAAACCATAGAATTGCCCCCTTTCTCCCGATTCGCGAACTGGCCTCGTGGTTATCGGAATTGGGCACTTTTGATCTCCTTCTACATGAAACGCATCCTTGTCACCGGCGGTGCCGGATTCATCGGCTCCCATACCATCGACCGCCTGCTCCAGGGCGGAGCCTACGACGTGACAGCAATCGAGAGCTTCAATGATTACTACAATCCAGCCATCAAAAGAGCAAACATCGAGCCCATCCTCGACCGCATCACCATCGCTGAGGGCGACATAACAGACGGAGCCTTTGTGAGGCAAGTTTTTGAGCATGGGCGCTTCGATGCCGTGATCCATCTAGCCGCCCGCGCAGGCGTACGGCCATCCATCGCCGATCCTGAACTCTACATCGACACGAATATCAAAGGCACCTTTCACCTCCTGGACGCTGCACGCCGCACGGGTGTGCCGCAGTTCATCTTTGCCAGCAGCAGCTCGGTTTACGGCGTGAACAAAAAAGTGCCTTTTTGCGAGAGCGACCCCATTTTGCAGACCATCAGCCCCTATGCGATGACAAAAATGGCTGGCGAGCAAATGTGCTCCAACCATAGCCATCTGCACGGCATGCGCTGTGTATGCTTGCGATTCTTCACCGTCTATGGCCCACGCCAGAGACCAGATCTGGCCATTTCAAAATTCACACGCCTCATTGAAGACGGTCTTCCCATCGACAAGTACGGCGACGGCAACACCATGCGTGACTACACCTACGTGAGCGACATCGTGGACGGCATCATGGGGGCCCTGGAGCATCGCAGTGGTCCGCTTTTCGACATCTATAACCTCGGAGGCTCCCAGACCGTCTCGCTCAATGACTTGATCACCTCTGTGGAATCTGCTGTGGGCAAAAAAGCACTCATCAAGCCCCTTCCTGAGCAACCCGGAGACGTCCCCCTCACCTCTGCCGATGTGAGCAAAGCCACGCGTGATCTAGGCTTTCACCCCAAAACACACATCGACGAAGGCATACCGCAATACGTCGCCTGGTTCCGCGACATGCGGGCTCGCGGATTGGCTGTGAGTTGATTCCAGCGCCCACTAGCACCGCATTGAGCGACGCTCGTTTTCTGAGCCACTAGATCGCCCCATTTCACTCCATAATGGCTGGGCGCAAAGGCTCAAGGGATGCCACTGGTGCGGAGACATGGATTATCACCCCAAACAACACCCTTTCTTGACCTTTGGCCGCAACACGACCTCTTGCCCGCACTTATAAACTGCTGCCGTCCTTCCAAATCTGCCTTTTCACATGCTCATCTCCCTGACCTCCCGCATTCTCCGCACTGTCGATCCGCTCTGCCTGGCGAAGATCGGCTGGAATTTCGGCTTCAAAGGAGCGCGGTCGGTGATGCTGCATAAGCAGCGCATGCGTCAGGGGCAGTTCTTCCCGCCGTTCTTCTACATCTCCATTCTGAACTCCTGCAATCTCCGCTGCCAGGGCTGCTGGGTCGATGTGGATAAACCGCGTGAGTCTCTCAATCTCGATGAGCTCAATAAAATCGTGAACGATGCAAAGCGGCGCGGAAATGCCTTTTTCGGCATCTTGGGGGGAGAGCCCTTCATGCACCCAGAGCTTTTCGATTTCCTGGCCATGCACCCAGACGCTTACTTCCAGGTCTTTTCAAATGGCCAGATGATCACGGAGAAAGCGGCCACGAACATGCGCAAGCTAGGCAACGTCACACCACTGGTCAGCATCGAAGGCACCGAGATCGTTAGCAACGAACGCCGTGGCAATAAAGAAGTGCTCACTCGCACGCTGCGCGGGCTACAAAACTGCCTGGATGCTCGCGTGCTCACAGGTGTGGCCACTAGCCTGTGCAAAACGAACATCGATGACCTACTCACGGAGTCCTGGCTGCACCGCCTCATCGACATGGGGGTGCACTACGCCTGGTATCACACCTATCGCCCCGTCGGGCCAAAGATCAGCGCCGAGCTAGCTCTCACGCCTGCCCAGATCACTCAGGTACGGCGTTTCGTCGTGGAAATGCGGGCAAAGCTGCCCATCGCCATCGTGGATGCCTATTATGACCACCAGGGCCAGGCGCTGTGCCCCATGGCCAATGGCATCAGCCACCACATCAGCCCCACCGGTGCCATCGAGCCATGTCCGATCATCCAATTCGCCAAAGAAAGCGTGCGCACGCAGGATGATCTCTTTGATGTCTTCACGAAAAGCGAGTTCCTCCGAGATTTCCGCAGCATCGCGGCGCAGAATACGCGTGGCTGCATCGTGCTGGAGCGTCCTGATCTGGTCAAAGCCGTGGTCACCAAGCACAGCGCCAAGGACAGCACCATACGCCAGACCGCGATGGCCGAGATCGAGAGCATGACACCCCGCACCAGCCAATGGCGTGAAGGCGAAGAAATTGCCGAAAAGCACTGGATGTATTGGTTGGCCAAAAAGTTCTTCTTCAATGACTTCGGCGTCTATCGCGGCCTAGAAAAGAGCTCCTAGGGGCACTGCGCCTAGTCCACGGCACCTCGACTGGTCAAAAACGAGCCCATCTGCCACCCCAAAGGGCATTTGGCCCGGATTCGCCTTCGTAGTTGAATGTTGAGCGCAGGACACCCAAAGTCAGGTCAAACCCCCACATGCCTGACTCTACCGCACTCCGTGACGCGCTCGCACAGTCGCCGAACAATGTTTCGCTCCTGTTACTACAAGGCCGTGCATGCTTGGAGGAGATGGATCTGGATGAGGCACGGCAGGCCTTCGGCCGTGTCATCGAGCTCGACCCTGATCATGCAGATGCTCACCTGGGCCTAGCACGCGTCGTTTTCATGGAGGGTGATAATTCTGGTGCCGCCGTGCGTGCGGAGCATGTGCTCTTCCTCGATCCGAACCATGCCCCAGCGCATTTGCTCCTCTCCCGTGTCTATTTGAGCGAGGGAGACAAAAAGAAGGCCGTGGAGCATTTTGACCTCGCGGCACAGATCGACGGCAGCATCAGCGATGGCGCTCTAGAGAGCGAGCTGGGCCGCACCGCCCGTGATGCACGCAAAACAGCCGCCGCACCTGCGGTGGAGGCCAGCTCCAGCGAATCCCCTGCCCCCACCGGAGAGGCAGAGGAGTTCATGGAGGACTCGTTTGACGGTGCAGAGCCTGATTGGCGGCCAGAGACATTTTTTGGCCCGGATGATCCGAATCGCAGCACACTGACCTTTGATGATGTCGGTGGCATGGATGAGGTGAAGGAGGAGATCCGGCTGAAGATCACCTATCCGCTGCAATTTCCGGATTTATATAAGGCCTACGGCCGCAAAACTGGGGGCGGCATTCTCATCTATGGCCCACCTGGCTGCGGCAAGACCACGATCCTGCGTGCGGTAGCCGGCGAAGTGGCGTGCAATTACCTCGCGGTCGGTCTGCACGAGATTTTTGACCCCTACTATGGGAACCCAGAGCGGAATCTGCATCAGTTCTTCGAAGCAGCACGGGCGAACTCGCCCTGTGTGATCGTTTTCGATGACCTGGACTCCCTAGCCCAAGATCGCAGACAGGTGCGTGAGAGTCAGATGCGCAGCCTCGTGAATCAGTTCCTGCACGAGATGGACGGAATCCGGGGAGAAAATCAGCGCATCCTCGTCATCGGAGCCACGAACCAGCCATGGGCACTCGATCCGGCCTTTCGTAGGCCAGGGCGCTTCGATCAGGCCATCTTCGTGCCACCGCCGGATGCGCCTGCACGGGCGCAGATCATCGGCCTACTCTCCAAAGACAAACCCATCGCAGAATTCGACGCCACCGAGCTCATCGACGCGACCACGGGCTTCACGGGAGCAGATTTGAAGTGGGTCTTTGATCGAGCCGCAGAACTAGCGCTCTCCTCAGCGATCCACAGTGGACATGCCGTACCGATCACGCCGGAGTTACTCCTGAGTGTAGCCCGCACACACACTCCGACGACGCAGGGCTGGTTTGAGGGAGTGCGCACCCATGCCGAGCAGCAAGCTGCGCCGGATGGTTTTGTGAATGACATGCGCAAAGTCCTCAGCACCACCCCCACGAATACGAAGAAGGAACGCTGAGGGATGGAATTCGCACTTGCCGCCGTGTCACCCGCGTGCGACGGAATGCGCCCCGTAGCAAGCGCCCGTAGTTCAACGGATAGAATGGTGGTCTCCGAAGCCGCATATCCAGGTTCGATTCCTGGCGGGCGCACCAGCCGGAAACATGGCTGAAAGAGCTATTTGTGCCCTCAGGCAGTGATTTATGGCCTTGTGAGGACTGGGCGGCTGTTTATGGGCTGATGCGTGAAAACTTGGATCGTGACTGGGGGTGCCGGAACTGGCAAATCGTCCTTTGTGAAGCTGCTGCGGGAAATCGTGGGGGCTGAGGCCTGCTTTTTTTCCGCCGATGAGGCGGTGAAGGCTCTTTATGAGGAAAAACTGGTCGTAGAGGCCCTGGTGGCAGAATTTGGCCCAGAAGTACTAGAGCGGAATGGGGAAAGGAAGCTGAACCGGAGCTGGCTGCGGGAGCAGGTGCTACCAGTGCCCGCACTGCGAGCGAGGCTGGAGAAAGTGCTGCATCCACGGGTTTTTGAGCGGTTCGAGGAGGCAAGAGTGGCAGCAGCGCCGCAGTCGAAGGTTTTTGTTGCGGAAGTCCCACTACACTATGAGTGTGGTAGCACAGTTTCAGCAGACTTGGTCATCGTGGTGGCTGCCAGCCGGTCGGTACAAGTCAGGCGAATGATGGAAAACAGGGGACTCGATGAACAGACCGTCCAATCGTTCCTGAATGCCCAGTGGTCCATCGCTGCCAAAGCCGAACGCGCGGATATCGTCATCTGGAATGATGGCGGTATGCCAGCGCTGGAGGCCCAGGCGCTGACGCTGGTCAGGAGCCAACTTTGAGCAAACGAATGAACGATACCCCCGCCCCCGTAACCGCTACCGAGGACACGCCGACTGCTGTCGAGACTTCTCCGTCCGCCGCCCTGCTGCCTGACGCTGCGCCAGATGCGTCAACCACCAGCGACGCTGCCTCCGCCCCTGTCGAAGCGGAGGCTCCCGCTACTGCCGAGGAGCCAAAAGCGCCCGAGGGTGCTCTGCCCCCCTTCCCCCAAGAGGTCTCGATCAATGAGCTGCAAGATGCCTCTTTGGCCGAGATTTTGGCCCTGGCTGAAACGGTGGGCTTCAAGCTCAATGTGGCGCGGACAAAGCACCAGCTCATCTATGATCTGTGCTCCTTCATGGCGGAGAACAAGACCCGGCTGAAGGTGCAGGGTGTCCTAGAAATCGGCGCAGAGAATTTCGGCCTCATTCGCTTTCCGAAGTTCAGCTTCGCGCCGCTGCCGGAGGATGTGTTTGTGCCTCTGTTTCTGGTGCGGAAATTCAATCTCCGCGCCAGCCAGCAGATCGCGGGCTTTGCGAAGGCTCCAAAGGATAAGGACAAGTACATCGCCATCGACCGTATCACGGAGGTGGAGGGTGTGCCGATCGACCAATGGGAGGCCCCCACGGATTTTGACAAACTGACGGCGACTTTCCCGAACAAGCGCATCATTTTGGAAATGCCTCGCCCCTGCCCCCCGAGCGTACGCATCCTGGATCTGATAGCTCCGCTGGGCAAAGGCCAGCGCGGCCTACTCTGTGCGCCACCGCGTAGTGGCAAGACGGTGCTGCTCAAAGACATCGCCAAGGCTATCGTGCATAATCACAAGGAGATCGAACTCATCGTGCTGCTGCTCGATGAACGCCCCGAAGAGGTCACCGACTTCGAAGAGACGGTACAGGGCTGTGAGATTTACAGCTCCACCTTTGATGAAAGCCCGAAACGCCACACCCAAGTAGCCGATGTGGTGCGCGAGCGTGCCTGCCGCCTCGTGGAGATGAAAAAAGACGTGGTGATCCTGCTAGACAGCATCACCCGCCTCGCCCGTGGCTACAACATGCTCCAAAGCGGCAAAGGTGCCCTCATGAGCGGTGGTGTGGGCAAGAATGCGCTGCTCAAACCGAAAAAATTCTTCGGCGCTGCCCGCAACGTCGAGGAAGGTGGTAGTCTCACGATCATCGCCACAGCCCTCATCGAGACAGAGAGCCGCATGGATGAGGTCATTTTTGAGGAATTCAAAGGCACGGGCAACATGGAGGCCACGCTGGACCGCGAGATCAGTGAACGCCGTATCTTCCCTGCCCTGCATGTGCTCAAATCCGGCACTCGCCGTGATGACATGCTCTACCACCCAGATGAATTCCGCCGCATCGCTCAAATCCGCAAGCAACTCGCCCAGGTGCCCGCCGTCGAGGCTCTTGAGCTGCTGCTCCGAAATATCAACCGCACCAGCGCCAATGCGGAAATCCTATTAGGCGGCCTCAAGTAATGAATCCAGGCCCAGCCACCGGCGGTCAGCCCGCCACCGATTACGAGTTCATCGACACCCCAGAGCACCTGGAGCGATGGACCACGCAGATGCGAGCCTGGCTGGCTAGTAGCTCTGATAAGCGCTGCTGCCTGGATACTGAGGCAGATAGCCTGCACCACTATCATGAAAAACTTTGCCTCCTGCAGGTGAATTGTGCCGGGCGCTATGCCTTGGTCGATCCGCTGGCGATAGCAGATGTCGGCACCCTGCTCGATCTGCTTGATGAGGGAGAGCTCTGGTTTCACGGAGCTGACTATGATCTCACGCTCCTGCGCCGCACCTATGGCTGGAGTCCACGCATCATCCGTGACACCCAGATCGCCGCACGATTACTCGGTGCACGGCAGTTCGGCCTCGCTGCATTAGTGAAGAACCATTTTGATCTGGAGCTCTGCAAAGCTTCACAAAAAGCCGACTGGAGCCGCCGCCCACTCCCTCCGAACATGCTCAGTTACGCTGTGGACGACGTCCGCTATCTGCTGACGCTCGCGGATATTTTGGTCGCGGGATTGCGCTCCAAGGACAGGGAGGACTGGTTTCACCAAAGCTGCCGCGAGCTACAAGACGACGTAGCCGCACGGGACAATGCCCCGCGTGAAGATCCCTGGCGTGTGAATGGTGGTGGTCGCCTACATCCCAAAGGCCTCGCACTCCTCAAAGGCATGTGGGACTGGCGTGAGGAAATCGCCCGGCAGCGTGATGTCCCGTGCTTTAAAATCATGTCGAACAAGCAAATGGTGGCCTACGCCGAGCAGTTTGAGGCAGGACACACCATCCAGCCGCCCAATGGCTGGCGCCCGCGTTGGAAAAAGGAGCTGATCGACATCGCCATCAGCGTGGAGCAATCCGATCCAGCCGAATGGCCGCAGCGTCCGAAGAAAACCAAGGGCCGCCTCAGTGATGCCCAGCGCGACAGCATCGAAAATCTCTGTCTGGCACGCGACAAAATCGCCGCTGGACTGGACATCGAGTCCTCCCTACTCGGCTCCCGTGCCACGATGGAGGAACTCGTCATCCAATCCGATCCGAAGGCCCATCTCATGCCCTGGCAGCATGAGTTGATGCACGAAGCGCTCGAAAAGGCACTACCAGTGGCCTAAAAGCCATCACCAGAGCGTAAAGCCCACCACGCCAGCGCGGCGGATTTTTCCGCTAAAAAGCATCAAAATAGCGCAAACCCCGAAAATTAGGTTCATCAGCCCCACCCAGATGGGTATGAGGGTCTGGGGGACGATGGGAGCCTTCGGCGCTTGCAGCGTGGGAAAGACGCTCGTCGTAAAATATAGCCCAGTGGCCGTCGCAATGACAAAAAGCAGCGCCAAAACCCACCGGCACCAGTTCATGCTACTCATATAGCCGAGCATGGCCATCACCACGGCCCCATACCAGGCCAAAACACCCCCGAACCAGCCAAAAAGCTCATGAAAAAGCAAGAGAGTGATCACCACGGCACCCGTGATTAGATGAATCAGCATCACCTTTCGCGAAAAAATCACTTCTTCACGGAAGGCGTCGCCTCGGTAACGTTGAACATCCAGCATGTGCGATTATTAAAAATTTGAAAAGGGTGAGTAGTTGATGAGGAAAATACGGGCAGGACAGGCACACCTAGCAACTTTTCTGCCAGACTCCAGGAAAACTCATCAAGGCGTGTCTCATAAAAAGCCCCAACCTACACGACCTAACACAACCAACAAAAAGCCGCCAGGGAGAAGGCTCCCTGGCGGCAGATTTGGATCACGAGTAGCGGATTGAAAAAAAATCAGTCACTCATGGTTTCAGGCCTTAAGCCTGAGCGGGATTAGGGGGTATAGCGGACTTGGTTCTGAGCGCTGTCGAAGGACAGATGGGCAACTGCCTTAGCTTCTTCGCTGTCGTCGATTTCACCGGAGGTGAACATGCGGTCTTTGAAGGCACCATCGATGGGGCTGACGCCAGTTTCAGCGGTGTCGATCAGTCCAGCAGTCGTCCAGCCGGAGGTGCTGACGCCAGCGGAGATAGCGGCGTTAAGCACGGAAGCGACGGTCTGGGCATTGCGCTGAGCGGAGGCGTTACGAGCGGACTCGTTGAGGTTACCGATGTTTGGGATCGCGATGGCGGCGATGATACCGATGATGGCGATGACAACGAGCATTTCCACGAGGGAGAAGCCGGCCTTAAGGGAGGTGAGTTTGACGTTTTTCATAGTGGTTCTGTATTTTATGGTTTTAGTTTGGGCTGTTGGCTCTTCGGGAGGTAGAGCTGCGGAGCAGTTCGTTCTCGAATTATTGTGATTGTAATAGATTTGTGAATTAATGCAATAGAAATTATTACATTTTTAGTTAATTCGCATTAATTATACCTTTTCTCCAGGCATTTACGGACATTGAAGATGTGATAAATTCAATAAAAAGAGCCTCCGAAGATGCCCAAAGGCAGCTCCTTGCTGGTAAAATCCTCATAATGAGTGAGCAGCTACAGTTGTCCTGCGCCACGAGCCCTCACCTGCAAAATGAATGAAATCAGATCGGTTTAGCGAGGCGTTGCTCGTAGCTTTCATTGATGAGGCACAACTCACCAAGGGCCTCCTTGAGCGGATCACGATCTGTGACTGAAAATCCGAGATGGAGATGCCTGCGCCAGCCTTCGGCGTATTGGAAGCGGCCGGAGAGCTTTCCGACGGCCTGAGATGCCTCATCCATGCTGATGAGATAGCTGTCCATGCCTTGGGAAACATCCAGCCAGTGCTTTTGGCTCTCGTGCGCAGCTAGGGAGTGGCGCTTAACCTCATGGACGCTGTGAGTATCGATATAGCTGCCAGCTTGCAGCTTCTGGCGCAGTGGATCACACAGACCATGCGGCATGGCATGATAAACGGTGACATCATGCGTGTAAGCGGGACGCGGTGGATCGGTGACGAAATTCGGTATGCCGTGAGCGAAGGCGGCCGTCACGGCGAGTCGGCATGCAGCCATGTGGTCTTCCATATAATCGGCTGGACCATGGGTGAGGACGATGTCTGCGCGTGCCTCACGCACGACGGCGCTGACTTTGCGCAGTAGCCGGGGATCGTATGTGAGCTCGAGATCGTCACAAATGGGCGGATAAAAGGATGCTCCTAGGATGCGAGCAGCCTCCTGAGCCTCTGCTAGGCGCTTCCGGGCGGTAGTGGGGCCATCCATCTGCACACTGCCACCATTACCGCTGCATAGGTTCATGTAGTGAATGTCCCAGCCACGCTGCTTGAGTAGCAACAGAGTTCCAGCAGCGACGAATTCGATGTCGTCAGGGTGTGCAAAGATGGCTAAGGCGGAGGGCATAGTGAGAGCAAATGGTTACGCTGCGGATGCCCACAGCTTTCCTAGCTTCCTAGCGAGCTGGGCGATGAAACCTCTGAGATGAAAAATATTCCCGCGATCAGGCGAGGCGGCCACAGCACTGCTTGTACTTCTTGCCACTGCCGCAGGGGCAAGGATCATTGCGTCCGATGTTTTGGAATTTCTGCTGCGCAGCGGCTGGCGTGCGTGTGGGGATGATGAGACGCGGGCCTGAGAGGGCTGGATCAGTAGGCTTTTGCTCTTCTTCTTCGTCCTCGTCCTCTGCCGCAGAGCTATCCTGGGAGTGTGAAGCGGCGCTGGATGCCTGCATGGCCATCTGGGCCAAGAAGGCCTCAAAGGCGGCGAGCTGCTGGGTGCTGCGGAAGAGGTTGCCGAGCACTTCGCCATTGATGCTGGTCATGAGGGTGCTGAAGGCACCGAAGGCCTCTTGCTTGAACTCGATGAGCGGATCTTTCTGCCCGTGCGTGCGGAGGCCGACGCCTTCTTTGAGGGCATCCAGCGCATACAGATGCTCCTGCCAGAGGCGGTCGATGGCGTTGAGGAGGATCATTTTTTCGATCTCCTGGAGGGCGGTGGGATTGCCGCCTTGCACCTTCACGTCATAGGCGGCGAGGATGCGGTCGCGGATGAAAAGGACGTTGCCCTCAAAGTCGCGGGTGTCGAAGGCCGCATCATCGGCACGGAGGCCGATGGGGAAGGTCATGTTGATCCAGTTTAGCAGGCCGTCGTAGTCAGGCGTGGCACCTTTTTCCTGCGGGATGTATTCGGCCAAGCGGTCGCGGATGCCTTTTTCGACGGCGTCATTGATCAAAATACGCGTGTCGTTGCTGTTGAGCACGTCATTGCGCCATTCATAGACGACTTCGCGCTGCTGGTTCATGACGTCGTCATATTCGAGGACGCGTTTGCGCCAGACGTAGTTGCGCTGTTCGACGCGTTTTTGGGCGGTTTCGACGCTGCGGTTGAGCCAGGGGTGCTGGAGTTCCTCCCCTTCCTTCATGCCAAAGCGCTCCATCATCTTGGTCATGCGCTCTGCGGCTCCAAAGTTACGCATGAGGTCGTCTTCGAAGGCGAGGAAGAACTTACTCTCACCGGGATCACCCTGGCGGGCACTACGACCGCGGAGCTGGCGGTCCACGCGGCGGCTTTCATGCCTTTCGGTGCCCAAGACGAAGAGTCCACCGAGTTCAGCGACACCTTCGCCGAGTTTGATGTCCGTGCCACGGCCGGCCATGTTGGTGGATATGGTCACGGCACCCTTTAAGCCGGCTCTGGAGACGATTTCGGCCTCCTGGCGGTGGTATTTCGCATTGAGGACATTGTGGACGATTTTTTGCAGTTTGAGCATGCGGCTCAGGGTTTCACTGGCTTCGACGCTGGCGGTGCCGACGAGGATGGGCTGGCCTTTGGCGTGCAGTTGCTTGATGAGCTCGATGACGGCCTGGAACTTCTCGCGGCGTGTTTTGTAAATGCTGTCGTTTTGGTCGAGGCGCTTGATGGGGCGGTTCGTCGGTATGGTGAGCACATCGAGGCCGTAGATGTCATTGAACTCGGCGGCGTCGGTTTCGGCGGTACCAGTCATGCCACCGAGTTTTTGATACAGGCGGAAGTAGTTCTGAATGGTGATGGTGGCGAGCGTCTGCGTCTCGGCATCGATATGGACGCCTTCTTTGGCCTCGACGGCCTGGTGGAGCCCATCGGACCAGCGGCGACCGGCCATTTTGCGGCCTGTCTGCGGATCGACGATCATGACTTTGTTATCCTCGACGACGTACTCGACGTCTTTTTCATAGAGGGTGTAGGCACGCAGGAGCTGGCTGATCTGGTGCATGCGCTGGCCCTGGTGGGAGAGGCGGTCCTGCGTTTCGGTCTTCTTCTGCTGCTTCTGCTCGTCGGTGAGTGAGGCGTCACCGTCGATCTCGCTGAAAATGGTGGCGATGTCTGGCAGGACGAAGGCGTCTGGATCGTCAGGATTGAGGAAGGTGCGGCCCATCTCGCTGAGGTCGGCCTCGTGGCTCTTTTCCTCGATGGAGTAGTACATCTCCTCCTTGAGTTTGAAGTATTCGACCTTCTGCGTGTCCTGATAGAGGGAGAGCTCGGCTTTTTCGATGAGACGGCGCAGCTCGGGGTCCTCTTTGCAGCGGGTGAGGGCACGGTTTTTGGGCTGGCCCAGATGCACCTGGAACATGCGTTTGCCGGCCTCTTCGGGATTGGTGGCGACGAGTTCTTTGGCGTCGGAGATGATTTTATTGCACAGCGTGGTCTGACGGCGCACGAGCTGCTCGACGAGGGGCTTGTAGCGCTCGTAGTGGTGGCTGGTCTCTGAGGCGGCGACGGGGCCGCTGATGATGAGGGGCGTGCGTGCTTCGTCGATGAGGACGCTGTCCACTTCATCTACGATGGCGAAGTAATGGCCGCGCTGGACCTGCTGCTGCTTGCTGGAGGCCATGCCATTGTCACGCAGGTAGTCGAAGCCGAACTCGCTGTTCGTGCCGTAGGTGATGTCGCACTGATATTGCTCTGCGCGGAACTGGCTGGACTGGTCGTTCTGGATGCAGCCGACGGTGAGGCCGAGGAATTTGTACAAATAACCCATCCACTCGCTATCACGGCGGGCGAGGTAGTCATTCACGGTGATGACGTGCACGCCACGGCCGGTAAGAGCATTCAAGAACACCGGCAGAGTGCCGACGAGTGTTTTACCTTCGCCAGTGGCCATTTCGGCGATCATCCCACGATGCAGGGCGATGCCGCCGATGAGCTGGACGTCGAAGTGGACCATGTTCCACTTCAAAGGCATGTCACAGATGACCAGCTCACTGCCGCAGAGCCTGCGGGCGGCGTTTTTCACCACGGCGTAGGCTTCTGGGAGGATGTCGTTGAGCAGTTTGGCCTCGATCTCGGCGAACTGGGGCTGGATTTTGTTCCAAGCGTCGCGAGCACGGTCGATGCGAGCTTTTTTGTCATCGATAGAAGCGGCAGCCCATGAGCTAGGAGCGAGGTAATCGTTTTCGAGAGAGCTGAAGTGCTGCTTCAGCGCTGCAAAGTAAGGAGCGATGGCTTCGAGCGTGGCATTGACCGCATTTTCGTCCGCGATACGCAGGCCGACACCGCCGAGGAAAGGTGGCGTGTGAAAAGCGCGGAACTGCTGCTGCCACTTGGCGACTCGCTCACGCAGTCCTTCTACGGTGCCCTGCTGGAGCTGTTCTTCGATCTTGTTGATCTCGGCGACGACGGGCTGGAGGCGCTTGACGGTGCGCTGGTTTTTGGAGCCGAGGAGTTTTTTGATGAACCAGTTGAACATGAGGGACGTAGTGGGAAAAGGGGCTTGGAAGATGGAGCGGGCAGGCGGAGGCGCAAGGGGGGAGACAGGAAGAGCGGGCGGGGTTACTTCTTGGCGGATTTGAGGAGGCTTTTCGCGTGCTCGCGGGCACTGGCGGCGGAGCCTCCGAGCATGCGGGCGAGTTCTTCAAGCCGTGCATCACCTGTGATCTCGTGGATTTGTGAGCGTGTCTGGCCGCCTTTGATCTCTTTGGTGACGACAAACTGGCTGCCTGCGAGCGATGCGACCTGCGGAAAGTGCGTGATGGCGATGACTTGATGCGTGGCTCCGAGGGCGGACATTTTACGGCCCACGGCTTCGGCGATGTTGCCGCCGACGTTGGCATCGATCTCATCAAAGACGAGGAGCGGCACGGCATCCTGCTTGGCGAGGGCGCTTTTCACGGCGAGGAGGACGCGGGACATTTCACCGCTACTGGCGGTGAGGCGGAGGGGCTTGGAGGGTTCTCCCGGATTGGGCGCAAAGTGGAAATCGACCTCTTCGAGGCCGCTTTTGGCAGGTGTGGGCTGGATAGTGAGCTGCGCGGAGAAAATGCTCTGTTTGAAGCCGAGATCGGTCAGATGTGTGGCGACTTCTTTGGCGAGCTTGGGGGCGGATTCGGCTCGTTTTTTGGAAATTTGGCGTCCGAGCTTCAAAACGTCGTTTTCGCGGTCTTGGACGAGTTTTTGGAGTTTGGCGATTTCCTCACTGCGGTTCTCGATTTTGGCGAGTTTGCGCTCGGTGTCGGTGAGGAAGTCGAGGATCTCGCGGATGCTGCGTCCGTATTTGCGTTTGAGGGTCTGGATGGTGTGGATGCGGCTTTCGATCTGAGCGAGCTCTGCGGCATCTATTTCCAAATCATCGGCGTAGTCTTGGACGCTGCTCTCGAGGTCAGTGAGCTCGATGTGGGCGGATTTGAAGCCCGCAAAGAGCTGCGTGGAGGCGGGGTCGATTTTTTCGAGTTCGTGGATGCTGCGGGCGAGGTCGCGGAGGCCATCCAGAATGCTGCCATCGCCATCACTGAGGCGGGTGGTGATGGCGGCGCAGAGCTCCGCGAGGCGTGCACCATTCGCGGTGATGCGGTGGCGGGCTTCGAGCTCTTCTTCCTCTCCATCTTTGAGCTCTGCGGAGGCGATTTCTTTGGCCTGAAAGCGGAACATGTCGAGCTGCTGGCTGGTGGCTCGCTCGGAGTTCTCCAGCTCATCTAGCTCGGTCACAGCGGCACGCCAGAGTGTCCAGGCGGCCTCATACTTGCCGCGTTGGTCCTCGATGGCGGCGAATTTATCGAGCATGTCGAGCTGGCGGTCGCGGGAGTTGAGCGATTGATGATCGTGGGGGCCGTGGAGATCGACAAGGTGCTCTCCGAGGCTTTTGAGCACCTGGATGGTGACTGGGGAGCAGTTGACGAATTGTTTATTCGCTCCGCTGGCGCTGATGGTGCGCTTGATGAGCAGCTCGCCGTCTTGGCAGGGATCGAGCCCGGCCTCTGCGAGGACGCTGTCGATGGCCTCGGTGTCGCGGAGGTGGAAGCTGGCCTCGACAGTGCAGGCATCCTGCCCGGTGCGGATGAGGGAGCGGTCCGCCCGCTCGCCGAGGAGGAGCTTCAGGGCTCCGACGATGATGGATTTCCCCGCACCCGTCTCGCCAGTGACGCCGACGAGGCCGGCGGCGAGTTCCCATGTCACGTCTTCGACGAGGGCGAGGTTGCGGATTTTGAGGACGGAGAGCATGCGGGGCAATGAATGTGGTGCGCGAAGATGGGGAGCATGCTCGTCATTTCAATGACTGGCACTGATATTACAGAAATGGTGACTACGGCACGATCTGCTGGAGGATTCTATCTCTGTGCCCCCGCCACACTGGGGGCCTGCGGTCCGATCTCATAAAGCATGAGCCCTGGGACGCTATGAATGGGCTGGAGGCGGGCACGGATGCTGGCGGGGAGCGGGTCCTGCCAGGTTTCGACGATGTGACGGATGCCTAGCGCCTGGGCGAAGCGGAAGGACCAGTCCACCTGCGTTTCACCCTCTTTCGGCGGGAGCCAGCGTAGTGGAGTGCGGGAGCTGATGGCGTCGTAGTGGTCGAGCTTTCGCTCATCACGGGGATTGAGCCGCACGCAGCGGGAGTCGAGCACGGCACCGAGTGTGCAAAGCTTCGGAATCCACCAGTCGCGGTCATTTTGAGCGAGGTAGCCCACAGGGCGGCCCTGGAGATGCTGGTGCAGCTCCTGCACGTCCTGCACACTCCAGGTTTCTGCCCCTTGGAGTGCGGCATTGGAGAGCAGCGTATGGATGCCGCAGGCCGCACCGATGATATAAAGGGCGAGGGCGAGCATGCGTAGCCGCCCCTGCGAACGTAGGATCAGCCAAAGCAGGCCACAGGCCCCGATGGGCATGACGAGCACCGAATGTGTCATGATAACGACGTGAAACCGGTCTGCCGAGTGCATGGCCTGGAGAGCGAAGGATGCCCCAACGATGCCACTGAGGCATAGCCAGCCAAGAAGGCGGATGGGTGAGCCTTTCTGGCCTCGGCCGTGGCGGATCAGGAACACGCAGCCCACCACAAAGAAGGCGGTGACGAGGAGGGTGACGACGCTGTCCAGGAGGCCATACCGCAGCGCCTCTAGCAACTGCGCTCCCCCGGTGAGGCTAGCGTGGGCACTTTCCCGCCCTCCATTGAGCCCCGCCTGAAAGATGAAATGCACCGTGGCCCAACCACTCAGCATGACCGAGGTGATGGAGGCACCGACACGGAGCATCGACCGGTCCCTCAGGAGTGCGCCGACACCAGCCAGGGTGCCTCCTGCGGCAGCCATGAAGGCGACCGTGTGCGGAGCCGAGCAGGCGGCCAGATAGAGCATCCCCAGCGCAAAGCGCCCCCTACCGGCCTGCCAGAGCAGTAACGCCGCAAAGAGCACCACAGCCTCATATTTATAGGCAAACATGGTGGCCAGCGGCATGCGCACATGATGAAAGAGGTCATAGGGCAGCCAGTTCCCCATGAAATTAAACACCTCGGGTAGAAGCCGGAGGAAATTCACACTGATGAGGGCGACTCCGGCGGCTAGGAGGCTTTGCCAAGCTGCGAGGCGGCTAAAACTGCGCACAAAGGCAGCCAAAGCGATGAGTAAGATGGCATTGAGAACTGCATTTGTAATGATCAGCAGCGACTGAGCCGCAGGCAGCCCCGTGACGGTGCGAATGGCAGTACCGAGCATCATCGGTCCCCAGTGATACCAAGTGTCCTGGATGCCAGTAGCCGCCGCTGCATGCTCACCGAGGACGATGGACCAGCCATTGGCCGCATGGGACTCTGGCAGGGCCAATACCATCTCGATAAAGAATGCCCAGTCCTTGTTGAATCGCACAATATGGCCATCGCCACCCAAGTAACGCATCGGTAACTGTAACAACGTTAGCAAAATAAGCATTACAATGGAGCTCAGAATGACTTCTCGACTGCTCCAGGGCTCTTCTGCTTCGAAACTCCCCTGAGAGCCATAATCGTTACGTTTATTCCGTATAACCCAGTAAATAAGCCCAAATATCTGGCAAATAGAAAGCCAACTCATGTAATTGAAACGACCAAAACAGAGCCAAGAAGTTACCCCGATGCAAAAAACGAGCCCCGAGCTCAAAATGACCGCAAGTCGAGTCATCCTGGGGCCAGGCAACATTTTTCGCGGCACAAGGAGGTGGCCGATGGTGCAAAAAATGAGCAATGTGAGCAATACCAAGACAGCTTGGATCAAATCGGCAGTAAGCGTGGATGGGGCTAGCAGGTGGGTAAGGCTCATTTCATTATAAATATTATGGTATATTAAATTAAATCAAACTATATCCAACATTACGCGCCACCCACCGAGAGGAAACAAAGCGAAAAACGGCTCCAATTGAGCAAGTTTGGTCTTTCTGAATGGATTCCCCATCAATAAAATAATTATTGTAAATAATAAACCTTAATGGTAAAGGTACCCGAACCATGAGGAGCTCCCGCCATCCTTCATTTTCGATTCAATCTCCCGCAGGTCATTTCGTAACATATTTTGCGTTACTTTTTGCAATCATTCCTTCTGCCAATGCCTATTTGGGCGGGTTCGAGGAGCTGGATGGTTATCGCGTCCCCTCTAATGGTTTGATAACCTCTCTCGACATCGTCGGAGACGCAAAATTCTACCTCAACAACAACTCGGGCTCCGGCTTTACTGGCATCGTGCCTTCCAGTACTTTCCCCAATACCATGGGAGATTCTACCCACGGTTCAGACCTCTCGCGTTACAACGCAGGGCAGTTTGGGACAAATGCAGGCGGGCCAGGCGGTAACGCACTGGACATCGCCGACAACAGTGGACTCTGGCGTGCGGTGGCTGGGGGACGTCCAGGAGGACATCGGAGGCACCGCAGCGAATGGATACCAGTACTACGGAAACACAGGGGGACTGCCCTTTTCTCAAAATAGGGATTACGCCCAGGCTTACCGTTACACCGGTGCCCGCAGTGGATCTCAGGTGCTGAACTTTTTGGCTCAAGACGTGGATATGCGTTACGATTATAGCCTGGACAGTCGCGACTTCGGTGGAGTGAACCCACTTTCGACAACTGCCAGCCTCGTCACGATGGCCTTCTGGATATGCCCCGCAGACACCGATGATACCGACCCCGATAATGTAATGGGATTATCGTTACGCGATGCCATCGGGCAGACTGTATTTGAGGTGGGATATACGGGTGAAAACATCCTCCAATACCGACTGGCGGGCAGTAGCAACTGGGTCTCCACCGGCACCACCACTGGGGCTACAGGCTGGTCGGAGATTGCACTGGTTCTCAATACTGCCGCGAACACCATCAGCCTATCCGCCCGTGGCTATGATGATCTTAATGCCGTGCTAGGTGGGATGGACACTATCCTGAGCGACCAGGCCCTGGGCCTGGATGCTGATGCACTGACAGAACTACGCTGGGATCTGCAAGGTGGTGCCCTCAACAATGATGGGCTGAGTTACAAAAACTATTTTGATGACTTCAGCATCACTGCCGCCCCCGTACCAGAGCCATCCCCTGCCCTAGCAACGGTGCTAGGCATGGCCTTGATGCTTCGCCGCAAGCGCTAGCCCGGGATTTTTCGCAGCCTTCCCCTTGAAAATGAGCAACTAAGTTTATTTCGTTAAGGGCACCTCTGGAAACCTCCTTTCCCCAGGCAATTTATTGATCGAGAGCAAACATAGGCCATAAAAGGGGCCATGAAGCGCTACCGCAAGACAGAACGAGGCGGCGGACTGTTCTCCGACATTGAGCACGAGCAGGCTGTTGCCGCCAAAACCCTCGGCATCCTCAAGCTGCGCGACGTTATCTCTTGGGAAAGTTTCCGCCCGCTGCTCGAAGATCTCACTGGCTACGCCACCCGCGACTGGACCAAGGGCGGCAAGCCCCCGTTCGACCCCGTGCTGATGTTCAAAGTCCTTGTGCTACAGAAGTTCCACGGCCTCAGCGACGACGACACCGAGGAGCAATTCTTTGACCGCACCAGTTTTAAAGCCTTCCTCGGTCTGCGCATCGGCGACGACATCCCCGACGCCAAAACACTCTGGGACTTCAAGCAACGCATCGAAGAGGACGGTCGCGAAGGCGGTCGCAAACTCTTCGACACCTTCGGCCAGATGCTCGAAAGCAAAGGCATCGTCGCGCGAGAAGGCAGCATCGTGGACGCCAGCTTCACGGAAGCCCCACGCCAGCGCAACAGCCGCGAGGCGAACCAGCGCATCAAGCAGGGCGAACGCCCTGAAGAGTTCGACGAGAACCCCGCCGTGGGCCGCCAGAAAGACAGCGAAGCACGCTGGACGAAGAAGAACAACGAGTCGCACTACGGCTGGAAGAACCATGTGAAGGCCGACTTGAAAACCAAGATCATCCTGAACTCCACACCACGACCGCCAGCGTGCACGAGAGCCAGGTGTTTAAAGGACTGCTTGATGACAAAGATCAGGCCATGCTCGCCGACTCGGCCTATCACAGCGAGGAGCACGAGGCGTATCTCATCAAGCTCAACGCGCAGGAGTTCCTGATGCGCAAAGCCACACGGGGCCATCCGTTGAGCGAAGCTGAAATGCAGACCAATCACACGATCAGCCGGATGCGTGTGAGGGTAGAGCACATCTTCGCGCGAATGGCGCAGATGGGAGCCGATCTATGTCGGAGCATTGGATTGAAACGAGCCACACAGCACAACCACCTCAGCAATCTGGTCTACAACATGGACCGCTATGCCTGTTTGGTTCGCTAAAGCACCCGTAAAGGATGATCAAAGCCAGAAAAGGTACCTGCACAGCCTCCAAACAGCCGAATCCTAGCGCCTCAAAGCGAAACAAGCCCTCTGCAAAGCAAGACAGGAAGGTCGAACAATCGTTTTTTTCGCTCCCAGAAACGGACTTCAAAAAACACCCCCTATCCAGAGGTGCCCTTAAAAATAAGCAAGCATGAGATACTTGGCCGTGTATTGAAATTTAACGAAGTAAAGTTAGTTACAGGCCTGCAACACTTCTGCCACCAAAGGATCACCTGGCTCCACTTCGTTTGCTCGGGTGAGGTAGATCTTTGCCTGTGACAATTCCTTTTGTGCATGATGGACAATTCCAAGCAGCTTGAGGGCTTTAAAATGCTTGGGGTTATAGTGCAGGATGCGGTGCAGCCACCCCGTCCCTTCCTCTGTTTTACCAGTACAAACCAGGGCAAATCCCAGATGAGCATATACAATCAGATCGTTTTCAATTCGCGGCAGATCCACCTTGATCTTCATGCACTCATCCACGCAGTCTTGCCAACGTCCCAATTGCGCAAACATCTGAGCTCGATTGTATCTGGGCAAAAATATATCCGGGGCGCAATCTACGGCATGATTGTAGCTTTCCAGAGCATTCTCCATCATCCCCGCTCGCGCTTGCACTGTCCCAAGATTCATCCAAGCCACGAATTTTCCAGAGCTTTGAACAGTAGCATCTGACCAAAGACTTATCTCATCGGACCACACCCTATTTCTCAGACATGTCGCTATTGTCAGCGATGCAGCGGCAACACTTATTATGCCGCACTTCATTGTTCCCAGAACAAACGGAGCTACCTGTAACTTCCCCACCAGCCAATCCACCAAGGCGCAGGCAAAAATGAAGAATCCCACGGATGGCAGATAGGTCCGGTGCTCGGCCATCATGTCGGGCAGCGGCACCAGACTGGAACTGACCGCAATGGTCCCAAAAAACCACACAACGCTCACCAGCATCAGTCGCCCATGCCCTGCCCCGCTCTGGGATCGACGCACCAGCCAGGCTATCCCTGGCAAGCATGCCAACGCTGCCGCACAGCCGAGCACGCTCGCATTCCAAAGCGTGTCGTACACAGGAGGGTCTGGCAGCACATTCTGTCCGCTAGGCCATAGCAGCAGACGCACATACTCCGCCACCACGGTGATCTGCGTGATGAAGTAGGTCGCCACAGACCAGGGCACGTTCTTGAAGTTGACGATATTCTGCGCGGTGGAGAGGCTCCAGTCTCCATCATTGACCACGGCGGAGGTCAGCCACACGAGACCTGGCACCAGTGGCAGGCAAAGCAGCAGCGGAAGCCCGCTCCAGAGTGCTTTCCGAAAGCCAGCCCCCATCACGAGCCAATGCAGCATCACTGCCAGTAATGGGGCCGTCACTGCATCCTCCTTTGTCTGCATGCCCAATAGAGCACACAGCACGGCGGCGGCACGCCACCATGACCGCCTACTCCCGCGCTCGGCATCCAGGGAGCGCAGATGCAGGACGACACATGCCAACACAAAAAATGTGCCCATCGAGGTGAAGCGCTGAATGACATACGTCACGGACTCCGTCGCCAATGGGTGCACCATGAAAAGCAATGCGGCTCCGACTGCGATAAACCGTGCTGAATGAGCCCGCAGCAGGCCTTTTTCCACCAGACTACGACCAGCTAACATCACCAACATGTAGAGCAGCCATCCATTGGCTGCATGGAGTGCCATATTGCCCACTCGGAACCACCGCGGCTGAAATCCATCCAGCATGTGATTGAGGTGCAGGGATAGATAGGCCACGGGCCGCATGATGATGTTCAGTGCCAGGTCGGGATCTTCCCAGTTCTTGCCTGGCCAGGTGGCAAAGGCCGTAAAGTCCGTCAAATACGGTAGCGATCGTGCCTGCATGAAGAGTTTATTCTCTGTCATGTAAATGACATCATCAAAGACCAGTGGAAAATCCGCCGTCCAGCTATACAGGCCTGCGCAGATCACGATCATCACTGTCGCGATGAGTAAATGCATGCGCCGTGACGTGCGCAAAACCTGAGCTGGTTCCTCACTCTTGCTAGCGACCACTGCTGATGGTGCTGAGTGTGATAAGGCCGCTTTCTTTGTGTGTTTGCGCTTTGCCATGAGGTGCCCAGAGTGCCAGAGCGGGTCGTCATTCTGCAAAACACATGTCTAGTGGCCCACAGGACCACGCTTGTCCCTGAGAGGAAGGCCACACTCGGTCGCCCAAACCTGCACCATGGGATCAGGATGGACGCCACACAGAGGTCAGGCGTGTTTTTGCGCCAAAACCATCAAGGAGGAACCAAAAGGCACCTGGAGCATACGACAGAGCGAGGCATCCGCATGTCCGCCTATCGTGAGCAGTGCATTGAGCCATCGCGGTGGCATGCGTAGGTCGCTCTGCTCTGCTTCCTGGAAGCATCGCCTCCTCAGCAGGAGTGGAAGAAAGAGCCATGCATTCCAATAATGCGCATGGAGGACTTTGAAACCCGCCTCCTCCAGCACGCGGCACAGATCAGCCGCGCGATACCTCGAGCACCATGCACGGCCTCATCATGTGCCCCGTAGAGACACTGAAAGGCCGCCGTATTGACCACCAGGAGGCCGCTACGACGTAGCACCCGTCTTAGCTCTGCCAGTGCACGGCTCACTACGACCTCACGATGATAAAGCACATCGAGCAGCAGCGCGGCATCGAATTCCGCCTCTGGGAAGGGTAAATCACACACATCCGCCTGGATGACGAGCTGATCTAGTCCTCGATCATGGCAATGCCGCACGGCAAGCGAGGAGCGATCACAGCCACGCACTCGATACGTGCCTTGCACGCGTGCAAGCAGCCCACCCGTGCCGCATCCTGCGTCCAGCAGCTCGGCACCTCGCCGCAGATTCGTCTCTAAAATGCGCATCACTTGGCCATGCAGCACGCGATACCACCAGTGCCTATCCTCCATTGCACGGAGCACGCCATATTGCTGTGCTTTCATGAGGGAAAGGACTCCACGGCCCCGCACACCGCGTCCACCGCCTGATCGTTCATGTATGGGTGCAGCGGCAAAGACAGCACTTGGCGCACCGCATGCTCTGCCACAGGAAAACTGCCCTCAGAATCGCTGAAGGCGGGCTGCTGGTGCAGCGCCGCAGGATAATGCACCGCCACAGGCACACCATGATGCCGCAGATGACGCCCCAGCTCATCACGCCGCTCTGAGCGCACGACGAACTGGTGAAACGCATGACTACAGCCCTGGCGAACCCCCAGTGGCTGCACTCCGCGTAATTTCTGTGCATACCGCTGCGCCAGCTCACGCCTCCGCTCCACCTGTGCAGTGAGCACAGGGAGTTTTGCACGCAGAATCGCTGCCTGCATCTCATCCAGCCGCGTATTGATACCTGGCAGCTCACTCACATGCCGCTGCTGCCAGCCATATTGCCGCATCTGTCTGATGCGTCCGGCCAATGCCGCATCCGCCACACTCACAGCGCCCGCATCCCCCAGCGCCCCCAGGCTCTTTGTCGGGTAAAAGCTCCACGCACAGGCCTGCCCCAGCGTCCCCACGGGACGACCATGATACAACGCCCCGTGTGCCTGCGCGGCATCCTCTAAAAGCAGGGCACCATGAGCAGCACACACGGCAGATAGAGCATCCCACTCCACCGGGTGCCCATAGAGATGCACGGCCAGCACCGCGCTCACCTTTTGGTGTTTCATGACTTCCTTCAGCGCAGTCGGACAAAGGGTGAGCGTCTCCGCCTCCACATCGACCAGCACGATGTGTGCCCCGGAACGCAAAACAGCGGCGGCCACGGCAGAGGGGGCCATCGTAGGCACCGCCACCGCATGTCCTGCACCGATGCCCATGGCTCGCAGGATCAGCTCGATAGCATCCGTCCCACTGCCCGTGCCGATGACATGGTCAGCACCGCAAAAAGCCGCAAACTCCGACTCAAAAGCCTCCGTCTCTGCATCCAAGATAAAACGCCCGCTCTCCAGCACACGTCGCAGGGCCAGCTCGATCCCGGCGTGGTGAAACTGCTGGTCAGCAAGTGGGTATTCCGGGAACAAATGCGAAGGCGGAGGCAGTAGCATAGTCCCACTGTTCTAGCGGTTTCCTACCCGCCCCCGCAACTAACGTCCCTTGTAGCGCCTACCTCGACCCCAGGCACTCCTTGCCTTTCGTTTACGGCTTCGGCCACGCTGGATATGGCTTTGATTGCCCCGGCTTGAGACCACCGACATGCTGGATCGTTTCGTCGTAGTCCTTGTGGTCAGTGTTCATGAAGAAGGCAGCATCCCCAGCCATTCCATGACCGTCTTCCGCACGAAGCATCACTGTTATCATCCGATCTGCATCCATACTGGCGCTGCCGATGACTTCAGAAGCTTCGCTTTCAGGTCGGGTATCAGTGCTTACGCATGCTGACAGCCAAATGACCGATGCGAGAATGAAGAAGAACCGTGATTGATTCATGCACACGAATCTACAGCCCTACGGTGGCGAAAGTCAAAGCAACCACACTCCGAGCCAAATTAGGCCCACGCAGACCAGAATACCTGTGCAAATGCACACGCCTTCTTCGTGATCGTGGACGCGGTGCCCCAGCGAGAGGGCATAGAGTGTCCATTTACCGATGTAGCCGAGAAACCACTCGCCACACCACTCCAGGACAAACTCCGCTGCAAAGGCAAAAAAGCGTAAAAGACCAACTAGGCAGCCTGCTGCGGCTTCTTCAGGCATGTGCGGTTCCTTTCATGAGATTCGGGATCATGAGTGCTAAGTCTGGCCTGTCTAAAAGGCATAAGCAGGTGGAAGTTCAGGGTGGTTTTGCACCCGGAAACTTGGGCGTTTTGGGTGCTTAAGGTCCTCACGTTCGGGTAGCTACGCACTGGTGGTCGCCTGGGCACATGACGCCCCCCGCCTTGACACAGCGGCTATCCTCATGCCCTAATCCCGCCCCTCCGTCCCGCCTCACTCTCTATAAGTACGACAGTTCTCATGCCCAAAGCCCTCATTATTGCCGAGAAGCCCAGCGTCGCAGCCGATCTCGCCCGTGCCCTGGCGAAAGCCCCCGGCATGACCTCCTTCTCCAAGGAAAAGGACTGGTATGAAAACGAAACGCACGTCATCTCCTCCGCCGTGGGCCACCTGCTGGAGCTGGGCATGCCCATGGTGAATGGCAAAAAAGTCGGTTGGGGCTTCACCAGCCTGCCGATCATCCCAGAGGTCTTTGAACTCAATCCCATCGAACAAAGCGAAGACCGCTACAAGGTGCTCGCCCGCCTGCTGAAGCGCAAAGACGTGGATGCCGTCATCAATGCTTGCGATGCTGGCCGCGAAGGTGAGCTGATCTTCCGCTATATCATGGACGCCACCGGCTGCAAAAAGCCCGTGAAGCGCCTCTGGATGCAATCCATGACCCAGGGAGCCATCCTGGATGCATACAAAAAACTGCGTAGCGACGGAGAAATGCAGCCCCTCGCTGACGCGGCCAAATGCCGCAGTGAGAGTGACTGGCTCATCGGCATCAACAGCACCCGCGCCCTCACTGCGCTCAATTCACGCCACGGCGGCTTCCGCCTCACTCCCGTTGGCCGTGTGCAGACTCCCACGCTGTCCATTTTGGCCAAAAGGGAGCGGGAAATCGCCGCTTTCGTCCCCCGCACCTACTGGGAAGCCATTGCGTATTTTGAGGTGCCCGCCGGACAATACCTGGGCCGCTGGATCGACGAATCCTTCAAAAAAGACGAAAACGACGAGCACAAGAAGCAGGAGCGCCTGTGGGACGAAAAAACCGCCCAGGCCATCGCTGATCGCTGCATCGGCAAACCGGGCAAAATCGAGCAAACGACCAAACCAGCCCGTCAGGCCGCCCCGCTGCTCTACGACCTCACCAGCCTGCAACGCGAGGCCAGCAACCGCTTCGGCTTCTCTGCCCGCCGCACGCTACAAATCGCCCAGGCACTGTATGAGAAGTTCAAGGTGCTCACCTACCCTCGTACCGATTCCCGCCACCTGCCGGAAGATTATATCGGCACTGTCATCGACACGATGAAGACCTTTGCCAGTCACGACGGCGGTAAGCAAGACGCACTGCCGCATGAACTGGGCAACCACGCTGCCACTGTAATCGAATACCAATGGGTGCGGCCGAACAAGCGCATCTTCGACAACAGCAAAGTCAGTGACCACTTTGCCATCATCCCCACCGGCCTCATCCCGCCGAAGGAGCTGCCAGAAGCCGAGCAAAAGCTCTTCGACATGGTCTCGCGCCGCTTCGTGGCCGTGTTCTTCCCCGCCGCCGAGTTTGAAGTGACCACCCGCATCACACGCGTCGGCAATGATGCCTTCAAAAGTGACGGCAAAGTGCTCCGCTCCCCTGGCTGGCTCGCCGTCTATGGCAAAAAAGCCGCCGAAGAGGCCGCCGAAGAAGGCGAAAACTCCGCCAAGCTGCTCGTCGCTGCCAATGATGGCGACAAAGCCGACACACTCGATGTCGAGGTGAAGGAATCCCAGACCAAGCCGCCGCCCCGCTTCACAGAAGCCACATTACTAGGCACCATGGAAACGGCTGGCAAGCTCGTCGATGACGAAGAACTCGCCGAAGCCATGAGCGATCGCGGTCTGGGCACTCCAGCCACCCGCGCCGCCATCATCGAAGGCCTGATCATGGACCGCTACATCGAGCGTGTGCAGCGTGACATGCACGTCACGCAAAAGGGCCTCGCTTTGACCGAACAGATCGGTGAAATCGGCCTCGACGTGCTCAGCAGCCCCGAACTCACCGGCCAGTGGGAGTATAAACTCCGCCAAATGGAGCACCGCGACCTCGACCGCGGCACCTTCATGAAGGAAATCCGCCTTTTGACGAATCAAATCGTCGAAAAGACCAAAGCCGCCTCCAAAGCCGCCAAGGACAAGGTTTTCCCCGACTTCCCACCTGTCACCTGCGGCGTCTGCGGCAGCACCGAAGGCTACAAGCAAACGGAAGAGTTCTACGGCTGCAAAAACCCCAAATGCAAAGTCCGCGTCTATAAAGCCGTGGCCTCACGCCAGCTCAGTGATGAGGAAATCCGCACGCTGATCGAAAAACGCTTCGTCGGGCCGCTGGAAGGCTTCCGCAGCAAAAAGGGCAAGGAATTCAACGCCGCGCTCTCCATCAAAGACGACATGAAAGTCGCCTTCGTCTTCGAAGGCAATGATCCTGATGCCTTCAACTGGGACGAGTGCCCCATCATCACCAAATGCCCTATCTGCGCCCTCAAAAAACGCGACAGCAACATCCACGACACGCCTGATGGCTACCTATGTAAATACGGCGCACTAGAGGCCGGCAAGTGCAATGGTCGCCTGCCGAAGAAGCTCTGCCAAAAGGACATCACGCCTGAAAACGCCCGTGAGTTCTTCGAGAACGGCAAGACCTCGCTCATCGTCAATATGATCAGCAAGCGCAACCGGCCCTTCAGCGCCTTCCTGGTCTGCTCTCCCGGTGAAAAGCGACTCATGAGCTGGGAATTCCCGCCCCGCGAGCCGAAGCCCAAAGCCGCGAAGAAACCTACCGCAGCCGCCTTCAAAAAGCGCAACCTCGCGGAAACAGTCGAAGCAGAGTAGCACGTCACCACGGGTCCACATAGCTGTGGATGCGCCATTCTCGCGTCGATGACTCCCGCCATCCACATCTACAACAATCAAAACCAGCACTCCGTGCCATTGAAGTGGCTGCGGGGAATTGCCGCCAAGGCCGTGCCGCTCTGCCTTGCGGCAAAGAAGGCAGCTCCAGACTGTGTTTTGCCCGATTTGGCAGAAGTGGAGGTCAGCTACATCACCGATGAAGACATCACTCGTGTCCACGCCGAGTTCCTCGATGATGCGACTCCGACAGACGTCATCACCTTTCACCATGGCGAGATACTCATCAGTGCTGATACCGCCGTGAGGCAGGCGGCGGAACATGGCACCACCCCAGAGCATGAAATGGCGCTCTACCTAGTGCATGGCCTGCTGCATCTGGCAGGCTGGCATGATCTGGATGACGCAGAGGCTGCGGACATGGCCACCACGCAGGAGCGCATCCTCGCAGCGTGTGAACAGCCGTGATCAGTCGATGTAGAGCAGCGCATTCGAGCTCGCGAGTGCGTGGCAAAAGGCCGTCAGGCCCAGCAGCTCAGGCGTAGCAGGTGTCTTTGATGGAGCACCCAGGACGACATCCAGCGGGCTGGGATGCGCCTTGTAATACGTGGTCTGTGCCTGGATGAATTCCACACTCTGCATCACATCGCTTTCACTGGCCGGACGGCTGTGAACGAGCTGCCAGGCCAGACGGACCTGCGCAGCGAGGTCACCACCCGCTTCCTTCTGCACACGCTGGGCGAAATCCTGCGCATGCACACGGACGGTGGCACTATTCATGAGCAGCAGGCTCTGCGGACTCACGGTGGTGACATTGCGCACATCACAGCAGGGCTCCATCACAGGTGCATCAAAGGTGGCAAACATCTCCAGCTGCCGAGAGCGGCGAGCCTGCACATAGATGCTACGCCGATGCTCCTCTCCATTCAGTGAAATGACTTTGCCACTGGGCCTGCCCGCTGTGTCGGTGGTGTCGATACCGATGACCACCTGCCCTTCCTCATTGAACATCACCGGCACGGGAGCCCCACCGAGGCGCGGATTGAGCTGGCCGCTGATGGCTAGGAGCGTATCACGCAGCGTCTCGGCCTCCAGCCGGCGGACATTCATGCGGCTGAGGAAAAGATTATCTGGATCGATCCGGTCACGCTCGCCATCCCGCTGCGAGCTCTGCCGCCAGGTGCGACTGGTCATGATGAGCCGGTGGAGCTTCTTCAGACTCCAGCCTGTGCGCATAAACTCATCCGCCAACCAGTCGAGTAGCTCTGGATGCGTAGGAGCCGTGCCCAGCTTGCCTAAATCACCCGCCGTAGCCACCAGTCCACGGCCAAAGTGGTGCATCCACACTCGATTGACCATCACACGGGCCAGCAGCGGGTGCCGGCCATCCGTCAATGCCTGCGCAAAGGCCAGCCTGCGGCCTGTGGTGGGCAGTTTGGGGTCTTTTTCCGGCAGCTCGATCTTCCGGTGAGCTGCGAGCACGGTGAGATCACCAGGGCTCACTTTGGCCTTCGGCTGATCATGCATGCCACGGTGGAAAATGTAAGTCGCGGGCACCAGTTCCGGCTTTTTCGGCAATTCGGTAAAGGCATGCACGAATTCCTCCAGGGGCTTGGTCGCACGGACGGCGGTGGCCTCTGCGGTCATCTTTTTGAGCGTATCGGCATGCTTGGTTTTGTAGGTGGTGTCGTAGAGGTAGAGTGAACCCGCGCTGAGCTGATTGATGCGGGGCCAGGCTTTCAGTAGAGAGGCCTGGGCAGGGCTGCGCTTTTTCACCTCGGCCCGGTAAGCGCTGCGCAGTGCGGCGCGGTCTTTCTCGGGCGCTTTGAGCAGCTCTTTCTCCAGTACCTCGGTGATGAATTCCTCCTGCTTGATGAGGCGAGCTGCGTCGATTTTTTTGGCCTCGGCCTCGATGCGTGCAGCCTGTGCTGCCTGGCTATCGGTGAGCAGTGAGACGAGCCGCCCCGGTGTCGTGCGCCACGCCTTGGTATCGAATCCAGGCTCAAAGACAGCTCGCAGGCGGTAGTAATCTGCATGCGTCACTGGATCGTAGCGATGATCATGACACTGCGCACAGCCGATGGTCATGCCGTAGAGTGAAGAGCCCACCATCTTGATCGTATCGGCGATGTTGGCATTCTGCGTCTCTGCATCATTTTTCTCACCAGTGCCATTCGGAGCCATGCGGAGAAAACCGGTGGCGGTGAGCTTGTCGATCGCGTCTGGCGAGAGGTTTTTGTATGGCTGTGGCACCATTTCATCCCCTGCGGCTGCTCACGCACGAATTGATCAAACGGCTTGTCCGCATTGAGCGAGCGGATGACGTAGTCGCGGTATTTCCAGGCCCATTTGCGCTCCAGGTCCTTTTCACCGTAGCCTTCGCTATCGGAGTAGCCCGCTGCATCCAGCCAGTGGCGGCCCCAGCGCTCTCCATAGTGCGGAGATGAGAGCAGCTTATGCACATAAAGTGTGAGGTCAGCAGATGCATCACCTAACTCTGGCGGCAGCCCGCAGAGATCAAAGCTGGCTCGTCGAATGAGTGTGAGCGGATCTGCCTCACGGCTAAAGCTGAGTCCCTTTTCCGCATGCTTCGCGGAGATGAAGGCATCGATCGGATGCGGCTCCGCATTTTGCGGCACTTTCGGCCGCTGGATAGGCTGCAGCGACCACCAGGCACGCTCTTCATCGGTAAAGGTGTACTCGGGCCCCAGCGTCTCCGGCTCTGGACGGGCGGTTTTCGCCCCCTGCGTGATCCAGGCCTCCAGGACGGCGATTTGAGTGTCTTTGAGCTTGGATTTGCCTTTGGGCATCTCACCGGATTTGACCAGCTCGATCAGGTGACTGGCCTCCGCGCGGCCAGGGACGATCACGGGGCCGTTTTTGCCACCTTTGAGCAAAAAACGCGTCAATCGCACATCCAGCCCGCCCTTGGTCTCGCCGTCCTCGCCATGGCAGTGAAAGCAGTGCTCCTTCAGCACGGGCCTCACGTCTTTTTCAAACGTCAGATCCGCCGCTGACAATGAAGCAGCGGTGAGGGCGAGCACGGAAAGCGGGCGAAGCATGGCAAGGACTCCATACGGCTGCTATCCAGCCTGTTTTACCGGCTTTCAGCTCCGCCAGGCCCGCCAACATGTGACAAAGCCGCGTGCAAAGTCCTGCGGGCGAGCAGCCACCCATGCGTCGATGTCCTCGGGCGTGAACCATTCCCCCGTGGCAATCTCCTCCGGCAGACAGCGGATGGCGCCATCATGATGCGCCAGACGGAGCTGCACGAATTCATTGTCCGTGCCAGCGCTGGCTGGGATCTCAGCCGCCAGCTCCGTGGACTCCACTCGAATACCGATCTCCTCCTCCAGCTCACGCACAGCGGCGCTTTCATAGCCCTCACCCGCATCGAGATGGCCAGCGGCACTGCTGTCCCACTTCAGCGGAGAGACGTCTTTGAGGTGTGAGCGGAGCTGGAGATACACTCTGCCACGTGGATTGATGACAAAGATGTGTACCGCACGGTGGAGCAGGCGCTGCGCATGCACTTCACTACGCGTCATCTGGCGGATGACCTCGTTACGCTCATTGACGACATCGAAGACCTCACTGGCCTTTTGCCCAGCATCAGCGCTGAGGCGATTTTCATACCAGCGGGTGATCTGCACCCACTTTTCCAGCGACAGCTCCTCCGCACGGACGGTGGGGCTCACACCGAGATGCTCGACGAATGCCGCCCAGCCCTGCGGTGGCTCGGTGAGCAGGTTTTTGAGTTGTTTCCGTCGCTGGGAGAATCCCATGCGCACCAGTCGATCAAATAAGCTGTGATCAAACACCGGCAGCGTCGAAGGATGGCGCGGTGTGAGGCGGATGATGGCCGAGTCCACCTTCGGACGCGGATTAAAGACCTCTGGCGGCACGATCCGCAGCAGCTCGACCTGCCAGTCCTTTTGCACCAGCAGCGACAGTGCGCCGAAGCTATCATCTCCACACTGCGCAGCGATGCGCTGGCAGACCTCCTTTTGCAGCATGAAGACCCCCATGCTCACAGGCGTGGGCGGTGTGAGCCAATGCCGCAAAATTTCACCACCGACGCTGTAAGGCAGATTCCCGATCAAACGCACAGGCCCGAGCCGAAACCACGGCCGCAGGTCGATGCGGGTAGCGTCCTGAGCGATGACCTCCGTGTCACTGCGGTCGGCGAAACGGGCCTGGAGCTCAGGAGCGAGCTGGTAGTCCTTTTCGATGAGAATGAGCTTTTTCGGCCTGCCGATGAGGTGCTCCGTGAGTGCCCCCATCCCTGGCCCCACCTCCACGACGAGATCCGCCGCATCAGGCTCGATCTGATCCGCGATCCAGCGTGAGAGATTTGGGTCGATGAGGAAATTCTGCCCCATGCTCTTGCGCGGCGTGATCTCTGTGCCGGAATGACTGCGGAGGGAGCGGCGATGGGAGGGTGGTCGCATGATGGAGTAGAAAAAGGAGAATCGAAAACCTGTCTGCGCCCCAGTCCCCATCTGACCGCAGGTTTCAAGCGATGGAATGCACGCCCGTCGATCTCAGTCATGAGCTGCCAGAGCCCAAAAAAAACGCCAGCCATGCTTTCGCGGGGCTGGCGTTTGATTTTTAGGCGGGATGACTCCCGACTGAGAGTGGCGGATTACTCGACCACTTTCACGCTTTTGATCGTGATGGGCTCCGTCGGCACATCGCCATGCGGACCTGCACGGCCAGTGGGCACCGCAGCGATCGCGTCCACAACTTCGATGCCCTTGGTCACCTTGCCAAACACCGCGTAGCCCCAGCCATCGAAGCTCGGGTAATCCAGATTGCTGTTGTCCTTATGATTGATGAAGAACTGGCTGGAAGCGCTGTGTGGATCATTGGTGCGAGCCATGGCGATGGTCCCACGGGCGTTTTTGAGGCCGTTTTTGGCTTCATTTTCGACACGATCAGGAGCGGGCTTCTGATTCATATCGGCGGTGAAACCACCACCCTGAATCATGAAATTCGGGATCACGCGATGGAAGATGGTGCCATCGTAATGGCCCTTCTTCACATAGCTGACGAAGTTAGCGACAGTTTTCGGTGCTTTGGCGGCATCGAGTTCGAGTTCGATGGAGCCTTTGCTGGTCTCCATCACGATTTTCACGGGTTTGGCATCACTCACGGGCTGGTTCTCCTGGGCTTGGGTTGGACCGGCAAGACCGGCAAAGAGGAATGCGATGGCGGCGAGCGTCGGTGCGGTGGTTTTCATTTGGGGTGGGATTATCCGGGTTGAAGGCGCGGAATAGGGCGCGGCAGTGTTTTTTTGCAACGAGCAATTCAGAGCCGCCTCTCTTCGATGACCGGCTCTGTCTGCTCGCGCAACAAACGGACGAGCTCAGGGTCCATGTATTCAAAATCGTCGGGGATACCCAATACCACGATCTCGCGCTCCTGGAGCCATTCCCCTCGTTATTCCCTCTGCCGCCCACCTCCGTGAGGGCAGCCAGTGGAAAACCTTCATACTGACCGCCGACAAAGCCCATTGCCCGCCTCCGTCAAAGACGGCAGTGCCGTCGTCCCGGCGTGAAGCACCGGCCCCCTGCGTGGCCCCATCGCCACCAGCACCGCCAATACCTCAGCAAAATGACACCGTCCGCGTATTCATCGACGACGCCCTGCCCGGCTTCCGAGAACTCACCGCCACCGACATCGCACCAGTCAACAGCGCCGCCGACACCTGGAGCTGGCAAGACGGCACCCTCCACTGCACCGGCATGCTCGGCCTGCCCCAGGGCATCGAGGTCCAGGTCCTCGACTACGGCTAAACTGATAAAGTCAAAACCGCTGGCGGCAAAACCGACTGGTTCGGCACCAAAGGAGACCTCTTCCCAGTCGACGTAAAGCTCACTCTCTGTCTCCTCCGACTCGTTCTCGATCCTTCCGCGTTCTTTTCACCAAAGAGGGCCAGTTGAACTCAGAGCTTCCTCTTCTTGCTCTCGCTCTTCATCTACAGTCTCTCTGCCCCCCTATCCAGAGATGCCCTTGAGAATGAGTGATCAGCCGTTCGCTTTTTCGAGTCATTTCCCATTCCCGAATGCTGCTGGAAGAAAAGTGTCCAAAAACACCGGTCTCCAAACCTTCCCACTACATGCCCACCACCCCTAACTCTGAACGCATCCAGCGTGCCCTCGACGGTTTGCTCTCGCCGGAGGAGATGCGGGTGTTTCAGGTCGATGTGACAAAGGATGCCGTGCTGAGGGAGGCATACGTCGAGCAGCTTTGGCTCCATGCGCAGCTCAAGGCCAAAAGAGACGACTTGAAGGCCCTTTTGGAGGAAAAAATCATCTCGCAGGTCCAGGTGCCGCGTTGGCGCTTTTTGGCTCCTGCGCTCGCGGCGGCGGCTTGTGTTGTTTTGGGCCTCGGAGCGTGGTTTGGGCTGCAAAAGGGGAATAACGTCGCGGTGATCGCCCAGGCGGAAAATTGCAAATGGGCCGGTTCGGAGCTGCCCACGGTCGAAAATGCTCCACTCGGCGCAGGACGGCTCTCGCTCGTCGAAGGCATCGCCACGCTGCGCTTTCGCAGTGGTGCCAGCGTCACCATGGAGGCACCGACGACGCTGGAAATCCTCGACGCCATGCACTGCCGCCTCATCGAGGGCACCGTGACCGCAGACGTGCCTGTGCCTGCACACGGCTTCACCATTGACACGCCGGACATCCAGGTCGTCGATCTGGGCACGAAGTTCGGCGTCACCGCTGCATCCACCGGCAACTCCCAGGTCCGTGTCTTTGAAGGCGAGGTCAAAATCGGCGGCCTCGAAGACCTCGACCGTGGTGAATTCAAGCACCTCACCACCGGCAAAGGCCTCAACGTCGGTGGCAACCTCCCGCAGCCCGGCCAGGAAACGGCGCGGGACATGCTGACTCGTGAAGACGGTGGCTGGACCGCCATCACGACGCAGTTTGGTCGTGGCAAAGACGCCTACGTCCGCCGCATGGACGACAAACTCACGCACGGCAGCGATCCCCTGCTCATCGTGAAGCACACCGACCTCGAACTCGGCCGCAAAAACGAGCGCCGTGCGATTTTGACCTTCGACCTCTCCCAAATCGACCTCGCCAACGTCAAAGAAGCCCAGCTCATGCTCGACCCCGAGCCCAGCGGCTTCGGCTTCTCCTCATTGGTGCCCGACTCACGCTTCGCCGTGCTCGGCCTACACGAAGGCGATACCGATGCGTGGAGCGAGGCCGACCTCCTCTGGCAAAACCTCCCCGGCACCGACGACGCAGGTCCCCTGCCCCAGCGCACACGCCGCCTCGCCGAGTTTTGGCTGCCTCGCGGCGGCTCCGGCGACGTGATCACCATCCGAGCCGACGCCCTCGCTGAATTTATCCGCAGTGCCCGCGACGGCCTCATCACCCTGCTCCTCCTCCGCGAAACCGGCGAGTCCGACACCAGCGGCCTCGCCCACGGCTTCGCCGCCAAAGAACACCCCACTGCGCGGGCACCGACATTGAGGCTGAGGATGCGTTGAGGCAACTTACAGGCAAAACACTTCATCATGGCAAGACTAAAGACGAATCATCAAGCCTGCCGTCATTGATGGCACTGAGTAATCCCTCGAAATCAAGAGGCCCATGACCTGACGCATGCCAAAGGATTGGGGAGTTCGGATCAAGGCGTGAAGCAAGCACGACATGGTAGCTGTGAGTGTAGCCACCTCGTTCGTAATGAAAGAGAACGTGTTGTTCATCCTGCCGTGCCCATATCAGCCGCGACATGGGTTTCGGTGGATTATCAATACAGCAGCCAACCTGCCAGTTTTGCCCAGGCGCCGCGAGCTTACCCTTCCAGTCCGAACACAGCCGAAGCACATGTGGAGGCAGTGCCTCCACCTTACGGACCAAAGGAAAGTTCTGCGAACGTTTGATGATGTTCCGACTCTCTTCAGTCAGGTGGCGGACGCCTGTTATCGAAATGGAGTTATCGGAGCTTCCGCCTGGGTATGCGCATCCCAAAGCGCTAAATATGAGAGCAAAGGAAGTCGAACGGAAGACAAAAACAAATTTCATAACTTCTGTGCGCCGAGCTTCAATATGGAAAGTATGCCCGCTATTTCAGCGAGGCCTTCGGCTACCTGCTTTTCCGCAGGAGTCAGTTTTCTTTTACGACTTTGTTCATCCAGCAGGAATTGAAGCCTGTTATCCAGCGCCTTGGGGAATCGCAGTTTCGCCATGTTGGCAGGCATCGGTACTGTCAGGTTCACTTTGGCACTCATCTGGGGCGCAAGAGTAGCCAATGGACCACTCACCGTCAATAACGCGAAAAACCCTGTCCAAAAAGCCCGCAGAACAAACCTACCTTTCACGCACGTTATTCCCTGACCGACCATGCTCCGCCAAACTGCTCTTTTTCTCCTGCTCGCCTCCGCTTTGAATGCGGCGGACGACGCTAGCCGCGCTGCGATGACCTTTTTGAAAACGAGGTGCGTCCACTGCTGGTGAAAAGTTGCTACGAGTGCCACAGCGACAAAAAACAAAAGGGCGACCTGCGAGTGGATCACATCAGCCACCTCAAAAAAGGCGGCACCACAGGCCCGGCGGTGATCGCGGGGAATTTGAGCAAGTCCTTGCTCATCGAAGCCGTGCGTTATCAGAATGAAGACATTGCTATGCCGCCGAAAAAGCAGCTCTCGGCCAAGGAGATCACGGTGCTAGAGGATTGGGTGAAAATGGGTGCGCCGTGGCCTGCGGGCGAAGGCCAGCGCGATTCCACGGACGAGTTCGGCTTCACCGAAAAAGATCGTAAGTTCTGGAGCTTTCAGCCACTGACGAATCCCAAGCCGCCTCAGGTGAACTCCAAATGGGTGCGCGGCGACATCGACCGATTTGTGGCTAAAAAACACGCCGAACTCGGTCTCACGCCCGCGCCCGAGGCAGATCGGCGTGAGTTGATCCGCCGTGTGTATTTCACTCTGCATGGCCTGCCGCCTACGAAGGAGCAGATCGACGCCTTTGTGCAAAGCAAGGACCCGCAGGCCTATGAAAAGCTCATCGACGAGCTGCTCGCCTCACCGCGCTACGGCGAGCGCTGGGCGCAACACTGGCTGGACCTCACCCGCTGGGCGGAGAGTGATGGCTACAATCAGGATGCTCTGCGTCCCGCAGCCTGGCCCTACCGCGACTACGTCATCAAGAGCTTCAACACCGACAAGCCCTACGACCAGTTCGTGAGTGAGCAGCTCGCGGGCGACGAGATCGCTCCGGAGAACCCTGACGTGCTTGTCGCAGCCTCCTACCTGCGCAATCCGATTTACGAATACAATCAGCGTGATGCACGCGGCCAATACGAAGTCATTCTCACCGACATGACCGACAACGCTGGCGAAGTCTTCATGGGACTGAGCATGGGCTGCGCCAAGTGCCACGATCACAAATTCGACCCTATCTTGCAAAAGGACTACTACCGACTCCGCGCCTTCTTCACACCGGTACGCTGGCAGGAGGGGAAGAAGCTCGCCACCGCTGCCGAAAAGGCCGCTTGGGCTGCCCAAAATGCAAAATGGGAGGATGCGACGAAGGACATCCGCGCTCAAATCGATGCCATCATCGAGCCACGCATCCAGGGCGCGATCAAAAATGCCTATACCAGATTTCAGGCCGACATCCGCGCCATGGTCGATAAAAAACCGGAGGAACGCACGCCGGAGGACTGGCAAGCGAGCTACTTCTGCGAACGACAGATGGCCTTTGAGCGTGAGCGCTTCGACGCCGCCAAAACACTCGCCAAAAAGCCGGAAGAAAAAGCCCGCTACGACGCCCTCCTCGTCGAACTCGCCAAATTCGACGCCTTGAAGCCCAAACCGCTACTGGATGCCTTCATCGCCACCGACGCCACCAACAAAGGCCCGCGCAACACCATCAAAACCCGCAGCGGAGAGAGCGAGGACATCCCGCCAGGCTTCCTCACGCTGCTGGAGCCCACGCCACCCAAGATCGCGCCGCGTGAAAAGACCACCGGTCGCCGCAGCGCCCTCGCTGAATGGCTCACACGGCCCACGAACCAACTCAGCACCCGCGTCATCACCAACCGCGCTTGGCATTACCTCTTTGGCAAAGGCATCGTCGAAACACCAAACGACTTCGGTGAACTCGGTGAAGACCCATCGCACCCCGAATTGCTCGATTACCTCACGCAACGCTTCCTCGCTGGTGGTTGGAAACTGAAGTCCCTGCAACGAGACATCCTCCTCTCCGCCACCTTTCGCCAAACCGCGCTGCGTGAGCCGACCACTGCACTCAAGAAGGCCGACCCCGCCAACAAATACCTCTGGCGTTACTCCCCGCGCCGTCTGGAGGCCGAACAGGCCCGCGACGCCATGCTCGTCGCCAGCGCCGAGCTGAACCTCAAAGAAGGCGGCCCCAGCGAAGACGGCAACGGTACCCGCCGCAGCATTTTCACGACGAAAAAGCGCAACAGCCAAAACGAGATGCTGCGCAGCCTGGATGCGCCTGCGGGCTTTTCCAGCACTAGCGAGCGTCAGAGCACCACCACGGCCACTCAGGCCCTTTTGCTGCTGAACGGCGACTGGACACTCGCCCGCGCCCGCAAACTCGCTGAGCGAGTTTATTCGCCCGAAGAGGCCTGGTTGGCCGTTTTGGGCCGTGCGCCGTCGAAACAGGAAATCAGCCGCGCGGAGGCTTTCATCGCCAAACGCATCGCGGACAAAGAAACACCTGTCAAAGCCGCTGCGGCGACCGATTTGGCCACCGCCGCCCAGTTCAAAGAAAACACCGCCCAGGAGCGCCTCATCGCACCGCTGGCGGACAAAACCGGGGACGAATTCACCGTCGAGGCTGTGGTGAAGCTCAATAGCATCGATGCAGGGGCCGCCGTGCGCACCATCGCGTCGCATTGGACCAATGGGAAAGACAACGTCGAAGGCTTTGGCTGGAGCGTCGGCGTCACGGGCGAAAAATCCCGCTTCAAACCGCGCAACCTCATCATCCAACTCGTCGGTGAAGATGAAAATGCCAACATCGCCTACGAACCCATCGCCAGCGATCTGCGCATGGAGCTGGGAGTCACCTACCACCTCGCGGTGCGTGTCTCATGCGCAAAAAAGCAGATCGAGTTCCGCCTGCGCCAGATCGACAAACCAAACGCACCCGTTTTGGCCTCTACCGTGCCCCACCGCATCGTCAGCGGCCTAGATCGCGGCGCAGCGGATCTCGTCATCGGCGGTGTGAACAAGCGCACAGTCGTCCATCAATGGGATGGCACGATCGAGTCAGCCCGCATCGTCAAAGGATTGCTACCAGATGCCTCTTTGACCGAAAACAGCACAAAATGGCAATCTCCAGCCATCGTGAGCTGGATCGCCAAGAACGGCCACGGAGCATCCTTGCAGCCACTCGGCCTCGAAGGCCCAGCGGAGGCCATTGATCCGAAAAAGCTGGCCCTCGCCGATCTGTGTCATGTGCTGCTGAACTCGAACGAGTTCTTCTACCTGCATTGAGCTGGCTCTTTTGATGCGCCATCATGGGCACGGATGAATAACCATATTTTTCCAATTCCCATTTTGCTAGGTCTCCTCCATTCTGGAGCTGTTCCCGCTGATTTTTTAAACCAACTGCCCCCACCATGCCCATTACGCCTGACCAATACGAAAAGCTCGGTTCTTTTTACCTCGGCCGAGAATACGACCTCGAAGCCAAAGCGATCAAAGATGACCTCGTCCTTTATGATTCAAAGGATCTCGTCACGCATGGTGTGGTGCTGGGCATGACAGGAAGTGGCAAGACGGGGCTCTGCCTCGCTTTGCTCGAAGAAGCCGCGATCGATGGTGTGCCGCTCATCGCGATCGACCCGAAGGGTGATCTCGGCAATGCGCTACTTACTTTTCCCAATCTCGATGCGAAGGAGTTCCGCCCCTGGATCAATGAGGACGAAGCACGTCGTAAGTGGCAGTCGCCAGATGAGTTCGCGGCATCTCAGGCTGCGACATGGCAGAAAGGCCTGGGTGAGTGGGGACAAAGCGCGGATCGCATCAAAAAACTGCGCGAGACGGTGGATATGGCCATCTACACGCCTGGGAGCAATGCGGGGCTGCCGGTTTCGATCCTCAGCTCGCTGAATTGCCCGCCGGTGGAGGTCATGGATGATGCGGAGGCGCTGGCAGATCGTATCGAGAGCACGGTTTCATCCATGCTCGGCCTGATGGACATCGAAGCGGACCCGGTGCAGTCGCCAGAGCACATTCTCCTGAGCAATATCGTCGCGCATTGCTGGAAGAAGGGACAAAACCTCTCCCTGGAAAATCTGGTGCGCCACATCCAGCAGCCACCGATCCGTAAAGTCGGCGTGGTGGATCTCGATAGCTTCATGCCAGAGGCTAAGCGCACGCCGCTGGCGATGAAGCTCAATAATCTGCTCGCAAGCCCAGGCTTTAGCACTTGGTTGGAGGGTGAGCCGCTGGACATCCAGCGCATGTATTACACGAAGGAGGGCAAGCCCCGCGTGACCATCTTTTGCATCGCTCACCTCAGCGATACAGAGCGCATGTTCTTTGTCTCGCTGCTGCTGAATCAGCTCCTCGGCTGGATGCGCACGCAGCAGGGCACCACCTCGCTCCGCGCCATTTTCTACATGGATGAGATCTATGGCTACCTGCCGCCCACGGCCATGCCGCCATCGAAAAAGCCGATGATGATCCTGCTCAAGCAGGCCCGTGCTTTCGGTCTCGGTATCTTGTTAGCGACGCAAAACCCCGCTGACCTCGATTACAAGGCGCTGGCCAATATCGGCACTTGGTGGCTCGGTCGCCTCCAGACGGAGCGTGATAAGATGCGTGTGCTCGATGGTCTGGAAGGTGCCGCGAACACCGCTGGAGGCAAATTTGACCGCCAGCTCATGGAGCGGACACTCGCCGGTCTGGGCAATCGTGTCTTCCTGATGAACAATGTGCATGAGGATCATCCGGTGGTCTTCAATGTGCGCTGGATTCTCAGCTACCTCGGTGGCCCGCTCTCCCGTGGGCAGATCAAGGCGCTGATGGACCCGATCCGCCCCGCTAAGGAAGAAAAAGCCGCTGCGGAGGACGACGGATTTGCCCCACCTGGAGCAAGTAGCTCGGGTGCAGATCGCAACACCACACGTCCGAAGCTACCGGAGGACACTACGGAGCTTTTCCAGCCCAGCGATGAAGATGGCGAGCGCATCACCTACGTGCCCTGCATGGTGCGCAGCGCGACGATCCTGTTTGACGACGCAAAACGCAAAATCAGCGGCAAGAGCATCGTCACACTGGTGAACCAAATCGATGTCGAGAAGCAAAAAGTGCTGTGGGACAAGTTCGTGGACATCCCCAAGGATGATGACCTTTCCAAATACGACTCTGAGCCCAAGGAAAATGCCGCCTATGCCGATCTGCCAGGTCCGGCGATGAAATCCAGCACCTACACGAGCATCAAAAAGGATTTCACGGACTGGGTCTATACCAATCACTCGCTGGAGGTTTATTACAGCCCACTTCTGGAAGCCTACTCAAACCCCGGCGAGAAACAGGACGAGTTCAAAGCCCGCGTGACGCAAACAGCCCGTGAGCAACGTGATGCCGCCATCGAGGAACTGCGGACCAAAACTGCCAAGACCACCAAATCACTCGAAGACAAGGCCATCAAAGTGAATGCGAAAGTGGAAGAGCAAAAGGCCCAGGCCAGTAGCGCGACGATGAGCACGATGGTGAGCGTGGGCGGCAGCATCCTGGGGGCACTCTTTGGGCGTAAAAGCGGCCTCGGAGCGGCCGCGAGCCTCATCAAAGGCACGACAGTGAGCAGCGCTGGCCGCGTGATGAAGGAGCGCCGCGAAGCCGCCGCCGCCGAAAGCGAGCTTGAGGCCCTCCAGGCCGAATTAGCCGAATTGGAGAAGCAACTGGCCGACGAAACACAAAAAATCCGCGATAAGTATGATCCCGCCACTTTGGCCCTCGAAACGACCAAACTCACTCCGGTGAAGAAAAACATCCAAGTGACAGCGACTGGGATATTATGGCAGGCGAAGGCGTAAAAAGTGTTGCGCCCATTTTTCCAGTCCCCATAATTTTCCTCAGCCATGCCTGTTCCAACCAAAGCTTCAAAAACGACCGCAAAGCCTAGCGTGCGTCTTTTGAAGCCCAAGCCCTCTCGCGTGCGCTCATGGCAGTGGCCTCTTTTGCTTGAGATTGATCGTGGTTTTTCAGCCATGTGGTGGAAGAACTACCGCTCACTCGTTGCCAAAAGAGAAGCCGAAACGATCGCGCCAGATGAGCTGCGAGAGCTCACCGCATTAACGGATACGCTAGAGGAGATGAATACCCGACGCGTGGCCTGCTTTGCCAGTGCAAGTCGTAGCTTGGGCATTTCGCTGGACGAACTGATGACAGGGATGCGCCTGAACCCTAAACCTGTCTGACCGTGCCGTCGGTAAGAATGCTGCGAGAGCAAGTTCTGGAGCTTGCGGGCGGAGTTTGTGAGTACTGTCGCTCGCCGGAGTGCTATTCGGCGACTCAGTTTTCCATCGAGCATATTCTACCGCTGTCTCGTGGCGGTGTGACCGAACTCGGCAATTTGGCTTTTGCCTGCCAAGGATGCAACAATCACAAATACACGGCTGTGAGGGCAATAGACGCGGTTACAGGGACTGAGGTTGATTTGTATCATCCGCGCCAACAGGCATGGCAGGATCATTTTGCATGGTCGTCGGATCGAACTGAGATCAAAGGCACTTCCGCGGCGGGTAGAGCGACTGTAGCGAAGTTGAAGTTAAATAGGCCCAATCTAGTTCGACTGAGAAAACTGCTACTTCGAGCAAAACTCTTCCCGAATTGATTATTCACCCATGAAAAGCCTTCCCATCGAGCTCCTGGTCTTGTCATCGTTGCTGATTGCTGCTTGCGACCAATCGGGTAAATCCTCCGGCAGTGGGGAGAATGTCCCTCTTCCTCCCGGAGGACTCGCGGAGGCATCTCGCTGTGGTGACCCGCATCGGATTTTGATCTCCAGTGCTCGGAAGCTGCCTCCGCCGCCGCTGCGCGATGGGATCGGCTCTTCGAGCCTGAAGATCACGACAAAGAGCGGTGAGGCCCAGGCGTATTTTGATAATGGGCTGAATCTGCTGCACGCGTTTTGGGAGTTTGAGGCGTATCGCTCTTTTTTGAGGGCGACGCAGCTCGATCCAGATTGTGCTATGGCTTACTGGGGCATCGTGATGTGCATGCCGGGCTCGAATCCTGAATTCCTCATCGAGCGCACGCATGCGCTGGAGCGTGCGGTAGCACTGAAGCCAGGCCTTTCTGCGAAGGAGCAGGCTTACATCGCTGCGCTGCAAGTGCTCGTCTCTGACGGAACGCAGGTTTTTGCGCGGAGGATGGAGGCCATCTGGAAATCTGATCCGACTGATGCAGATGCAGGAGGTATGGCGGCGTATCATCTCAAGGATGGCTACTCGATGGATGGAAAGCGTGGCAGTGGGCAAGAGGAAGCGGTGCGTCTGATCGAAGAGGTGCTGGAAAAGCACCCGAATCACGCTGGGGCACTGCATTATGGCATCCATGTCTATGAGCTAGGGCCGGAGGTGGAGCGTGCGCTGCCGCTGTGCGAGCGTCTTCTGCGGGTAGCACCACGGGCGGCACACCTGGTCCACATGCCGGGGCATATTTATTTTTACACCGGGGAGTATGAGCGTGCGATCCAGCAGTTCCGCGCGGCGGATGCGGTGGATCGAGCGTACTTGGAGAAGGAAGGCATCGAGGCAGCGGAGAATGAAAACTTCACGCATAACATGCACTACCTCGCGCTGGCTTATGCGGAGGCTGGGAGACTGCGTGAGGCTCTGCTGCATGCAGAAGAGCTCAAGCGGGTGAAAATCGCCTCTGCACGCCTACGCTCGGAGTCGAGCAGCGTGGTGGCATATGAGGGGCGCTCCATCGCGGGGCGGCTGCTCATCCGTGCGGGGCAGTATTCGCGTGCGGCAGAGGTGCTGTCCCGTGAGGCCCTGGATCTGGCTCCGTCACCAGTGAGGTATTTCATCGATGGACTGACGAGCGTGGCGCGGGGGATGGATGCAGCGGCGCAGCAGAAGCGTGATGAGGTAACTATCGCGCTGGGAGAGCTGGCACGCTTCACCAGCCTCCTCAATGATAGCGCGTCACGCATCACCGCGAGCGAGGAGCAGCTCTACGCGATGCGTGCCACGCGGATGCTAGACCTCTTTGCCCGTGTGCTGCGAGCCCACGCGGCATCGAGCACGGCTACTGGGCGCATTTTCATCCAGGGTGTGCCAGAGGCGGAGTCAGGTGGCGCACGCATGGACCCGCCTCTACTGCCTCTTTCCTCGTATGAGTTGGTCGGTGATTATTTTTTGACGCGTGGCGATGCGGCAGCGGCAAAGGAGGCCTTTCAAAAAGCACTCAAGGAGCGACCGCGCAGTGGCTACGTGCTGCTGGGGCTGGCCCGGGCGGAGAAACTGGCAGGAAATCTCGATGCAACTGCGGCTGCCTACCGCGAGGTGATGAAAGCATGGCCGCAGGGCGACTCCAATCTCCCAGGTATGAGCGAGGCACAGCAAAACGCGGCACCTTGAGGCCGATGATTCGTGCTTGGGCATTCGGAAATCTTGCTGCATCATCCTGATCATGCTGACGGCGGCCCTCATTCTATGCCTTTTGCTTTCCTTCGTGCTTTCGGGCTCGGAGAGCGCGGTGCTGGCCGTCAGTCGCGTGCGTGTGCGGCATGCGGCGGAAAAGGGCGATCCCAGAGCCCAGAAACTGCTGCCACTGCTGGATGACCGTGACTCACTGCTGGGCTGCATCACCGTGGCGAATCATCTGGCGAATCTGGGGGCCTTTCTGCTGGTGGCGCTGCCGCTGATCCGGCATGCGAGCTTTGTGAAGGCGGCTCTGATCTTTCTCATCGCGCTGCCGTTTTTCCTCCTGCTGCTGGAGCTGATGCCGAAGAAGCTCTTTCGCCGCTACCCCTTCCGCTCGCTGCGGGCTGTGGCCACGCTGTTGCAGGCAGTGGGCCTAGCGAGACCACTTTTCCGCATGTTTGCCACCACGAACCGGATCACCCAAACGGATGACGGTGCTGGCAGTCGCAGACGAGAGGATTTGAAGACACTCTCCGAGTCACTCGCCGCGGATAATCAGCTCTCTAGCTCTGCCACTCGCCTAATCGGCAGTGTGATGGACTTTCACCGCCGTAGCACAGGTGATCTGATGCTGCCGCTGGACCGTAGTGCGGCACTCAGGGCTGATCAGCCGCTGCACGCTGCGCTGCAAATAGCACGCTCACAAAAATCCGCACTCCTACCAGTGCTCGATGAGCATGGCCACTTCATCGGAGTGCTAGATACAGCGACACTGCCGTCCTCACTGCCGGCAGATCGCCTCGTGCGGCAGCACATGCGCACACTCATCAGTGTGCCTGCTCGCTCCCCTGCCCTTCACACGCTGCAGCGCCTGCGCAAGCAGGGCCGCCGCCTCGCACTCGTCACGGGCGAGGATGAGCTGCCCGTGGGCCTCATCACAGATGATCGCCTGCTGGCTCCACTGATGCAGTAAGCAGTTATTTACGCCGTCAGCGCAGCCACAGCGGCATCGAGCGTAGCGGCGTCTTTGATGCTGATGACTTGGGCGGATTTGTCGATTTTACCCAGGAGTCCGGCCAGTGTCGCATCGGGGCCGCATTCGATGAAACGTGTGTGACCTGCGGCAATGAGGCTCTGCATGCACTCCACCCAGCGGACACTGCCCGTGACTTGGCGAGTGAGCGTCTCGCGGATGTCCTCGGCAGAGCTGACGGCGCGGGCGGCGAAATTACTCACCACGGTGCAGCGTGGCGTTTGCAGTGCCGTAGCGGCCAAAACTGCTGCCAGTTGATCCTGCGCAGTCTGCATGAGGCGGCTGTGATAAGCACCTGCGACGGGCAGCGGGATGGCACGCTTGATGCCTTTATCCTTCGCTTTGGCAGCGGCGGACTCGATGCCAGCGACGCTGCCACTGAGCACGATCTGGCCTGGGGCATTTAGATTGGCCACATCGACATCACATTCTGCGGCCAGCTCACGGATCGCGGCCTCCTCACCACCGATCATGGCCACCATCGCGCCCTGAGTGGCGGCGCAGGCCTGCTCCATGAAGCTACCACGCTGAAAAACCAGCTTCAGCCCCGTGGCGAAGTCAAAGGTGCCTGCTGCTGCATGCGCGGTGAATTCCCCGAGCGAAAGCCCTGCCGTAGCGCTGATCTCGAGCTGGGGCAGCTTCGATTTCAGCACCTCCAAGATAGCGAGTCCATGCGCATAGAGGGCAGGTTGGCAGCGGCTAGTCTTCGTGAGCTCCTCCATCGGCCCCTCGAACATCACATTCGTCAGGGAAAAGCCCAATGCGGCGTCCACCTGCTCCAGCAGGCTACGGGCGGCGGGGTGTGCCTCAGCGAGATCTTTGCCCATGCCGACTTTTTGAGCGCCTTGGCCGGAGAAGAGGAGAACAGCTTTCATGAAAGGAGTGTGGGATGAATTTGGAGCGGGAAAAAAGGAGAGATAGTGACGCAGGAAATGCGCATTCCTGAGGTGGCGAGAGAATGCTAGCGGGCAAGGAGCAATCCACCGCAGCACCACGAGTGCGGTGCTGATTTGGAGCTTCCGGCGTTGCACGGAGCGCGAGGCGGGTCGAAAGGCGGCGCGGCGCATGCGCTTTCTAAACCCGAGCTTCCTCCACCTTGCCTGGCTGGCGATCATTCCGCTGGCGCTGTGGCTTTTCCGGCGGGCGGCACGGCGGCTACCCGTGTCCACGCTGCTGTTTTTCAAATCATTGGCCCGTGAGCACCAGGAGTCCGCATGGCTGCGCCAGATCAAAAAATGGCTCTCGCTCGCTCTCACCCTTTTGGCACTGATTTTGGCCGTACTGGCCCTCGCTCGGCCCTCCGGTGATCTAGCGGCTGGGAGCACGCAGGCCGTCGTTTTGGTCGCAGACCGCTCTGCGTCCATGTCCGCACGAGATGCAGCCGCGGTGAGCCGTATGGAGGCTGCAAAGACCGCACTGCGCTCCGTCGTGCGCTCCTTGCCAGATCAGGCGGTGCTCACACTCATCGCCTACGATGCGCGGCCAGAGGTACTGCTCTCCCGCAGTCGGAATCGGCGTGAGTGCCTGCGCCTCATCGACACACTGGATGCTGTGCCGATCGAAGGAGATGCCGCCGCTGCGCTGGAGGCGGCTCATCGGCTCGCCGAGCTCGATGCAGGTGCAAAAATCTGGCTCGCGAGTGATGCGCTGCCGGCAGATGGCAGCAAGGTGTCGTTCCTCGATTGCGCCTTGCCAGAGGTGCTCAATGCAGGCCTCACCGGCTTTCAAATCCGGCCTGGCCCACTCAGTGGCGGTCAGCTTGAGCTCTTTGCCAGCATCAGCGCCTCCGCTGCGAATCGCGCCACCGTGACCAGCACGCTCGAGATGACACTGGCTGGCCGACTGGCCCAGTTGCGCGAGGTGGAGCTAGCCCCTGGAGCCTCCATTTCGCTCATTTTGCCGCTGGAGGCCATGCGTGGCCAGCAGGTGGAGCTACGACTGCGCACTCCAGGTGACTGCATGAGCTGGGATGATGCCGCAGCAGCCCCATTGCCGCGTCCGCATGCGATTCAGGCCGCGTGGTTCGCACAGGATGCAGATCCATTTACAGAACTGGCCCTCGCATCGCTGGTGGAGTCACGCCGGGTCGAGATGACTCGCTACGAGCCCGCAGCCTGGCCCCCGAAGGAAAAGCCTGATGTGTATATCTTTGAGCACTGGCTACCGGGCAAAGACTGGCCCACGGACCGGCCCGTCATCGTGCTCGATCCTCGTCAAAGCAGTGGCCCGCTCACGGTGCGGCAGCTTCCAGGCAATGGCGTGCCGCATGATGGTGTGCGAGCCGTGCAGGCGGAGCATCCTGTGCTCTACCGGGTGGCGAGTGGTCGTGTGGCGGTGACTCGGTCCGTCGAGCTCACGCTCCCATCCTCACTTGAGACGCTGTGGATGGCGGGGAATGATCCCGTACTAGCTGCCGGTGAGCATGCGGGGCAGCGCCTCGTCGTTACCGGATTCTCCCCTGCGCGGTCAGAGCAGCTCGCGCTGCTGCCAGCGCTGCCACTGGTGCTGGGAAATGCCCTTTTCTGGTGTGCAGAGCCCTCCACCGCCATGCAGGAGCTACGCCCACGCCACACGGGGGAGCTCATCGCTGCGGATGGACTGGTGAGCTGGCAAGCCTGGGATGGCAGCACCTTCATCCGCACCAGTGAGCAGAGTAGCGGCAGCCTGCTACCACTGCGCCGGATAGGCGTGTGGGAGAGCTCCGATGGCCGCAGTGGGGCCAGCATCCTCGCCAGCGCTGCGGAGACAAATTTACGCGCCGCCGCATCCTCGCCAACCAGCTCACCGGCACTATCACGCTCGCTGCTATCCACGAATGCCTTTGGCACCTGGTCGCGGCGTTTGATCTGGATGTTACTGGCGCTCCTGTTGCTAGAGAGCTTCCTCTTTCACCGCAAAGCCGTGTATTGAGCCACTAGCCTGCATTTCTCACATTCTGGGTAAAAACCACCTCAGTCTGTATTCGTGTCCGCTTCGTCGGAGTGCTCAGTGCTTAGTGGTCAGTTAATTTCCTCCTGGTGATTACCACTGAGCACTTCGTTTCTGAAATTGTGTGAGAAATCCAGACTAGGTAGCACGCGGGCATGAAAAAAGCCTCCGTCCGCGTGGGAGGAGGCTTCATTCAAAAACGAACGACAGATCGAATTAAGCGCCGACGGCTTCGATGGCGGGAGCAGCCTCTTCGGCAGACTTCGGCATCGTGAAGCGGAAACGGATCTTGCCACGCTTGGCGGTAGCACGGGCCTTACGGCGGTAACGCTCTTTGGGGGTCTCGTGAGCACGCAGGCGGCGCACTTCCTCGAGGACGCCTTCCATCTCGAGTTTCGTCTTGAGACGTTTGAGGGCGCGGTCAACAGGTTCGCCTTTGCGGATTTGGACTTCAGTCATGGTATCAGGTTGTTGGGGAGGGGGGAAAGGGGCGCGGAGAATAGGGGCATGTCGCCGGGCGTCAAGCCGTCATTTGGCTGTCTCCGGTTGAGCTTCGTGCAGAGTGGTTGCCTTACTAGGATTCGAACCTAGAATAACAGATTCAGAATCTGCTGTGTTACCATTACACCATAAGGCAGTCGGGGGAACGAAGGGGCGCGAGTCTATCGTCTCCTGCCGGTCTTTCAAGTGATGTGAAGGACTTTTTCACATCTCCATGCTTTTTTCAGGGCGGAAGCCCGCTTGACGCCTGTGGCGGTTGCGGGCCTCTTGGAGGCCACATGCGCCTGTTTTGCCTCTTTTTTGCCCAACTTGCCGTTTTTGCCCCGGCGGCCACTTTTGACCTCTTGATCGAAAATGCCCGCATCGCAGACGGCACTGGCGCTGCGCTCCAAACGGGCTCCATCGCCATCAAAGACGGAAAAATCGCCGCCATCGGAAAGCTGGACGGCGCGGAGGCGGCTCAAAAAATCGACGCAGGTGGTCTCGTCGCCGCACCGGGCTTCATCGACGTGCATACGCACTCCGAGGACATCTGCGAAAACCCTGTGGCAGAGAATTTCCTGCGCATGGGCGTCACCACCATCATCACCGGGAATTGTGGCTCCTCCCGCACGGATGTGGGCCGCTTTTTCACGGAGATCGAGGCCGCACGGCCCGCGCTGAATGTCGCCACACTCATCGGTCATGGCAGCGTGCGCCGCGATGGGATGGGCGGCAGCTTCATCCGCGCCCCAGACGCCGCCCAGCTCGCCGCGATGGAAAAAAACGTCGATCAGGCCATGCAGGAGGGGGCCTTGGGCCTGAGCACCGGCCTCATCTACGTGCCGGGCTCCTTTGCCAAGACGGAGGAGATCACCGCTCTGGCCAAAATCGTCGCACGCTATGACGGCATCTACGTCAGCCACATGCGCTATGAGACGGTGAAGATCTTTGAGGCCGTGGAGGAGCTGCTGCGCATCGCCCGCGACTCTGGCTGCCGTGCGGAGCTTTCACACATCAAACTAGCGGGCCCCAGCGCCTGGGGAAAGGCGCAGGAGGTGCTCCGCGTGCTGGATCAAGCCCGTGCGGTGGGGCTCAAGATCACGCACGATCAATACGCCTACACCGCCAGCAGCACCAGCCTGCGCCAGACCATCCCAGATGCCGCCCTGGAGGGCACGCGGGAGGATTTCCTCAAGCGCCTAGCTGATCCAGCTGAAAAGGCCAAAATCCTCAGTGGCATGGCCGAGATGCGGCAGCGTCAGGGCCGCCAAGACTATGCTTATGCCGTGATCGCCCGATTCGCCGCAGATGCATCGCTGAACGGCAAAAACATCCCTCAAGCCGCCAAGCTCCTACGCGGTGCAGACACGCTCGATGACCAGATCGAGACCATCCTCGACCTGGAGGCCCGTGGAGGAGCCAGCGCCATCTTTCATGGCATGAATGAGGACGATTTGCGCACCTTCATGCGCCATCCACTGACCATGACAGCCAGTGATGGTGGACCACGCCGCCTGGGCGAAGACATGCCGCACCCACGTAGCTACGGGAACAATGCTCGCGTGCTGGCCCGCTACGTGCGTGAGGAAAAACTGCTCACACTGGAGGATGCCGTGCGCCGCATGACCAGCCTGCCCGCAGAGACCTTTCACCTCACAGGGCGTGGCATTTTACGGCCAGGAGCAGCGGCGGATGTGGTCATCTTTGACCCCGCTGGTGTGAATGATCCCTCCACCTTCGCTGATCCGCATCACTACGCAGAGGGCTTCACCCATGTCCTCGTGAATGGTGTGCCTGTGATCGAGAAAAACCGCCTCACCACCGCTCGCCCAGGCCAGATCGTGCGTAGGCAGGGCCACAAGTGATCAGCTCACACGGCCACACACCGCGCAGTCGGGCCGCCGTGGCAGCTTCACGCGGCGGAACTGCATCGTGGCGAGATCCATGGAGAGCATTTCACCCGCCAGTAGGCTGCCGATGCCCGTGATCCGCTTGATCACCTCCATTGCGCCGATGCAGGCCGCTGTGCCAGACACTGCGCCGAAGACGGGGAACTGCCGCTTCCATGTGGGAGGCACCTCTGGGACATAGCAGGCGAGGCAGCCCGTCTCTTCAGGAATAAAAGTGGTCACGCTGGCCTGCATCGTGTGCATGGCGCATTCCACCAGCGGCTTCCCAGCACGAAAAGCCGCTGCATTGAGTGCTAGTCGCTCCTGAAACAGCGGTGCGGCATCGACGACGATGTCGGCCTGCGCCACGAGGCCGTCTGCATTGCTTTCATGGACGTTTTCTTCGATGCCGATGATCTCACAGCGTGGATTCAGCTCACGCAGCCGCCGGGTGATGGACTCCATGCGTGGTTGGCCGATGTGATCATGCGTTTGCAGCAGTTGGCGGTTCAGATCGGATGCCTTGAGCTTTCCACCATGCGCTAGGATGAGTCGGCCCACGCCAGCGGCGGCCAGCTCCAGCGCCACTAGCCCGCCTAGACCACCCACACGCGAGATGAGCACACTGGCAGACTTCAGCTTTGACTGACCGGCCTCGCCCACACCAGGCACCCACATCTGCCATTCGTAGATGGCACGTTCCTCAGCGGTCAGTTCGGCATTCATGATGAAAAAGAGGCCATTTTCAGCCGCCAGCGGTGATTTGCACCACTTCGATCACATCCCCTTCATTCACGATCGCGGTCTCTAGCTCGCGAGGAAGCAGTGCGGCGTGATTTTGCTCCACTACGACGGGTTTGCCGCCGAGCCCGAGGGACTCCAACAGGCCGCGCAGAGGCTGCGGGCCATCGAGAACGCGATTTTCGCCATTGAGGGTGATTTTCATGCGGGTGGTCGATTTTGGCCCGCCACTGACCGAGTGCAACCATTCCCTCCACTGGCCCAAAAAGCAGCGGGAACGTCCCGAAGGACGTTCCCGCTGAAAAAGGTGCTCAAATGTGGAGATTACTTGCCGCTGGAGCCTGCGCCAGGGCCGCCACTCGCCATGCTGTAACTATCGGACATGGGGGAGGAGGGAGGATTCGCACCCTTCCAGCCGGCACCGGGCAGATTGTATTTGGAGGGATACTGCTCATTCACGCTGCCGACCATCCAGGGCTTCGTTTCAGCGAAGAAGTAGCTACCGAAGCGGGACTCCTTACGCTTGCGACGGATTTCATTGATGTCGCCGTTTTCTTCATAGGCACCGCCGTTGGAACCGTAGAGTCCACTGCCATCATCCGCAGCGCCGCCATAGGGAGCGAAAGAATCGGCTCCTGTGACGGAACGTCCGCTGGAGGTGGTATTCGGAGAAAGTTGTGAGCAGGAGCTAAGAATGGCCGCGAGGGCGATCGAAAGGATCAATTTCATAGGAGGCTGCGATTCTGGCGGGAAGTGAGCCCTTTTGTCAAAGTTATTTTCCCTCATTTCGTCATCCATCTGCCTACTCAGGCATGAAAGATGCCCAGAATCACCTCGTTTCCGCACGCCAGCTTCCCCAAAGCCTGAATCTGCACATGAAAAGTCCCCTCTTCGGTCTCCTCGCCACGCTCCTCACTTCCAGCCTCTGCCTCGCCGCACCTGATCTCGCCGCCACAGCCGCGAAGATCGACGAACTCGTCAATGCAAAGCTCGCCAAGGAAAAAATCACGGCCAACAAGCCCGCCAGCGATGAGGTCTTTGTCCGCCGTGTCTATCTGGACATCGCAGGCCGCATCCCCAGCCTGGCAGAAACCACGACTTTCCTGAAAAGCACGGATCAAGACAAGCGCTCAAAGCTCATCGACGAGCTCCTCGCTGATGACGGCTATGTGCAGAATTTCACCAACTACTGGGCCGACATCCTGCGCATGAAGTCCAATATGATCGGCGGTGGCCAGAGCCTCCCCGCCTTTTACTCCTACTCACGCTGGCTGAAGGACAGCCTCCGAGAAAACAAGCCTTACGACCAAATGGTCCGCGAGCTCGTCGCTGCCGATGGCAAGACCTACGAGAACGGCGCAGTCGGCTTCTACATCCGCGACTACAACATGCCGCTCGATAACATGGCTGTCACCACGCAGATCTTCCTCGGCACCAGCATGGTCTGCGCCCAGTGTCATAATCATCCCTTCGATAAATGGACCCAGATGGACTACTACCAGATGGCAGCCCACACCTACGGCATGAGCGGCACCAACGGGCTCACCAATCCCCTGCTCATCCAGGCCATGTATGGCACGGGCATCGCCAAAAACGCCAAAGCGAAGAAAGCCAAAGGCTACGGCTCCCCGCTTGCCAAATTTGACCTCCCCGAAGGCGTCGAGCGCAAAGACATCGGCCGTGCCATGAGCGAAATCCTACGCCCTCTGCGCTACAACACCGTCCTCGACGACTCGCACCGCAAAGCGCTGCGCCTCCCCCACGATTATCAATACCCTGACGCCAAGCCCAAGTCCCAGATCGCCCCCGTCATCCCTGCAGCATTCTCCAAAGACGGCAACATCGTCAAAGACGGCAAAAAACCTGTCGAAGCCTACGTCGGCTGGATGACCAGCAAAGAAAACCCACGCTTCACCACCGTCATCGCCAACCGCCTTTGGAAAAAACTCATGGGCCAGGGCATCATCGAACCCGTGGACGAGATCACCGACAGCACCGTCCCCAGCAACCCACAGCTCATGACCTTCCTCGAAGAGACGATGAAGGCCTCCAACTACGACATGAAGGCCTTTCTCCGCGCCATCCTGAACTCCCAGGCCTATCAGCGTGAGGCCTACTCCAAAGATGTGGAGCTCGGTGAGGTCTATCACTTCCCCGGTCCCCTGCTCCGCCGCATGAGTGCCGAGCAGATCTGGGACAGCATGGTCACGCTCTACAAGCCGAACGCCGACCAGCCCAGCATCGAAAACAAAGTCGAGGCCGAAATCACCCTTCGCCGCGTCGAGTGGCTCGACCGCGCTCTCAATTCCCTCAGCCCCGAGCAGCTCCGCGCATGCAGCGTGAAAGTCGCTCTCAAACAAAAAGACCTCGCCGCTGAAGTCCGCGCTGCCCAGGAGTCCCTCGATGCAGCCTCCAAATCCAAAGACGAAGACGCCATCCGTGAAGCCCGCGCCAGCATCAAAGGCCAGCGCAAGCGCCTCGATGACGCCGTGGACGCCATCGTCTATGACGCCGGCTTCAAGCGCTTCGCCGAGCTGGCCAAAGAAGGCAAACTCGACGAGTTCACCCGCGACGAAGACTTCGCCAAAGAAGTCGCCACCGCCATCAAGGCCAAAAAAGACGGCGAAGAACTCAGCCTGGAAGAAGCCCTCAGCATCCTCGCCCGCCAGCGCCGCGCCAAGCTCACCGAACTCGCCAAATCGCGCCTCAAAGCAGACGCCGAGCGCTTTGAGGTCCGCGATGAAAAAGACCGCGCCAGCCTCCGCGCCTGGGAAACCTTCCGCGATTCCTACATGGTCCGCGCCTGCGACATGCGCAGCCCCGCCCCCAATGGCCACTTCCTCCGCGAATTCGGCCAGAGCGACCGCGAACTCGTCGAAAACTCCAACGACGAAGCCAGCGTCGGCCAAGCACTCATGCTCCTCAACGGCAAGACCTTCTCCAACCTCATGAACCGCTACACCGTCATCTCCCGCGCCCTTGACCGTGCAAAGAAAGAAGGCGGAGAAGCCGTCATCGACACCGTCTATCTCAGCCTCCTCAGCCGCCGCGCCACCGCCGAAGAAAAAGCTCTCCTCAAGCCCATCGCTGACAACGCAGACGCTACTGACCGCGGCGATGTCCTCTGGACCGTGCTGAACACCCGCCAGTTCTTCTTCATTCAATAACAGCCCTTCCGAAAGGAGAGCCGCAGCATCGGAAAAACCCGATTTTTGCGCTCCTCCCCTGTGAGGCGGCGAAACTCGGCACGTTCCTTCCGCATGACGATCCGTATCCTAGCCGTCGCCGCACTGCTCACCACCAGTGCCCATGCTGCCGCGATCCGTGCATCGAATGATCCCGTCAAAGACGAGCGCCCCATCACCGCAGCAGATCGGGACCATTGGGCTTGGAAAAAGCTGGCCGCATCCGACAAGCCGCACAGGCTCGATGCCTTGACCCATCCAGGAGCCCCCGTACGTGATGAAGCCCTCATCCGGCGCATCACCTTTGACCTCATCGGCCTACCACCGACTCCAGAGGAAATCAGCACCTTCAAAGCAGAGCGCACACGCGAACCAGAGGCTGCCATACACGGGCTCATTCAGCGCCTGCTCTCCAGCCCACGTTACGGCGAGCACTGGGCGCAGTGGTGGCTGGACCTCGCTCGTTATGCAGAGACAGATGGCTTCGAGCACGACAAAGACCGCCCCCATGCCTGGAAATACCGCGACTGGGTGATCGCTGCTCTGAACCGCGACATGCCGCTGGATGAATTCGTGCGCATGCAGATCGCAGGCGATTTACTCGGTGATGAAACCGCCACCGGATTCCTGTTTGCCGGGCCAGACATGCCAGACATCAATAATCAAGACCTGCGCCGTCACACCGTGCTCAATGACATCACCGCCACCGTCGGCACCGTCTGCCTAGGCCTGACCATCGGCTGTGCACAGTGTCATGATCATCCATACGATCCACTCAGTCAGGCCGACTTTTACCGACTGCGGGCCTTCTTTGACGACACCGTGCTCACCCAGCGTGACAAGCAGCTCGGCCCTAGCGTGCGCCCCTTTGCCAAAGGAGTGCCCGCCAGTGTCGTCTTCGTGCGTGGAGACCACACACGGCCAGGTCCACGCATCCAGCCCGGTCTGCCACGCCTCATGAATGGTGCCGCGCAGGACCGCGCAGCCCTAGCTCAAGCCCTTACCAGCTCAGAAAATGCACTTTTCCTGCGGACGATGGCCAATCGCCTCTGGCAGCAGCATTTCGGCACCCCGCTGTCCGCCAATCCGGGCGATCTCGGCCACCAAGGCACCGCGCCGGAGAATCCGGCCCTGCTCGACTGGCTCGCCGCAGAGATTCCGCGTCAAAACTGGAGCCTCAAAAAGCTGCACACGCTCATCCTACTTTCACGCACCTATCAGCAGGCCTCCTTGCCACCACGCCGCCTCACAGGTGAGATGCTGCGAGATACACTCCTGAGCATCAGCGGTGATTTGAATCTGCATACCGGCGGCGAAAGCGTGCATCTGCCGCTCCCCGCAGCAATCAGCTCCACCCTGCTAAAAAAACACGCCGAAAAGCCCTCGGAGCCCGCACAGCTCAACCGCCGCAGCATCTACACCTTTGCCCGGCGCAATGCCCGGCACCCGGTCCTAGATCTCTTTGATCGCCCAGATGCACTGGCCCCTTGCAGCCGCCGAAACGAGTCCACCACCGCTCCGCAGGCCCTTTTGATGCTCAATTCCGACCTCAGCGTGCAAACCGCGCAAAAACTCGCCGCAGGTCTCAAAGCCGATTTCGGCTCCGAAATGCCCCAAATCGTCCACGCAGCCATTTTGCGCTGCTTTGGCCGCGAGCCACGCAAAGCCGACTTCGACGCCGCGACAGGCTTTTTCGCCAAACAGGCCGATTTCAGCCTCGCGTTAGAAGATTACTGCCTCGCCCTACTCAACGCGAATGAGTTCATCTTTGTGGACTGAGCGGGACAGACCTCAGCCTGCCTTAAAAGCAGCGTTGTACTCCGCTTCCAGCTTCTGAAAGCGACTTTGAAGCTCCTCCATACTCAATCCATCCAGCTCTTCATCCAGACTCACAGGGCGCTTCATCAACTGCTCCAGCATTTGGATACGCCCCGCCCACTTCCCCTCCTGACGGCCTTCCACACGGCCTTCTTGACGACCTTCCTGGCGACCTTCTTGACGGAGACGGGTGGCGATGGACATGATGTTTTCTTGGAGGTTAGGGTTCGAGTCGAGTGTATGGGCGATACTTTCGAGGTCAAGGCTGCTGTCGATGTGCAGTGCATAGAGATAGCAGAGCAAAACCAACGGCACTGGGAAGTCCCAGCCCAGTCGTGCCAGCTCTTGCGGTGCCCAGTGGAGAAACTCCAACAGCTTCTTCTCCCGAGCCAGCTTCATGAGTTGCAAAACCATCCGCAGCCGGGGTTCTGGCTCCTCAGTGGCTGGTGAAAAGCGGGTCAGGTCGAGCAGAGCATGGCGAAAATCTGGTAGGAACGGACGCATGATCTCGGCCAACTCTGGCGGCATACGAAACAAGTCGCTAAACTGCGTGGAGACGGTCCACGTGTCCGGCCCCTGATGAAGCACAAAGGGGAGCACAAGTGGCAATGGCAACCCGTGCTGCTCTTCGTGCCGAACCAGAATTTCCGTCATGCTCACCAGAACTCGCAACGGCATAATCTGATCCACCGATGTCTGGTGCTCAAATAGCAGATAGAGCAACAGGCTGCTCCCATTGATATGAGTGGAAAAGAGCAGGTCAGAATGTGTCTGCCGAAGGCTTTTTCGGACAAAGGAGCCCGGCTCCAGTCGCAGTGTGCTCCAGTCCACTTGGGCGACCAACGCGGCTGGCAAATGCGCCTGAAAAAAAGCCGCAGCCAGTCCTGGCTCAGAGAAGGCTTTCTTGAAATAGCCGTCATGCGGCTGCGCTGTGAGGTCGAGGTCGTTCATGATAAAACCCTATGATCTTCCCAGAAACCCAAGTTCCACTCCGAACTAGACCGCGAGCGTCTTGTAAAGAGCGGCGGTTTTCCGGGCGATGGATTTCCAACTGAAGTGATCAATGGCACGCTGGCGGCCTGCGAGGGCCATGGCGCGGCGTTTGGGCTCGTCACGCATGAGTGTATTGATGCCGGCGGCGAGGTCTTGGGCGTACTTCTCAGGATGCAGCGCTTCAAAGGGGCTCTCGGTTTGTTGTTCGAGCGGGATGAGGAGGCCCGTTTCGCCGTGGACGACGACTTCTTTGATGCCACCGACGGCACTGGCCACTACCGCTGTCTCGCAGGCCATCGCTTCGAGATTGATGATGCCAAAGGGCTCGTAAATCGACGGACAGCAGAAAACATCGGCATGCGAGTACATGGCGATTTTTTCCGGCACGGGCAGCATGGCCTGAATCCACACGATGCCGGGCCTTTTGGCACTCACAGCGGCCACGGCGGCTTCCATCTCGGCTTTGATCTCAGGTGTGTCGGGAGCTCCAGCGCAGAGAACGACTTGGAACTCGGGATCGAGATGCTCGATGGCCCGTACGAGGTGGATGATGCCTTTTTGCCGTGTGATTCGGCCCACAAAGAGCACGTAGGGCTTCGCAGGATCGACGCCATGCTTTTGCAGCACATCAGGGGCCTCCACGCGATGGTATTCGTCGAGGTCGATGCCGTTGTGGATGACGTGGATCTTTTGAGGATCGAGCTCAAAGAGCCGGAGCAGATCGACCTTGGTCTCCTCACTCACGGCGATGACGGCATCGGCCATTTTGAGCGCCGTGGCCTCCAGCCAGACGGTAAAGTCATAGCCACCACCGAGCTGCTCGCGCTTCCAGGGCCGCAGTGGCTCCAGAGAATGCACGGTGAGCACCATGGGCACGCCGTAGTTCAGTTTGGCCAAAATGCCGCCGAAGTGCGCATACCAGGTGTGCAGATGCACCAGCGAGGCGTCGATGTTCTTGGTGTTAAAATCGAGGCAGCGCTGCAAAGCGCCAAAAACCGACTTCAAGTGCGCGGGTGACGTCCAATCCGCCGCATCGAGCTGCGTGCCCATCACGCGTAGATTGGGCTGCGTGTCGTCCTGGTCGCCAAAACAGCGCACCTCCACCTCCATGAGCTTCGCCAGCTCTTTGGAGAGGTATTCCACATGCACGCCAGCTCCGCCGTAGATGTAGGGCGGGTATTCATTGGTCAAAAAGAGAGCTTTCATCGAGATGAGCACGCAGCCTGTGGCGAGCACAGGCGCTTTGCCAATGAGGAATCACTTCGTGACCGCAATTCCGCAGAATGAGAGAGACAATGCGCCATTGACGTAAAGTCGCCGCACATGTTTTCCGCCACATCATCCCATCCCTGCACCGGCCCGCTTTCTCGCAGGAGTTTTCTCAGCATCGGCTCTCTGGCTCTCACCGGATGGTCGCTGGCGGATACGCTACGGGCGGAAACGATCGCGAAGGCAGCGGGGCGGAAGCTCAAGGACAAGTCGGTGATCTTTGTGTGGCTGCCGGGTGGGATGTCGCAGCTAGAGAGCTACGACATGAAGCCGAATGCTCCGGTGGAGTATCGCGGCGTGCTGAATCCGATCCGCACAAACGTGACCGGGACACATATCTGTGAGCTCTTCCCACGGCAGGCAAAGATGGCGGACAAGTTCAACATCATCCGCAGCGTGCATCACGAATTCGCAGACCACGGCGGCGGGCACAAGCGCTTCATGACTGGGCGGAATCCGGCTCTGCCAGTGGGTTTTGTGAATGATGCGCCGGCTGTGAGCTCGATCATTCAGCGGAAGCTCCAGCGTGCAGGCGAGGCCATGCCGGTGTGCGTGGCGGGCGTGGATCGTGGGCGCAGCGGGATTGATACGTTTTCGCTGGGATCGGCTTACTTGGGGCCTTCGGCGTCGCCATTCATGGTGGTGGGTGACCCGAGTGCGAAGGACTTCAAGGTGGAAAACATCGGCCTCACGCCAGACATGGAGAGCCGCCTCGATGACCGCGTGCACTTGCTGAAGGGCATGGACAATCTGCGCCGCGAGATGGATCGCGGGGGCCTGATGGAGGCGATGGATAGCTTCAGCCAGCGAGCTGTCGGCATGCTCACGACACCGAAGGTGCGTGAGGCTTTTGATTTGAGCAAAGAAAGCGCCCAAACCCGCGAGCGCTATGGCTACAGCACCTACGGCCAGCGCGGTCTGATGGCGCGGCGACTGGTGGAGGCTGGATGCCGCTTTGTGACGATGGTGTGGGAGAATCCCTTCTCCACGCCGATCCCGAAGAACTGCACCTACAACTGGGATAGCCATGCGGTGAACTGCGACATGTATGCGGATGCTCGCTGGCGCATGCCGGTGTATGATCAGGCTGCATCTGCGCTGATCGAGGACATTCATCAGCGTGGGCTGGATAAGGATGTGCTGGTGATCATCACGGGTGAATTCGGCCGCACGCCGAGGATCAATACGCAGATCGGCACGCAGACGGGCGTGAGCCAGCCGGGGCGTGATCACTGGCCACAGGCGATGTCCTTCATCGTGAGTGGCGGTGGCATGCAGACGGGCCAAGTCATCGGTGCGACGAATCCGCGTGGCGAATTCCCCATCGAGCGGCCTCTGGGCCCGAATGATCTGTGGGCCACGGTTTATCAGCATCTCGGCATCGACCCGAATGACACTTTTGATGACTTCCAGGGCCGTCCGATGCCGATTTTGCCGTTTGGGGAGCCGATTCGTGAGTTGATGCCGCTGGCGTGAGTTTTCGTGCTCAGCGGGCCTTCAGAGCCTCATTTTCGGCGAGGAGCTTTTCGATCCATTTTCCGAGTTTCGGCGGTGTGAAGGCGTACAGAGCCGCTAGGAGCTGTGGGGCTTCTTTTTCGACCAACAGGCAGGCGGCGTGCTCGGGCTTGAGAAAGCCAGCACGGCTCATGTGAGCGATGAAGTCGATCAGGCCATCAAAAAAGCCATCCACATTGAGCAGCCCCACGGGCTTGGAGTGAAATTCGAGCTGGAGCCAGGTCAGCGTCTCAAACAGCTCATCCATGGTGCCAAAGCCACCTGGCAGTGCGATGAAAGCATCACTCAGATCGACCATGAGTGCCTTCCGCTCATGCATGCTGGAGACGACACGCAGCTCCGTGATGCCGCTGTGACCGAGTTCTTTTTCCATGAGGGACCGCGGGATGACGCCGATGACCTCTCCACCGCAGGAGAGGGCTCCATCCGCCACGGCACCCATGAGCCCCACATTCCCACCACCATACACGAGCCCGATGCCCTGCCGGGCGAGGTAGGCCCCTAGATCATGCGCTACTTCGCGGTGATGCTTGTCGAGACCGGGAGTGGAGCCGCAGTAGATGCAGATTCGGCGAAGAGTGGACATGGTGAGAGCGTAGCGGAAAGAAGCTAGAAGATAGCGGGGAGAGGATAGTTGGGTGAGTTTTTTTGACTAACTTCTCGATCCAGCCTCTTATTTCTTTTCACACCCTATGAATGCGACACGCCGCTCCTTCCTCACCACGACTTCCGCCGCTGCCCTGAGCAGTTGCCAGCTTCTGAAATCGAATGCGGCGGCGAAGGGGGACCACATCGATGCGCATGTGCATGTGTGGACGCCGGATGTGGAGAAGTATCCGCTGGCACGCGGATACGCTGTCAGCGACATGCGTCCGGCCAGCTTCACGCCGGAGCAGCTTTTCGCCCATTGCCGGCCGGAGGGCGTGCGGCGTGTGGTGCTGATCCAGATGAGCTACTACCAGTATGACAATAGCTACATGCTCGATGTGATGCGTCAGCACCAGGGCGTCTTCAGCGGCGTGGCCATCGTGAATGAAAACGCCCCTGATGTGGCCACGACGATGACCCAGGCCGTGCAGCAAGGCGTGCGCGGCTTCCGCATCTATGCGGGTGCTCAGAAGAGCCTGAGTGCATGGATCGGTAGCGCGGGGATGGGCCAGCTCTGGAAAACCGCTGGCGAGCTAGGTGCCAGCGTCTGCCCGCTGATCAATCCGGACACGCTGCCCCTCATCGACAAGATGTGCGAGTGGTATCCAGACACCAGCGTGGTGATCGACCACTTCGCCCGCATCGGCATGGGCGGTAAAATGCGTGAGGAAGACATCTCCCATCTACTGCGCCTCGCACGTCATCGCCGCACGCATGTGAAGGCCAGTGCCTTTTACGCCCTAGGGGCCAAAAAAGCACCCTACCTCGACATGGGGCCACTGATCCGCCGTGTGCGGGATGCCTTCGGCCCGCAGCGGGTGATGTGGGCCAGTGATTGCCCTTTTCAGGTCGATCCGGGGCACAATTATCACGATAGCATCGCCCTGATCCGTGACCGGCTAGATTTCCTGAGCGAAAGCGACAAAACCTGGATGCTACGCGGCACAGCAGAGAAGGTCTTTTTCTCATGAGGAGCTCTGCCAACAGCGGATTCATCGCTCCCCTATCGGAATCTACTTTTGCCTTTGGCACTGAACCCGCTACTCTCCGCCTCGCATGACCTCACCTGCCACTGAGCCGCGCATCGAGCCGGCCACTATCGAAGACCTGCCACAGCTCGTGGAGCTGCTGGCAGCGCTATTTGACGAAGAAGAGGACTTTAAGCCCGATCCCGTCAAGCAGGAGCACGGCGTGCGCATGATCCTCCAGCAGCCGAACCGCGGTCGCATCTTTGTCCTGCGCACCGATCACATGGTCATCGGCATGGTGAATCTACTTTTCACCATCAGCACGGCTGAGGGTGGCCTCGTCATCCTGATGGAAGACGTGATCGTGCATCCACAGCACCGCAGGCATGGCTACGGCAGCCTCTTGCTGGAGCATGTGATCGAGTTCGCCCGTGAGAAGCGCTTCCGCCGCATCACGCTGCTCACAGACCGCATCGACGATTGCTCGCAGACCTTCTTCAGTCGCCATGGCTTCCAGCACTCGAAGATGATCCCCATGCGCCTCGTCTTTGATGACCTGGACTGATCCTGTAAATAACGACGCACGGCATGTACACCCACCTGGCATGGATGACCCACCTCGGACGCTCTTTAGAGTCTGGCGGGCATGCCACCGCGATGCAGCCAGCGGCAGAGGGATTTGTGATGTTCACGCTGGCGACGCTGTTTTTTACGTTGGGCTGTTTTGTGACCTGGATGTGGTTCATCTGGCGACGTGGCAGGAATCCGCCGCCTCACATCCGACTCATCATGGAATTAGCAGATGATGAGGAGCGTGAAAAACTAACCGCCGCACGCTCAGGAGCACCGGCAGAGGAAAAACAACCCTGGGAGCGTGATGCAGACTGGTGGCGCAAGACTGGCGACGGAGGACCTCCCAACCCATGAGTGAGCGCAAGCCGCCCCTACACGGCTGGCGCACACGGGTATTTCACCTCACTCGTGATCGCCGCTGGCTACTACGCACCGCTGCGGGCATCGCGGTGAGCGGACTCGCCATCGCGAGCTTCATCGTCCTCTTCACCGGAAGGGATGCCATACGCCCCACCCACTCTGCCAGCCCATCCCCCCCTGAAAAACGCCTCAAAGAAGATGCCACGAAGCTACGCACCGCAGCGGAGGCCTCCCCACGGGATTTTTGTGCTTGGCTGTGCCGACTGGGTGAGTACCTCCGGCATGAGGCTGACGAGGAAGCCATGCCAGAGTCCACCACGCTTGCTCTGCATGCCGATTACATCAAAAACGGCAAACTGGCCGGTTATGAGCTGCATCCATTCATCGAGAAGCATGGCCGGGAGGGTCTTGATAAAGCTGCGGCGGATTACCTCGACGTCACGCTCCTGCAAAATGGCCCGCAGGCTGAAAAAGCGCTCAAAAGCCTCGAATCCGCCGCGCATGCGCAGCCACCCGCGCCTTTCGCCAATGAGCTAATCGGCAGCCTCATGCTCCAGCGGGATGAAGATGGCATGGCGACCGAATTTTTCATCGCAGAGGGGGCCGCATTCCCAGATGCGCAGCGAGCACGGCGGCGGGCGGTGCAGACCGCGATCCACACTGAAAATGCAGACCACATGCGCCTCATCCTGGCCCAGCCCGGTGCCTGGATCGAGACCTGCACGCCCGATGAGCAGTATCAGGCCGGAGCCATCACAGGGGATGTATGGCTCCAGTGGCGCGGATTATTCTGGGATCACTTCACCGACATCCCATGGCTACTCGTGGCCTTCACCATCCTCTCCGGCACGATCTGGTGGTTCATCCTCGTGCAGCATGATGAAAAATCCCCGTGGCGCTGGCTCTGGCCCGTGCTGCCGCTGCTCGCGGGTGTGGCCAGTGTATGGCCCGTGCTCACCGTCTCCGAATGGCAAAAACACACCCTCGGCATGGATCGGGATAGCACCGTCTTTGTCGAGCAGGCACGCTACTTCCTCCTCGGTGTCGGCATGCGAGAGGAGCTATGCAAACTGGCACTTTTCTCCCTCTTTCTGCCATGGCTCCTGCGCACACGCAGCCCCGCACGGGCGCTGCTCTGTGCTGCATTCGTGGGACTGGGTTTCGCCGCTGAGGAGAATGTACAGTATTTCCATCGCTACGGCATCCAGGCCGCCTTTACCCGCCTACTCACGGCGAATTTCATGCACCTCAGCCTCACAGGCATGGCCGGGCACGCACTCTATGCACTCGTGCGCTCTGGATTCCGCGGAGTGGAGCACTTTCTCGGCATCATGGCATTTGTCATCCTCGCACACGGTGCCTACGACCTACTCGCCGTGACCGATGTCATCGACCTCGGCGGCTGGCTCTCCATCGTGCTCTTCCTCGTGATCGCAGACCGCTTCATCGACGAGCTAGCCCGCGAGTCCGTGCAAAAGCGCAGCAACATCTCGCTCCGCGCCGCCTTCACCCTGGGCTGCGCCGTGCTGGTAGCCGCCGTCTTCATCACCGCCGCCATCCAGGGCCGCAGCATGACAGCCGTCGCCCATGCCGGGCAGAGCTGCCTCGCCGTCTTTCCACTCATTTTTCTCTACTGGCGCCGCTTTGAGCATGCCTGAGCACGCCCCCTGGCCACCTACGGAAAAAAATTCATCATTCGGCATTCGACATTCGGCCTTCCTCCGCCTTTTTCTGCTCTCTCCCAACTACCAACCGCCCCACACACCATGCCACGTCCTGTCACCCTCTTTACCGGCCAATGGGCCGACCTGTCTCTCGATACCATGCTCCAGAAAGCCAAGGCCTTCGGTTACGACGGCGTGGAGCTCGCCTGCTGGGGGGACCACTTTGAAGTCGAAAAAGCCGATCAGGCCTACTGCGACGCGAAACGCGCCAAACTCAAAGCCGCTGGCCTCCAATGCCATGCCATCTCCACCCATCTCGTCGGTCAGGCCGTCTGTGACAACATCGACCCACGCCACGCCCAGATCCTCCCGCCCGCCATCTACGGCGATGGCAATCCCGAAGGCGTCCGCCAGCGTGCCGCCGAGTGCCTCATCCAGACCGCCCATGCCGCAAAGCGCTTCGGCGTCAGCGTCGTCAATGGATTCACCGGCAGCAGCATCTGGCACCTCGTTTACTCCTTCCCGCCGAATCTCCCTGGCCAGATCGACGCCGGATACAAAGACTTCGCCAAGCGCTTCAAGCCCATCTTAGACGAATATCAAAAACTCGGCATCCGCTACGCACTCGAAGTGCATCCCACCGAGATCGCCTTCGACATCGCCAGTGCCCAGCGTGCGCTGGAGGCCGTCGATTTCCACCCCGCCTTCGGCTTCAACTACGATCCCAGCCACTTCGGCTACCAGGGCGTCGATTACGTCAAATTCATCTACCAGTTCAAAGACCGCATCTTCCACGTCCACATGAAAGACGTCGCCTGGGGCATCGGTGATGGCACCGCAGGCGTCTTCGGCGGCCACGTCGATTTCCACAAGCCCAGCCGTTATTGGGACTTCAAGTCCGTGGGCCGCGGCAACATCAACTTTGAGCGCATCATCCGCGCCCTCAACGACATCGACTACGGTGGCCCTCTCAGCGTCGAGTGGGAAGACGGCGCGATGGACCGCGAGTTCGGCGCAGCGGAATCTGCCGCCTTCGTGAAGAAAATCGACTTCCCGCCCTCCAAGATCATCTTTGACGCCCAGTTCGCCGAAAACAGCAAAGCCTGATTTCAGAGCCAACCTCCCCGCAGGAGCCCCATTCCCTTCCCTGCCCTCCAAAGCCCGGTGCCCATCCAGCACCGGGCTTTTTTTGCGCCCTACTCACACCGAAGAGAACCATACCTCTACAACATCTCCGAAGAAATCGACCACCTCGCCGAAGTACTCACCTCAGTGCTGAAGTTCTTTGCGTGAGTCAGGATTTAACTCCGCGAATCAGCAAAACCCAGTCACCCTCGTGATCTTTGGGCCGTGAATACACCTCGGCCTTCGCCTGCCTGCCAAAGTGCTCACCGTCAGCGGGATTAAAAATGCCGATGTGCATGCCACCGCCCTCGCCGATCACTTTTCGCTGATCTACACGGATGCTGGACACTCCAGCAGGCACATAAACAACGGCCCAGCCACGTTGCTCCGCCACAGCAGCCATTGGCTGTTTCGAAGGGTCTTTCCGGCCTCCCCGAGCACGAAGTCATCATCCCGCCGCAGTTTCGTCCAGTCGAACTGCTCAAAGAACTTCTTCATCACGCCCATCTGCGCTGCGCCGGGCAGATCGAGCGCTTGTTGCCAGGGCGTGCGTGCGTCCGTCTGCTGCGTGCGTTTTTCCAGGTCGTGAAACTGCCACACACTATGCGTGCCATACACATGCCCGCAGGCACCGCTCAGCAGGCTTCGCCACGCGGCGAGGCGCACATCGTCGTCATCAAACCACTCCGTGGGCTTCTTGTCCTTCATCAGGCCGCGCACGGGATGGTCCTCGTAGCACGGCTCGCCATCCAGCGTCGGCTTGAGCGGCTTCAGAGCTAGGTTCTTGGCGTTCATCTCATAATTCGCCGCCGCGCGATGGTGATGCCCGCTCTGGAACAGATGAAAATCCAGCCACGGCTCATCCGGCCAGTAATCAGATGAGTTTGCGCCGCCCTTCGGGTGGTAGGTGATGAGATGCCGGCCGCCATCACCTTTCTTCAGCCCCGCCGCCATGGCACGGATGATCGCGCGATGCGCATCATTCTCCACCGGACGGTCGCCACCGAGCACCCAGATGACTGGTTTGTCCGCGTAGCGCCGCGCCAGCCATTCGCAGTAAGTCGCCGCATTCTCTGGGGTGAAGATTTCAGGCCCTTTGCCCCATTTTTTGTTCCACTTGTCACCCCAGGTCGGCAGCAGAGCCGTGTAGAGGCCTAGCGAGGCCGCCTTATCGATCACCCAATCGACATGCGCGAAGTAAGCCTCTCGTGGTTTCGCCGGATCGTTGTTTTCGAGCGGCATTTCACCGTAAGCGTTCGGCTTGTGAAACTCATACTCCGCCAGAGCCACGGCAAAGACCGTATTGAAGCCCTGCGCGGCCCGCTTCTTCAAGTACAGCTCTGTCTCCTCCCGCGTCAGACGGTGAATCAGCTCCCAAGCCGTGTCCCCGAGCAAAAAGAACGGCTTTCCCTCCGCCGTGACGAGATGGCGATGGTCTTCCGCCACCTTCAAATCCGGCAAATCGGCATGGAGCGTCAGTGTGAGAATGGAAAAGATGTAGAGCAGAAGTTTCATAACCTAGGTTTGCGCCACCAATCGTGCCGCCGTTCCGGTGAAGTCATGGCTGTGCGGATAAGCGAGCGCGCGATTGTGTTTTTCCGCATTGCCACGTGAGGTGGTCTTGGCAGCTTCGAGTTCGGCTTGGGCGACCTGCTTGGCTTTGAAGAGGTCCATCTGGATGCGGCTCTTGACGTTTGCAGCTCCGTCGCCGGTGGTTTCGATGGCGGAGAAGATGGCCTCGGGATACTTCGCGGTGATCAAAGACTGCACGCCGTCGCTCACGCCGCTGGAGGGCATGCAGCCAAAGGGTTTCACGCTGACGACCATGTGCGCCTTCTTCTTGGTCACGCTCTGAATGAGCTTGCCGATCTCCATGTGGCCTTCGCCGCCGCGCAGATGCACGTCGTAGTGCTGGTGGGAGATGGTGGCGATCTCATCCATGTCAGGCAGCTTGTAGTGACGCAGGCCGAGCAGCCGTGCGAAGACGCCGAAGACGCCGCGCAAGGCTTTGTCCGCAAACCAGAGGGTAATGAGCTTGCGACGCGGATTCTGGCCTTCGAGGCCGCCTTTGGCGTCGTCGGCTTGCGGGAGGGACATGCGCTGTTTCGTGTCCCACTTGCCCTGCCAGAGCATGTAGAGCAGCCAGGCGGTCACGAGCTGCACATCCACCTCCGCGCCTTCGGATTCGAGGAACTGCTGCAGCTTGTAGTTGCCATCGCCCTCGGTCGTCATGGCCCAAAACTCGCCGATGATGCTGACTTTCGGTTTGGCCTGCATGCGGTTCACTGGGATGTCCTTCAAAAGCCTGCGGCAGCGCCAAAGCGCCAGCAAAGTGCTCTTTCGTTGCCGCAGCGAGTCAGCGAGCGTCTTTTTGCACTGCTCCAGCACGCGATTCGTGCTGCCTGGCTCGGTTTCATATGGACGGATGCGGTAACCGATCGCGTTGAGCGCATCACCGGCCATGATCGCCTTCAACATGGCGATGAAGAACGCGGGATTCATTTCGAGTCCGTCGTTCTCGCCCGTAGCTTGTTTTAGGCCGCCTTTTTGTTGGAAGAGCAGCACGCGGAAGCCGTCGAAGCCCGCATCGCGCAACGCCTTGCGATACTCCGTGGCGTAAGTGCCGAAGCGGCATGGTCCGCAGGCACCGGCGGTGAAGAACACGTGCGTCTTCACGATCTCGGCCACGCTCATGCCTTTTTCGTCGCGCAGGTGAATGAGGTGCTTCACGAGATTGCCGACGGTGAAGTAAGTCGGATTGCACTGGCCGCGATTGCCGAATTCCTTGCCCACACGCAGCGCGTCATTGTCCGGCACATCGAGTGGAATGACGCGGTAGCCCACGCCGAGCAAGGCGGCGCTGACGAGCATGTCCTGCGCCTGCGTGAGGCCGCCGCAGAGGATGGTGGTGGAGGAGCGTTCGGCTTTGACGAAGTTTTGCGGATTCTCATCGCGCCAATGACGCTTCGGCGGCTCGTTGAGGCCGAGGCGCTCGCGTTCCTTCGCCTCGAACTCGCGGAGTTCCTTCTCGATGTCGGCGTGCGTTAATGAGCGCAGGTGGGGCAACTGTGCGGTGTGCATGGGGAGCAGGAGGTGGTTTGAGGTTTGACGGGAGCTTCGACGATAAAGCGGTGACCGTTGACGAGGGCGAGCGCGGTTTCATGGCCACCGTGCGGCTGCGTGTCGGCCATGGCTTCAAAGGTGAAGTCGCGGTCCGGTAGCTCAACGGTGATGTCGGCTTCGAGGTAGGCTTGATAAGCCTCGTTCATGAGCTGCTGGTCAGCTTCGAGAGCGAGTTGCTCACGTTGGATCGCCAAAAGCTCGCGGCGTTTTTCAGCGACGCGGGTTTCGAGTTCGCTGCGGTTTGCAGCGGCAGCGCGGAGCTTCTCTTCGTGGAGCTTCAGCGTGTGGGCGTAGGTTTTGACGCGGATGAGGATGCTGCCGCCGGGTTTGTTCACGTCGATGTCGTGCAGATTCATCGCGGGCGTGGCGGTGGCGCTGAGGATGTGATCGATGAGGCCGTAAGTCGGCGCATCGTGACCGCATTTGAAACTGGAGAGGTCCAGAACCACGAGGTTCGGATGCCGTGCGGCGAGTTTCGCGGCCCAGACCTTCTGCACGCTGTTCGCGGAGTAGTTTTCCGGCCACACATCGGAGGTGGAGAGCGGTGAATTGACCATGCCACGGCGCAAATCATCCGCGAAGAAGCGCTCCAGCCATTCCGGCTCCTTCGGGATGGAGCGGATGGAAAGCACGGGGTAACCCAGCGCCTGAAACTCATCCAGCACGCCATGATTGAGGCCTGGGTCGTTGTGATACGGACGACCGAGCATGAGCAAACCTGGACGATTTTCGTCTTCGAGCTGGGCGAGCACTTCGGAGCCTTTGCGCTGCATTTCGGCATCAAATCGCTTCAAAGCTTCAAAACCCTGATTCACGGCAAATTCGCATTCGTCGTGTGTGACGCGGAGTTTTTCGCCCCAGGACTCGAAAAGCTGTTTCACGAGGTAATTTGGCTCGGTGAGCGTCACAGCGGTATCGACATACTCGACGCCCGCTCTCGCAAAAAAGTCCACTTCCTTCGTGAAGGCTGCGCGGATGACTTTCGGTGCTCCGGCGACGATGGGACAAGAAGTCGAGTCCATCACGCCGGAAACAAAGGTCGGGAGATGCGTGCTGCAGGGGAAGAAGAGGTAGTTCAGCTGCTTCTCGCGGCTTTTGTGATGCAGCAGGTGATGGATGTGCGCCTGCGTGACCTTGGAAGGAAAGCAGGGGTCGATGGAGCCGTATTTGCCGCCTTCCGCCCACATTTCCGGCGTGGTGGCATCGGAGAAAACGATGTTCGCGGAAGGAATGCCGAGCGTTTCGAAAAACACACGCCACAGCGGCGCGGTGGAATACAGATTCAGCACTCGCGGAATGCCGATGCGGATGGTTTGGCGATATGCCAAGTCTTCCGCGCTGCTGCGTTGCATGCGGCGGGTGACGCTGACGGTTTTCGGTGTGCCGAGCCAGTTGCGGCGTATTTCGTTTCGCGTGAGCGGTGAACCGGCTTCAGGAAGCGGCGCAGGTTTGTAAAAGCTCTGGAAGGCGAGCTTCGATTCGTAATCGACGAGGTTCGGATACTTCGCTTTGAGCTGTTTGCGGCGCTGGGCGAGTTCCTTGAGTTTTTCCTTCGATTCGACGGTGCCGTTTTCGCATGAGAAGCCGGAGATGTAGCGGCTGGTGCGGCCGCTGGCGGCTTTGGTGTCGATGAAAGTGCGTTTGCAGTGATTCGGGCAGAAGTGGCAGACCGTGTCGGCATCGTTCCGCGAGGTGAAGGCGAGGTCGATGGCCGCATCGAGGCCGATGAAGGTGCTTTTGCCACGCTGAAGCACGACGCGGCGTGCTTCGAGCGCCGCGCCGAATGCGCCAGCCTCGCCGGGATGCGGATGCACGTGGATGATGGCCTCTGGCACGCGTTCCTTGATGTAATCGTGCTGCGCTTTGACGGCGGCGAGGTTGTACTGCGTGCCACCTTGCAAAACGAAGGTGCGGCCGAGCGCGGCCATGCGCGGCACCTGGGCGACGTATTGCCAGACATTCTTCGGCAGCACGAGGGCGAGGCCTGCGAGCAGTTCCTCGCGTGAGAAACCTTCTTTTTGGAAGGTGACGCGGTCGGTATCGAGGAACACGGCGCAGCCGTAGCTGAACTTCGGGCTCAACTTCGCGCCGAAGGCGACGTCGGCGTAGTCTTTGACCGATACGCCGAACTGAGCGGCCATGGCTTGAAGCAGCATGCCATTGCCGGCGCTGCATTGATTCGAAAGGCGGAAGCTGGAGATCTGGCCGTGGGTGACGAAGAGCACCTTGATGTCCTGCCCACCGATGTCGCAGATGACGTCCACCTTGTCGAAGAAGCGTGTGGAGGCCATGCCATGCGCCACGGTCTCGACGATGTTCGCATCGGCGGCGAGAGACTCCTCCAAAACATCCGCCGCGTAACCGGTCGCGCCGAAACCGAGCACGTCGAGCGTGCAGCTTTGCTGAGCGATGTCGTTTTTGAGCAGCGTGAGCAGTTCCTTCGTGTCGACGATGGGATTGCCTTTGGAAAGCATGTACTGCTTGCAGAGGATGTCGCCGTTTTCGTCGATGAGGACCGCTTTCGAGGACGTGGATCCGCCGTCGAGGCCGATGTAGCCACGCACGATGCTGCCGGGAGCAAACGTGGCCGCTTGGAAGGGCGGGATGCGATACTTTTCCGCGAAGGCGGCGAGTTCATCGGCATCGCGCACGAGCGGTGGGCCTGCGGAGGCTCCGAGGCGTGCGGCGCGGCCATGCAGGATGAAGGTTTCGAGGTCAGCGAGCCCGCGATACACGCCGATGTGCGCGGGCTCGTGCATGCCGTAGATCGCCGCGCCAAAGGCGGCGTAGAGATCGGAGTTCGGCGGGACGAAGATGAGCTTCGTGATGTCGTCCTCGGGAAACGTGTGGCCGCGCTCGTTCCACGTCTCGACGATGCGCTGACGCCAGCAGTGTTGGAGGAATTTGAGGTAGGTGTTTGGTCCGCCGAGCAGAACGACGCTGTGCAGGAGTGTGTTGCCACGCGTGAGCACGGAGAGGTTTTGCATCACGATGGCATTGGCGAGCGAGCAGAGTATCTCACGCGAGGGAATGCCGGATTTGACGAGGTTGACGATGTCGGTTTCGGCGAAGACACCGCACTTCGCGGCGACGGGATGCAGCTTCGTGTCGTCCCAGGCCATGCTGCCGATGTCACGCGGATCGAGGCCGAGTTTGACAAGGCATTTGTCGATGGTGGCGCCGGTGCCGGAGGCGCATTTGTCGTTCATCGAGGCGATGGCGCGTTTAGAGCCGTTATCGCCGCTGGCTTTGTAGATGATGATTTTCGCATCCTGGCCGCCGAGTTCGATGACGCTGCCTGCTTCCGGGTGGAGGCGATCCACGGCCATCGTGACCGCATTGACCTCCTGCACAAATTTCGCACCGAGCGGTTGGGTGAGCGGCTCTGCGCCGGAACCGGTCATGAAGATGCGTGCGATGCCTGGAAACGCTGCGGAGGCGGCTTTGAGCTGCTCCATGACCTTCTCAGCCTGCTTCGTCTCATGCCGCTGGTAATCAGACCAAAGAATGCGGTGCGTCTGCGGATCGACGAGCACGGTTTTGACCGTCGTTGAGCCGACATCCACTCCAAGGACGAGGTTTGAAGAGGTGAGAGCAGGCGCGTTCTGCATGAGGCGGCATCAGGGAACAGGATCAGGGAAGGTCAAATGCCGCTTTCTCGCGCGGAACAAACCAGCGAACGTGAACACGACGCAGAGCCAGCCGAACCAGTCGCCGTAGCGCATGTAGAGTGTGGTGGAGCCATCGGCGATGAGGGGGATGGTGCCGATGAGAGTTTCACGAGTGTGTTGGCCGGTTTGGGCGAGGACGCGGCCGGTGGGATCGACGAGGGCGCTGATGCCGGTGGTGGTGGAGCGGATGAGGGCGCGGCGTGTCTCGATGGCGCGGAAGGTGGCGAGGGCGTGGTGGGTGCGTGGCTCATGCGTGTCGCCGAACCAAGCGTCGTTGGTGACGTTGACGAGGGCGTGGGCGGGACCGGCGTGCTGCCAGATTTCGCGAATGCGGGCGGGCTGGATGTCTTCGTAGCAAATGGTGGGGAGGAAGGTGGCTTCGACGGCGTGGAGGTGACCGAGAGATTTCCCGGCGACTAGGTTTCCGGTGCGCGGCAGCCATTGGCGGAGCGAGGGGAACTGTTTTTCAAAGGGGATCATCTCGCCAAAGGCGAGCAGGCTGCGCTTGTCGTAACGGGAGGTGATTTCGCCTGTGGGCGTGATGGCGAGAAGGGAATTGAAGGGCTGGCTGTCGTAGGTGCGGGTGACGGCACCGGCGAGCAGTGGCATGGGCTGGCGCAGTGCCCCTGGCAGGGTGGTGACATCCCTGCGAAGCGGCAGTTTGATGGTGGTTTCCGGCCAGATGACGAGTTCTGGAGGTGGCGCGGCTTTGGTGAGCGCCCAGGTCAAGGCATGATGCTCGCGAAAGGATTCGAAGGCTTTGCCTTGTGTCTGCCGGCTGAGATTGGCCTGGATAAGGGCGACGGTAAGCTGACGTGCGGAGGCGGATCGGCGGTCGATTTGATGGATGCGCAGCATGCCGTAGCCGAGAACGAGCACGAAGGCTGCTAGTGGGATGATCCAGCGGCGGTGGAGGCAGGCACGGCGCTGATAGCGGCTCTCGACGAGCTCATAAACGGCTCCATTGACCAGCGCGATGAGGGCGGTGAGGCCGAGCAGGCCGGTGATCTCCACGATTTGGGTGATGGCGGTGAAGCGATACTGCGAGGCGCCGATGTTGTAGGGGAAGATGTTCGGAAAAAGCAGCTCGATGGCCGGATTGACGAAGGCGAGGCTCCAAACAGGCGCGATGCCGCGTGAGCGGAAAACCTGCGTCAAAGCCATCATGAGGCCGAAAGATAGCCCGAGGCAGGCACAGACGAAAAAGGCCCCGCTCCAGGCGGCGAGGGCCGAAAAACCGCCAAAGATCGAAAACGTATGTCCCAGCCAGTAATAGCCACCGAAGTAGGCGACGGCACCATAGACCATGGCGATCGAAAAGGCCCTGCGCGGCGGCAGATCATGCACCGCGAGCAAAACGGGCACTTTGGCGAACCACGTGAGAGGGAAGAGGCCAAAACCGGTGTAGCCCAAAGGGTCAAGTAAGCCGGAGAGCAGGCTGAGGGCGAGACGCGTGCGGAAGCTCATGCCTGCGGTGAGGGGGATGAATACCGAATAACGAACAAGGAATCTCGAAATCCGAAGTTCAGCAGAGTCGCGAAGCGTCCCGCCTTCGTCATTCGGAAATCCTTGTTCGGTGTTCGATATTCATTCTGAGACTGGCGAGCTTGCTGACACGCTAACAGCGTGAACAAGGCACCCATGCAGACGAGGGCCTCCCGACCTGGAAAACAAACGCTCAGATACAAGGCGGGCAGATGACAGGCGGCGGGGGAAGAGGAGGCGGGGGAAGAGGAGGAGGAGGTGCCGGAGCTGGCGCGGGTGCCGGTGCTGGCGCGGGTGCCGGTGCTGGAGCGGGTGCCGGTGCTGGAGCGGGTGCCGGTGCTGGAGCGGGTGCAGGTGGCGGCGGAGCTGCGCCACCGGGGTCATTGCCAGAGATTTGTTGATTCTGGACCTGAATGAGCTGGTTGATCTGGTCCTTGGTGAGGCCGAGGTCTTCCCTTTGCTCCTCCGTGAGGTTCCTGAGCGTCTCCGTCTTTTCTTCGTCCGTCTGACCTTTCGTGAGCCCCTCGACTTTTTCTGTCTGGGTTGGTGTAAGTATCGGATCACCTTCACCTTCACCTTCACCTCCGCCTCCACCTCTACCTACGTCTCCAATTTTGCCCCGATCCACGGAGGGGATTAACTCACAGCTTGTGAAGGCCGTATTGAAGGAAAAGTACAACACGAATACTAAAGCGAAGAGGACCACTTTGACGAGGTAAGGCGAGCTTTTGGAAGGTTGGGGAACCATAGTTGGGGTGTTTAGCAGTTTCGATGATGGGCTGTCAATCTCTTTTAGGACGCAGCGTTGAGAGCGGATGAGCTACGATTTCGACGAACAAAAAACCGGCAGGCGATCAGCACAAAAACGATGCAGCCATATTGCGCGGGTGTGAGGCCACCGTAGCGCACGTCACAACTCGGCAGGTCGGTGGCGCGGAGAAAGTCGAGGAAGAAACGCGGCACGGCATAGGCGATGAGCATGATGTGGAGCAGGGTGCCGGGAGGGGAGCTGGCGATGCGCTCCTTCCGCCCCAGCCAGTGGACGAGCGGGAGCCACAAGAAGCACAGCAGCCACTCGTACAGCCCCAGGTCATGGCGGGGCGTGTCGGGGAACTTCACCGCCAGCCAGAACTGCGAGGGACAACCCGGATGGTCATGCGCAGTGGTGCAGCCGAGGCGGCCAAAGAACCAGACGTGGAAGAATGTGAAGACGCACACGTCCGCATAAGGCAGGAAGGGCACACGCAACCAGCGAACAAAGATAGCCCCAGCGAGCGCAGAGGTGAACATGCCGCCATAGGACGACATGCCCTGCCAGATCTGAATGAGGCTCCAAGGATCCGCACGGAACACCTCTGGGTGGTACACAAACAAAAAGACCCAGTGGGAACCGAGCAGCCCAAAAAAGGCGCACACGGCGACGAGACTGGAGACGATTTGCGAGTCCAGCCCGACCCGCCGAGCCTGCCAGCGGGCGACGAAATACCCAGTGATGATGCCCACCCATACCAATAGCCCAAATACTCCGAAGGAATGCCCGCCGACCTGGAGGGGCGGCAGGTCGAGGTAGGGCACCATGCGAATTGCGGGGGATCAGAAGTTGTAGTTCAGGCCGAGGGTCGGCGTGAAGTTCCAGGTCTTGTAGTCGTAGATGCCGCCGAAGCGGCCGGTGGTGGTCTCAAAGCCAGCGAGATTGCTGTCATTGCGCATGTAGGTGACGCCGAGGGTGAGCTGGAGCTGCTTGGTAAAGGTGTGCACGAGCTGCAAACTGGCGGTGGTGCGCCAGTCCTGGCGGTCTTGCGGGAACTGGCCCGGTGCGAAGTGCTGGAAGGAGGCGTAGCTCTGCATCACGGAGAGATCGATGCGGTCTTTGCCCGTCACTGGCACGCTGTAGCGCACGGAGAGGCCGGGGGTGATCTGGTCAAAGTCACTCGGCTGCGCCTTGATCCAGTTCAGCGTGGCGGAGACGGTGAGGTTGCCTTTCCCCACGTTTTTCCGCCAGAACGGCACCACGGCGCTCAGCGTGTGGAAATTCAGCCCGCTGCTGTCGTAGGAGCTGTCGTAGAACCAATTGCCGCTGTAGGACAGGTAGTAGGGCACTTTGCCAAAAGCCAGTCCGGCAAGCATGACGCGGGTGCCGAGCATGTTGCGGCTGAGGGTGTCCTGGTTGGCGTAGTCGCTGCGGTTCGCCACGAAGGCCCAGTCGAGATACAAGCTGCTGCCGAGGGTGGTGCGCCAGCCTGCGGAGAGATTGGTGTCCAGCAGCCAGTCTTTCTGCTCACGAAAGTCGGAAAAAGCGTTCGTCGTGTGCGTGTAGGCGGTGGAAAGATTCACATAGTAGGGATCCGGGTCCACCAAGGACGAGAAGGGATTCGAAGAGGAGGCGGTGCTGCGTGTGATACGCTGGGTTTCCACTTCACCCACCTGAGCGCTGGCCTGCTGACCACAGGCATCGGTGACACAAAGCGTCGAGGCGAGAACCATGCTGAAAAAGCCATTCAGCAAGCGAGAAGTAGAGCGTCGGGGGGAAGACATCTGTTAAATATTTGACATTTGTTAAATAAATCAATTTAAATTAAAAAAAGGGGGCTATCGGCTCCTGGAACGCTGCCACGCTCCGGCTGCATGAGCTGCCCAGGTTTGATAAAAGTCGGCTGGCAAAAACAAGGCCGCGCCAGCCACCATGGACAACGTGAAAAGAGTCACGCCCGGAATGGTGAAGGCGATCCCCACATGCAGGGCGACGAGGCAGAGCGTCATTGGCACACGAGTCGCACGAAACCACACTAGGAACGGTGCCAACCCCTCGACGATCACGGTCCCCCAAGTGATGCCACGACGAATCCAACCATCCAAAGCCAGCGTGATCCAGGGCATGCGGCCTTTTTCCCACCACATGTCACTCGCTACGGCCCAGTGCATGGCGTCTCCCGTCCACCAAGCGGGCTCCTGCGCAAATTTGTAAGGCAGGCTGACGGCATAGATGAGCAGGAAATTGACCTGCATCAGTCGCCAGGCCCAAACCAGCGGCAGCGTGGGCAAGGCTTTTGAAGCGTGGCGGCGTGCATCCAAGCTGAGCCGCATGCCCCAGGGAGAAAACATACCGTAAAACAGCAGCATGCGCAGCACCAGATCCTCGCCGTTCACCACCCATGGGCAGCGGTTGATCAACGAGGTCATCAGCAGGAACAGCGAAATCGTCATGAGCCGCGTCCGCCACCCGAGCATCAGCCCCACGCTACACGCGACGCACACATGCCTCCAAAACCCCACCGGCACGACGCCCTCGGTCCAGTACAATAGCGAGTACCAATCCTGGTGCCTACCCGCGTAAAGCTGCTCGTCGTGGAGCTGCAGCATGCCGTCCGCAGCGTAAAAGCGGTCCCAGTTTGGCGTCAGGGCGAGAAACATGGCCAGCAGCAACGCTCCCACACCGATGCGGCACACCGCCATCGGCAGTGGGTCCTGACGGGCAAACCAAAAAGAGTTCCAAGCTTTCATCGGGGAGCCTCCTCCTTGGTAGGGAGTGTGTAGCGACCGAAGTCAATCGTGTGCCAGTCGTCCGACACGAGCTTTTGCCGCCTCACGGCCTCATCCGGCGGTAGGATCATCTGGTAGCGCAGATTCCAGCGAATCTTGGTCAGGGGCATACCCTCGTGCTCTGGATACAAACGGGCCAAGTAGCGCATGCAGGCCTGCCGGGCGAATTCGTCGCGGTAGATGTTCAGATCGAGCTTCCGCTGTCTGAAATCAAAAATGTAGGTTTGGGCCCACGTGCGCTTGCTTTGCCCCGGCAGAGGCAAAAGCACCCATTTCTCGGCCTTGCCACTGCCATACACGCCCCGGATGTCATAGTGCCAGTTGAACTCACTCTGCTTGCCAAACATCTGCCAGACATTGTTCAGACCCGCGAGGTGCGCATACTGCTGCCAGCGCCAATGGACCAAACTCAGCCGGTATTTCGCCATCGGTGCCCAGTCCGCCGTCCATTCCGCATGCTTCCGCGCCGCCCACGCGGGTGGCAGGCTCACATACAGCACCGTGGAGATGTTTAGCACGATGAACAGGCTCAAAACCACGCGCCACCCGCGACCCGGCAGCTTTTCAGCATCGGGGCCCGCCTGCTCGTCTGGGGTGACTTCGGTGTGACTCATGCCGGATGAGTGCTTTACCCGGTGCGTTTGGCAAGTCATGAGAAGTCCCGGCTGGAAAAGTCCGCACGGCCCGTTATCAACACCTCCTCTTCCTCATCTCCCCATGACACCTCAGCAAAAAGCAGAATCCCTCGGCCTCACCTTCGCGAAGCAAGCCCCCGGCTACCTGAACCTCTGCATCCGCAGTGGCAACCAGCTCCTCACCTCCGGCCACGTCAGCGACCTCAAAGGCAAGCTCGGAGCCGACTTGAAGACCGAAGACGGCTACAAGGCTGCCAAGAACTGCGCTGAAAAAGTCCTCCGCTCCGTCTGGGACACTCACGGCACGCTCGATGGCCTCAAAGTCATCAAAGTGCTCGGATGCGTGAACTCCACGCTCGATTACAGCGACCAGCACCTCGTCATCAACGGCTGCTCCGACCTCCTGCACGAAATCTTCGGCAAAGAAGGCGACGGCTACCACGCCCGCAGCGCCCTCGGCTTCGCCCAACTCCCCACCGGCGCCGCCGTCGAGGTCGAAGCCATCTTTGAGATCAAAAGCTAGACCCAATGCCGCTAAGCAAAAGGGTCGATGATGAGATCGTCGCTGGCTTGGAGAGAAGATGCCGAGAGCAGGCGTGGCCATTTGCTCACGGGCTGTCGCACCTTGCGCTGGCAACTACGTCTTCGTCGCGCTGGTAACGCGGCTTGGGCGATTTGCTCTCGCACTCGGCGCACCAGCACTCCTTGTGCCGCCTCGTCCATGAGGCCCTGCGCTGCCTCCAGCACCAGTAGCAGCGCTACGGTGTGCTCCAAACAGTGGCTCATGCTGATGCGCAGCGCTCCTGCCTGCCGGACTTCTTCATCCTCACTGCTCTGTGCGCAGGCTAGTCGCTCCTCAGCCACCAGTGAGCTGGCGATGAGGAGCGCGGCGAGTTCTTGCTGTGCTGTCTCGGTGCGTTGTGCGCTGAGCAAATGCCCTCCGTGAAGCACGAGCTTGAGTTCTTTGTAAAAGACTTCCTGTTCCCAGCGCTTCGCATACAACGCCAACAACTCACGCGCACTGCCCTGCTGCACGCTCAGGCTCGTCCACAGCCGCACCTTCACCCACTCTCCAGCGGCGTTGCGCACTCGCCCCACGATCTCGCGCACTGGCAACTCGCTCTGGCGCATCGGCGGATGTTTGCGCGGGCGGCCCCGCGCTTTGTTCGCCTCGGGTGTCTGCTTCTCGTCAGCTTTGGACGGAGCTGTTGTTGACGAGTCTGCGCATGGGCTCTCACGCTCGCGCAGACTCACCACCACCTCCGCACTGCCATCGGCATGCACGCTTTGCACTCGCACGGAGAGCTTTTGCCGCACTCGGACCAAAAAGTGACTCTGCGTGCGCTGCGAATGTTTTTGCAGTTCTTTGAGCATCGGAGCCTGCCCGTAATAGCGGTCGGCGATGAGCAGGCTGCGAGCCTGGTAGCGCGGCGAGCAGCGGATCGGCCAGCGATTTCTCATTGAGCGCACCCAGTGACATCGATACGGCCAGCGGTGCATGGGTGCCGAGCTCGACCAGCGTGCTCATGGAGAGCTTGGCAAAGGCTGCCTGCGCACGACGACTGCGGCTTTTGGGCACTTGGGCGTTGATCTGCACGGTGTTAAGCAGGTTCCACTGCCCACCGTCGATGCCGACCAAGCGCAGCCCGGCGAAAAAACACGCTGGATGCCGCTGCTCACAGGCTAGCGGCACCAGGGAGTGGCGCATGCAGGCATCGAAAGCTTGGGTGGATATCTTCAAACGACGCTGGCTTAGCGCCGCGGAGCCTGATGCGCACAGCAAAATAACGACCGATGATCTGCTGTAGGCTGCCGCAAGCGTGCAGACTTTGGGCGACCATGCCGGCGATGAGTTGCCAACCGAGAAGTTTGCGTCGCGGCCCTTGGTGCGTTGGCTCTGCCCGCAGTTCCTCGGGCAACTGCTCGACGCCGAGTTTTTTGCGGATGCGTGCAGAGAGATGATGTTCGTATCGCGGTGGGCTGGATGGCTTTACCATCTACCGCTAGTTGACTCAGCTACTCAGTTGTACAGCACTCTTTTCGCCCCTCTTCGCTTTTTTTGCTTAGCGGCATTGTGGCTAGACCGGTTCTCAAAAGAATGTCATAAACGCGTCTTTGGGCGGCACTGGGACTGAAGGATGGATGGCTGGTCGAACAAAGAGCGTAGGGACTCGATGATACGGTCCTGAAGTTGCTCGGAAGTCTTGGCGATCCAGCCGTTGAACCAGTCGGCCTTCATGCGCAGCCACAAGCGTTCGATGGCGTTGAGATCGGGCGAGCGTGGTGGCAGATACTCGGGCTCAAAGTGGTGCCAGTTAAGACTCTTGGTCTTGTGCCATGAGGCGTTGTCGAGCACCAGGATGGCGCGGCGTCCTGCCACGTGCGGATTCTCCTCAGCTAGAGTGTCAAGGAACACCTGAAAGTGACGCTGTCGCACAGGTTGAAGAGCAGTGCGCCGAGACGTCCATCTTTGGGCCGCACTGCGCCAAACACATTGTAGCGGATGTGCTCGCCGAGATAAGGTGAGTGGCGCACCTTGCCGATCTTGGTCCAGGTACGGCGCGGGCGCGGATCGCCTTCAAAGCCGCTTTCGTCGCTGAACCACAAGTCGACGCTCGGATCGGCCACCCAGCGCTGGAGCTTTTGGCAGAAGGCTTGGCGCTTGTCCTCATCCTGGTTGAGCGGCCAGGGGCGCGGAACTTTGAGGCGGTAATCGTGCTCGTGGAGATAGCGCACGGTGGTGCTGTAGCCGAGCTGCGTTTGCAGGTTCTGCTTGATCCAGCCGTGCAACTTCACCGCAGTCCAGTGGCTCTGTCCAGCCAGCGACGGATCTTCGATGAGAGGCAGAATTTTTTCGTTCACTTGTTCCTTGGGCAGGATTCGGCGACGGCCGCTGCTACGCCCAGGAATGAGACCATCAAGGCCGGCGAGATTGAAGGCTTGGATAAAGCGCAAAACCTGCCGCAGGCTGAAGCCTGAGAGGTCAGCGACTTGCTCGCGGCTCTTGCCTTCATAAAGCCAGCGCAGCGCTTGAAGCCGACGAAAGCCCTTCTTCGTGGGTGAGCAATCCATCGCCACGCCGACCTCTTCCAAGGTCGCGTTTTCGAGATTGAGTGTGATGCACGGGCGGGCCACCGCCGCCTATTAATTACCGCAATTCTAAAAAGTACAGCCTCAATATGACATTCTTTTTGAGAACCGGTCTAGCGGCATTGCGGCTAGACATGCAATCATGGTGAGCAATTTCCCAAAGATGCAGGGAGTTCTAAAGTTTGGTTTCAATAGGAGTCTGCGGGCCTCCTTGAATATGGGTATGCGGATCTACTTCGCCGCTGTCGTGGGCGGGGCGGCTTTCACGCTCACGCGGATGGGCTGTGAGATGAGGATCTCGACGGTGTCAGTGGGATTGGCGGCGGTCGTCACGCTCTTCATGCGGCTGGCGGCGGCAGTCAGGGCTGCTTCGGCCTGTTTTTGCTTTTCAGCGGCTTTTTTCGCGGCTGCGGCATCGGTGGCGGCGATCTTTTTGGCCTCGGCGGCAGCGGCGGTGAGTTGTTGCTCGGCTTTCTTTTGCTCCGCTTCTGCCAGCGGCACCGCAGCGGGGTTGTAGCGGTATTTGCAGATGCCCAGGCTTTGCAGGGCAAAGGTGTAATCCCCCGGCGCGATCTTCAATTCCGCGAGATTGAGCGCTAGCTCATGCGTGGCGGCCTTCAGCGGGATGTCGAACTCCTTGATGGCGCTGAAGCCTTCGCCGTAGGCTTTTACTTTGATGGAACTGCCGTTGAATTCATTCCGCCAAGTCAGCTTGAGCGGGATTTTCAGCGTTTCGCCTGCTTTGGCCTCATAGACCTTGTTTTCGGCTACGGTGATGGACAGCGGCGCTTGCTCCGAGTCCGTGACGGAGACGGGAATATCAGCCATGAGGCGTGGGGCGGGGATTTCGCCTTTGGCGTCCTTCACAGACCATTCCATGCTGGCGAGCCGCACGGGCCGTACGACCTCTTTGCCGCCGATGAGGGCTTTTCCGACGATTTTTGCCAAAGCGAAGCCACGCGGGGCTTTTTCATCGGCGGAGAGGATGAGGTGCCCATAGCTTTTGCCTTTGCCGATCTTCAATCCGGCGGCGCTGACGCCTGGAGGCAGGTTTTCCATGTGGATGTCGATTTCGCCATCGAAGCCATCACGGCGCTGCACCACGACTTCAAAGGCGCGGGCATCGCCCTGTCGGAGTGACATGGGCTTGGAAAGGGAGGCGCGGTCTCCATTGCGCAGGGTCATGTGGACGGCCCAGGTGGCGAGGGCGAAATCGGGCGCTGCCTGGCGGACGAGCAGGCGATAGACGTTGTTGGCATCGGAGCGGGTGCCGCCAAAGAGGTCACGCACTTGCAGGCGGTAGGTGCCGTCTTCTTTGACCTCGAATTTGCCGAGCACGTCGGGTGATCCGGCATCGTAGGGCGGGCCGTCGTAGGAGTAGCCGTTGCTGGTGACCTTCATCGGTGGGGCGATGTCGTAGAGCTCGGCCACATCGGTGAATTGGCCTTTTTTGACCTGCTGCACGAGCACAAAGGGATCGGTATTGAGCCCGAGTCGCTCACTGGCGACCTCGACCCACCAGGTCTCGCCTTTTTTCGCGGTGAACTCATAGGTATCGACATCTGCGGCGGGATAAAAGGCCCCTGCGATGTCGCATGGCAGCGTGATCTTTTGGGCGTCTTTGTTGTTCGGCTCCGATTCGGTGGCTGCAGCACTAGCGGCGAGACCGTGCGGAGGCCAGGACATGGCGCTGACCATTTGAGTCTGCGGTTGCGGCTGCGCGGGGCTTTTCTGCAAAGCGAGGCGGTAAAAGTGGCGCTCGCCGCCTTGGTAAGTGAGATCGTTCACTTTGATGATGTAGGTGCCATCGGCGGGCGGGGTGAAGTCAATGATGCCGCCGGTGCGATTCACTTTGAGGTCTGCGCCTTTGCCATCCGCCAGGATGACGACGGGCGTGAGCCGTGAGTCGATGCCGACCGCTGCGCAGTCGATGGAGACGGCCTGGCCCTTCACGCCGGTGAAGGAATAAAAATCCACGGCTCTCCTCGTCATGGTGGCATTGCAGATCGAGCCCACGGGCAGTTTCAGAGCTGTTTCGAGCGAATTGTTCGCTTGGGTGCGGACGATTTCCGGCAGCTTATTGACCGAAAAGGCCCGCGCGGAGGACACGCCGAGCCGTGACATGACACGGGCATCGTAAACACCCACCGGAGCATCGGCGGCGATGCTGACGGTGAATTTGTTCGTGGCACCCGCGACGGGCTTGGCAGTGATCTTCGGTGTGGAGAAGGTCAGCTCGGTCACGTCCTCGGTGTTTTCACCGGTGATCGTGACTTCGACATTTTGGCCCACCTGTCCGCCCATCGGCATCAGCGTGAGCAGACGCGGCAACGGCAGCGTCACCTGCTGGGCGAGCAGCGGAGCAGAAAAAGCAGCGAGGAAGCAAAGAAAGCGCGGAAACATAGCCGCAAACCTACGCCGCAGAATCCGCGTTCTGTTCAAGCCTTTGATTCAGCAGACTACTTCACGAACATCGGGTCTTTGGGATTTCCTTTGCTCAGGAGGTAGGCCATGAGGTCGAGAATGTCGTCTTCTTTGAGCATGAAGAGCAGGCCGGGGGGCATCATGCTGACTTTGCTCTCTTCGGTTTTGGTGACCTGCTTCACATCGACGTTGGTGAAGTTGTTCGGGTCCATCATGTTGGTGCAGACCATCATGGTGTCCTCTTTCATGTTGGCGATACGGCCGGTGACAGTGCTGCCGTCTTTTAAGGTGAAGACGGTGCTGCCGTATTGGTCGCTGATTTCTTTGTTGGGATCGAGGATGTGCTCCAGCAGGTCACGCGGGCTGTATTTTCCGGCCACGCTGGTGAGATCTGGGCCGACGGCACCGCCTTCGTTGTTGAAGCGGTGGCAGGCGTAGCAGGTGGCTGCGCCGAACATGTTGCGCCCGTTGGCAAAGTCGCGATTGCCCTCCAAACCGACGCCGAGGGATTTTTCCAGCTCGGCCATGGTCCATGCTTTGACGAAGCTCATGGGCTTGGCGGTGAAAGCGGGCGCTTTGGGCTCTGCTTTGGCTTCGATGACGTCTTTGAGGGCGGCGAGCTCGGCTTCGGGCACGCCAGCGAGGAAGTCTTTTTTGATTTCGCCGATGAAGAGGTCAAAGGAGGCACCGCCTTTGTAATTCGCGGCACGCAGGAACCAACTCAGGTACTCGCGGCGTAGCTCAGAGGTCCAGCCGCTTTTGGCAAAGCGCAGGATGCGTGCGTAGTCGATCTGCTCTTCCTGCGAGGGGGAGGCATTCACCAGCGGGGCGGCCTTGGCGACGATGCCGGGCTCTCCGAGAAAGACGAGCAGCTCGCAGAGGTCGCGATCCGTGCCGCTATCGCCAGTGGGGAAGTAGGTGAGGAGGCGCAGGGCGGTGTGTTTCCCGGTGTCCTCATCCGGTGCCCCGAGGCGGGTGAAGGCCAGCATATGATCCCGCAGATAGGTGCTGCGGTCGATGCCCTGGAGCTTCATGAAGTCGATTTTTTCCAAAGAGGCGAGGATGGGCTTCAGCAGTGACTTGTCCTCCCCTGCGCAGCGTGCCAGGGCCATGAGCGCGGTGAGTGCGGTGCGTGGATTTTGCTCCTGAAGGGTGCGCTGCTTCCACTGATCGAGCGGCTGATGCTCCAGCACGATGCGTGCGGCGAAGCGGATGTGGCGGTCTTCATGCCCGAGGCCCTGCCAGGCGAGCTCGACGGCTTTGGGGTCTTGCTTGCCGTGAAAGGCCTCCAGCGTGCGGCGGAAATTCGGCGTGGTGACGACGGGTAGGCTTTTCCGCTGCGTGGGCTCCTTGCCTGCATAAGTGACGCGGTAGAGGCCGGACTGCACTTTGCGCCCGCCGACGCTGACATACATCGCGCCGTCTTTTTTCGATACCTCGATGTCGGTGAGCGGCAGTGGGGATGCGCTCATGAATTCCTCCGCGACGCCGGAGTAGCCCGTGCCTTCTTGATTGAGGTGCACGGCGTACATTTTGCCGTAGCTCCAGTCGCAGATATAGAGGGCGTGCTGATACTTCGCAGGAAAGGTAGAGCCGTAGCCGAAGGCGACGCCGGTGGGTGATCCAGGGCCGATATTCACGACGGGGGGCAGGCTGTCCTCCCAGCGGACGGGCCATTTTTTGCTGCATGTGCGCCAGCCATACTCGCCACCGCTCTGCATGAGGCAGACGCGTGTGGGACGATACCACGGCATGCCGGTGTCCCACTCCATGTCGGCATCGAAGCCGAAGATGTCGCCGTTTTGATGAATGGCGATGTCGTAGGTGTTGCGGGTGCCGGTGTTGATGAGCTCCCACTTTTTGCCATCGAGATCGGTCTTGGCCAACCAGCCACCGGGAGCCAGCACGTCCCGCATGAAGCCACGCCCCAGGATCATGGGGAAGAGCTGATCTTCCGCCCAGTTTCGCGGCACGCGGCTGGTTTCGCAGCTAGGCTCCGGCGTTTGATTGCCACACATGATGTAGAGTGATTTGCCATCTGGCGCAGCGACGACGGCGTGCGGTCCATGCTCGCCTGCACGGCCGGGGAAGGCACGCAGCAGCTCCAGCTTATCAAATTGGTCGTCCTTGTCCGTATCGGTGCAGCGGTAGAGGCCCCGGGTATTGTCCTCATCGCTGTCGGCTTTGGCCTTGCCCTTCTTTTTGGCCGCCTTCTCCGGCGTCTGGGCATTGGCGTGGTAGGTGGAGTCATTCACCACGCCGTAGAGGGCACCTTGATGAAAAAGCAGGCCCTGGCAGTGCCCGAAGTCGATTTTGAGCCGCTCCACCTTCGTGTCTGCGGCCTTCCCCTTCAGCGCGGGCGGCGTGATGCGGTAGAGCGCTCCGTATTGATCGCTGCAGATGAGGCGGCCTTTGTCATCCTGCGTCATCGCCACCCAGGAGCCTTCCTGGTCCTTCGGCACGGAGTAGAGCAGCTCCGCCTGGAAGCCCTGTGGCAGCTTGATTTTATCGACCGGGGTGGCCTGACCGGCGATCTGGGCATGCGCAGTGGCCGTGATGGCGAGGAACAGCGGGAGGAGGTGTGATTTCATGGAAGGGAAAAGTTGGAACATCGGGCAAGGAGCATCCATTTCAATGTTCGATCTTGAATGTTCGATGTTCACTGGTGAACGTTCTGCATGCCAGAAACCATTCTCGCCCTCCTGAACTCCGAAACGCCACGCACTGGCATCACCGCACGCGGCTGGGTCCGCACCAAGCGTGACTCGAAATCCTGCTCCTTCCTGGAAATCAATGACGGCAGCGGCTTCAAAGGCCTACAAGCCGTGGTGGACGCCACGCTGCCCACCGCTGGGCTGCTACCGCGCATTCTCACTGGAGCGTCGGTGGAGATTGACGGCGACTTGATCGCCTCACCCGCCGCAGGTCAAAAATGGGAGCTGCAGGCCAAGGAACTGCGCCTCGTCGGCGAGGCCGATGCGACCTACCCACTGCAAAAGAAAGGCCACACGCCCGAGTTCCTCCGCACCATCGCCCACCTGCGGCCCCGCACGAATCTCTTTGGCAGCGTCTTCCGCGTGCGCAGCAAGATGGCCTTCGCCGTGCACCGCTTCTTCCAGGAGCGCGGCTTCTTCTACGTCCACACGCCCATCATCACCAGCAGCGACTGCGAAGGGGCAGGGGAGATGTTCCAAGTCACCACGCTGAAGCCCAACACGCCCACCAAGCCCGAGCAGGACTTTTTTGGCCGCCCCACCTACCTCACCGTCAGCGGCCAGCTCCAGGGCGAGGCCTTTGCCTGTGCCCTCGGCAACATCTACACCTTCGGCCCCACCTTCCGCGCCGAGAACAGCAACACCACCCGCCACGCCGCCGAGTTCTGGATGATCGAGCCCGAAATGGCCTTCTACGACATCTTTGACGACATGACGCTCGCCGAGCAAAACGTGCGCTACCTCGTCCAGGCCATGTTTGACGAGTGCGCCGATGAATTGGAGTTCTTCGGCAAATTCATCGACAAAGAGCTCGTCGCCAGATTGCAGCAAACCCTGGCCAAGCCCTTCGAGCGCATCAGCTACACCGACGCGGTCGATATTTTGCTCAAAAGCGGCCGCAGCTTCGAAAACCCCGTCGTTTGGGGCGAAGGCCTACAAACCGAGCACGAGCGCTTCCTGGCCGAAGAGCACGTCAAAGGCCCCGTCACCATCTACAACTACCCCAAAGCCATCAAACCCTTCTACATGCGCCAAAACGACGACGGCAAAACCGTCGCCGCCATGGATCTACTCGTCCCCGGCATCGGCGAGATCGTCGGTGGCAGCCAGCGTGAAGAGCGACTCGACGTGCTGGAAGCCGCGATGACCAAACAGGGCCTCGATCCCGCCAACTACGCCTGGTACGCCGACCTCCGCCGCTACGGCAGCGTCCCGCACGCCGGCTACGGCCTCGGCTTTGAGCGACTCCTCATGTTCGTCACCGGCGTGCCAAACATCCGCGACGTGATCCCCTTCGCCCGCACACCCGGCCACGCCGATTATTGATCCGCACAACACCGCGATGGCCTGAGCGCTGGATTTTGAATCCGGTAGAGTAGAGAGGGGACGGCAGTGATGCCGTCGCCCTCCCCCTCGTCAAACCGGACGTGCGGATTTCCCGCATCCGGCTTTTGCTCTCCATGTTTCCATGGAGCGGCTTGCGCCGACAGACGACTCTTCTGCAAGGCTTTCATAGTTGGATCAGTCCCTTCCGATTGAGATGTGCATTGGCGCTCTGGTCGCCAGATGGCTTCCAGGCTCTCTGGCTACGACTCTGGAGATGCCAAGTGAGTTTCTTCCTCACGTAGCTATTGAGGTCCCGTTTGGCTTTCCGCGGATGCCCTAGCTCAACGTAGTTCGCCCAGCCGCGTAATGACGCGTTGAGCCTTTCGATGAGTTCCGGCAGTGGCGTATGGCTTTGGTTCCTCCCAAGTATCTCTGCGACTTTCTCCCGCGCCCGCTTTTGCGCTTTGGCGCTGGGTTCCACTCTCAGATACTTCTTCCCCTTTATCCCATACTGTTCATGCGCATGCCTCAGGCTGTAGCCGAGGAAGTCGAGCTTCTCGCCGTCGGCTCTTAGATCGTGGATCACTCGGGTTTTGTCCCGATTGATCTTTAACCCGAGGCGTCTTTCGATTTTCTCTTCCACCCAGGCTTCGATCCTTTCTCCCACATATCGGGCGAGGATGACGAAGTCGTCAGCATACCTTATCAACCGGGCGTTGGCCCCTGCCGCTGGTCCTTCTTTGCCGTGTAAGGCGCGGTCGAACCAATGGAGGTGGATATTGGCTAGTAGGGGACTCAAGACGCCTCCTTGCGGCGTGCCCTGCGTACGTCGTGTCATCCGTGGTTTGCCGCTGCCACCGTTCTTGTCGTCGGGCGTTGGCGGTTCGATCACGGGTGCGTCCAACCATTGCTTGATCAAAGCGAGCACTCGTCCATCGACGACTCGCTGCCGTACTCCGGCGATGAGCTTGTCGTGTGGGATGGTGTCAAAGTAACTCGCCAGGTCGGCGTCATAGACCGCGTTGCGTCCTTCGCGGATGCTTTGCTCGACGCTTTTGATGGCGTCGTGGGCGCTGCGTCCAGGGCGAAAGCCGTGTGAGCAATCGTTGAAGTCTGTTTCAAAGATCGGCTCAAGGATGAGCTCCACTGCGGCCTGTACCACGCGGCCAACCAAGGTTGGTATGCCAAGGGGGCGCAGCTTGCCGTCGGCCTTGGGGATATAGACTCGCCGCACGGGTTGCGCACGGTAGGTCTTCTCTCGCAGGCTTTGCTGGATCGCTGTGACCCATGCCGCTTCGCCTTCTGGCGTCGCGGTGATTTGCTCTATGCTCACTGCGTCCACACCTGGCGCACCGCCATTGCGCCGCACAGTTTCCCATGCAGCCCACAGCGTGTCAGTGCGGCAGACGTGATCGTAGAGACTGTAGAAGCGGAACCGCTTCTCTTCTTTGGCCTTGCGGCCCAGCTTCGCTCTCAACTCCTGGAGTCTCGGCCACTTGTCCAGCGGCACCGTTTTACGGCACTCGGCGGCTTGCATGGCTTGTTCTGTCATAGGTCGATGGTTCATCTCCCAATCAGCTCCCTGAGGTTCTGAGTCAGCTTGTCTGTAGCCAAGGCTCCTTCGCTCCACCAGCATTGCTTCGCGCCGCCCCACGGCGCTCACCCTTCCGCTGCGCTACAGGGCCAGCCTAGCGGCTGGCTGTCTCGCACAGCTCGGCTCACCGGCCTCATCACTACGATGAGCCTCTCCGACTTCCCCTCGGCGACCTGCCAGCTTATGGCTTCGCTGGCTGACCCGCTGCGCACGGCTGACACCGCCCGCGCCGTGTGGAGTATCCCAAGTTCCCAACACCTCTTTGCTGCCGCGCTGCCCCTCTCTACCCCGGAGAACCCATCGCAGCCTTGCGGTTGCTTGCGGCGATGATGCTGGCTTCATGCAATCAGAGACACTGGCCGTTCTCAAGTTAGCGTTTCGAGGCTTCAGATGAGGATTCGCTCGCGCTGCGGCTCGGCAGCTCGCCTCGACAGGCTTCGACACAGGGAATCGCTCCCCTGCACCGCTGTCTCGGCTACATGGCTTCAACCTTTTTCCATGACTGATTCCTTTCATTCAGTGAGAGTTGTTGGACTGTGCTTGGCGCACCTGACATGACGCTGACCAAACGCTGATGGGGGTCAGATTCAGAGCATGAGCGTCCTATCAGCGTCACATGAGCGGTTCAAACCCTGCTACCGAAATGAAGCATCGCGCCTCTCAAACTCCACCTTCCCGTCCTGCAACTGGGCGGTGATGTGAGCGCCGTCTTTGAAGCCGTCTCCGAGGACGGCGAGGCGGTCGATGACACGTTGGATCGGCTTCCTTATCCATCACAACTCGCTCTGCGCGACCTCTTGACGGAGCTTTTCGAGCTGAGTGAGAATTTCGGGGGCTTCTTTGATCTCGCACAGCGGCGTCAACTGACGATGGATGTAGGACCAGTCGAGCTTTCGTGTTCCCTGGCGGACGAGGATACCCCGAACATCATTCCAGTCGAGCGGACGGCTGGCGAAGGCCTTCATAACGAGGAGGTCTTCGGCGGTGCAGAGCCGCAGACTGGCTCCGGGTTCCATTTCGATCTTCACAGCCCTCTTTACAGCCTGATCTTCAAAAGGCAGCGCACCGAGGGCGATATCGATGCCGATGCCTTGAGAAGAACGAAGAAGCATCACGCGGTTTTGGAGGGCAAATGCACGAGCCTCGCTTACGCGGGCCTCGTAAGCGATGAGGAAGTCGTCCACAAAACGCTCCTCACTGCCAAAACCGGTGAGAAGTGTGATGTCCACATCCTTGGTGAAGCGAGGTTCGCCCCAATGCTGCACGGCCATGCCGCCAATGATGCAAAAAGACCAATTTCGCTTTTCACAGAAGCTCTGGAGTTCAAGAGCGAGTTTGGTGAGTTCGTTCATGAGGTCAGGGCGGCTTTGGCAAACCATCGCTGCTGCTCCACGAGCCCAGACCATGCCGCTGCGGGCCTATGCTTTACCGCCCAAGCGGCGGAGCCGGTAAAGACCTGCATAGATTCAGCCGTGTCTGCTGCGCGGATGTCCGCATCTCGCACTTTTTGCAGTTCGGGAGCAGCTTTGGCCCAGGTATCCATCCAGCGTTTGGTGAGTTCGCGTTCGGTTTCTGTCATGGCTGTAGCTTAGGGAGCGGAGTTCGATTGCCAATCGAATCTACGAGCCCCTAACGCAGGCGGAGGTCGCACACATTCTCACCTCTTCTCAATCACCGGCTTCCGGTGCTTCTTCACGGTTGTGATGACATCCCCACCATTTGAAGTCGCCTCCGAGGACGGCTAGACAACAGCAGATCGAAGTCGGCATCGGCCAGAAGCTTCATGGCGCCCGGTTTTCCATCCGCAACACCGCGCAGCCGAAGTCCATCTCCCGCTGGCCGTTTTCCGAAGTCCGCACCACGGTTTCTGGTCGCAGCGTGTAGCGCTGACGGCGTGCATCGGAGGGATCAGGCGTGCTCGCCACCACGGCGGCATCCCGCAGGGCCACGAGGTGCTTCAGGGCTGCATCCAGCCGTTTGCCCACCGCCTTTGCGCAAGTCGAGGCCGTGTGCGGCTGACCATCCGCGAGCAGTTCGAGGATGCGCCGCCGCACCGGATCAGCCAACAGCGCAAACACCACATCCCGCCGCGCCACGGCGGGATCGCTCATACCAGCAGGAAGACGGCTGCGCTTGGCCATATTGGGCGTTTTATCATGAATCCCCCTCCGGCGACAAGAACCGAATCGCTGCCCGCCGCCACGCAGCCATCCGCTCCTCGCCACCCAAGGCCAAACATCTGGCCCCAGCCTCGATTCCGTCACCGGCGCTGGTTTGCGACACCTAGTTTCGTTCCTCACCCCTTTTTTGAATGGGTTCCGCTCCCTCCGCAGCCTCCGAACTGGTGCCATGGATCAGCAATCCTCATTCCCCAGCCTCCGCAACGTCAGGACGCATTGGCTTTCAATACTTCCCAGCCTGCCAAGTGGCGCTATGGATCAGCAATCGGCGTTCCCCAGCCTCGGCAACGTCAGTCCGCATTGGTTTTCAACACCACCAAGCCTGCCAAGTGGCGCTATGGAGCAGCATTCGGCATTCCCCAGCCACGGCAACGTCAGGCCGCATTGGCTTTCACCACCTTCAAACTTGTCAGGTGGCGCAATGGATCAGCAATCGGCGTTCCCGAGGTTCGGCAACATCAGTCCGCATTGGTTCCCACCACCTTCAAGCAAGCCAAGTGGCGCAATGGATCAGCAATCGGCGTTCCCCAGCCACGACAACGTCAGTCCGCATTGGTTCTCACCACCTTCAACCTTGTCAGGTGGCGCAATGGATCAGCAATCGGCGTTCCCCAGCCACGACAACGTCAGTCCGCATTGGCTGGCATCGTTCCCGAGTCACCAGGAGGGTGCCATGAATCAGGAATCCTCGCCTCTGCCGAAACCCCGCAACGGCCCCGAATGCTTTCCGACCCCGCGCAGCACTCCGCCTGGCAGAAACACTTGCTGCCTGCCGCATAACTGCGGGACTTGGCAAAATTCATTCCGTGTGATTGCATGCTCATCATGTCCAACCACGGCCCCTTTCATCGACGCGGCGCTCCCGGAGGACCGGGGTGCGAGGTTTCAGTGCTTCCCATCTCAGGCCGCCGCCCCGGCAGTGGCGAGGTGATCGAGGCTTGTCTGCTCGATGCGGGGGAAAAGGCCTCGGAACTCGAACTGCTGCGCACCGTGGTCTCCGGTCTCGGTGTCGTGTGGGGTCGCGATGACCTCGGTGCCTGGGCCATGGTGCCAAATGAGCCACGATCCGCCTTCGCCGCTCCATCTGCCTCCGAACCAGCCCTCCCCCACGCCCTCTACCGCGAAGACGACAACGGAGCCCGTTTCCTCATCGCCCGTTTCGCCACCCAAGCCGCAGCCGAGGCCAAAGCCGCTGAGCTGGCGCGGGGAGGGCACAAGCAGGCGTATTTTGTGGAGCCTCTTGGCCATAATGATGAAGGTTGCTCTTGCTAAAGTATCCCCTAAAATGCTCCACATGACCGCCACTTTGGAGTCCAGCCGCCAGCTCACGCTTTCTGAAGACGTCTTTGCTCAAGGACGGCTCACCAGCGGCATGCAATTTCAGGTCAGCCTGACGCCGTCGGGTTCGCTCATTCTTCGTCCCGCTCATGCGAGGCAAAAGTCACTCGTCGAGCACCTCCGCGGCCTTCAGGGCCTCGAACTTTCTCCGAATCGCGAACCGCTCGGCGCACCGATTGACCTGTGACCTACCTCGTGGACACCAACGTGCTTTCAGAAGGCATGCGCCCCCAGCCTGATCCGATGGTCATCGCTTGGTTGGATCAGCATCAGGAAGAATTGGCCATCAGTGCGCTTTCCCTGGCTGAACTCGCAAGCGGAGCGGAGGCCGTGGCAGATGGAAAGCGCAAGAACGAGCTGCTGAAACGGCTTCGCTTCCTTCAAGAAGACTTCGCGGATGCCATTTTGCCCTTTGATGATTCCGCTGCCTGGGAATGGGCACGTTATTGCAAGCGACTCCACTCAGAAGGCCGTTCGGTCCCCGTGATCGATAGCCTCATTGCCGCCACGGCCCTCGCGTATGGCCTCACCGTGGTCACACGCAACACCTCCGACTTTCCGGGTGTCACGGTGAAGAATCCGTTTTGGGCTGTTTAAGGATGTTGGAGTCTACTCCGACCAAGGAGCGATTAGCTTTCGCATCCCCGCCATAGAGCATAAAAATGAATCAATCAAAAACACCCGACATAATAAGCGAGCTTGAATTCAGAGAACTGAATCCAGTCCAGGGCTTGACTGACTTGCTAAATCTTTGGTCCAAACTGGCCGAACGCTGCAAAATGCTCGCTTCAGTTAATGCAAGATCTGAAGACTACAGTGCAGCAGCAGAGAATCAGTGGCTTGCAGTTGGAATTGAAAGTTGCATCGAAGATTTGCGCAAACTGACAAATGAAGGGCTTTTGCCACCTGAAGTTAGTTTGACTTTGGAACAGCGGCAAAAGCTAATGCAGTTAGCTGGTGACCAAGGCGTGGACGCCTTCGTGAAGAGCCAACTTGGATTGTCTTAATGATGGCCAGATTTTAAGTCACTTCTTCTCAAACACCGGCTTCCCGGCCTTCATCACGGCGGTGATGTGGTCTCCTTCTTTGAAGTGGCCTTCGAGGACGGCGAGGCTGAGCGGGTCGAGGAGGTGTTTTTGGATGGCGCGTTTGAGGGGGCGGGCGCCAAAGACGGGGTCGAAGCCGGCGTCGGCGAGGTGGCGGGTGGTGTCGTCGGTGACGGTGAGGTGGATGTTCTGCTTCGCGAGGCGGTCGATGACGCGTTGGAGCTGGATTTTGACGATTTGATCAAGCTGCGAGGCATCGAGGCGGTCGAAGATGACGATTTCGTCGATGCGGTTGAGGAACTCGGGGCGGAAGAATTGCTTCAGGCTGTCGCGCACCATGGCCTCGCGCTGCTCGGCGTTTTTCACGTCCTGGATGGCGGCGCTGCCGATGTTGCTGGTCATGATGAGGACGGTGTTCTTGAAATCGACCGTGCGGCCCTGGCCGTCGGTGATGCGTCCGTCGTCGAGCACCTGGAGGAGGGTGTTGAAGACATCTGGGTGCGCTTTTTCGACCTCGTCGAACAAGACGACGCTGTAGGGGCGGCGGCGCACGGCCTCGGTGAGCTGGCCGCCTTCCTCGTAGCCGACGTAGCCGGGAGGTGCGCCGATGAGGCGGCTGACGCTGTGTTTCTCCATGTACTCGCTCATGTCGATGCGGGTCATGGCGCTGTCATCGTCGAAGAGGAACTCGGCGAGGGCTTTGCACAGTTCGGTCTTGCCGACACCGGTGGGACCGAGGAAGAGGAAGCTGCCGATGGGGCGATTTTCATCCTGGATGCCTGCGCGGGCACGGCGCACGGCATTGCTGACGGCGGTGATGGCGTCCTTTTGGCCGATGACACGTTTGGCGAGGCGTTCCTCCATTTTGATGAGCTTCGAGCGCTCGCCCTCTTGCAGGCGTGAGACGGGAATGCCGGTCCAGTTCGCGACGACGCGAGCGATGTCTTCTTCGGTGACTTCTTCGCGCAAAAGCGTGTTCGCAGTTCTCGGCTCGTGGTTCTCGGTTGGGGCGGATTGGAGTTTTTTCTCCAAATCGGGGATGAGGCCGTATTGGATCTCACCGGCGCGGCCGAAGTCGCCTCGGCGCTGGGCTTGTTCGAGTTCGGTGCGGAGGCGGTCGATTTCTTCCTTCACTTTGCGTCCAGCATCGACGGATTCCTTTTCCTTCATCCACTGGGCTTTCAGTGCGGAGGATTTTTCTTTGAGATCGGCGATCTCGCGCTCGAGTTTTTCGAGGCGGGCTTTGGAGGCGGCGTCTTTTTCCTTTTTGAGGGCCTGACGCTCCATTTCGTCCTGCATGATCTCGCGCTCGATGACGTCGATTTCGGTCGGCATGGAGTCGAGTTCGATCTTGATGCGGCTGGCGGCTTCATCGACGAGGTCGATGGCCTTGTCCGGCAGGAAGCGGTCGGTGATGTAGCGATTGCTCAGTGTGGCGGCGGCAATGATGGCATTGTCTTGAATGCGCACGCCGTGGTGGACCTCGTAGCGCTCCTTCAGGCCGCGCAGGATGGCGATGGTGTCCTCCACACTGGGCTCGCCGACTTTCACGGGCTGGAAGCGACGCTCCAGCGCGGGGTCTTTTTCGATGTGCTTGCGGTATTCATCGAGCGTGGTGGCACCGATGCAGCGCAGCTCACCACGGGCGAGTTGGGGCTTGAGCAGATTGCCTGCATCCATCGCGCCTTCAGCTTTGCCGGCACCGACGATGGTGTGGAGTTCGTCGATGAAGAGGATGATCTCGCCCTCGCTGGAGGTGACTTCCTTCAAGAAGGCCTTCAGGCGCTCCTCGAACTCGCCACGGAATTTCGCGCCAGCCATCATGCCACCGAGGTCCATGCTGATGAGGCGTTTGTTCTTGAGCGATTCCGGCACGTCGCCAGCGACGATGCGGCGGGCGAGGCCCTCGGCGATGGCGGTCTTGCCGACGCCGGGTTCGCCGATGAGGACGGGGTTGTTCTTCGTGCGGCGACTGAGCACCTGCATGACGCGGCGGATTTCTTCATCGCGGCCGATGACGGGGTCGATCTTGCCTGCTTTGGCGCGGGCGGTGAGATCGGTGCCGTATTTTTCGAGGGTTTGGTATTTGCCTTCAGGGTCCTGATCGACCACGCGCTGGCTGCCACGCACGGCAGTGAGGGCCTTGGAGACGGCTTCGTAGGTCAAACCGGCCTGCTTGATGAGGTCGCTGATTTCCGTCTTTGTTTTGAAAAGGGCGAGCAGCATGTGCTCGACGCTGAGGAACTCATCTTTGAGCTTCTTTTGCTCATCTTCGGCCTTGGTGACGAGCTCGCGGAATTCGTTGGAGAGATAGAGGCCGCTGGAGCCGCCGCTGACCTTGGGCTGACGCTCAAGGTGGTTTGAGATTTGGGATTTGAGATTGGAAATAGCTCCTGAGGCACTGGCTTTCTCAAAGAGTGGCGTGGCGATGCCGCCTTCCTGCTCAAGCATGGCGCTGAGGAGGTGCGCGGCTTTGAGTTCTTGCTGCCCGTGGCGAGTAGCGACGGATTGGGCGGCGTTGAAGGCTTCCTGAAGCTTGTGGGTGAATTTTTCGGGGTTCATGATGGTAGGATCTATTGCCAGAAGCGTGCCATGAGAGTGACTGCGGCTACAAGCCTTGATTTATCGAGGAAAGGCCGTTTTTCGCACTGGGGGAGTGCTGCGCGGTTCTGGCACTGATATGGCCGATGTGGCACATGAGTGCCGCAAAGTGCCTAGCGGAGGCTTATTCCTCCATCCGCCCGAGATAGGTCAGTGCGCCGGTTTCTGCGTTGCGGCGGGTGACGACGATGATCTTGGCCCGCTTGGTGCCTACCCACCCGACGCTGGTGATGCGGCGGAGGCTGGTGTCGTCATCGTTGACGATGGTGCGCAGCTCCTCCAAACGGTCCCCACTGAGGCCGAGGAGCTGATAGGCCTCTTCATCCCGGATGCGGCGGTCATCTTCCGTGCCTGGGATGCCATCTGCGCCATCTCGCTCACGGATGAAGCGGTCCACGTCGTTCTCGGAGCTACCGGTGATGGCGAGGAGCACATCTTTGAAGACGGTGCGCAGGTCGATCTGTCCTTCGCCATAGACGCTGAAGTATTCACGCCAGTCGGGCTTCATGCGGTCCACGGCGTCCATGCCGCGCACGAGGATCATTTCGTCCACACGCAGAAAGCCCTGATTACGAGGTGCATCGTAGATGCCGAGTCGTTCGTAGTGATCTTTCTCCGCCCCATTGGCGCGGGGATCGCTATCATTGTCGATCCAATCCGCTAGCGAGTCTGCCGCGATACCAGCCTCCTCGGCATTGAGCTGCCAGTAGATGAACAGATTGTAGATCGCGAGGCGCAGGCGGTCATCGGAGGCATAGTTGATGGGGATGCGAGCACCTTCGTAGTTAATGACCACGTCAAAGCCGCTATCCGTGCCGATTTTCTGTTTCAGCACTTTGTCACCGCGACGCGTATTCGGGTGTGTGCCCACGGCGATGCCACTTTCCGCCAGATGCAGAGCACGAAAGTGGTAGGCATCTTCTTTGCCCTGGTCTGCGCTGTAACGCACATACTCCACCACACCGATGACGGTGATCGACATGATCATGATGGCCCACATCATCAGCATGAGCGCAGAGCCCCCCTGCCAGGAGCGGCGTGGAGTGGCGCTGGAGCGCAGGGATGGGTGCAGATGGATCACGAGTAGGGATGAATGCGTTGAGCGGCCTGGAGTTGCGTGCGTTTTTGCCAGAACGGGGATTCTGGCATGGGCATTACTTCCGAAGGCCACGCAGGTAACGTGTGAAAAAGGCTGCTCCAGCTTCTAAATCCGCCACGGTGATGAATTCGTCCTTTGTATGAGCCTGCGCGATGCTGCCTGGGCCGATGGCGACGGCGGGGGTGCCCGCAGCCGCGAGGAAGGCGGCATCACAGAACCACGGGGCACCCGTGAGCGTGCCCCCGGTGTCGATCAGATGCTGGATGTACGTATTCGCCGGATCGGTATCGAGATGAAAGGCCTGACTGGCCACTGTGACCTGCGCGGTGGGGTCGATGGCGGTGACAAAGTCCGTGAGCAGCCGCAGGGCACCACCAGCGCGGTCGAGGCCCGGTGTGGTGCGTAGATCGACCCGCAGGCGACATGCATCCGCGACGATGTTGCTGCGCGTGCCGCCGTGGATCATGCCGAGATTGATGGTGTTCACGCCCAGCCACTCATCGGCACCGCCTTTTTCCACCAGGAGCTCGCGGAAGTCGGTATCGAGCGCCTGCACGATGCGGCTCATTTTGACGATGGCATTGATGCCTAGCTCGGGGGTGGCTCCATGCACGGCGAGGCCGGTGGTGTGAATGTCTGCCCATAGGCAGCCTTTGTGCCGAAAGACGGTCTTTAGAGAGGTGGGCTCGCCAATGATGGCTAGGTCATAGCGGCCATGATGCGCCGCAAAGTGCCGTGAGCCATGCTGCGCACTCTCCTCGGACATGAATCCGGCGAAATGCACCTCCACGGGCAGTTCATGCAGCTCATGGCGTGTTTCATACAGAGCCCAGAGCATGGCTGCCATGGGCCCCTTGGTGTCTGAGGCACCTCGGCCCCAGATTTTGCCCTCGCTCAGTTCCGCCGCGAAAGGGTCGATGCTCATGCCTCCGACGCTCACGGTATCGGTATGTGGCGCGAAGAGGATCTTCGGCTTGGACTTACCGATGGAGGTGGGGAATCGCCCGATGACATTCGGCCGACCGGGCTCGACCTCCTCCAAAACAGCCACGGCACCACAGTAGGCGAGAAAATCCGCCACATAGGCCGCGCAGGCCGCCTCGCCGGTCTGTGAGGTGCCAGGATCACCATCTGGATTCACCGAAGGAATGCGGATCAGCGCCTGGAGTAGCTCAATGACATTCTGGGGCGGGTTTTGCATGATCGGCCCTTAGCTCGCTCGCCGAGTGGTTGCAACCTGGGGCAAAACGAATGCCGCTTTTCCACCGAGGTAGCCGCGCTTTCCGGTCTATTCGGCCCTTTAGTTTGAGAACCCTTCGAGGTAGGTGTGGGTGTTTGGCCATGAATGAAAAAGGCCATGTGGGGCTCCTCCCGTTGCAGCATTTTCTTCTGAGGACTGAGAATGCATTGACGAAAGGCCAGCCCATGGCGCATAGCTGCGGACAAAGCCCATCCCTGCCCCACCATGTCACGCAAGCTCTCCCACATCGTCTTTGCCCTGATGGCGGTGTTTTTTGCGTGTTTCTTTGTCTATCCGGTTTGGGCAGCGTTGCGAGAGGCCTTCATCGAGCCTGGGCCACAGGGGCGTTTCACCCTGGAGTTCGTCGGGGAGGTGTTTCTGAATGCGATCTACCGTGAGGGGCTGATCAATTCCTTCCTCATCGCCTTTTGGACCACCCTGGGCAGTCTCATCGTCGCGGTGCCGCTGGCGATGGCGTATGTGCGCTACAGTTTCCCAGGCCGCACTTTGCTGAACTCACTGGTGCTGCTGCCGATGATTCTGCCGCCTTTTGTGGGTGCGATCGGGGTGAAGGCCATGCTCGGTCAAGCTGGTGCAGTCAATAGCCTGCTCATCGCTCTAGGGCTGATGGATGCCGCGCAGCCGGTGAATTGGCTGGGGGAAGGCCGCATGGCAGGAGTCGTCCTCATGGAGGTGCTGCATCTCTACCCTGTGATCTATCTGAATGCCGCTGCCGCGCTCGCCAGCCTCGATCCTGCGCTGGAGGAGGCTGCTGCGAATCTGGGCTGCACGGGCTGGAGGCGCTTTCAGCGCATCACGTTGCCGCTGATCCTGCCGGGAGTCTTTGCGGGGGGCACGATCGTCTTTGTGTGGGCTTTCACGGAGATGGGTGTGCCACTGGTGTTTGATTTCGAGCGGGTCACGGCTGTGCAGATCTTCCGTGGGGTCAATGACCTCAGCGGCAATCCTTTCCCGTATGCGCTGGTGGCGGTGATGTTGGCCTTCAGCACGCTTTTTTATGGGGCGGGGAAATATTTCTTTAGCGGTGGCACGGCCACAGGCGGCGGACGAGCCACCACGGGCCGTGAAACGATCCATCTATCCAAATACGCCGGATGGGCCGTCACGGCGATCTTTGGCCTAGTGACCTTTCTGGCCGTGGTCCCGCATCTTGGCGTGATTTTGCTCTCCTTTTCACGGGACTGGTATCAGACCGTGCTACCAGCCACGCTCACGCTTTCCCACTACCATGATGCACTCGGTCATGAGCTGACGCTGTCCTCCATTACCAACAGCCTCAAGTACTCCTGCTTTGCCGTGCTGGTGGCTCTGATCCTGGGCACAGGAGTGGCCTACGTCAGTGTGCGCACCCAGATCTGGGGCCGCCGTGCGCTGGATGCGATGGCGATGCTGCCGCTGGCGGTGCCAGGCATTGTGATGGCCTTTGGCTACTTAGCCATGACGCGGCCTGGGCAGCCCTTTGACTGGATCATGCTGGGGGAGGACCCTGTGCTGCTGCTGGTCATCGCCTACGCGGTGCGGCGACTGCCGTATATCGTGCGCAGTGCGGCGGCTGGTTTTCAGCAAGTCAGTCCGACGCTGGAAGAAGCCGCCGAAAACCTCGGAGCCAGTCCAGAGCGTGCCCTCTGGCGTGTGACACTGCCGCTCATCGCGCCGAACTTGCTCGCCGGAGCCCTGCTAGCCTTTTCCTTTGCCATGCTGGAGGTCAGTGACTCGATGATTCTGGCGCAGCAGACGAGGCACTTCCCCATTACCAAAGCCATCTATTCACTCATCCTCGGCCTCGGCAACGGCCCGAACATCGCCAGTGCCCTCGGAGTCTGGGCCATGGCCTTCCTAGGCGTCACCATCCTCGCTGCGGGCATCATTTTGGGAAAGAAGCTGGGAGCGCTGTTTCGAGCGTGAGGCCACAGAGCGCTTTTTTCGTCGTTAGCGCAGGTCGGGGCGGGACGCTGATATGCACCGAGTCATGATGTTTTGTGAATTCGCGGTAGCGGACTGGCAACAGAATGAAGACAACAGAATGCGGTTATTCTGTTGTCTTCATTCTGTTGCCAATAATCACAAATCATGGAGGCGAGAGATAGATGCCACCCGGTCTCTAGCGGTATTGCTCAGGGCGGTCGATGGGGAGGAGACCGAGCGGGGCCACCTGACCAGGGCGTAATCTCTGACCACTGAGGCTAGGGGCATCACGGGCCAGCCACGCGGCGACCTGGATGAGCCCCGTGGCTCCCTGGGGAGAGGTGGCGTAGAGTGCCTGGGCACTTAAAATCGATCGGAAAAGGAGCGGCGCGGCCTCGGAATCGAGCGCGGGCAGGGTGAGAGTTTGCTTGCCCGCAATGCGTAGCGTGGAGCGGCTCCAACTGGCGGTAGCACCTGTCATGAGGTCTTTCCCATCGATGCTGATCGCGAGATCGAGCGGCTGAGGGGTGAGATTCCGCACCATGAGGCGGTAGGACTGCCCTGCCGTGCCCGCGACGAGGACCTGCCCACCACATTGATGTGTTTCGAGCCACTTGCCTGTTTTGGCATCTTGGAGGCCGAGGGCGAGCGTGCCGTCCCCCATGGTGACAAGGCCCTGGACTCTCTCCGCATTGTCCCCCTGGATAGCGATGAGGTGCTCCAGCAGCTCAGGGGCGGCATAGCAGGCCCGTGCGACGAGGTGCGGCGTGGCAGACTGCTGTGCGATGCGGAACGGCGTGCCGTGGTAATCGAGCCCACTGTCCTGCTGCCAAGAGGGGAGCAAGGTGGAGTGCGAGCAGGAGCAGAGCGTCAGAATGGGAGCGAGAAAGAGGACACGAAACATGCGGGGCAGGCATATACGGCCTGAGCGCGGCTTCTTCCATCAAAAGGGCCTCAGACATGGCGCTCGGGCCGCTTCAGCAGCTCATGCGGAGCGGGCTCGATCTTTTCGCGGAAGCGAGTGGGGATCTCGATCGCCTTCATTTTGCCCGTGGCGGGATCTCGGCGCACACAGGCAGCGGTGACGCGGCCTTCTGCGGCGAGCACGCCATCCTTTTTCCAAAAACGCACGAGGTGGCGGATCACCTTGGAGCGGACTTCCTCGACGAGCAGCTCGCACTCGAACTCCTCCTCGAAATGCAGTGGAGCCATGTAGTCGCAAGAGGCATGAACACGGGGCCACCCGACACGCTCCTCCCCCATGTGGGCAGGATCGACAATGGAAAAGCCCAGGCTCCGAAAGAAGGCATGCTCGACACGCTCCATATAGCGAAAGAAGTTCGAGAAATGCACAATCCCCGCCAAATCGGTGTCGGAAAACTGAACGCGCTCGGAGCAGGTGAAGCGGTGGGCCATGATGGTGACGAATGGAGGGCGGAAAGCCGCCCCGCGCAAGCATTCCGGTCAAAAACTCCGCGCCATCTCTTGCATGCCTCTCCGCACTCTCCATGGATGGGCACTCCCCTTCCCTTTTCCTTTATTTTTCCACTGAATGAGCGACCCGATCCGGCATGAGTGCGGCATAGCCGTCGTGCGGCTGAAAAAGCCGCTTGGCTACTATCATACCAAATACGGCAACGCCCTGTACGGCCTGGATGCCCTCCAGGCGCTGATGCAAAAGGAGCGCAATCGCGGCCAGGACGGCTTCGGCATCGGCTGCTGCAAACTGGGCATGCCCGCAGGCCTACCTTATATGTTCCGAGAGCGCAGCACCGATAGCGTGGAGCGGATCGGCCAGGCCTTTGATGAGCTGCGCAAGGAAATGAAGCGCATCGCACGCCGCATCGACAAACAGCGCAAAGACGAACGCGACCAGGAAGGGCGTGAATTCATCCCCTTCGAAGAAGATCCCGCCGCCATCAAACGCGAGTTCGAGATGGCAGGGGAAATCTATATCGGACACCTGCGCTACGGCACCACCGGCGATTTTGGCAAAGGAGCACTGCACCCCTATGTGCGCCGCAGCACCTGGCCCACCCGCAGCCTCATGGTGATGGGAAACTTTAACCTCACCAACACCAACGAGCTGAACCAAATCATGCTCAAGCGTGGTCAGCACCCCGTCTTCGGCACCGACACACAGAGCGTGCTCGAAGAAATAGGCTTCCAGCTCGATGAGGCACACACCGAGCTCTACCACACCATCCGAGACAGCGGCGTGCTAGGCACCGAGATACCAGACCTCATCAGCGAGCGGCTCGATGTGGGGCAAATCATCAAAACCTCCGCCAAAAACTGGGACGGCGGCTACGCCATCGTCGGCGTCGTGGGAAATGGCGACCTCTTCGCCATGCGTGACCCCAGCGGCATACGGCCCTGCTTTTATTACGAGAACGACGAGATCTTCGTCATGGCCAGTGAGCGTGTCGCGCTCATGTCCGTCTTTGGTATCGAGGAGGGGGACATCCATGAGCTCCCCCCTGCCCATGTCATGGTCATCAAGGCAGATGGGACACAGAGCCTCCAGCCCTTCACCCCCGCCAGGGACTTCAAGCCCTGCTCGTTCGAGCGCATCTACTTCTCCCGCGGCAACGACTCCGCCATCTACCGCCAGCGGAAGGCACTCGGGGAAGAACTCGTCCCCCAAGTCGTCGAATCCATCGACAATGACTTCGAGCACACCGTGCTCAGTTTCATCCCGAATACGGCCGAGACGGCCTACTTCGGCTTCCTCGATGGCCTGCGAAAAGCACGCCGCTCCGTGGTGCGTGACGCCTTGGTCGAAATGCTCAAAGACGGTAAATTCGATGCCGAGGACGAAAGGAAACTCGATGATCTCGTCCTGCGGAATTGGCCCCGCGCCGAAAAAATCGCCCTCAAAGACATCAAAATGCGCACCTTCATCGCCCAGGAGACAGGGCGTGATGCGCTCGTCTCCGGCAGCTACGACATCACCTACGGTGTCGTCACGGAGAAGGACAACCTCGTCGTCATCGACGACTCCATCGTGCGCGGCACCACCCTGAAGAAAAGCCTCCTGCGCATCCTCGCCCGCACCAATCCACGGCGCATCATCGTCTGCTCCACCGCGCCGCAGATTCGCTACCCAGACTGCTATGGCATCGACATGGCCGAGCTTGGCAAATTCATCGCCTTCCAGGCTGCTGTGTCTCTCCTACGCGAGCGCGGTCAGAGCCACGTCATCGGCGAGACCTACGATGCCTGCAAAGCCGAGCTCAGAAAGCCCAAGGACCAAATGCGCAATGCCGTGAAGGCCATCTACGCCCCCTTCAGCGACGAAGAAATCAGCCACAAAGTCGCCCAAATGATCAGCCCCGAGGAGACCCCTTGGCACGGCGAAGTGAAAGTCATCTACCAGACCATCCCAGGCCTCCACAACGCCCTTGGAGCCGAATTCGGAGATTGGTACTTCAGCGGCGACTACCCCCACCCCAGGTGGATATGCCACTGTGAACAACAGCTTCATCCTCTACTGCGAAGCAAAAAGTGGCCGCGCCCACGAAGCACTGCTTTAAGGCAGTTTAGCCTCTCCAATCCAAACTAGAGACCGACTTTGTGTTTCACAAAGTCTTTCCACGACGCCTGCGGAGCAGTGCGAGGCTAGAGACACCGAGCAGAATCGCAGAGCCCGGCTCTGGCACCGGTGTGTAATGGTACTTCACCTCCCACAGACTGGACCAATCGTAGTTGTGACCTTCAAGCGCCACAGCCTCAGCGGGAGTCGAAATATAGCTAATAAGAGCATCCGCAGTAAATGTGGCAGAAGCCGTGCCCGTGCCGATGAAGAGAGAGGTATTCGGCAGGTTATACACCGTCGAGTCCGACCATGCAAAGGAGGGGCCATTCGTGGGCGACATAATGCTGAAAGGAGTGGTGACGTTCAAGACCGTGACAGAGTCTGCAATGTCATAATTGTCGATCACCGGCACAAACCCAGCAGTCAACCAAGCGCTCCCCCCATCCACATTGATGGTTTGCCCACCGAACATCGTAATATCGAGTTGCGGAGGCGTTGAGCCTGGCCCGAATTCTGCCGACCAGTCCCCGGTTCCCTCCGTTACAAGGCAGAACTCCACGCTGTTCAGGGTTCCTAGATTCGAATCGAAAAGGTTATAGGTAAAGCTGTTGGTATAGTTCGACCCGGTTGCATTCGCCCAAAGGGCGCTGAAGGTACCACTACCGCCAGAAACCGTATCCGCCTTAGAAGACGCAGAAAATGCCAAAATTAGCAGAATTGTGGCTAGCGATGTTTTTAGCTGTTTCTTCATATTAGAATTACATAGTTCTAACTATTTTATAATATATATCAAATTAAATTTACACTTTTGCCATATATTTAATAATTTAAGACTGCTAGGAAATCTTTACAAACAGCTCCAAGAGGGCTGCTGAATGGCTGTAGAACGGTATAGCCATTGATGGCGAGTAGGCATGGAAGGCATTCGCGACACAAAAAAGCCGCCGCACTGTTTTCACAGCGCGGCGGCTTAGAGCGTGGCTCAAATCACGAATTACTTCGCGGGGACGGCATAGACCTGCACTTCGCAGTAGTGGTTCATGTCGCTGGCGGTGTTGCCAGCGCTCCAGAGGCGGACATAGCGGCCTTTGGCTCCTTTGCCGTCGATGACACGGCCGTGGTTGGTTTCAATGTAGGCTGGGTCAGCGCCTTTGCCCATCTTCTGCGTTTCGTCGTGGTCGCTGTTGAAGATGGTGGTGACGCCGTTTTTGAACTCGGCATCGTCAGATACCTGAACAATGACGTCGATGTAGGCCTGCGCCTGCTTGTGGTAGTGCCACATGGCGACTTTGCCGATGTCGTGGCTCTTTTCGAGGTCGATCTGCACCCACTGGAGGCCGGGCATGAGCTCGACAAAGGAGCCGTCTGCACCGTCAGGATCGCCGTCGGTGACGAGGGTGAGGTCGCCGATGATGGGGGCGGTGTCAGAGGACGTGACTTTCTTGCCCTGGGCGACGTTCACAGTGCCTTTGGCGGCCATGAAGGTCTTGATGACTTTGGAAGGATCTGGCTTTTCGAGGTTGGGCAGCTCGGTCGGCGTGGGGGTGCCGATGAACATGGCGGTGGGGAATTTCAGGACGACTTCTTCCTGCTCGCCAACAGGGGCGGCAGCGGCGGCGGTGCGGCGGCGGGTGCGGCGGCGGCAGCAGGAGCAGCAGCCGGTGCACTACCAGCGGCGGCAGGTGCGGCGGAGTCGGACTTCTTACCGCAGGCGGCAAGGGTGAGGGCGAGCGCAAGGCTGCCAAGGGTCAGTGTGGTGCGTTTCATGTGTTTTTTGGGGGAGATGGATTTCTGATTTTAGATTCCTGACTCCTGATTCAGCTTCCGTGTCGCGAGGGGCGAATCAGGAATCATGAATCCAGAATCAGGATTGACTCAGATGGCGAAGTCCTCGGGCTTGAAGATGTATTTGGAGCCGGTTTTGGCGGCTTCGTAGGCTTTGAGGACGGTGACGCAGGAGCGGTAGGCCATATCGACCGGGCAGGTGACATGGGCGGGGTTTTTGGCCTGCACGGCTTCGATGAAGTTGTTGATGTGATGGCCGTGGGATTTGAACTTCATCTTTCCAGCGAGTTCCCACTGGGAGAGTGCCTTGCTCTCGCGGGCGTCGGCGAGGCTGACGGCACCGTAGGACGGGGGCTTGGGCTTTTCCCAGTCACGTGGGTGCTCCCAGAATTTGTTTTTGGCCTTTTCCTGCGCTTTGAAGATGGGCGCATCGGCCTGAAGGGCGATGTCGTCCAAGTTGGCACCGGGTTCGGCGTAGAGCTGGTTGCCGTTGGTTTCGAGTTCGGAGATGATGGCGGTGCCCTGGATACCCATGTGCTTTTCATAGGCCCCCTGGGAGCCGGTGGTGGTCAGCACCTGGTAGTAGGCGCGGAGGAGGCCCATTTTGGTCTGGAACTCATAGAGGCACATCATGTTGTCCGGCAGTTCGTACTGCGGGCGGCCATCCTTGCCGTCGTAGTAGTCCACACCGCCAGTGGCGATGACGGAGACGGGGGTGGCTTCGTACATCCAGTTGAACATGTCGATCTGGTGGGCTCCGAGGTCGGAGAGAGGGCCTCCGCCGTATTTGGCGAAGAAGCGCCAGTTACGGTACTCAAAGAAGTTGTTGTAACCGTGCTTGCTGAGCACGCCCTGGTCGATGTCGTAGTTTTTGACCGGGGCGAGGGGTGTGGAGCCGGAGACGCCGCGGTTCCACTGGGCGTAGCAGTGAGTGACACGACCGAGGAGGCCCTTTTTGATGATGTTTTCCCGCAGATTGATGTAGCGGGGGCTGCTGTGGCGCTGGTGGCCGATCTGGAAGACCTGACCGCCGAATTCTTTGCCTGCTTTGGCCATGTCGAGTGCGCCTTCGATGCTGTTGGACATCATTTTCTCGCAATAGACCTGTTTGCCTTTGGAGAGGCAGAGGCGGGAGATGGGCGCGTGCAGGAAGTCCGGCGTGGCGATGAAAACAGCCTCGATGTCGGTCTGCTTGGTGAGCATTTCCTCGACGTCTTCGTAGATCTGGATCTGCCCATCGACCTGATGTTTGTTTTCGGTGAGGAAGCCACCGCGAGTTTGGGCGATGGAGTACTTCCAAATGTCGCACATGGCGACCCACTGGATGCCGGGGACGTCTTTGGAGGCGATTCGCAGCGCCTTACCTTGAGCTCCGCAGCCGATGAGGGCGCACTTGATGGTGCGGCCTGCGGCGGTCTGCTGGGCGATGGCGGTCTTGCTGGTGACGAGATGGACGGCGCTGCCTGTGAGCGCGGCGGTGCGGATGAAGCCGCGGCGATCAAGGTAGCGGGAAAGGGGGGCGGGCGTGGTATTCATGCTTGTGAGGGTCACGAGAGAATGGGCGGGCGAAAAAAGGGTGACAGCGAAGGGCGGATTACTCCGCGCATGCTGCTTTCTTCTTGCCGCGTAGGATGCCGTCGAGGGAGAATTTCTTGGCGTGGGCCGTCATGAGCGCCAAAGCGGTCAGACCGATGGAAAGGCCGATGTTGGTGACCATTTCATTGTCATCTGGCAGTGCGGAGAGACCAAAGCCCAGCATGAGGAAGACCAGACCAGCAGCGAGGAGACCCAGCTCGGCGAAAAGGCCGACGATGACCCACAGGCCGACGGGCAGGAGGATGTAGCCGATCACGGAGGCAAAGGATTGGCACATGGACTCCGGGAGGAAGGAGTTTTCAGTCATCAGCTTGGCGATGGGGGCGGACTTTTTCTCGTAGTTTTCCAGCGCAAAGGTGGTCGTCGGGCCGTTGCCCCAGCGGAACTTGTCCAGTCCAGCCATGAAAAGACGCAGACCGACCCAGAGACGCAGCAGGAGGTGGGCGTAAGCTGGAGCGAGATTGGAGCAGCATTTGTGAGCGTGGGAGCCTTCAGACATGATGGTGGACGGGGTTAGGTGAGGTTGGGGGCCGAAATGAACGGGCGAGGGGCGCGGATTCTGGCGGGTGATAGGGGGGAAATCCAGCAGAAAGTCGTAAGTTGGCAGGGGCTTCCTTTCCTATCTTTTCAGATTAATGGCACCCGCAGCCACTACCGCAGCCACCACCACCACGTGGGGCGGGTGAGCTGCTAGTCCCACCGCCCATCATACCCGTGCCACCAATGGGGACACGGCGGACGGGGGTGCCATTGTCCGGGTGGTGCGTGAAGGGGGCGTCTTTCATGCTCTGACGCACTTCGAAGCGCTTGGGGGCTTCGCCTTCAGTTTGGGGGATGGTTTCGTAGATGTAGGTTGGCATTGGAGTGGATGATGTCGGATTTACTGATTGTAAGAACGGTTTTCGTCAATGCGGTAGATGCATGCTGGCTTGGGATCTTTCTCCATGTCCGGTGCCTGATATGGCTCTTGCGGCATGGCGGGTTTGTCGGTATGCGGTGCGGCCTCTTCCACTATGAAATCCTCCTGGACTCTACGACTCGTTCGGGCCGTGTTTTTTTCTCTCTCGGTCTTTGTCGGCATGGCCGCGACACTGAGTTTTGGGCAACCAGCTTGGCTAGGTGCACTGTTGGGAGTCGGGTATTGGGGGGTGCTGCTCACTCTAGATCATGTGCTGAATCGCTCCACACTGCGGGAGTTCTCCAATGCCACCATCGGGCTGGCCATCGGGTTGCTCTGCGCTTGGTTGGTCACTCGTGTGGATATTTTCGAGCTCGATTACATCAAGAGCCAGGAATACTCCGTAGCTACGCGCAGCATCTTCGGCTTCTGTATTTATGGAGTCCTCTCTTATCTAGGCATCACCTTTGCCCTGCGCAGTGACCGGGAGAATTTCGCCTTTCTGATCCCTTTTGTGCGCTTTCGCCGTGAGGCCTCCGAGGGCGAGCCGGTGGTGCTGGATGTCGGCACCTCGTATGATTCACGGGTGCCGCGTCTGTTTGAGACGGGTTTTCTGAATGGCACGGCCGTGGTGCCGCGCTTCGTGCTGGATGAGCTCCAGCGCATGGCGGACTCCACGGACGCCGCGCTCGCTGCACGGGGCAAACGCGGCCTGGAGCAAATGGAGAAGCTCCGTGGCATCAAGGACATGCGCGTGACCATCCATGAGGACGCGGGTGATGCCAAAATGAGTGCCGATGCACGGCTCGTCGCCCTCACCCGCGAGGTGAATGCCCGGCTACTCACGCATGATGAGAGTCTGGCACGCGTGGCACGCCTGCGCGGCATCACTGTGCTGAGCCTGCCCGAGCTAGCATCCGCACTCGTCGTCGAGACTGCGGCGGGCGATGAATTCAGCATCACCCTGACGAAGCCGGGCAAAGAAAAGCATCAAGCCATCGGCTACCTGGAAAATGGCACCATGATCGTGGTGAATCACTCTGCGCAGCTCATCGGCCAAACGGTCGCGGTCATCGTCTGCGGTGCCCACATGACTAGCGCGGGCAAATTGGTCTTTGCAGAGCTCAAGCAGGCCTGAAGCGGCCATCACCGCGATTCATTGTCCGCCACGCGGTGTCCGCCTAGTTGACCGATCACAGCTTCGGCGCAGCTCAGGAAGTCATTTTGCTCCACACGGCAGTTTTTGGAGTCTTTGAGCTGCACCGCCGCCTGCATCCGAGCGATGAAGAGATGCCGCACCTGCACCTCACGGCATTTTTCCAGCAGGATGCCGCTGCTGCCACCGCCATCACGCAGCGTGCAGTCCTGGATCTGGGACTCCGCAGCGTTCTTCAGTGTGATGCAGGCGGCGCTTTGATTCGGAAAAAAGCAGCGCTCCACACGCAGTCCGGTCACATCATCCGCCACCAGAGCGGTGGTGCCGCCCTCGATGGTCAATTTACGGATGAGCACGGACTCACACTTCCCGTGCAGCTCAAAGGCGGTGGTTTTGGGCAAGAGGATGGTGGTATCGGCATCCAGTCCGGCGATGAGCAGCTTATGCGCATCACGGATCACCAGCGGCTTCTCCAATTCATGCCGCCCAGGCGGGATCACCACCTCACTGCCCTTTTCGGACTTCAACGCCTCATCCAGAAAGCGCTGAAGCTCCGCCGAGCTCAGCGCATGCGCCGAGCTCAGAGCGAAAAGGGACATCAATAGGCAACGCAGCATCATCCGTGGCAGATACATGGAAAAACAGCCCACGACCAGCCGCTCTTCCATCCCAGTGAAAAGAAACTGCCCTGCCCTTCCGTTCACGCCATCACCTTTATGAAGTCCATTCTCCTGCTCCTCGCACTCACACTCACCGCGACGCTCCTACCGGCTGCGGATGCACCGCCCAACATCGTCATGGTCATCTCTGACGATCATCTATGGAGCGATTACGGCTTCATGGGGCATCCCACGGTGCAGACGCCACACCTGGACCGACTCGCCGCCGAGAGCCTGACCTTCAAGCGTGGCTACGTCACGAGCAGCCTTTGCTGCCCCAGCCTCGCCACCATCATCACTGGCCAGTATCCGCATCAGCACCTCGTCACTAGCAACGATCCGCCGCTGGTGCCCGGAGAGGGCAAGGGCAAAGCGAAGAAGAAAAAAGGCCCGCAAGCCGCCAATCCCGCCTTTGAGGCCGGACGGGAAAAAATGAGCCAATTCCTCGAAGCCGCAGGCACCCTGCCCTCCCAGCTCAAAGAAAAAGGCTACCTCAGCCTCCAGACAGGCAAATGGTGGCAAAAGCACTACTCACGCGGTGGCTTCACCCACGGCATGACCGAGGGCGGACGCCATGGAGACAAGGGACTCGACATCGGCCGCAAGACCATGCAGCCCATCTATGACTTCATCGGCGAGGCAAAGAAGCAGCAAAAGCCCTTCCTCGTCTGGTATGCGCCCATGATGCCGCATGATCCACACACGCCACCAGACCGCCTGCTCGCGAAATACAAAGACAAAGTCCCCAACCTCCACGTCGCTAAATACTACGCCATGGTCGAGTGGTTTGATGAAACCTGCGGCGAGCTCGTGAAGCACATCGACGACCAGGGCCTCAAAGAGAACACCATCATCGTCTATGTCACCGACAACGGCTGGATCACCAATCCACAGACAGGCCGCTACGCCGATAAATCCAAGCAAAGCCAATACGACGGCGGCCTGCGCACCCCCATCATGATCCGCTGGCCCAGCAAAGTGAAGCCCCGCATGCACGATGGCCTCGCTCAGAGCATCGACCTCGCCCCCACGCTGCTCAAAGCCGCCGGACTCGCTCCTACAGCTAAAATGCACGGCATCGACCTCCTCGATGACGCGGCGGTCACAGGTCGCCGCGCCATTTTCGGCGAGTGCTTCACGCACAACTACATCAGCATGGAAAACCCCGCCCAGAGCAGCCTACGCTGGCGCTGGATCATCGACGGCCATGACAAGCTGATCATCCCAAACATCGCCAACCAGCCCAAAGACATCCCCGAGCTCTACGACCTCAACGCCGATCCCACCGAGGAAAAAAACCTCGCTCAAGAGCAGCGTGATAAAGTACTGCGCCTCGCCGAAAAGCTCGACGCATGGTGGACGCCATAGTTTGTCAGGAGCAACCGAACTTGGCTGCTGTAAGGACGCGAAAGTAACCTCAAGGTTGTATCCACAGATTACGCAGATTTCACAGATGAAATCCCATCTGCGTAATCTGAGAAATCTGTGGATAAAAATTCAAGTCAGCCAGGAGCTTGGGTGCCACGGCACTCACTTCAGCCCCAGCACGTCCTGCATGCTGTAGAGGCCTGGTTTTTGCCCATCCAGCCACACAGCCGCACGCACGGCACCATTGGCAAAGGTATCGCGTGAGCTGGCTTTGTGCGTCAGCTCCACTCGCTCGCCTGTATTGGCAAAAATCACGGTGTGATCACCCACCACGTCCCCGCCACGGATGGCGTGCACGCCGATTTCCTTCGGTGTACGGGCTCCCACATCGCCGAATCGGCCATGGCGGCAGTCTTCATCATATTGCAGGCCACGCACATCCATCAGCACCTCCACCAGCGTCCGCGCGGTGCCACTGGGAGAGTCCTTTTTCATGCGGTGATGCATCTCCACCACTTCCAGGTCAAAATCCGGCCCCAGCAGCTCACAGGCCTTCCGCGTGAGCCAGAAGAGCGTGTTTACACCCACGCTGTAATTCGATGCGAAGACGATGGGCAGCTTTGCCGATGCCTCACGGATCGCTGCGAGCTGCGCATTCGTATGGCCCGTGGTGCCGATGACCAGGCGCTTATTCTGCCGCAGGCACTCGCCCAGCAGCTCATCACAAAAATGGTGGGAGGTGAAGTCGATCACCGTATCGCATTTCGCCAAGGCATCTGGCAACGAATCCCCGAGGTCGATCGCGGCATTCACAGGGACATTTTGAGAATCAGCCGCGCGGATCAGCGCCTGACCCATGCGGCCATTGCAGCCAGTGATGAGGAGTGTGGGCATAGTAGTAGAAGAATGAGGAGTGAAAAAACGATCAGGTCAAAGCACGCAAGTAATCGAAGGTGTAGAGCCCCGTATTATGCCCATCGCTGAAATCGAACTGAATGGCATAGCCACCGATCATGCGCCAATCACGCACCATGACGCCGGGGAAGTGCTTCTGATCCGTGCCACCGATCTGGCGACCCAGCAGATCACGCTCCCCCGTATTCTCTGCACTCGGGGAGGCCGCACGGAGGCTCTCCATCGGGATGAACTGCTCTGCGCCATCGCTCCAAGCGAGAGCGACTTCAGAGCCGATGAGTTCGATGCGTGTAGGTGCCAACATAAAAGAGGGGGCGGATAGGAAACCAGAATGCAGCATTGCGCAATGATCCCCTGCTCCCAGCAGCGCTAAATCATGCCGGGATGAACCAAAAAAGAGAGGGCACCGGGGTATCTCCCCCCGGTGCCCTCATTGGCGGACCAGCCCTCATAAGCCGGATTCTGTATCGCGGGGCCTCGCGGCACCGCGCTATGATCATTTATCTGTCAGACCGGTTGCCCGGCCCGCCCCGCCTCACGGCGACAGCGCGACTAGTACCCGGAGCTATCCATCCCTTGCGGGATTTACGGCCAGGCGGGCCATTTCTCCTGTTCTGTCTTGCACCGCATGAGGTTTGTCGTGCCCCCTTCCTCGCGGTCGGGGCGGTGGGCTCTTACCCGCCTTTTCACCCTTACCCCCACTTGCGCGGGAGGCGGTCTATTTTCTGTGACACTGTCTGTGAACGAGGCTTGCGCCGCGCCCCCCATGCTTGCGCATGGCATGCTGCCTTGTGGTGTCCGGACTTTCCTCTCGCCCCACATCTCGCGATGCAGGACCAGCGATCACTCCGGCTGATCCGCCACCAGACTAGGCCCCCAAGCGCATGCTGGCAACACCTCTTCCCCACTCCCCCGAATGTTTCCTCGGCATTCGGTCTTCGACATTCCGCCAGCATTCGGCATGGATGCGCCTCGTCTATCCTGGTCCGCCCCTACATGCCCTCCACTCCTACCTCATCTGCCTCCTATGCCCTGCTCGATAGCGGCGGCTTTCAGAAACTCGAGCGCTTCGGCCCCGTGGTGCTCTCACGCCCCTGTGCGCAGGCCGTCTGGCAGCCCACCCTGCCAAAGCATGAGTGGCAGCAGGCCACCGCCACCTTTTTCCGCGATGGCGGCAATCAATGGCGCGGGCGAGATCGCCTGCCGGAATCCTGGAGCATCGACGTCGATGGCAGCCGCTTTCAGCTCAGCAGCACCGACTTCGGCCACCTGGGCATCTTCCCAGAGCAGCGTGATCAGTGGCTACGCATCCGCGAGGTCTGCACCGCCTACTCCAAGAAGCACGCCCGCCCTGCCCGCGTGCTCAATCTCTTCGCCTACTCCGGTGGCAGCACCCTCGCCGCCGCACACGCAGGCGCAGAGGTCTGCCATGTCGATGCCTCCAAGGGCATGGTGGACTGGGCACGCCAAAACGCCGCGCTCAATGCCCTCCAGCAGCACCCCATCCGCTGGATCGTCGATGACGTGACCAAATTCCTCGAGCGGGAGCTGCGCCGCGAGCGCCGCTATGACCTCATCATCCTCGACCCGCCTAGTTACGGCCGTGGAGCCAAAGGAGAAGTCTTCAAAATCGAAAACGACCTCCCACCGCTGCTCGCCCTACTGGCCAAACTACTCTCCGAAGAGCCCCTCGGCGTCCTCCTCTCCTGCCACACCCCCGAGCTGACCCCCATCGCCCTCCATCACCTCCTGAAGCAGAGCTTCGCCCAAAAAAGCGGCCACCTCGACCACGGCGAAATGCAGCTCCGCGGCGCACCCCACGTCCTCCCCGTCCCCAGCGGCAGCTTTTGCTGGTGGACGGCCTAGACCCAATGCCGCTAAGCAAAAGGGTCGATGATGAGATCGTCGCTGGCTTGGAGAGAAGAGGTCGAGAGCAGGCGTGGCCATTTGCTCACGGGCTGTCGCACCTTGCGCTGGCAACTACGTCTTCGTCGCGCTGGCAACGCGGCTTGGGCGATTTGCTCTCGCACTCGGCGCACCAGCACTCCTTGTGCCGCCTCGTCCATGAGGCCCTGCGCTGCCTCCAGCACCAGTAGCAGCGCTACGGTGTGCTCCAAACAGTGGCTCATGCTGATGCGCAGCGCTCCTGCCTGCCGGACTTCTTCATCCTCACTGCTCTGTGCGCAGGCTAGTCGCTCCTCAGCCACCAGTGAGCTGGCGATGAGGAGCGCGGCGAGTTCTTGCTGTGCTGTCTCGGTGCGTTGTGCGCTGAGCAAATGCCCTCCGTGAAGCACGAGCTTGAGTTCTTTGTAAAAGACTTCCTGTTCCCAGCGCTTCGCATACAACGCCAACAACTCACGCGCACTGCCCTGCTGCACGCTCAGGCTCGTCCACAGCCGCACCTTCACCCACTCTCCAGCGGCGTTGCGCACTCGCCCCACGATCTCGCGCACTGGCAACTCGCTCTGGCGCATCGGCGGATGTTTGCGCGGGCGGCCCCGCGCTTTGTTCGCCTCGGGTGTCTGCTTCTCGTCAGCTTTGGACGGAGCTGTTGTTGACGAGTCTGCGCATGGGCTCTCACGCTCGCGCAGACTCACCACCACCTCCGCACTGCCATCGGCATGCACGCTTTGCACTCGCACGGAGAGCTTTTGCCGCACTCGGACCAAAAGTGACTCTGCGTGCGCTGCGAATGTTTTTGCAGTTCTTTGAGCATCGGAGCCTGCCCGTAATAGCGGTCGGCGATGAGCAGGCTGCGAGCTGGTAGCGCGGCGAGCAGCGGATCGGCCAGCGATTTCTCATTGAGCGCACCCAGTGACATCGATACGGCCAGCGGTGCATGGGTGCCGAGCTCGACCAGCGTGCTCATGGAGAGCTTGGCAAAGGCTGCCTGCGCACGACGACTGCGGCTTTTGGGCACTTGGGCGTTGATCTGCACGGTGTTAAGCAGGTTCCACTGCCCACCGTCGATGCCGACCAAGCGCAGCCCGGCGAAAAACACGCTGGATGCCGCTGCTCACAGGCTAGCGGCACCAGGGAGTGGCGCATGCAGGCATCGAAAGCTTGGGTGGATATCTTCAAACGACGCTGGCTTAGCGCCGCGGAGCCTGATGCGCACAGCAAAATAACGACCGATGATCTGCTGTAGGCTGCCGCAAGCGTGCAGACTTTGGGCGACCATGCCGGCGATGAGTTGCCAACCGAGAAGTTTGCGTCGCGGCCCTTGGTGCGTTGGCTCTGCCCGCAGTTCCTCGGGCAACTGCTCGACGCCGAGTTTTTGCGGATGCGTGCAGAGAGATGATGTTCGTATCGCGGTGGGCTGGATGGCTTTACCATCTACCGCTAGTTGACTCAGCTACTCAGTTATACAGCACTCTTTTCGCCCCTCTTCGCTTTTTTTGCTTAGCGGCATTGTGGCTAGACCGGTTCTCAAAAAGAATGTCATAAACGCGTCTTTGGGCGGCACTGGGACTGAAGGATGGATGGCTGGTCGAACAAAGAGCGTAGGGACTCGATGATACGGTCCTGAAGTTGCTCGGAAGTCTTGGCGATCCAGCCGTTGAACCAGTCGGCCTTCATGCGCAGCCACAAGCGTTCGATGGCGTTGAGATCGGGCGAGCGTGGTGGCAGATACTCGGGCTCAAAGTGGTGCCAGTTAAGACTCTTGGTCTTGTGCCATGAGGCGTTGTCGAGCACCAGGATGGCGCGGCGTCCTGCCACGTGCGGATTCTCCTCAGCTAGAGTGTCAAGGAACACCTGAAAAGTGACGCTGTCGCACAGGTTGAAGAGCAGTGCGCCGAGACGTCCATCTTTGGGCCGCACTGCGCCAAACACATTGTAGCGGATGTGCTCGCCGAGATAAGGTGAGTGGCGCACCTTGCCGATCTTGGTCCAGGTACGGCGCGGGCGCGGATCGCCTTCAAAGCCGCTTTCGTCGCTGAACCACAAGTCGACGCTCGGATCGGCCACCCAGCGCTGGAGCTTTTGGCAGAAGGCTTGGCGCTTGTCCTCATCCTGATTGAGCGGCCAAGGGCGCGGAACTTTGAGGCGGTAATCGTGCTCGTGGAGATAGCGCACGGTGGTGCTGTAGCCGAGTTGCGTTTGCAGGTTCTGCTTGATCCAGCCGTGCAATTTCACAGCGGTCCAGTGGCTTTGTCCGGCCAGTGAGGGATCTTCGATGAGAGGTAGGATTTTATCGCTCACCTGTTCCTTGGGCAGGATGCGGCGACGCCCGCTGCTACGCCCGGGAATGAGACCATCAAGGCCGGCGAGATTGAAGGCTTGGATGAAGCGCAAAACCTGCCGCAGGCTGAAGCCTGAGAGGTCAGCGACTTGCTCGCGGCTCTTGCCTTCATAAAGCCAGCGCAGCGCTTGAAGCCGACGAAAGCCCTTCTTCGTGGGTGAGCAATCCATCGCCACGCAGACCTCTTCCAAGGTCGCGTTTTCGAGATTGAGTGTGATGCACGGGCGGGCCACCGCCGCCTATTAATTACCGAAATTCTAAAAAATACAGTCTCAATATGACATTCTTTTTGAGGACCGGTCTACAACAGCCGGGCCGACTGCGAGAACAGGATCAAGGAGCTCAAGCAAGACTTCGGCCTCGACGCGTTCTGCCTGCAGGACTTTTTGGGCCACGGAGGCCTCGTTCCGCTTCATCATGGTAGCATACAATCTGATGAGTCTGTTCCGGCATTTTGGACTCAACAGTCACAATCAAGCCACCTTGGCGACGCTGCGATCCTATTGCTTTGCAATAGGCGGTTGGGTCAGACAACACGCTCGAAAGCGAGTGCTCAAGCTCTCACTGCCTGGCAAAAAACGTCCCTGGATGGACGCTATCTTCCGCCAAATCGAGGCTCGCCCACCACCGTTCGCTTACTCAATTGCATAATCCGGGTTGAAAAGCACCCCCTATCCAGAGGTAACCTATCGTGAAACTAAAAAAATCGGACAGCAGTTTCCTGCCGCCCGATAATTGGAGTGATTGGTGTTAACGATGATTATTTGATGTGCTTATTCACCAGCTTGGTCATCTCAAACATCGTCACAGTAGCTTTGCCATTGAACACAGCCTTGAGTTTGGCGTCCGCGTTGATATTGCGCTTGTTCTTCTGGTCCTGGAGACCGTTCTTCTTGATGTAGTCCCAGATTTTCTTGGTCAGGGGACCGCGTGCAAGAGGAGCGGAGCCGACAACAGCGGCCAGCACATCATCGGGCTGGACCGGCTTCATCAGCGCGGGGTTCACTTTACGTTTTGCTTTGGGTTTAGCGGCTTTGGCGGCCGGCTTCTTAGAGGTGGATTTGGTGGCCATGGACGCGATTCTGGCAGCGAAACGCTCTTTGTGTCAATACAAGATTATAAGGCGGTTAAAAATCACGGAGAACTTTCTTATTTTTTGGATTTTGCCCTCAAAAAACCTTCAGGGCTTGGTCATTTTTTAAAGGAGTCATTTCTGAGATCAAAAAGTTTTTATCTTGAATTTTGCCTCCATTACCTTTCAGCGCGGTAATATTTTGACAACTTAGCGAATACACAGCCATCCCATAGGGTGGTCGTGCAGAAGGGTGTGAAGTATGCTGACTGAGAGCGATCAGCGGTTTGATTTGGAGTGCGATGTCAAAACCAAAACACACACATGCCACCCATGCCACCCAGCCACCACATCAACGTTCTCGGCCAGATACTCAAGCTCATACCGCGCAGTATCATCAGCACCGCCGCCAGGGAGACCGGCGTGGATGCCAAGGCGCGAACCTTCAGTGCCCTGAGCCTCCTCGGCACGATGATCTTCGCCCAGCTCGTCCACGCTCTGAGCCGCAACGACATCTGCGACTGGTTGCGGCTCAAGACCCGCGCCATCGCCGCCTTCGGCCTCACCCCGCCCTCGCGCAACAACCTCTCCTACGCCAACAAGGAGCGCGACGCACTCTTCACCGAGCTGGTCTTCTGGCGCACGCTGGAACATCTGCACCATTGCGATGCGAGCTTTGGCTCCCAGCGGCCAGGCGGCGGTTCACGCGCTCCGCTTCACCGTTTCAAAGTGAGGATACATGCCGTCGATTCCACCGTGATGGAGCTGGTGGCCAACTGCATGGGTTGGGCCAGACACCGCCGCAGCAAGGCCGCCGCCAAGATGCACCTGAGCTTGAGCTTGAGCTTTGAACAGCTTCCTGCTCACCTTCGCCATCGTGGGCAGCGCCGGCGAGCACGACAACAAGCGCGCCCGCGAGCTATGCGCTGGTCTGTTGGAGGGCGAGGTGGTCGTCTTTGACAAGGCTTACGTGGATTTCGCCCACCTGCATGATCTCGATTTGCGCGGCGTGCAGTGGGTCACCCGCGCCAAGGACAACTTTTACTACCGCGTCCTGCGCAACCTGCCAGTGATCAATGGCTGCGGCATTGTGAAGGATCAGATCGTCAAGCTCACCGCGACAAAGTGGAAGCCGTTCTCCGGATTGAGCGTGCGGCGGGTCGAGGCCTGGGTGGAGGTAGAGGGTGAGAAGCGCCTGATGGTCTTCATCAGCAACAACAACACCAACTGGAGTCCTCGCAGCGTCTGCGACTTGACTCAGTCGCCGCCTCACGGCTCCTGCGGGCTGCTCGTTCCTCGCCGTCTATCTCGCAGCCCGCCGGGCTGCTCGGTTCTACCGCGCCCGCTGGGACATCAAGGTGTTCTTCAAGCAGGTGAAGCAGACGCTCAAGCTCGGCGACTTTTTGGGTCACAACGCCAACGCGATTCGCTGGCAGGTGTGGACGGCGCTGCTGGTGTATGTGCTGCTGCGCTTCGCCGCGCACATGAGCCTGTGGGGCCACAGCTTCACGCGGCTCTTCGTGGTGTAGAGCGCGGCGATGTGGGAACGGCTCGATCTGCTTGGCGTTTTACAAAGCTATGGGACAGCAGGTGGCAGTTTCAAGATGCTCGGCAGCCCGCATACCTCGTGGTTGCCAGGGTTTGAGCCTGCAGGCACACGATCTCATGGGACAGCACCCGCGTGATTTGCCTGCACAGCCGCGCTTCAGGCCATAAAAACTTACTCGCCCTGCTCCGCTTCTAAACCACCCTCCCTTCGTAAACCACCAGCTTGCCCATCATTTTCCGAAGGCTATGGGGTGGCTGTGTGGTGAATTTTATAATCTGAGGCCGATGAAGCTCATAGCTGGAAAATTCACTGTGAGATGTCCCCCAATCTGCGGCCAGGGGCGAGCGGAGTTAAGTTTTGACCTTCACAGCTTTTAGTAGGACGGGGTTCGTTCTGAACAACTTGCTATGAATTAGTACTAAGCCTTATTTTTAGGCTTAGCACTGAATTTATTAGCGCTGGCTAAACGAATGCTAACCCACCGCAACCTTTCCCTCAACCTTCACGGTGTTCCCAGTTGCTTGAGGGGGCTCCGATGGCGGCTTGTGGCTTAGTAGTTGAGGGCTTTGAGCTCGGGGAGGGTGAATTGGCCGTCTTTGCGGATGAGCTGGCCGTCGAAGCGGATTTCGCCGCCGCCGTATTCGGGGCGCTGGATGTTGACGAGGTCCCAGTGGACTTGGCTGCGGTTGCCGTTGTCGGCGACGCCTTCATAGGCCTGCCCTGGGGTGAAGTGGAAGCTGCCGGCGATTTTTTCGTCGAAAAGGATGTCGCGCATGGGCTCTTTGATCTCGCGGTTAAAGCCGATGGCGAATTCGCCGATGTAGCGGGCACCTTTGTCGCTATCGAGGATCTTATTGATCGCGGCGGTGTTGTTGGCGGTGGCTTTGACGATCTTGCCTTTGCTGAACTCGAGCTTCACGCTGTCAAAGGCGATGCCTTGGTAAATGGAGGGTGCGTTGTAGCTGATGACGCCCTCCACGCTGTCTTTCACGGGTGCGGAGAAGCACTCGCCATCGGGGATGTTGTGCCCACCGCCGCAGGGGATGGATTTGAGGCCTTTGAGGCTGAATTTGAGATCGGTGCCGGGGCCGGTGATGTGGACTTGGCTGGTTTTGTCCATGAGCTTTTGCAGGGACTTCATGGCGGGCTCCAGCGCGGCGTAATCGAGCAGGCAGACGCGGAAGAAGAAGTCCTCAAAGGCCTGGGTGCTCATGCCGGCCTGCTGCGCCATGCTGCTGGTGGGCCAGCGCAGGACGACCCAGCGGGTCTTGCCGACGCGCTGATTCTGCACGGGACGCATTTTCTTCATGACCATCTGCATTTTGTCCGCAGGGACATCGCTGGACTCGGTGATGTTATGACTTCCACGCACGGCGATGTAGCACTGCGTTTTCTTCATCAAGGCGAGGGTGTTTTGTGCGATGAGGTCGTATTGACCGGCATCGGCATGGATCATCTGCTCGCGGGTGATGAGGGCGTCGTTGAGGCGGACCATGGGCTTGCCACCTGCGGCGACGACTTCGCGGATGAGGGACTGGCCGACGTAGCTCGGTACATCAAAGAGGTCGATCCAGACGAAATCGCCTTTTTTTACTTTGGTGGAATAACGGACAAGCTGGCGGGAGAGGGCGTCGATACGTGGGTCGTGCATAGATGCGGCTACAGTGGCAAGCAGGCACGGTGCGGAAAGGTTTTTTTCGCATGGGAATCATCTCCCCTACCCTGTTCTGGCCTGCTGTGGTGAGTCGTGGTTCCGGCAGCACTTTCGCACTGGCGCGGTGCTTTTCTCTGCGCCAGCATCCGCGTCATGTTCTGGCGGCTCCTTTCGGCACTGGCGATTCTGTTCTGGGCGGTGATGGCCGCTCTGCTGGTGCGTGACACGTATTTCCCCCATGAGTCCACGCTCTCCGAGGTGCCGCCGCGCTATGTCTTTGACCTCTTTTTGAAGCAGGCCAGCCAGCAGGCCGTGACGCTGCACCTGCACCACCGGGGTGAAAAAATCGGACACGCCAGCATGAGCATCACGGGCCAGAAATCCAGCCCGATCAGCGCACCCGAGGGCTACGAGCTCATGGCCCGTGGGCTCATCGAGCGGCTCCAGGAGAACGCCGCCCGCATGGACATCACCTGGGAGATCAGTGGCCGCATCGACACGCAGGGTGAGTGGAGCCGCGCGGAGTTCCTCTCCTCGATGCAGCGTGAGAAGGTGCAGGCCCGTGTGTTTTGGGAGAAGGGCCAAAAACTCCCCGCCGTCTCTGTCACGCAAGATGGCCGCAGCCTCATTGATCCATCCCAGCTCGGCATCCTCACGGCTCTGAGTGGCGGCATGATCGGTAAAAGCGGCGGACTCGGTGCCTTAGCGGGTGTGCTCGGCCCATTGGCAGGCATGCCAGCAGCCGATACGAGCACCACCGCAGGCGAAAACACACCCGCTACTGCCAGCGAGACGCTTTTCACGGCCCACGAGGCCACCGTCGAGATGGCGGGGCGTGAGCGGAAATGCTTCATCGTCACCATGCCACTCGTGGCTGGCCAGAGTGCCCGCTTGCTCTTTGCTGAGACTGGGGAGCTCGCTCGCATCGAGCTGCCTCAAGAGACGTCCTGCTCGAGCCCATGATTCATGGCATGTTTCAGCCGTGAACGGCTCCGATGCCGAAAATAGCGAACGGCGAACCTCGAACAACTACCTCACTTCGTCTCCCGCACTTTCACGTTCTTCCAGCGCACGGTGTAGGGGCCATCGCCTTTTTTGATGCCGTGGACTTGGAAGCCGATGAAGCCTTCGGGGTCGCCGGGTTGGGTGAAATCGGCGGTGGGGACGTCATTGACCCAGCTCTGGTAGTGATCGCCCTTCACGGCGATGCGGTAGTGATTCCACTCACCTTTTTTGAAGGCGGCTTTGGCAGCATCCGAGCGCACGGCTTCTGTTTTGGTCAAAATGCTCCACCAGGTGCCGCGGCGGGCTTCATCATAAAAATCACCCGCTGTGCCATTCACTGCGATCTCGCACTGCGGGCCATAGAGTCGGCCTGCGGGCAGTGGTTTGCTATTTTTGCTGCCTTCTGGCGCGGGATCACCCTCTTTGGCCAAATGGCTGCGGACCTGCACACCGGAGTTCAGCGCATCATCGACCTTCACATCGAATTCGAGCTCGAAATCCTTATACGGCCCGACCATGAGGAAGGAGTTCGGGCTGCCATCCGTGGTGGTGCCCACCAACACGCCGTCTTCCACTTTATACGAGGCAGTGCCGCTCACGACCTGACCGCCAGAGAGTGTGCCATCCGCGAAGAGCGCCTTCCAGCCATCCTTCCCCTCCTCTGCCAATGCGGATACATAAAACAGACCTGCGGACAGGACGATGGCGGGAAAAAGGGTGCTGCAATTCATCATAGGGCTGCGAGGAACGCCGACATTATCACCAAACTATCATCCGAAGCGTCAAAGACCTCATCGCGTGCTCCATGGATCTGCCGCGTGCTCTTTTGTCTTGCCAATAAAGGCCCCTCTCCCTAGCCTCGCTCCCTCTTTATGAAATCACCCGCCGCGAAAAAGCTCTTTGTCATGATGATCTTGGAATTCTTCATCTGGGGGGCATGGCTGCCGCTGATTTGGGGTTACATGGGCAAAGATGGACTCAATTTCACGGACACACAGGTCGCGTGGGTAGGCAGTGCTTTCGCGATCGCCTCGATCGTGGGCATCTTTTTCAGCAATCAGTTCGCAGACCGGAATTTCTCGGCAGAGAAGTTCATGGCCTTCAGCCACTTCATCGGCGGGCTTTCGATCCTGGGGATGTATTGGGTGCGTGACTTCCCCACCTTCTTTGCGCTGATGCTGGTGCACTCGCTCTTTTATGTGCCCACCATCTCGGTGGCGAATACCCTGGCCTTCACCCATCTGCAAAATGCGCAGAAGGAATACGGACTCGTGCGCATGGGCGGCACCATCGGCTGGATTCTCGCGGCATGGCCCCTCTACTTCATCCTTCAGGGCAAGTCGGGCGTGGATGCCGTCGCGGCCAGTCGGAATATTTTCCTCGTCTCGGGCGTGTCCTCGCTGGTGCTCGCTTTCTTTAGCCTGGGGCTGCCACACACACCGCCAAAGCCTGCGGCAGAAGGCAGTGGCCGCTTTGCCTGGCTGAGTGCGGCTAGCTACTTGGGCAAGCCCTTCTTGCTCGTGCTGTTCATCGTCACCTTCATCGACTCCACCATTCATAATGGCTACTTCCTCATGGCAGGTGGCTTCCTCGGTAGCAGCGTGGTCGGTATCAAGCCGGAGTGGATCATGCCGGTGATGAGCATCGGCCAGATCGCCGAGATTCTGACCATGGCCGTGCTAGGTGGTGTGCTGGCACGCCTGGGCTGGAAGACGACGATGACGCTCGGTATCCTGGGCCATGCGGCACGCTTCGCCATCTTTGCCTTCATGCCGCAGAATCAGCTCATGATCATCGCCGTGCAGGTGCTGCATGGCATTTGCTATGCGTTCTTCTTTGCCACGCTGTACATTTTCATCGACGCGGCCTTCCCGAAAGACGTGCGCACCAGTGCCCAGGGGCTCTTTAATCTGCTGGTGCTCGGTGTCGGCGATTTCGCGGCGAAGTGGTTCTTCATCCCGCTTCAGGCAAAGCTCACTGCCGCTGACGGCAGCGTGAACTACCGCGAGCTCTTCCTGTGGCCTACCGGACTTGCGCTAGCGGCCTCGGTGCTGCTCGCCATTGCCTTCTGGCCGCCGAAGGAGCTGTCCTCCAATGTGGATGTGAAGCACTAAGTCGTATCTATTGGCCCCAAACTCCGATGCAGCTCGCTCTCGGCACCGTGCAGCTCGGCATGCCGTATGGCATCGCCAATACAGCGGGCATGCCTGATGAGTCCGCCGCGGCAGACATCCTACGTGCGGCCTGTGAGAGCGGCATGCGCTGGCTCGATACCGCCGCTGCGTATGGCCAAAGCGAGTCCGTGATCGGAAAACTGCTCCCCCAGGCCTGGAGCGGCCCTGCACCGTGCATCGCGACAAAATTCGTGCTGGATGAAAAAATCACTCCGCAGACGCAATTAGCCTCCGCGCTCGAAAAACTGCGTCGCGACCAGGTGGAGGCCGTTTTGCTGCATCAAGAGAAAGACATTGATCATCCGCGCTTTGCTGACTTCGCGGCGCTAACCGCCACAGATGGCGTGCAAAGCGTCGGCATCTCCTGCTACACACCGCAGATCGCCCTTCGCGGCATCCAGGCCGGTATGCGCTGCCTACAGATCCAGAGTAACCTCTTTGACAACACGCATGCAGACGCAGGCGTGCTGCGACTCGCCCGCGAGCGCGGCGTGACGGTGTTTGTGCGCTCCATTTTCCTCCAAGGCCTGTTTTTTCTGCCACCGGACCATGAGCGCTCCCAGCGCATCCCTGGGGCCGAGATGGCGCTGCGTGCGCTGCATGATTTTTGCCACCGACATGCCATCACGCCAGCCACGCTCGCCCTGGCCTATGGAGCCACGCTTGATGAGGCGATCATCCTCCTCGGTGCAGAAAACGCCGCCCAGGCACGCTCCAGCGCCGCTCTCGCCCATGAGGCAGAGTCCCACCGCGAGCTAGCCCTGCGCTGGCTGCGTGAGCGTCCCAGCATCCCCGACTCCGTCATCCAGCCCGCTTTTTGGCCAAAGCTGTGATGTGCTCGACGTATCGAGCCTTGACCATGGATGCATTTCCCCCGTAGTTTTGCGGCATCATGCCTCGCCGTGTTGTCACCTTTCTTTTTGCCTGCGCCATCGCTTTGATGGTTCTAGCGCTTGGGTGGCTGTTTCGAGAGATGCTGGGCTCCAGCGATTTGCCTACTCCCGCCGTCACAGAGGCCCGGTCGGCACCGAAAAAAGCCGCGCGTGCCTCCACTCCGCCGCCGAGTGGCGCTTTGAATACGGACCGACTCCAAACTGTCACGGCAGCTCCCGTCGATCCGGCTAAGGATCTCGCCCAGGCACTCGCACATCCGCATGCGGTGCCGGGTGAGGCTTTGCTGACTTTTCGCAATCAAGCAGCGCTCGCGGCCTTTCGTGCCCGTGCGGCGGCTCAGGGGCTGGAGATCATCGGGATCGATCCCACCTTGCTCACGGCTCGGGTGCGCTACCGCGACCTCGCGGGGCTCCTGGCCGATGTACGCGATCACGCAGAAGAGCTCGCTCACGCTGGGCCGAATTGGGTCACACGCATCCCCGGCTTACCCGCTGCACAGCCGCAAAAAGACGGCTCCAATGCCGGTGGCGACACGAAATTCCTCTCCCAGGGGCTCGATCTCATCGGCGCAGCGGCGAATCGCAGCGGCTGGGGCAAAGGCATCACCGTCGCCGTGCTCGATAGCGGCATCACAGATCATCCCGCGCTCAATGGAGCGGTGAAAAGCCACATCGACCTCGTCGGTGATGGTTCTGCCCCGCACGGGCATGGCACAGCGATGGCCTCACTCATCGCCGGACGTGATGGCACCGCCGCAGGCGTATCTCCCGCCGCTGATTTGATCGACATCCGTGTCACAGACGCCAAAGGCAGCAGCAACACCGCCCTGCTCTCCAGCGGCATCGTCCGCGCCGTGCAAGATGGAGCCAAAGTCATCAATATCAGCCTCGGGTCCTCCCAGAGCAGCCCTGTGCTGGAAAACGCCGTGCAATACGCCCTTTCTCAGGGCGTGGTCGTCATCGCCGCCGCAGGCAATGAGCAGCAAAACATGCTCTCCTACCCCGCAGGTATCCCCGGCGTCATCAGCGTCGCTGCGGTGGATGCCGCAGGACGGCAGGCCTGGTTCTCAAACTCCGGTCAGGGGCTCAGCGTGGCCGCACCGGGTGTCGGCATCATCTCAGCCTACACGGATCAGCGCATCGTCATCGGCAGTGGCACCTCCCAGTCCGCCGCATTGACCAGCGGAGCAGTGGCCTACCTCCTAGGGCGTGGATACCAGGCGCAGAACATCTCCCAGATCATCACCCGCAATGCACGCCCCACCGGAGCACCCGCCACCGCCGTCGGCGCAGGCATCCTGCACCTCCCGTGATGACATCCCGGCGAAGGAAGGCTGCAAAAGTGGCGTTTCTCCCTTTGCCGCACCAGATGGCCGTGGCATACACCGCACGCCATCTGCCTGAGGCACCTTGCATTGTCCCTCACGCCCCGTTTTTGCCCACTAGTCCCTCGACGCTCCGCATCGCCCAGCGCCCATGACGTTCCTCAATATCGCCCTCCTCGCCGGAGCTGCCGCCTTTCTCATCCCCCTACTCATTCACCTTCTCAATAAGCGGAAGGTCGTCACCGTGCGCTGGGGGGCCATGCACCTGCTGCACGAGGTCATCCGCCAGCGGAAGCGCAAAATGAAAATCGAGCAGCTCCTCCTGCTCCTCACCCGCGTCTGCATCCCCATCATCCTCGCGCTCTGCCTCGCCCGCCCCGTGCTCACGGCGCTGCGCAGCCTCGGGCTCGGCAGTTCATCGCTCATCGTCATGCTCGATGACTCCTTCTCCATGCGTGCACCGGCGGAGAAATCTGCCACACCCAGCGCCACCGTGGCAGATGCCGCCCGCGCAGACCTCCAGCAGATCACCGAGGCACTGCCCAGCGGCTCCGCCGCTCAAGTCGTGCTCACCGGCGGCACCCCGCGCCGACTGCTCGATCAGCCCACCACCGCGCTCGATATTCTGCCAAAGAAACTCAGCGACGTGCCCTCCATGTCCGGCCCCGTCTCTGCCAATGACGCCTTCCAGGCCGCCACCTCCGCCTTAAAAGATGCCCCCACTGCCGCACGCGAGGTCGTCATCGTCTCCGACTTCCAATCCGCCGACTGGAAAGCCATCGCCGACGGCGCCGCACTCCCCGCATTGGAAAATCTCTCCAAGCAGGAGCCACGGCCACAAATCACCTTCTACCGCATCGGCAGTGACCTCGCGGAGAATCTCAGCATCGCCAGCGCCGACCTCTCCGCCCTCGTCGCCGCCGAGACACAGCCCATCGGCCTCCGCGTCCGCATCAAAAACCACGGCAAACGCCCCTGGCAGGACATCCCCGTCCATCTGGAGGCCGATGGCGCACGCCTACGCACCGCCCGCGTCTCCCTCGCCCCCGAAGGCGAGGCCGTACTCTCCTTCACCCACGCCTTTGACAAAGTCGGCGACCACGCCCTCTCCGTCCGGCTCGAAGGCGACAGCTTCAGCGACGACAACGCCTTCCACAGCATCGTCCAAGTGCGCAATCAGCTCAACGTCCTGCTCATCGATGGCAAGCCCAGCAGCGTCCCGCTCGAAGGTGCCACCGACTTCCTCGCGCTCGCCCTCACCCCGCACACCGCAGCTGCCAATTCGCTCAAAGACCTCATCCGCACCCGCACAGTCGATGCACGCCGTCTCCGCCCAGACGACTTCAAGCAAACCGAAGTCATCATCCTCGCCAACGTCGATAAACTCCAAGGCCGCTCCCTCACCGACCTCACGCAATTCGTGAACGGCGGCGGCGGACTCCTCATCTTCGCCGGACCAGACTGCGACATCACCTGGTACAATCGCGAGCTCTTTAAAAACGGCACAGGCCTCCTCCCCGCCGCCATCACCGGCCAAGCCCGCGCCGAGGCCGCAGACGCCCCCGCACACCTGCTCATGCAGCGCCTCACCCACCCCAGCGTCCTCTACTTCAATGACACACGCGGCGGCCGCCTCCAAGATGCCGAATTCCGCCACTGGTTCGAATTCGCCGCCAACAGCGATGCCCAGCAGCAAACCCAGCGCATCCTCAATCTCGACCGCAACGCTCCCCTGCTCATCGAGAAAAAACTCGGCCAGGGCCGCGTCATCGCCGCCGCCACCACCGCCAATGCCGAATGGAGCAATCTGCCGCTCCAGCCCTTCTTCGTCCCCCTCATGCAGCGCCTCACCACTTACCTCGCCACCGAAGGCAGCGCCCCCGCATGGCAGCTCGTCGGCAGCACCATCCGCGTGAACCTCGAAAAAGCTCAACTCGGCTCCGAATACACCCTGCGCGATCCCACCGGCCAAACACAGACCTTAAAGAGTCAGCAGCAGGGCGACCAAGTCTTCATCCAAAGCCCGCCCATCGCCCAACCCGGCATTTTCCAGCTCCAGCAGCTCGGCACCGAAAAAATCACCTTCCTCGCCTTCAACACCGACAACAGCGAAAGCGACCTCCAGCCGCTCGCCAGCGAAGACATCCAAAAAATCGCCACACGGCACGAAGCCGCCTTCGCCGACTCCCTCCCAGCCTACCAGGCCCTCGACCGCACCCGCCGCCACGGCAGCGAGCTCTGGCAGCCCCTCCTCATTGCCCTCCTCGCCCTCCTCTTCCTCGAAGTCCTCCTCCAGCAGCGCATCGCCCGCAGTTGAGAGCCCCCAGACATGCCCCAGCCTCCGCTGCGAGGTGCATGGGGAAAGGTAGGCACTTGATGCCGTTGCAAAAACTCTGTGTTCCTCTGTGCCCTGTGGTAGGCCCAAGGGATTCACCACAGAGCACCGGAACCCAAGGCCGCTTGATTGTGGGACGGAGAGTAACTTTTGAGTGTATCCACAGATTGCGCAGATTTCACAGATGGAAGCCCATCTGCGTCATCTGAGAAATCGGTGGATAAAAATTCAAGTTCTTCGGGAGGATACGGCGGCTCAAAGAAACTCGGACTTAAGTTCCCTGCACCCGCGCCTTTAGACCGATTCTCAAAATGAATGTCTGAAATGAACGGCGAGCGCGGCGGCCTCAGTGGCAAGGAAAGAGCGAGGAGGCTATTGGAACAATAGCTGACGAGGGAATGACGCCGCCAACGAGGCTGCCCCGCCGCCGGGAATCGGACAGGCATTTTGAGAAACCGGTCTAGCCACGAGAAGGCAGGCTTGCGCAGAGAGGAGCCAGCGTGTTTCATCCAGCGCATGCACACGAAAAGCCGATCACCGCTCCGATGGGGCGTCTTGGCCACTCTCGCAGCTCTCTCACTCTTCACCGTCATGTCCGCCGCCGAGTCACCACCGCCCCTGCCCGAGTCCTTCGCCGCTGCCCTGCCGAAAAAGTGCAAGCAAGTGCTCTACACCGTCGCTAGCAGCCAAAAGACCACCTCCGCGCAGCTCTGGATGCTCGAGCGTGTGCCGCGCAAAGGCTGGCAGCCCGTGCAACCCGCCATCCCCGTCAAAATCGGGCGCAAAGGCATGGCCTGGGGCACCGGCCTGCACCCCAGCAGACTCCCCAGTGGCTGGCGGCGGAAAAAAGAAGGCGACGGCTGCACCCCCGCCGGAGTTTTTAAACTACCCGCCGTCTTTGGAGCCACGCAAAAACAGCGCATCGTTCGCATGCCCTACATCCGCTGCACCTCCCACATGATGGGCATCGACGACCCGAAAAGCCGCTACTACAACCAGATCGTGGACTTCCGGGACGTGCAGATGGACTGGGGCGATGCCGAGCTGATGTCCGACTACCGCGGGCACTACAACTGGGGCATCGTCGTCGGCCACAATCCCAACAACATCCCCGGCGCAGGCTCCTGCATCTTCGTACACATCTGGCTCGGCCAAGACATCCCCACCGCAGGCTGCACCGCCATGTCCGAGCGTGACATCGAGCGCGTCATCACCTGGCTCGACCCCGAAAAAGATCCCCACATCGTCCAAGCCGTGGTGAAGCGCTGATCGCTCTCACTACCGCCGCAGCACATGGATCAGCGCATGGATCAGCTCATCCTCCTTATTGATCAAATCCTGCATCTGCGCCTGGTTGTAGCCGCCATCGGCATTTCGGCTCAGGGTGCTCACATTGAACCACCACCGCTTGCGCCCGGGCATCCTGCGTGCGTTTTGCGATGGTGGAAATGAGTACCAACGGAACTCGGCCCCGATGAGGGGGACGATAGGCAACGCTTGTTGAACTGGTGACCTGCCTGTAAAAGGATGCCATCGTCCATGGTCATCCAAAGCCGACATTCCTTCTCCAGCAGCACCGAACTCTTCCCGGCCGAAGAGCTTGTCGGCGATGCATTGCTGAAGATGAAAATGGCACCATCCGAGGAACGAGGAGCCATTTTCACGCGTCCTGAGGTTGTCGATTTCATGTTGGATCTCGTCGGATACACTCCTGACAGGCCTTTGTGGCAACTCAGGCTGCTGGAGCCTTCTTTCGGAGGTGGCGAGTTTCTTCTGAGAGCAGTCGAAAGGCTGCTCCAAGTTGCTCAAACCGCCAAGATCGCCGCAGACAAGCTGGCCCCGGCTATCCGTGCGGTGGAACTGCATACCGACACCTTTCAACAAACCCGTGAGACGCTTTCAAAGCTGCTCCAAGACCACCAAGTGCCTGCGGCAACGATTTCGATGCTGCTGGAGGCATGGTTGAAGAACGATGATTTCCTCTTGGAGCCTGATCGCGAAGCTTTCGACTTTGTGATTGGCAATCCGCCCTATGTCCGCCAAGAGCTCATTCCCGCAGATCTGCTCGCTGAATACCGGCTGCGCTACATGACGCTGTATGACCGTGCCGATCTCTATGTGCCGTTCATCGAAAAGTCGCTGAGCCTTCTGAATGATGAAGGGCAGATGTGCTTTATCTGCTCCGACCGATGGATGAAGAATCGCTACGGCAGGCCGCTTCGCGCCCTCATTTCATCCGGCTATTCGCTACGCTATTATGTGGACATGGTAGGCACTGACGCATTTCAGTCTGAAGTGACCGCGTATCCAGCCATCACAGTGATTCGGCGTGGAAAGTCTGACGAAAAGCCTTTGCTGGCTCATCGGCCAGAAGTTTCGAGCGAGTCTCTGCGCCAGCTTCATCAACTATTCACAGGGCCTGTGACCAACTACAACGGCACCGTGAGCATGCTGGCCACCAGCCCGCAGGGAGACGAACCCTGGCTGCTGGAATCCGATGCCCAACCGTCTCTTGAGCTCGTGCGCAGGCTTGAAGCCACATTTCCAACTCTGGAAGAAGCCGGATGCAGTGTCGGGATCGGCGTGGCCACCGGTGCGGATAAGGTATTCATCGCGCCGTATGATGAACTGGATGTCGAGGAAGAACGAAAACTGCCGTTGGTGACGACGAAGGATATTCTCACCGGCGAGGTTCAGTGGAAAGGTCTCGGCGTGGTGAACCCCTTCGAGGAAGACGGCAGGCTGGCGGACTTTTCGGCCTACCCGCGTTTTGCCCGCCATATAAACCGCCACCGCGAAGCCTTGCAGAAGCGTCACTGCGCCCAAAAAGCGAACGGATCGTGGTATCGCACCATCGACCGTATCACGCCGTCACTCAGTGCCATACCCAAGCTGCTCGTGCCAGACATCAAAGGCGAGGCGAACATCGTTCTGGAGAAAGGACAACTCTATCCTCACCACAACCTCTACTTTATCACCAGCAAACACTGGCCACTGGAGGCATTGCAGAGGATCTTGCAGTCCGGCATCGCTCGTCTTTTCGTTCGCGCATACTCGACCAAGATGCGCGGTGGCTGCCTGCGTTTCCAAGCCCAGTATCTGCGCCGCATACGTCTCCCTCATTGGAATAAGATCGCAGCTTCGTTGCAGTCAAAGCTCTGCGATGACAAACAGCCTGTCGAGCCGCTCCTGGCAAAAATCTACGATCTGACCGCTGAAGACCTCCCACACCTGCAATCCTGACATGGCCCTTTTTCTCGCAAACCACACGACCAAAGTCAGCAAAGCCATCAAAGGCTTCTGGAGCGGACGTCATGAAGCCAAGCTCAAACAGGCCGCCGGCGGTAAAAGCGACCAAGGAGAGCGTTCTGCTGTCACCGCAGGGAAGAACATGAATGGCTTTATTTCCCTCATGGAGGAGCTCGTTCGCGGGAATGGACTCAAATCCGCTGACATCCATCTCAGCCGCCGGGCGCTCACTCTCCCGGGTTTTTTCCGTCCGACGAAGCTGTGGGACATGATCGTCATGGATCGCGGCACACTGGTGGCGGCGCTGGAGTTCAAATCCCAGGTGGGGCCGTCGTTCGGGAACAACTGCAATAATCGGGCCGAGGAAGCCATTGGCACGGCCCATGATTTTTGGACCGCCTACCGTGAGCGTGCCTTCGGGGACGTGCCACGTCCGTTCTTAGGCTGGCTGATGCTGGTGGAGGATGCAGAAGCCTCGAGAGCGCCTGTTCGCGATCACTCGCCCCATTTTCCGGTGTTTCCTGAGTTTCAAAACGCCTCGTATCTCGACCGTTACCACCTGCTTTGCAAAAAGCTGATGCATGAGCAGCTCTACACCTCCGCCACAGTCCTGGCGACACCTCGGTCTGCCGTCAAAGACGGGCGCTTCACCTGCCATGACGACATGACGAGCCTGACCACCTTTGTTTCCAGCTTCGCGGGCCACATTGCGATGGCGGCAGCCCGGAAATAATGACTTCGTCATTGCCGAACCGCTGTTGTCCCTTCTGCATCTGAGCGGGTGAGTAAATGTGCGTGAGGAGGAAGAACTCGCATGCCGCATGCGATGAAGAAGCCGTTGCTTGCCCCGTTGCTTGCCAAAGGGAGAGCGGATGGCTAGTCTCGGACCGGTTCGTCCACTGAAAACGGTGAACGAATCGGATTCGCCCAAAATTTATTGTGACTAAACGACGTTCTACACAAAAATGAAGACAATCCTAACTGCATCGTTATCGCTTATCGGCGTCATTCTCATTTCGAACTGCTCCACAACGGGTGAGCTTCCTCCGTTGTCTTCCGTTCGTCCCGGGGTTGCGCAGGAAGGAACTCTGGCGAACCCGGCACTAGCACAGGATGCATCCTTGGCGATTCGGAAGATTGCGGGTGGGAACAAGCGTGTGATCAAGTTCGTGATCCAGCAGCCCGTTGGGCAGCCGGGCAGGAAGGCTTGGAGAGAGATGTGGGTGTATGATCCAGAAGGAGCCCAGAAGCAGTTCATTATGACTTTTAGGGAAGACGGTCAAGGCTCCGCTGACTTTCAAATACAGAAGATGTAGAATCGGGTGGAGGTGACAGGATTGCGCCTGTAACCCCTCGCACAGCACGCGGCTTTGACGGAGCTTCGCTTTCCCAACGGGTAACCGCGCTCTCACTACCGCTGCAGCGCATGGATCAGCTCATCCACCTTGTTGATCAAATCCTGCATCTGCACCTGGTTGGAGCCGCCATCGGCAAAAGCGACCAAGGAGAGCATTCGGAAGTCACCGCCGGGAAGAACATCAATGGCTTTATTTCCCTCATGGAGGAACTCGTTCGCGGGAATGGATCAAATCCGCTGACATCCATCTCAGCCGCCGTGTGATGCGGGTGGGAGATGTTGTCCCTTCTGCATCTGAGCGGGTGAGTCTAGAAATGTGAGTGAGGAGGAAGAGCTCGCATGCCGCATGCAATGGAGAAGCCGTTGCTTGCCAAAGGGAAAGCAGATGGCTAGTCTCGGACCGGTTCGTCCACAGAAAGCGGTGCACGAATCAGATTCGCCCACAATTGATTGTGACTAAACGACGTTCGCCCAAGATTCGTTGACCAATGTCCAAACTCCTCTTCACTCTCCAAGCTGAGACAGCCGACCTCCTCAGGCGTGGGGACATCGATGGTTGTATTGATGTATTTGCCTCGAGATTGGCATCGCTAGACCCTTCACCTTTTCATGTCGCGTTGGAGTTGGATTTTACCAATGACCCTCTGGCGGTGGCCTTTCACTTCGATCAGTTTATCGTTTCACAGTCGGCTTTGTTTCCCGTTCGTGCTATTTACACCGAGACCAACGGCTTCGACATCAACACTGACTGCTGGTATTGTGACCTATTCGCCTACACCACATACGGTGGACACGAGGATTTCGACTGGCTATCCGATTGGCAGTCTGAGGACAGTGCACCACTCATTCTGACAGGGATGGAGAGATTGCAGGCCGTTTATGCCTCTGATGCCTTCGGAGATCGCGCATACGACGATGCGTGTGATGCTGCCGGTATGATTGTGGTCAGCAGCTTTCAACGCCTAATCCAGCGTGCATCCCGGAACATGCAGCGACTTGACTTTCCCCTTCTCTCGACTGCCCACGATTATGACTTCATCGCCAAAATGACAGCGAGCAACACCGGCACCCCAACCAAAGGCGAATTGGGTGGAGATGACAGGATTGCGCCTATCAGCCCTCCCATACCACCCGGTATGCGGCTTTGACGGCGCTTTGCTTGCCCTACGGGCAACCTGAGGGCTGTCGGTCTCCCTTCGGTCAGCCGCAACCAGGCCGTGCTTGGCCGCTAGGCGGTGCGGGCAGCCTCTTTCACTCCGCGAAGCGCAGCGCATACAGATCGGCGTCCTTCATCTGCACGCGGAGCTGGATGGTCTTGCCTGCCAGTGCGGTGACATCGAGGACGCTGGCTTGGAACTCATCGCCGTAGATTTCGGCGGACTTGGCGAGGACGGTGCCGCTTTCGTCCAGCACGTCGATCTGGATGAGGCCGGTGGCGGAGGTGGCGGAGTTCAGCAGGAGTTTTGTCCCACGGAAACGGAGCGGATGGGTGGTGAAGCTGCCGCCTTTGGCATCGGCGTGCATGGAGGCAAAGCCCTGCTTCCGCACGGTGAGCCGCCGGATGCGGTGATCTGGATGGCGGTAGTGCTCACTGATGTAGAGCGACCACTCGGTATCACTGGATGCGTAGATGCCGCAGGCGGTCATGTTGCTGCGCTCAGTCCAGTTTTGCTGATCTGGGCCTGGACGCACCCAGGCCTCCAGAAAGGGGCGGTCCCACATCACGCCATCGCGGCTACTCATGAAGACGGCATCGCTCACGCCTTTGCCGCCGATGTGGCCTTTGACCTTTTCACGCGTGGTGGCGAAGCGCTTCGGAAAGGACAGGAAGAGATGCGGTGCGGTGGGGCACGCGACGGTGGCACTGGTGTAAAAGTGCTCCGCAGGCACGCCATCGGCATAGCGGTGCGGCACGCCATCGCTCCAGCTCAAAAAGTCGCCCGAGGTGCTGCTCTGGATGGCGCGGACTTTATTGCTGAAGATGCGGCTGTAGCTGGCGTAGCGGCTCCGCGTGCTGTCCCAGAAGGCGAGGTTCTGCGAGTCGAAGGCCCCCTTGGTGATGACGGGCGTGTCCTGCATCTTTTTCCAATGGATGCCATCGGGCGATGCAAAGGCGTAGAGGCCGCCGGGGGTCTCGCCCTGGTGCCAGTTTTTGCCGGGCTGCTTCACGCCACCGAGCGCCTTGTAGCGCTCTGCGGGCTTCGCGTTGGGATTGGCATCCAAAAACGGTGCGAAGTTATGCGATTCGACGCCGCGCCAGATGACATTGTTGTCCTTGGTGCCGCCAGCCTCGATCAGGCCGAGCTTTGGCCGTGTGAAATGGATGCCGTCCTCGCTCTCCACCATGCAGGTGACCTGCGCATCGCTGTGATCACTGCCGCCAGCGGAGCCTCGGTAATAAAGACGCACTTTTTTGCCATCCTGGATGACGGAGAAGTAGCCGCAAGTGGGCCCCTCCCACGGTTGATCGGTGGTGAGCACGATCTCTCGACGGACGGGCTCATGCAGCTTCAGGGCGACGCCATTTTTCTCCGCCACGAGGTATTCATCCACCATGAGCTCCCAGCGTGAGCCGAGATCCAGTGGTGCTGCGGCAGATGCCAGCAGCGGAAAGAGGGCGGGTAGGAGGGAGAGGATGCGTTTCATAGTAGAGAAAGAATGTCGGAGAGCGAAATCACTGCGCCGCCCTGCTCGCGGCTGCGAATGCCCGCGATGATGACGAGCATGAGCTCGACTGTTTCATCAAAGGGCAGTGGTCGCTCGCCGGTGCGCAGCATGTCGATGAAGGCCACGAGCTGCCCCCGGAAGGCGTGGTAGGTATCCGTGAGCTTCAGCGGCAGGTCGCCCTGCGTGCCGTAGAGATGCACGGCGCCAAAGCTGCCATACGCATCATGCAGGGCACCGATGGTGACTCGCACGCCGCTGCGATGCGTGAGGTGCATCACATCGCCGCCTGCATCGCTGTGGGCCTGCACAGTGAGGAATCCTGGGCCCAGCAGTGGCTCCACGGCCTCCAGCGCATGGATGCCGTAGCGCTCCCAGGTCTTGCAGGTGAAGCTGGTGATCCAGCGCAGCTCCCCCAGGTGCAAAAAGTCCGCCCGCATCTCCGGCGCATAGCGCATGCCACTGGTGGAGAGGATGATTTTCCCGGCGCGATGCCATTCGATGAACTGGCGCAGCTCGGGCAGCGTGGTGGCCATCGGTTTGTCGATGAAGACGGGCAGCCCCGCCTCGATGAAGGGCCGTGCGCGGCGCACATGATCCGTGCCATCATCCGTCGCGATCACTGCCGCATCCACCTGGCCGATGACGTCTTCCGGCTTTGCCACCACATGCTTGATCAGGCTGGCGGCGGCCACTTTCGGAGCATCCGCAGGATCATCGCACCAGATGTGCGTCACGCGGGCTCCAGGGATGCGCACGGATTCGAGCGGCTGCTTGCCCATATACACGGGGATGCCCGCGTAGGGGCACTGGGCCATCGCAGCGGGGTCGTAGCCATTGATGATGCCGCTCCATGAGTACGGGTGACCATTGCCCTCGATCATGCCGAGCATGGCGAGGCGGATTTCAGTCGTGGGAGATGGCATAGAGCCTCTTTACGCCGGAAATTCTCGATTTGATCTTCAAACCGCCGCTTGCGCCACTGCGCTAGCGCAGCATCACTTCGGCTCACTTTTTCCCCACTCCAACCATGATCAAACTCACCGGAATCGCAGATGAAGCAGGCGCGTCGCTCGACGTGCAAATCCAGGCCCACCAGGAACTTGGCTGGGACAGCATCGAATCCCGCGCGGTGGAGTTCGATGGCGTGAAGGGCAACCTGCATGAGATCCCGGACGCCGTGTTCGACAAGGTGGTGGTTCACTTGGAGCAGAAGGGCATGAAAATCAGCGGCTTCGGCTCGCTGATCGGCAACTGGGCCAAAAAGATCACCGATGACTTCTCCATCACTGAGGCTGAAATCAGCCGCGCTATCCCGCGCATGCAGCGCCTGGGAGCCAAGCTCATCCGCGTGATGAGCTACGCCGTGTGCAAAACCGACGGCAAGGACGATGCAGAGCAGTTCGCCCCCGAGCGCATCCGCCGCATGACCGAAATCAATAAACGCTTCGCCGATGCTGGCCTGACCGTGGTGCATGAGAACTGCATGAACTGGGGCGGCATGAGCCCGACGTATGTGCAGCGCATGGCAGAGGCCGTGCCGGGCATGAAATGGGTCTTTGACACCGGCAATCCCGTCTTCATCGACGACCGCGACCGTCCCGGCCACAAGCAGGACGCCTGGGCGATGTACCAAGCCATCAAGCCCCACATGGCCCACGTTCACGTCAAAGACGGCATCTGGGATGTCGCGAAGAATGATGCCACCTATACCTTCCCCGGCGAAGGCGAAGGCCAAACCGAGCGCATCATGCGTGACCTGGTGGAGACCGGCTACAAAGGCTACATCAGCATCGAGCCCCACGTGGCCGTGGTCTTCCACGGAGCCGGTGCCGCCGATAATCTCAGCCCCGAGCAAAAAGCCAAAGAGCAATACGACAGCTACATCAAATACGGCCGCATGCTCGAAGCCATGCTGAAGCGTGTGGGTGCTACGCTGGCGTGATCAGCGCCCCAGATCACCGCTGAAGTCGCACCTCCGGCACTCCTAAACTGTGAGCACCGAGCGCGTAAATCTAACGCCTCAGTCGGCGTAGTAGCCTCATGTTCACGCGTCTAGCCTTCCTGCTCCTGCTTTCCTGCCAAGCCTTTCCTCAAACCGGCAGCATCCCCACAGATCGTCCGCGTGCGAGACCCGCATCGGCTCTCACGGGCTGGGCGGATTGGGAAAAGGGTGAAGAATTGCTAAAACGCATCAAGGTCCCGCCCGCACCGGTGCTTTCGCCAGAGGATGAGGCAAAGACCTTCAAGCTCGCACCCGGTTATCGCGCAGAACTCGTCGCCTGCGAGCCGATGGTGCAGTGCCCGATCTTCTTCGAGTTCGATCCTGAGGGGCGCATCTGGGTCGTCGAGTATCAGGGCTACATGCGTGATGTGCAGGGCAGCGGCGAAGGCGATCCGATCTGCCGCGTTGTCGTGCTCACGGATGAAAACGGCGACGGCAAGGCCGACAAGAGCACCGTCTTCCTCGACAAGCTCGTCATGCCCCGCAGCTTCGCCTTCGTGAAAGGCGGCATCTTGCTGCAAGAGCCGCCGAATCTGTGGTTTTGCGCTGACAAGGACGGCGACCTGCGCTGCGATGAGCGCACGCTGGTCGGCACGATGGGCGTCGGTGGCAATC